>DATILL010000019.1:0-24751 GCA_035476575.1 Mycobacteriales bacterium
GTCGTGGCCCGCGGCCAACGACAGGACACCACACGGGCGCCACAGGGAACGAAAGGTCACCACATGGCGTAGTGGTCACCACACCGGGAGGGTCGCCTGGTCCAGCCAGCCGCGCCAGCACTCCGCGCCGTACGCCGGGCAGGACCACTCGCCGTCGAGCTCGACCAGCCGTACGCCGGGACCATCCAGCCAGCGCAGCACGCACTCGCTCTCCTCGGCGCTGGCCGCTGGCAGCACGCCGGCCCCGGGCAGCACCGTCTCCGCCGTGGCCAGCATCGCCTCGACGCGCGGCCGGGGCGGTTCCGCGGGTGGCACGGTGGCGGCGGCCACCAGCCGGCCACGGCGGACCACGGCGAGCTCCCAGCCTCCGGCGAACGCCGGCCGGGCGGCCACCAGGGTCGGGATGGCCACCAGCGCGGCCAGCCGCTGGATCCGGATGCAGGCGCGGACCAGCACGGCGAGCCGGTCCCGCACGATGGCCGCGTCCTCGTAGCGCCGCTGGGCCGACAGGGCGTCCATCCGGCGCTGCGACGGCCGTACCAGCGGCCGGATGTCACCGGCCACCGCGGCCCGGAACGCGGCGGCATACCCGCCGTACTGCTCGGCGGTCTGGGCGCCGGCGCAGGGCGCACCGCAGCGGCCCAGCTCGGCCAGCGCACAGGCGACTCCACGGGGCGCCGCGGGCAGCCGGCCGCCGCACTGGCGCAGCGGCAGCGCGTCGTACACCGCGGCCACCGCCTGCTCGGCCAGCCTGCGCGACCCGAACGGCCCGAGGTAGGCGCCCCCGTCCACCCTGGAGTGCCGGACCAGCGACAGCCGGGGGAACGGCTCGACCGTGAGCTTGATCCACACCGCCCGCTCGGGGGACCGCGACCGTCGGTTGTACCGCGGCCTGTGCTCGGCGATCAGCCGCAGCTCGCGTACCTCCGCCTCCAGGTCGTGCGCGCAGGCCACGGCGTCGACCCGCTCGGCCAGCCGGACCATCTCCGCCATCCGGGACCGGGTCTCGCCAGCGGTGAAGTACGACCGGACCCTGCCGCGGATGTCCCGGCTCCTGCCGACATACAGCGGGCGGCCCAGCGCGTCGCGGAACAGATAGACACCGGGCGCGCTGGGCAGCGGCTCAGCCAGGTGCCGCTTGTGGTGCTGCTCGGGCCTGACCTGCTGGATGAAGGTGACCAGCTCGTCGTAGGACCGCACGCCGATCCCGCCGACCCGCTCCAGCAGGCCGTGCAGCACGTCGACGGTGGCGCGGGCGTCGGCCAGCGCCCGGTGGCACGGCGTGGTGCCGGCGGCGAAGTGCCGGGCCAGCGTGCCGAGCCTGCAGTTGGGCACCTCGTCGTGGACCAGGACCCGGCGGGCCAGCAGCGCTGTGTCGAGCACCCGGAACGCCGGCCAGGGGTAGCCGAGGCGGGTGCAGGCCGCCTTCAGGAACCCGGTGTCGAACGGCGCGTTGTGCGCCACCAGCACCGCGCTCCGGGCGAACTCCAGGAACGCCGGCAGCACGCTGGGCAGCGTCGGCGCGCCGAGCACCATCGCATCGGTGATGCCGGTCAGCACCGAGATGTACGCCGGGATCGGCTCACCCGGGTCGAGCAGCGTCTGGAACTCGGCCAGCACCTGCCCGCCGCGCACCTTGACCGCCCCGATCTCGGTGATCGCGCTGGAGTCGGGGGCGCCGCCGGTGGTCTCCAGGTCGACCACCACGAAGGTCACCTCACGCAGCGGCTCACCCAGCTCGTCGAACGACGCCTGGACGTACACGGCAACGACGTTAGGGGCGGGTGCCGACACAACCGCCGCGCCGCGCCGCATCGCCCGTCGGGCGCCGTCCAGTCGTGGCGCCAGCCGTCGCGAAGATCCGGTGCGACACGTCGGAGTGTCCCCGCTGGATCTTCGCGACAAGGTGGCTGGGTCGCCCGTCCGGCATCGCCCGTCCGGCGTACCCCAGGGACGGTAGGTAGCTACTCTCGATGGCAACCGCCCGCGCCCACCTAGGAGGCTCCAGTGCCGGCCGCACGTGATACAGGGTGACCGAGCCCTCGGTGACCCTGCCCGAGCCGGTCCGACAGCGCGTGGTGGCAATGGCCGCGGACACCCTCGGCAGGATGCCGCCGGACGAGGTGCCGGCCGTGCTGCGGGCGGTGGCCAGGTTCACGCCGGCCAAGCGGGCCAGGCTGGCCGGCGCGTCCCTGGCTGCCGCGCTGGAGACCGAGCTGCTGTTCCGGCTGCGCGTCGCCGAGGCGGCCGAGCAGGCCCAGCCGGCGGCCACCGAGGCGGTCCGGCAGGCCCAGGCTCCGGCCGCGGCCAACCCGGTGGAGCTGGCCGCGCTCGCGTACCTGCTCCGACCGGAGGGCTGGCCGGCGTACGTCGCCCGGGCCGAGCTCGCCCTGGCCGAGCAGGCCGAGCGCAGCCGGTCCGCCGAGCGGGACGAGGTGGTGGCCAAGCTGCAGACCCAGCTCGACGAGGCCCGGCTGGCGCTGCACGACGGTGCCGAGCGGGCGGCCGCGGCGGTGGCCGCCGCCCGGTCCGAGGCGGACGCGCTGCGTAAGCAGGTCCGCCAGCTCACCGGCCAGATGCGGGCGGCTGAGCGGGCGGCCGCGGCGGTCGAGCATGGGCTGGCGGAGGAGCGTCGTCGCGGCAGCACCGCCGACTCCGCGGCGCAGGCCGAGATCCGCCGGCTGCGGCAGCGGCTGGCCGAGACGGAGGACGCCGTGGAGGCCGCCCGGCGGGCCAGTCGGGGCACCCGCAACGCCGACGACGCCCGGCTCTGGCTGCTGCTGGAGACGGTGTCCGGTGCGGTGCAGGGGCTCCGCCGGGAGCTGGCGGTGCCCCCGACCGACGAACGGCCCGGGGACGCGGTCGCCGCCGGCCTGGTGACCGCCGCGGCCAGCGCCGACCTGATCACCCCGCGCGGTGACGACCCGGGGCTGCTCGACCGGTTGTTGGAGCTGCCCAAGGTTCACCTCATAGTGGACGGCTACAACGTCACCAAGACCGGCTGGGCCGACCAGCCGTTGGCCATCCAGCGCAGCCGGCTCACCCGGGCGCTGGCCGTGCTGGCCGCCCGTACCGGGGCCGAGGTGACCTGCGTGTACGACGGCTCCGACCGACCGCCGGTGGCGCCCAAGGCGCCCCGTGGGGTCCGGGTGCTGTTCAGCGAGCCCGGCGAGAGCGCGGACGACGTCGTCCGCCGGCTGGTGGTGGCCGAGCCGGAGGGGCGGCCGGTCGTGGTGGTGTCCTCGGACAAGGAGGTCGCGAACGGGATACGCCGGTCCGGCGCCTACCCTGTCCCGTCGGTCGCCCTGCTCGCCCGCCTCGAACGTTCCTGACCTCGGCTTCTGGCCTCATCTCGCACCGCCCTACCAGCGGGATCCCGCACCGCGCCACCAGCGCGGCGGAACCTGTCATACCCCCTGCCTATGGTCGGCGCCGTACCGGTTGGAACCGCTGTACCGGTTCGAACCATAGGGAAGGGGATACGGCATGTTGATCGACTGCGAAGGCTGCGCGGTTCGGGAGGTGGCCTGCGGTGACTGCGTCGTGACCGGCCTGCTGGGCTCGGTGCCGCGCAGCGCCGAGCTGGGTGGCGTTGGGCTGGGTGGCGTCGAGCTAGATGACACAGAGCGTCATGCCCTGGCCGTGCTGGTCGAGAGCGGGCTGGTGCCACCCCTACGGCTGGTGACCGAGACGAAGCTATCCGGCAATCCATCCGAAAAGAGGTTGGCGGACGCCCTGCCGTTGCGACCTGACGTCGGCCAGGCAACGCGGAGACGTCGCCGTCACGCCGCTGGGTGACCCGTCTTGTCACCCGATCGGGCGGACTTCTGTTGTCCTATCACGCCTTGTGTTTGTCTCCAGCGACTACCCGCCGCTACTGTTTCGCCGATCCCCTGGCAGTCTGCCGCCAGCGTATCGGCGGCACCAGGGGATCCCGCCGAGTCGAGCCAGGGTGCCCCCTGCCCGAGCTCGAACCGGGGACCCAAGTCCCTGGGGTGAATCGGTGCCGTCTGTGACCCGGCGGCCCGTAGGGTGTCCTTCCAGCCCGAACCCGTCAGCTAACTCGGTAGGCGGCTGAGCGGAAGAAGGAGCGCCCGCCCTGTGGCGAGCAAGAGACACACCCCCCGACCTGTCCGCGTCGCGGTTCTTACCGCAGTCCCCGCCCTGCTGGTTGGCCTGCTCCCCAGTGCCAGCGACGCCGCACCGAACCGCCCAACCACTCCCAAGACCGCGGCCGAGGCAGCCCAGAAGGTTCGGGAGTTCGGCCAGCAGCTCGAGATCCTCTCCGAGCAGGTGAACGACGCCGGCATCGCCGTCGGCAGGCTGAGGGTGGCCGCCGTGCAGGCTGCCCAGACGTCCACGGTCGTCAACAAGCAGTACGACGCGCTGTCCGGTCAGGTCAGCAAGGTGGTGTCCGCGGTCTACAAGCTCGCTCCGTTTGGCGAGGTGTCCGCCTTCCTGTCCAGCGACTCGCCGCAGGACTTCCTGGACCAGATCGCCGCGCTCGACCGGGTGTCCAAGCAGCGCGGCCGGCTCGTCAACACGGTCACCAGGCTCAAGGCGCGGGCCGACCAGGCCAAGGCGGACGCGGACCGGACGCTGCGCGAGGCCCGGGCCAAGGTCAGCGACCTGCTGGCCAAGAAGGCCAGCATGTCCCGGCAGATCGTGGAGTACCGGACGCTGTACGACCGGCTGTCCGCGCAGGAGCTCGCCGTGCTCGGCCGGGCCGACCGCAGCATCCGGATCTCGATCGGCGACCTGCCCAGCCCGGACACCCCCGCCGCCAGGGCGGCCGTGGAGGCGGCGACGAGCGTGGTTGGCAAGCCGTACGTGTGGGCCGCCTCCGGCCCGGCCAGCTTTGACTGCTCCGGGCTGACCATGTGGGCCTGGCAGCACGGCGGGATCGCCTTGCCACACTCCAGCGCCCAGCAGTACAACTCGGCACCGCACGTCAGCCGCGACCAGCTCGCGCCCGGCGACCTGCTGTTCTTCTACTCGCCGATCCACCACGTGGGCCTCTACGTCGGCCCCGGGCTGATGATCCACGCACCCACCTCTGGCGACGTGGTGAGGTACGCCCCGATCGACTGGCCCAACTTCGTCGGGGCCAGCCGGCCAGGCTGACATCGACAAGGACAACGGGGGATGCATGGCCGGGGCAGCCTGATGACCCGTACGATGTCCGACGTGCGCGCCCGCGTCCGATCCCTGTCGGCATGGACCGGTCCGCGCTGGTTGGTCTCCGTCCTGGCCGCCGTGCTCGGCGTGCAGCTCTGCACCGGGCTGGCCGCCGTACGCGGCCTGTCCGCCACTGAACGGGCCAACCTCCGCGCCCAGGCATCGGTGGTGGCGGCGACGAAGGCGGCTACCGCCGGCCGGCCCACGACCCCGGACTACAGCGGCGGCATCGACGCCGACCCGGCCGCGGCTGCGGACCGCACCACCGATGTCCGCGCCCTGCTCGACCGCCGGGCCGGCGCGCTGCTGCACCGTGACCGGGCGACCTTCCTCGGCACCGTCGACCCGCGGGCGACCCTGGCGTTTCGGACCAGGCAGGCGCGACTGTTCGACAACCTGGCAGAGGTGCCGCTCGGCCAGTGGCGGTACACGCTGGACGAGACGGTCGAGCAGCCGGTGACCGCTGAACGGTTCGCCCGCTACCACTCGGCGGTCTGGTCGCCCGAGGTCACGCTGTGCTACTCGCTGCGGGACTTCGACGGGACCTGCACCGAGCGGCCGCAGGCGCTGACGTTCGTGCTGCGCAACGGTGGGTGGTACCTCGGCGGGGATGAGGACTTCGTCGCGATGGGCGGCCGGACCTGGCGGGGACTGTGGGACTTCGGCCGGGTGGTGGCCTACCAGGGTCGGTACAGCCTGCTGCTCGCCCATCCCGACGCGGCGCGCCGGCTGCCCGAGCTGGCCGATCTTGTGGACGACGCAGTGCCGCACGTCAGCCGCGTCTGGGGCACCGACTGGCCGCGCCGGGTGGTGGTGGTCGTGCCGGCCACCCAGCGGGAGATGTCCCAGGTCATCGGCGACCCCCGGCCGCTGGACGACATCGCCGCGGTGGCCACCGCCGACTACACCGACGCCGTCACCGGCCAGGTGCGGGGGCAGCGGGTGGTGATCAACCCGGCCAACCTGGACCAGCTCAGCCTAGCCGGCAGGCTGGTGGTGCTGCGGCACGAGATCACCCACGTGGCCAGCCGGGCGGCGACCGGGCCCGAGCTGCCGACCTGGCTGGTCGAGGGCCTGGCCGACTACGTCGGCTACCTCGGCTCGGGGGTGCCGGTGACGCTGGCGGCCCAGGAGCTGCGGACCGAGATCCAGCGTGGCGAGTACCCGACCGCGCTGCCCTCCGACGCCGACTACCGGTTTGACAGCCCGCGGCTGCCGCAGACCTACGAGGAGTCGTGGCTGGCCTGCCGGCTGATCGCGGACCTGGCCGGGCAGGACGGCCTGGTCCGGCTGTACCGGCAGGTCGGCGCGGCCCGCGGCGGCGACCGGGCGGACGTGCTCGGCCAGGCGATGCGGGCGGTCCTGTCGATGGGCTCTGCCGAGTTCGTCACCCGCTGGCGGTCCTCGGTCATCACCGAGCTCCTGGAACGGTGAGCCGGCCGTGACGGAGCTGCTGGCCGGCCGGCGCGGTGCGCTGGTCGGGCTGGTGGTGCTGGGCCTCGCCACCGTAGCCGTGGTGCTCCTGACCACGCCGTGGCGCCCGCTGCCCACCCCGCCCGGCGGCGCGACCCCGGTCGACCCGGCGCGCGACTTCACCGCCGCGCAGATCGCCCGCGCGGAGGCCTTCCACCGGCTGCTCCGGCCCGGCTCCTACGCCGCCGCGGTGCTCGGCCTGCTGGTGGCCGGCGGGTTCGGGCTGACGCCGCTGGGCGCCCGCCTGGCCGGCGCGCTGGCCAGGCCGTTCGGGGGCGGCTGGGGGTGGCAGGTGGTGCTGGGCAGCGTCGCGCTGGCGGCGCTCGGCCAGCTTGTCGCCCTGCCCTTCGGGCTGTACGCCGAGACCGTGCTGCGCCGGTACGGCCTGTCCACCCAGGCCTGGGGCTCCTGGGCGGTGGACGCGGCCAAGGGCTTCACGCTGGGGGCCGGGATCACCGCGGCCGTGCTGGCCGGGCTGTACGCCGTCGTCCGGGCGGCGCCCCGGACCTGGTGGCTGTGGGCGGCCGGCGGCGGTGCGGCGCTGGTGGTCGCGGCGTCGTACCTCTTCCCGGTGCTGGTCGAGCCGATCTTCAACAGGTTCGCTCCGATGCCGGCCGGCGAGCTGCGCACGTCCCTGCTGGCGCTGGCCGAGCGGGATGGTGTGCCCGTCCGTGACGTGCTGGTCGCGGACGCCTCACGGCGCACCACCGCGCTGAACGCCTACGTGTCCGGCTTCGGCGCCACCCGCCGGATCGTCGTCTACGACACGCTGCTGTCCACGGCGTCGCCGCGGGAGGTGCGGCTGGTGGTGGCGCACGAGCTCGGCCACGCCCGTCGCGACGACGTGCTGCACGGCACCCTGGCCGGCGCCCTCGGGGTGGCTGCCGCGGCCTGTGCGGCGTACCTGCTGCTCGGCTGGCCGTGGCTGCTGCGCCGGGCGGGCGTGAGCGGGCCGGCGGATGGGCGGTCGGTGGCGCTGCTGCTGGCGCTGGCGGCGGCGGGCTCGCTGCTGGCCATCCCGCTGGGCGCGCTGGCCAGCCGGCGGATCGAGGCCCGGGCCGACGTACACGCGCTGGAGCTGACCCGCGACCCGGCCGGTTTTGTGGCGATGGAACGCACGCTGGCGGTCGTCAACATCGCCGACCTCGACCCGGGCCCGGTCAGCTACGCGATCTTCGCCACCCATCCGACCGGGCCGGAGCGGATCGCGCTGGCCCGGGACTGGTCCCGGCTGAACGATGCCGACCTCAACGATGCCGACCTCAACGATGCCCGCCGGGCCGACGGCGCTGGGCCGTGACCCGGACGTTGGTGGTGACCAACGACTTCCCGCCCCGGCCAGGCGGGATCCAGGCGTTCGTGCACCAGCTCGCGCTGCGCCAGCCGGCCGGCTCGGTGGTCGTCTATGCCTCGACGTACGATGGCGCGGCGGCCTTCGACGCGGCCCAGCCGTTCGACGTGGTGCGGTACCCGACCGGGCTGCTGCTGCCCACGCCGGACGTGCTGCGCCGGGCCCGGGCGATCGCCCGGGCGGAGGGGTGCGAGACGGTGTGGTTCGGCGCGGCCGCGCCGCTCGGGCTGCTGGCCCGGGGGCTGCGCGCGGCCGGGGCGCGGCGGCTCGTGGCGTCCACGCACGGGCATGAGACAGGCTGGGCCATGCTGCCGGGCGCGCGCCAGCTCCTGCGCCGGATCGCCCGCGACGTGGACGTCGTGACGTACCTGGGGGAGTACACCCGCACACTGCTGGCCCGCGGCCTGGGCCAGCGGGATCCGGGCCAGCAGGAGCAGGGTCGGCGGGCAGCGCTGGAACGGGTGCCGCCCGGGGTGGACACCGGCACGTTCCACCCGGGCCTGGCTGGCACCGACGGGGCCGCGGTACGGCGCCGGCTCGGGCTGGCCGACCGGCCGACGGTCGTGTGCGTGTCCCGGCTGGTGCCCCGCAAGGGCCAGGACGTGCTGGTCCGGGCGCTGCCGGCGATCCGCGCCCGGGTGCCCGACGCCGCGCTGCTGGTCGTCGGCGGCGGGCCGGACCTGCCCCGGCTGCGCCGGCTGGCCGCTGGGCTGGAGGTGGCCGACCACGTGGTGTTCACCGGAGCGGTGCCGTGGGAGGAGCTGCCCGCGCACTACGCAGCCGGGCAGGTCTTCGCCATGCCGTGCCGGACCCGCCGGGCCGGGCTGGACGTCGAGGGCTTGGGCATCGTCTACCTGGAGGCGTCCGCGGTCGGGCTGCCGGTGGTGGCCGGCGGCTCCGGCGGCGCCCCGGACGCCGTACTGCCCGGCCAGACCGGCTACGTGGTGAACGGTCGCGCGGTCGGCGAGGTGGCCGCCCGGGTCGGCGACCTGCTGGCCAACCCGGACCGAGCCGCCGCGATGGGTCGCCGGGGCCGCGCCTGGGTGGAGGCCGAGTGGCGCTGGGACGTCCAGGCCGCCCGGCTCCGGCGCGCGCTCAGCGGGGAAGGCGGGCCCGCCGGCTGCCCCCCATGATCGCCCGGACGCCGCCGGCGACCGCCACGACCAGCGCGACGAGCAGCAGCCACTTCACCGCCGTCACCACGAACGAGATCACGCTCAGCAGGACCACGATCGCGAGCACCGCGAGTATCCACTGCATGTCATCCGCCCCCTGTTCGGTTACCTCGACAGTAGCTCGGCGGAACGGCGGCCAGCCATGCTGCCATCACCCGGTTCGGCGGCGGGCCACCGGGAGGCCTAGCCGTAGATGGCCTCGACGTCGTCGGCGTACTCCTTGAGCACCACGTGCCGCTTGATGCTGCCCTTGGCCGACAGCTCTCCGTCCGCCTCGGTGAGGTCGCGGTGCAGCACCCGGAACCGGCGGATCGACTCGGCCTTCGACACCGCCTTGTTCGCCTCGTCGACAGCAGCCTGGATCTCGGCGCGCAGGTCCGGGTCGGCGCGCAGGTCGGCGATCGTCGCGTCGGAGGGCCGGCCGGCCTGCTCCAGCCAGGCCGGCCAGGCCTCCGGGTCGATCGTGACCAGCGCACCGATGTACGGCCGCCGGTCGCCGACGACCACCGCCTGCCCGATCAGCCAGTGGGACCGCAGCCGGTCCTCCAGCACGGTGGGCGCGACGTTCTTGCCGCCCGCCGTGACGATCAGCTCCTTCTTCCGGCCGGTGATGCGTAGGAAGCCGTCGCTGTCCAGCTCGCCAAGGTCGCCGGTGTGGAACCAGCCGTCCGGGTCGATGGTCTCCTTGGTCGCGGTCTCGTTGTTCCAGTACCCGGCGAAGATGTTGTCGCCGCGCAGCAGGATCTCGCCGTCGTCGGCGATCCGTACCGTGGTACCCGGGATCGGCCGCCCCACGGTGCCGATCTTGATGGCCTGGCTGGTGTTCACCGCCGTGCCCGAGGCGGTCTCGGTCAGCCCGTAGCCTTCCAGCACCGGCACGCCGATGCCGCGGAAGAAGTGCCCAAGCCGCTCGCCGAGCGGCGCACCGCCGGAGATGGCGCCCGCGCACCGGCCGCCGAGCGCGGCGCGCAGCCGGCTGTAGACCAGCCGGTCACACAGCGCGTGCTTGGCGCGCAGCAGCAGCCCCGGCCCGCCGGTGTCCAGCGCCCGGCTGTAGTCGATCGCCACCCGCTCGGCCAGGTCGAAGATCCGGCCCTTGCCCTCGGCGTGCGCCTTCTGCTTGGCGCCGTTGTAGATCTTCTCGAACACCCGCGGCACCGACAGCAGGAACGTCGGCTTGAACGCCCCGAGGTCGGCCAGCAGGTTCTTCACGTCCGCGGTGTGGCCGAGCCGGATGCCCCGGTACACCGTGCCGCACTGGATCTGCCGGGCGAACACGTGCGCCAGCGGCAGGAACAGCAGGGTGGCCGCGTTGTCGCGGAACAGCGAGTCCAGCTCGTCGACCGCGGTGGCGGTGGAGAACAGCAGGTTGCGGTGGGTGAGCAGGCAGCCCTTGGGCCGGCCGGTGGTGCCGCTGGTGTAGATGATGGTGGCCGCGCTGTCGGCCTTGCTGCCGGCCCGCCGGGCGGCGATCTCGTCGTCGGAGACCCCCTTGCCCCGCTCGGCCAGCTCGTCCACCGCGCCGGAGTCGAGCTGCCACACCTGCCGCAGCGTCGGCGCCGACGAGCGCACCGACTCGACGGTGGCGGCGTGCTCCTCGGTCTCGACCACGCAGGCGACCGCGCCGGAGTCTGACAGGACCCACTGGGTCTGCTCGGCGCTGGAGGTCTCGTAGATCGGCACCGTCACCGCGCCGGCGGTCCAGATCGCCCAGTCGACCAGGCTCCACTCGTACCGTGTCTTGGCCAGCAGGCCGACCCGGTCGCCGGCCGTGACGCCGGCCGCGACCAAGCCCTTGGCCACCGCGGTGACCTGCGCGGCGAACTGCGCCGCGGTCACGTCGACCCAGCCCGTGCCCTCCCGGCGGCTGAACAGCTTCAGGTCGGGCCGCTGCGCGGCGTGCTCGAACACCATGTCGGTGAGGTTCTCGTCGTCGTTGACGGTGACCGTGCGTGGGACCGTGAGCTCGCGCACCGGAGACCTCATTTCATACCGTAGTTACCCGTCAGTAACGGGAGGGTAACGAGGAATCTCGCCCTCCGCCCGCCGCTCGCGGGATCCCGCCTCGAACCAGTCGCTGCCAAACGTCTGGTCCATGTCTGGGACCAGTGTCCTACGTTGGAGCGATGCCACAGCTTGATCTGATGGATGAGACCTTTCTGGTGGCCGAGCCGGCCGCCGTCGCCGCGGTGCTGCACGAGCCGTCCCGCTGGCGGGAATGGTGGCCTGACCTGCGGCTCTCAGTCTTCCAGGACCGCGCCGACCAGGGTATCCGGTGGACCGTGGCCGGTGCGCTGGTGGGCAGCATGGAGGTCTGGTTGGAGCCGTTCGGGGACGGCGTCCTGCTGCACCACTACCTGCGGGCAGACCCGGCCGGCCGGCGGGTCTCGCCCCGGCGGGCCGGCCAGGAGCTGCGCCGCCGCCAGCGCCACGCCAAGCGGGTGTTCTGGCGGGTCAAGGACGAGCTTGAGGGTGACCGCCGCCCCGGCGCCGCACGCGGCTGAACGGGCCCGGCGGAGGAGCGGAGCGGTCTGATGCGGGTCCACGTGGTCTCCGACGTGCACGGCAACCACCGGGCGCTGGCCCGGGCCGGCGACGGCGCTGACGCGCTGCTCTGCCTCGGCGACCTGCTGCTGTTCCTCGACTACGCCGACCACGCGCGCGGCATCATGGGCGAGCTGTTCGGCGCCGAGGCGGTGAGCCGGTACATCGCGCTGCGCACGGCCCGGCAGTTCGACGCGGCCCGGGCCTGGTCGCGGTCACTGTGGGACCGGCTGGCCGAGCCACGGGCGCGCATCGAGGCGGCGGTGCGGCAGCAGTACGCCGCGGTGTTCGCCGCCTTCCCGACCCCCACCTACCTCACCTACGGCAACGTCGACCTGCCGGCGCTCTGGCCGGAGTTCGTCCGGGATGGGGTGACCGTGCTGGACGGGCAGACGGTGGACCTGGGCGGCTGGCGGTTCGGCTTCGTGGGCGGCGGGCTGCCCTCGCCGATGCGGACGCCGTACGAGGTGCCGGAGGAGGAGTACGCCGCCAAGGTGGCCGCCGTCGGCGCGGTCGACGTCCTGTGCTGCCACATCCCGCCGGACCGGCCGGAGCTGACCTACGACGTGGTGGCCCGCCGGTTCGAGCGGGGCAGCGAGGCGGTGCTGGACGCCATCGCCAGCACCCGGCCGCGGTACATGCTGTTCGGCCACGTGCACCAGCCGTTGCAGCGGCGGATGCGCATCGGCCGCACCGAGTGCGTGAACGTCGGCCACTTCAACGGCACCGGTACGCCGTTCGCCTTACGGTGGTAGCCACCGGGTAGCCTTCGGGCCATGGCCGACCAGTCGTCGCAGTCCATCGTGATCAACGCCGCGCCCGCCGAGATCATGGCGGTCATCGCGGACTTCCCGGCGTACCCGGACTGGGTCGGCGCGGCCAAGTCGTGCGAGGTGCTCGAGTCCTACCCGGACGGCCGGGCCAGGCAGGTCCGGTTCGCCCTGGACGCCGGGATGATCAAGGACGACTACGTGCTGGAGTACGAGTGGCTCGGCGATGAGCAGGTCACCTGGCGGCTGGTCCATGGCCAAATGCAGAAGGCGCAGCACGGGGAGTACCTGCTGGCCGTTCAGGACGACGGGACGCTGGTTACCTACACCCTGTCGGTGGAGCTGACCATCCCGATGCTCGGCATGTTCAAGCGCAAGGCCGAGAAGGTGATCATGGATACGGCGTTGAAGGAGCTGAAGCGCCGGGTCGAGCAACGACCACGCGGCGTGAAGTCCTCGTAACGCCGATGGCCTAGGCTGCGGCCGTGCGCGTGCTGCTGTTCACTGGCAAGGGTGGGGTGGGCAAGACCACGCTCGCCGCCGCCACGGCCGTCGACGCCGCTTGGCGCGGCCACAAGACGCTGGTGTTGTCCTGCGACCCGGCGCACTCCCTCGCCGACGCTCTTGGCGTGCCGCTCGGCCCGGAGCCGACCGAGGTGGACACCGGGCTGTTCGCCATGCAGGTGGACACCCAGCGCCGGTTCGAGCTGCGCTGGGGCGAGGTGCAGCGTTACCTCACCGACCTGTTCGCCCGCGGTGGGGTCGACCCGCTGCGGGCCGAGGAGCTGGCCGTGCTCCCGGGTGCGGACGAGGTGCTGGCGCTGCTGGAGCTGCGCGACCAGGCCGCCAGCGACCGGTGGGACGTGCTCATCGTGGACTGCGCGCCGACCGCGGAGACGCTGCGGCTGCTCGCGCTGCCCGAGGCGCTCTCGTGGTACATGGAGCGGGTCTTCCCCACCCACCGCCGGGTGCTGCGGGGGATGCGGTTCGCCCGGATCGGGTCCGCCGCGCTGCCGGCCGAAGGCGTGCTGGACGCGATCGGCGCGCTGCACCTGGAGCTGTCCGAGGTGCGTGGCCTGCTGGCTGATCCGGTGACGACGAGCGTACGGCTGGTGCTCACCCCGGAGGCGGTGGTGGTGGCTGAGTCACGGCGCACGCTGACCGGCCTGGCGCTGTACGGGTACCGGGTCGACTCGGTGATCGCCAACCGGGTGTTCCCGGCCGAGGGGGCGGACGAGTGGCTGGCGGGGTGGGCCCGGGCACAGGCGGCGCAGCTCGCCGAGGTGCGAGCGTCGTTCGGCGGGGTTCCGGTGCGGCTGGCGGGATACTGGCCGGGCGAGCCGGTGGGGCTGGTGGCCCTGCGGGAGCTGGCAGCGGAGCTGTACGGCGCCGACGACCCGCTCGCCCCGCCGCCGCCGGAGGATCTGGTCGGGGTGGTCCGCGACGGTGACGACTTCGTGCTGGTGGTGGCGCTGCCGCTGGCCGACCGGGACGACGTGCGGCTGGCCCGGACCGGTGACGAGCTGGTGCTGACCGTCGCCGGGCGCCGCCGGCTGCTCACCCTGCCCAGTGTGCTGCGCCGCTGCCAGGTGTCGGGTGCCGGGCTGGCCGGCGGGCGGCTGCGGGTGCGGTTCCGGCCGGATCCGGAGCTGTGGCAGGTGCGCCAGTGACCGGGCGGGAGGACTGGTTCGGCACCGGCGCCGCTGATGGCGCTGGTGGCAACGGGCACGGGCCGGCAGCGGCTGAGGCGCTGCGGCTGCTGTCCGCCGTCCAGGATCTTGCCCGAGACGGCGTCGGCGAGCATGCCGCGACCGGCGCGGAGGAGTGCCGGTACTGCCCGGTCTGCCGGCTGATCGCGATCCTGCGCGGTGACCGGCCCGAGGTGACCGACCGGCTCGCCGAGGCTGGTACGGCGTTCCTGGCCGCGCTGCGGGCCGCGCTGGGGCCGGGGTCGCCGGCTGCCGCGCCCGCCGAGCCCCCGCCCGTGCAGCGCATCGACCTCGACTGACCTGGCCGGCCTGGCCAGTTTCGCGTGTGGTCACCTCTCGGCGTTGTGGTGACCTGTTGTTGTGCGGGCCGCCCGTGTGGTGACCTGTTGGCGTTGTGGTGACCTGTTGTTGTCTCCGGCGCCGGTGTGGTGACCTGTTGGCGTTGTGGTGACCTGTTGGGGGATGGTGCGGGCTGTGTTGCTGCCGCCTTATCGACCTCGTCGATGGGCGGTCATCGGGAACTGCTGGGTGCGTTCCGCCTCGCTCACCGTAGTTTCTCACTTTGTTCTTTTCGGACGGGTTGGCTCGCGTTCCGGTTTGTCGGTGGCCCCGTTTAGCCTTGCTCTGTGTCGGTCATCGTCACCCGCGCGGTCGGGCAGGTTCGCTCGGCCGTCGGCTCGCGTGTCGACACGCCGTTGTTCGGGCTGGCCGACGCGCAGGTGGACGAGCTTTGGTGGGCGTGCTCACGCCGGCCAGCCGGCTGGCCGGCGTCCTGGCGTTACCACTGGCCCGGGGTGGCCGACGCGCGGGGGCCTGGCCAGGGAGCACGACGCGCCCAACACCAGGACGTGGCTGCGGGACCACCTGCGCCTTGGGCCGGGTGAGGCGGGGCGGCTGCCGTGGCCGGCACGCCCGCTGGGCCGGGAGCACGCCCACACCGTTGCCGAGGCGGTCCGGGCGCTGCCCGCCGAGACCCCGGCCGAGCCCCGCACCGCAACGGAACAGGCGCTGGGCCGAGCACGCCGCCACCGCCGACCCCGACGGATCGCCTGCCAGACGCACGTCATCCCCGCCGTCCTCAGCGGGGAGAGCCTGCCGCTGGACCTCGGCTGCGGCTCCCGACACCACGTCAGAGCGGCCCGCCGGGCCATCATCCTCCGCGACCGCGGATGTGTTTTCCCCGGCCAACGACGGCAGACCCGACCAAAACAAACGGCGTGGTCCTCTGTTCATCTCACCACCGCGCCGTACACCACAACGGCTGGGACATACGAACAGTAAAAGACGGGCTACCCGAGCTCCTGCCACCCAGATCAATAGACCCGGAACGCAAACCCATCCGGCACCACCGACACCGAAAACGTGTCGCATGACCGGGCGTGTGGCGCCGTCGGTGAGTTCGCCGGTGGGAGGACGGCGGCGCTGCACTAGTCTGCCGCGCATGGCACTGACCATCGGGGTGGACATCGGCGGGACCAAGGTCGCGGCCGGGGTGGTGGACGAGACCGGCAACGTCCTGGAGGAGGTCCGCCGGCCGACGCCGGGCCAGGACGTCGCCGCGACCGAGGGCACCATCTGCGCCGTCGTCGATGACCTGGCCGGCCGGTACGACGTGGTGGCGGTCGGCATCGGCGCGGCCGGCTGGATCGCGAACGACCGCGCCACCGTGCTGTTCTCCCCTCACCTCGCCTGGCGGAACGAGCCGCTGCGGGACTCGCTGGCCGGGCGGATCCGGCTGCCGGTCATCGTGGAGAACGACGCCAACGCAGCGGCCTGGGCGGAGTACCGGTTCGGTACCGCTCAAGGCGAGCGGGTCGTCTGCTGCGTGACCCTCGGCACCGGCATCGGTGGCGGGCTGGTCGTCTCCGGCACGCTGTTCCGCGGCGCGTACGGCGTCGCCGCGGAGTACGGCCACATGACCGTGGTGCCGGGCGGCCGGCGCTGTGCCTGCGGTAACCGGGGCTGCTGGGAGATGTACGCCTCCGGCCGAGCGCTGGCCCGTGACGCCCGCGAGCTGGCCGAGGTGTCCCCGCGGACTGCGCACCGGCTGCTCGCGCTCGCTGGCGGCCAGCCGGCCGCGCTGACCGGCGAGCACGTCACCACCGCGGCCCGCGAGGGTGACGCCGCCGCGGTGGAGATCGTCGTCGAGATGGGCCGTTGGCTCGGCCGGGGCGTCGCCAACCTGGCCGCAGTGCTCGACCCCAACGTCGTGGTGATCGGCGGGGGGCTGGTGACCGCGGGCGACCTGCTGCTCGACTCGGCGACCGAGGCGCTGGACCAGCACCTGGCCGGGCGTGGCTTCCGGCCGGTCGCCAGGCTGGCGTTGGCCGCGCTGGGCCCCCTGGCCGGCCTGGTCGGTGCCGCTGACCTGGCCCGGCGCCGCCAGCCCTGACCCATGAGCCCTGACCCGCCAGCCTTGACTCGCCGCCAGCCAGCAGCCACCCACAACGCCGACACGGCCCGCCCCACGCGTCGGGGCGGGCCGCGCCTTCGGGTGGAGTAGCGCTTCTACAGTAGGACGATGCTGCCATGCGCCGCCGACGGCTGGTGCGTGGTGTTGTTCCCCGCGTAGCTCGCCGTGTACCCCTGCAGCAGCGTGGCCAGGCCCACTAGCAGCGGCACGTCGGCGTCACACCTGGCCACCCCGTCCGCGCCGGTCGTGGCGGTGCACAGCCGCCGGCCGGTCACCGTGCTGAACACGATCGGCTGCCCCGCGACGGGCGCCCCGCTCTCGGCGTCGGTGAGCCGTGCGTTCAGGTTGTGCACCGTGAAGCCAAGCAGCCGGACGGTCAGCGTGGCCTGGCCGGCGGTCAGCCTGGTCGGTGCCGGGCCGACCTTGGCGATCGCGATCCCGACCGGGCGCGCGCCCACCGCGACCGTGCCCGTCACCGCGTTGCTGGCCAGGTCGACCACCGACACCGTGCCGTCCGTCAGGTTGGTGACGTAGGCGCGGGCGCCGTTCGGGGTGAGCGCGACCTCCTGCGGCGTGCTGCCCACCGGGACCGCCGCGACCTGCACGGCGTTCGGGATGTCCACAATGGACAGCGAGTTGTCGGCGCGGCTCGGGACGTACGCGCGGCTGCCGTCGGGCGAGATGTCCAGGCCGTACGGCGTCCCGCCGACCCCGACCGTCGCGGTGACCGTGTTGGTGGCCGTGTCGATGATCGACAGGTTGTTGGAGAACATGTTCGTGACCAGCACCCGCGAGCCGTCCGGGGTGATCGCCACCTTGGCCGGCGTGGTGCCAACGTTGATCGTGCCGGTGACCGTGTTGGTGCCGGTGTCGACCATGGTGACGGTGCCCGGCCCGGCCACGTTGTTGGCGACGTACAGCGTGGCGCCGTTCGGGCTGACCGCGATGCCGTCCGGATGGGAGTTGACCGGCACCGTCGCGGTCACGGTGAGCGTGGCGGCATCCACCACCGACACCGTGCCGGACTCGAAGTTCGTCACGTAGACGTGCCCGCCGTCCGGCGAGACCGCGACGCTGTACGGCTGCACACCGACCGGGACGGTGGTCAGCAGCGAGTTGGCCAGCGTGTCGATCACGGCGAGCGTGCCGGCGCGGGTGTTGGTCGCGTACGCGCGGGTGCCCTCGACGGCCACCGACACGCCGTACGGCGAGGCGCCGACGCCGGCCGGGATGGTCGCGGTGACGGTGTTGGTGGCCGTGTTGATGACGGTGACGTCGCCGCTGTCGTAGCCGGCGACGTAGGCGAGCACCTGCTGGGTGGCGGCGCCGGCAGGCGCGACGGCGACCACAAGAGCGGCGGCGCCGACGATGCCGGCGACGCAGGCGGCGACTAGGCCGGCACGTGGCCGTCGGCCGCCGTCTAATCGGGATAGCAACGCTGTGGAGTCAGCAACAGTCATAAGTTCCCCCAAAAGGATGATGGCGCAGGCAGGCTATCCGAATGATCATGGACCTGCTGTCGGGTTCGGACACAAAGTCCGAAAAATGCCGTCACCCAGGGTGATTGCTGCTGGTCAGCTATGCGCGGCCGCGGCTAGCACGGACAGGTCCGAGGCGGACCAGGGACGGACGTCCGGCCGGGGGGCGCAGGCGTACCGCCAAGCCTCGTCGTAGCGCCGCAGGACCAGCGCCGCGACCGCGTCGTGCGCGCCGAGCGGCTCGCCCCGTACGTCGGCCGGCACCGCCGCCACCGCGTCGGCGAACCGCCCGGGGGCTATCAGGTACGCCGCCACCGCGACCCGCTGGCCGGGGTACCGTGCCCGCAGCGCCGTCACCGCCGCGGGGATCCCCGGCCGCGCGGACGCCGCGAACGCCGCCACGGCCGGTGACCCGGTCAGGCCGGTCAGCAGCCGCGCGGTGGTGCGGGCCGCGGCCACCGACTCGCCGTCGCCGGAGCCGGCCGCGGCGAGGACCACCGGCTCGCCCGGCCGCCAGCCTGCCCCGCGCAGCCGCCCGGCCAGCGCCCGGGCCAGCAGCGGGTGCGGGCCGAGCGCCGGGGCCACCGGCGTGCCGGCCGGCACCCGGCCCCGGATGTCGGCCTTGGTGTGGTAGCCGGCCGCGAGCAGCAACGGCACGACCACGGCTGGGTCGCCGTCCAGCTCGGCCAGCACGTCCGGCAGCAGCGGCGCGGCCAGCTCGACGTACGCCAGCCGCACCGGCAAGCCCGGCCGTAGCGCCCGCACCCGGTCCAGCAGCGCCTCCACCGCGGCCGCGCCGCGCCGG
The DNA here is from genome assembly GCA_035476575.1 of Mycobacteriales bacterium. Taxonomy (GTDB): domain Bacteria; phylum Actinomycetota; class Actinomycetes; order Mycobacteriales; family JACQDL01; genus DATILL01. The sequence continues at coordinate 18,897 of DATILL010000019.1, forward strand.
TCACGGCTGCCGTGCGCGACGGCGAGCAGGGTGGGCGTCATCCGGTCTCCCGCTCGGCGGCGGGAGCCAGCCGGTACCCTCGCTTGACCACGGTACGCACGATCGAGCTGTCGCCCAGGGCCGCGCGCAGCCGGGCTACCGCCACCTCGACGGCGTGGTCGTCCACAGTGGACCCCCGGCAGACCACCCGGCGCAGCTCGTCCCGGGAGTGCACCCGGTGCGGCGCCTGGGCCAGCGCCCGCAGCACGGCGATCGGGGCCGGCGGCACCGGCACCATCTCGTCGTCGACCAGCACCGCGTGGCCGCGGACGTCCAGCCTGTGGCCGGCCGCAATGGCCCGCACGGCCCGGTGGGGGAGCGCGGCGGTGATCGCCCGGGCCAGGCTGCCGATCCGGCCGCGGTCCGGCTGCAGCGAGCTGACGCCCAGCCGGCCCAGCGGCTCGGCGCAGACCGGCCCGACGCAGGCGGCCAGCACCGGGCCGCGCAGCGCCTCCACCAGCGCACCGTGCCGGCCGTCCCGCTCGGCCTGGTACAGCAGGTTCATCACCGCGGGCGCGCTGGTGAACGCCACCGCGTCGACCTGCTGGTTGGCGATCTGTTCCACCAGGCGGCGCAGCGGCTCGGGGTCGGCGGGCGGCAGCCAGCGGTACACCGGCACCTCGATCACGTCCGCCCCGGCGGCCCGCAGCGCCTGGCAGAACTCCGGCAGCGTGCCGCCGTGCAGCTGGACCGCGATCCGGCGGCCGGTGAGGTCCTGGCCGGCCAGGTACTCGCGCATCTCCTCGACCGTCTCGGTGGCCGCCGACCAGCCCTCGGCCAGCCCGGCGGCGCGCACCGCACCGGTGGCCTTCGGGCCGCGGGTGAGCACCCGGGCGGCGGCCAGCCGGTCCAGCAGCGGCTCGGCATAGTCCCAGCTCCGGGCGGCCTCCAGCCAGCTCCGGAAGCCGATCCCGGTGGTCACCACGACGTCGTCGAGATGGTTGTCCACACAGGACTGGGTGGCCGCCAGCACGGCAGCGTCATCGGCCAGCGGCACGATCCGGACCGCGGGAACCTGCACGATCCGCGCACCGCGCCGCTCCAGCAGCGTGGCCAGCTCCTCGCGCCGCCGGTCCGCGGTGATGGCGATGGTGAAGCCGGCCAGCGCCGCGGCCCGGTCGCCGTCGCCGTCGCCGTTCGATGTCATCATGATCCGGCCGCTGCTGGGCTGGCTACTGCTGGGCTGGCTACTGCTGGGCTGACCGCTGGGGTGACCTCAGCGGCGACCTCGACCCAGCCGTCGCGCACCCGCACCGGGTAGACCGCCAGCCTCACCGCGGGGTCGTCCAGCGCCGCCCCGCTGCACAGGTCGAAGGCATGCTTGAGCATCGGTGAGAACACTACGGGCACATCCCCCCTTGTCCCCACGATCCCGCGGGAGAGCACGAACGCCCCGGTGAACGGGTCGTAGTTGCTGACCGCGCGCACCGAGCCGTCCCAGAGCCGGAACACGGCGACCTGGCCTCCCCCGAGCAGCGCGCACGCGCCGCGTTCCGGCTGCAGGCCGTCGTACCTGCAGACCGCCGTCCACCGTGTGCTGGACCGGTCTGACTCGACAACGGTCGGCTCGGCCGGACGGGTTGCGTTCGTCATGAGCTGCTCACCACCGGCAGGGTTGGCCCGGCCACCAGCATCCGCTCCGCACCGCGCGCCGGCCGGACCTGGCCGCGCTCGGGGACGAAGACGATGCTGGGGTCGGGCTGGTCGGGCGCGTTCACGAAGGACACAAACCGGCCGAGCTTGTCTGGGTCTGCCAGGGTGTCCCGCCACTCGTCGGAGTACGAGGCGACGTGGCGCCCCATCGCGGCGTCGAGCTCGGCGGCCAGGCCAAGGTCGTCGTCGACGATGACCCGGCGCAGGTAGTCGAGCCCGCCGTCCAGGCTGGTCAGCCAGCTCGCGGTGCGCTGCAGCCGGTCGGCCGTGCGGATGTAGAACATCAGGAACCGGTCGATGGTCCGGACCAGCGTCTCGGTGTCCACGTCGGACAGGAACAGGTCGGCGTGCCGCGGGCTGAAGCCGCCGTTGCCGCCGACGTAGAGGTTCCAGCCGTGCTCGGTGGCGATGACGCCGACGTCCTTGCTGCGTGCCTCGGCGCACTCGCGGGCGCAGCCGGAGACGCCGAGCTTGATCTTGTGCGGCGCGCGCAGCCCGCGGTACCGCAGCTCCAGCCTGATCGCCATCCCGACGGAGTCTTGCACGCCGTAGCGGCACCAGGTCGAGCCGACACAGGACTTGACCGTGCGCAGCGCCTTGCCGTAGGCGTGGCCGGACTCGAAGCCGGCGTCCACCAGCCGCCGCCAGATGTGTGGAAGCTGCTCGACCCGGGCGCCGAACAGGTCGATCCGCTGCCCGCCGGTGATCTTCGTGTAGAGCCCGAAGTCACGGGCCACCTCGCCGAGCACGATCAGCTTCTCCGGGGTGATCTCGCCGCCGGGCACTCGCGGCACGACCGAGTACGACCCGTTCTTCTGCATGTTGGCCAGGAAGTGGTCGTTGGTGTCCTGCAGCGCCGCCTGCTCTCCGGCCAGGATGTGGCCGCTGCCCAGGCTGGCCAGGATGGAGGCCACCGCGGGCTTGCACAGGTCGCAGCCCCGGCCCCGGCCGTAGGCCGCGATGAGCGCGGAGAAGGTCCGGATCCCGGTGACCCGGACGATGTCGAACAGCTCGGCCCGGCTGTACCCGAGGTGTTCGCACACCGCCTTGCTGACGCTCACCCCGGCCTCGGCCAGCAGGCTCTTCAGCATCGGCACGCAGCTTGCGCAGGTCGTGCCGGCCCTGGTGCAGGCCTTGATGCCGGGTACGTCGGTCAGCCCGTGCTCGCGGACGGCGGTGATGATCTCGCCCTTGGTGACCGTGTTGCAGCTACAGACCTGGGCGTCGTCGGACAGCGTGAGCTCGGCTCCCCGCCCGCCGGGGAAGAGCAGCTCCTCCGGGCTGGCCGGAAGCTGCCGGCCGACCAGCGCGCGGAGCACCAGGTACGCCGAGGCGTCGCCCACCAGCACACCGCCCAGCAGGGTCTGCGCGTCGTCGCTGACCACCAGCTTCTTGTAGACCGCGCGGACCGGGTCGGCGTAGACGACCTCCAGCGCGCCCGCGGAGCTGCCGTTCGCGTCGCCGAAGCTGGCCACGTCCACGCCGAGCACCTTCAGGGTGGTCGAGGTGTCGGGGGTGGCCAGCTCCGCCGTGCCGCCGAAAAGCTGGTCGCAGGCCACCTCGGCCATCGCGTACCCGGGGGCGACCAGGCCGTAGCAGCGGCCCTCGACCGCGGCGCACTCGCCAACCGCCCAGATGTGCGGGTCCGCGGTGCGACAGGTGAGGTCGACCAGGACGCCGCCCCGCTCGGCCGTCGGCAGCCCGGCCGAGCGGGCCGGCTCGTCGCGCGGCCGGACGCCGGCGGAGAAGACGACCAGGTCGACGGCCAGCGGCTCGCCCTCGGCGAAGTGCACGGTGAGCCCTGCCCCGCATGCCGAGCGCGAGCTGGAAGCCGCGGCGGTGGGCTCGATGCGTTCGGTCCGGGCGGCCAGGTGAAGCTCTACGCCGAGCTCGGCGATCCGCTGCCGCAGCGCCTCGCCGCCGCCGTCGTCCACCTGGGCCGGCATCAGCCGGGGCGCCATCTCGACCACGTGCGTGTCCAGGCCGAGCGCGCGCAGTGCGGTGGCGGCCTCCAGGCCGAGCAGCCCCCCTCCGACCACCGCGCCGGCCCGTGCCCCGACGGCGGCGGCCCGGATCGCGTCGAGGTCGTCCAGCGTCCGGTAGACGAAACAGTTGGGGGAGCCCGCGCCCGGCACCGGCGGCACGAACGGCGCCGACCCGGTGGCCAGGACCAGGGCGTCGTAGCCGATCGTCCGGCCGAGCGAGGTTCGGACCGTCCGGTGCGCCCGGTCGATGCCGACTGCGGCCTCGCCGAGCGCCAGCTCGATCGCGTCCGCGTCGTCGTAGAAGCCGGCCGGCACCAGGGACAGCTCCTCGGCGGTCTTGCCGGCCAGGTAGTCGGACAGGTGCATCCGGTCGTACGCCGGCCGGGCCTCTTCGCTGAGCACGGTTAACCGCCAGACCCGGTCGGTGTCCCGGGCGCGCACCAGCTCGGCCAGCCGCTGGCCCACCATCCCGTTGCCGATGATCACCAGATGTCTGGTCACGCCCGCACCTTCCTTACGCCGTCGCGACCGCCGGCTCGGCGTCGCATGTGGACAGTCCCTGGACCAGTGCCGCCACGGTGTCCCGGCAGGTGCCGCAGCCGGTGCCGGCGCGGGTGCCGGCCGCCACGTCGGCGACAGTGCGGGCGCCGGCCAGCACGCAGGCCGCGATGGCGCTCTTGCTGACCGAGTTGCACTGGCACACGGTGGCCCGGTCCGGCAGGCTCATCGGGTCCGGTGGCGGCCCCTGGCCGGCCAGCCCGGTGAACAGCAGGCCCAGCCGGTCCGGTGGTAACGCGCCCTCCCGGTCGTAGAGCTGGGTCACGGTCCCCACCGTCGACACGTCGCCTAGCAGGATCGCGCCGACCAGCCGGCCGTCGCGGATCACCACCTTCTTGTAGGTGCCGCGGGTGGGGTCGATGAAGCTGACCACCTCCGGGCCGTCGTCACCCGCGTCGTCGGCGACCTGGGTGTCGCCCATCGCGGCCAGCTCGATGCCGGCCGCCTTCAGCCGGGTGACCAGCTTCGAGCCGAGGTAGCGGGCGGCCGGGTCGACGCCGCTGATCCGGGCGGCGGCCACCGCGGCCTGCTCCCAGGACGGCGCGACCAGCCCGTGCACCTGGCCGGCGTACTCGGCGCACTCGCCGACCGCGTAGATCGAGCCGTCGGTGACCGACCGCATCGTCTCGTCCACCACGATGCCGCGCCCCACCGCCAGCCCGGCCGCGCGGGCCAGCCCGGTGTTCGGCCGGACACCGCAGGAGACGACCAGCAGCTCCGCGTGCAGCTCGCGGCCGTCGGCCAGCAGCAGGCCGCGGAAGCGGTCCTCGCCGAGCACCCGCACGGTCGCGGCGTCCACCCACGTCTGGATGCCGAGCTGGCGCAGGGTCCGGGCCAGCACCTGCCCGGCGGCCAGGTCGAGCTGCCGCTCCATCAGGAACGGCGCCGCGTGCACCACGGTGACCTCGATGCCGCGGCCAGCCAGCCCGCGGGCCGACTCCAGGCCGAGCAGCCCACCGCCGAGCACCAGCGCCCGCCCGGTCGGCCGGGCCATGATCCGCCGGCAGTCCGCCAGGGTGCGGAACACCTCCACGCCGGGCAGGTCCACCCGCAGCCCGTCGATCGGCGGCAGCAGCGGGTCGCTGCCGGTGGCCAGCACCAGCGTGTCGTACGGCGCCTGGCTGCCGTCCGAGCCGGTGACCACCTTGCCGGCCCGGTCGATCGCGCACGCCGCGACGCCGGACCGGATGTCCACGTCGGACGGTCCGCCGAGCACCAGGTCGTCGACGGCAGCCCGGCCGGCGAGCAGGTCGGAGAGCAGGATCCGGTTGTACGGCGGGTCGGGCTCGGCGCCGAAGACGGTGATCGCGGCGTCCGGGTCGAGCGCGCGCAGGTCCTCCACCAGCCGGGCGCCGGCCATCCCGTGACCCACCACGACGGTCCTCACGACGCCCGCTCCACCCGGGCGGCGCACACCTTGAACTCTGGCATCCGGGACGTCGGGTCCAGCGCGTCGTTCGTCAGGTCGTTCACCCCGGGCCAGTGGAAGGGCATGAACACGGTGTCCAGCCGGATCGCCTCGGACAACCTGGCCGGCACGACGGTGCTGCCGCGGCGGCTGGTGACCCGCAGCCGCTCGCCCTCCACGACGCCGAGCCGGGCGGCGAGCTGCGGGTGCAG
>DATILL010000020.1:0-65811 GCA_035476575.1 Mycobacteriales bacterium
CACGGCCTACATCAAGGGTCCGACCGGGCGCTACCAGCGGCTGCCGGTCTCGTTGACCCGGGCCGTGTACGACCCGTCCGCCATCCTCGACCCTGAGCGCGGCGTACCCAAGCTGCTGACGGCGGGACGTGACGCCCGCACCGAGGCGCGCGAGGACGTGGGCGGCCAGCCGGCGTACCGGGTCCGGGCCACCTTCGACCAGCAGGCGCTGGGCCCGTTGTTACCCGGCGTGACCGGGCAGGTCACCGGCACGCTGTGGATCGGTGCCGACCGGCCGCGTGTGCTGCGCGCACGGTTCGAGGTCCCCGCCGCCACGGGCGGTACCACGGGCGCTCCCGGGGTGGTCACCGTGACGCTGTCCGACTACGACCGGCCGACCACGATCCGCCCGCCGAGCTGACCGGGTGTCCGTCACGCCCGTCCGGGTCGGTCCGGACCGGTCTCACCGCCGGTCAGCCCGCCTGGGGGTCGGCGTCGGTGCGGTCGGTGTGCTGCTGGCCGCGCTCGACGCGTACGTCGTCGTCACCGTGCTGGTCGCCATCGTGCGCGACCTCGGCGTACCGCTGAACCATCTGGAGCGCGCGACCCCCGTCGTGACCGGGTACCTGCTCGGGTACGTCGCGGCCATGCCGCTGCTGGGCCAGCTGTCCGACCGGTACGGCCGGCGGCCGCTGATCCAGGCCTGCCTGGTGGGCTTCGCCGCCGGCTCCGCCCTCACCGCCGCGGCCGGGACGCTGCCCGTCCTGGTGGCCGGGCGGGTCCTGCAGGGTGTCGCGGGCGGGGCGCTGCTGCCGGTGACGATGGCGCTGGTGGCAGACCTGTGGGACGAACAGCGGCGCCCGGCCGCCCTGGGCGCGGTCGGTGCGGCGCAGGAGCTCGGCAGCGTGCTCGGCCCGCTGTACGGCGCCGGGGTGGCGGCGCTGGTGGGCTGGCGCGGGCTGTTCTGGCTGAACCTGCCGCTGGTGCTGCTCGCCGCGGTGGCGGTACAGCTCACGGTGCCGCCCGGCCGGCCGGCGTCGCCCGGTGCCGGGCCGGGCGCCCGGCCGCGGGTCGACACGGTGGGTGGCGCACTGCTGGCGGCGGCGTTCGCGCTGCTCGTCGTGGCCCTGTACAACCCGGACCCGCAGCGCGGGGTGCTGCCGCCCGCTGGCCCCGGCCTGCTGCTGGCGGCCCTGGTGGTGCTCGCCGCGTTCGCCGGCTGGGAGGCGCGGGCGCGCACCCGGCTGCTCGACCCGGCGGGCGTGCGCTGGCCGCCGTTCACCGCGGGTCTCGGGGTGAGCTTCGCCGCTGGCTGCGCGCTGATGGTGACGCTGGTCGACCTCCAGCTCTTCGCCCAGACGCTGCTCGACCGCGACGCCACCGGGGGCGCCCTGCTGCTCACCCGGTTCCTGGTCGCGCTGCCGGTGGGAGCGCTGGCCGGCGGCTGGCTCGCGGTGCGGATCCCGGAGCGGTGGGTGGCCGCGGCCGGGCTGGTGCTCGCCGCGGGCGGGTACCTGCTGGTCGCCGGCTGGCCGGCGGGTGTGCTCGCGGCCCGGCACGTGCTCGGGCCGCTGTCCCTGCCCCGGCTGGACACCGACCTGGCGCTGGCCGGGCTCGGGCTAGGCCTGGTCATCGCCCCGGTGTCCGCGGCGGTCCTGCGGGCGGTGCCGGCGGCGCGGGCCGGGGTCGCGTCGGCGGCGGTCGTGGTCGCCCGGATGGCCGGGATGCTTATCGGCGTGGCCGCGCTGTCGGCGTGGGGCCTGCACCGGTTCGCCGAGCTCACCGCGACGCTGGACACGCCGCTCCCGTTCGGCGTGCCCGCCACGGAGCACGCCCGCCGGCTGGCCGCCTACCGCCAGGCGGTCGATCAGGCGCTGCTGGCGGAGTACCGCGAGATCTTCCTGGTCACCGCGGTGGTCTGCCTGGCCGGCGCGGCCGCTGCCCTGCTCCTACGGCCTCGCGTTCACTGACGGCGATCGTCCGATGACGCGTCGTGGGAAAGCCCGGCGGTGCGGATGACCGTGCGCTTTGGGTGCCCGTCCGCTCGTTGCCCGTCGACCGGAGTGGACAGACAGTTGTTGTTCCGGACAAAAAGCCGCACGAGGGGAGTCGGATGTGCAACCGGACCAGAATCCGGACGATGTGTGGAACCTGCTACCTCCCGAGCTGAAGGAGCAGGTGCTCAGCTATGTGACAGCCGAACAGCTCGCCAGCGCACACCAGGCGAGCCCGGAGGAGAGCAGCGCCGGGGACGAGCAGGCGAGCTGGCTCACCGCCCAGGTCGACTACTGGCTGCCCTACCTGACCCAGGCCAACGACGAGCTGGCGACGGCGATCACCCGAACCGACCTGGACCAGGACGCCCGCCAGCAGGCCTGCGCCGAGGCCGTCGAGGCGGTGCGGCAGATCGTGCAGGGCATCAGCGAGCACCTCGGGCCGGAGCAGGACGGGTACGTCGGCTACCCGGGGCTGCACGAGGAGTACCAGCGCTACCAGCAGCTCGCGATGAGCCTGACCTGACTGGAGGGAGCGGACACCATGGAACCCAAAGGAAGTCCCGACCAGGTGTGGCACAGCCTGCCTGCCGACACCCGGCAGCAGGTGATGGCGGAGCTGCCCCCGGAGATCTGGGTGCACATCCTCAGCTACCTGTCGGCCAGGCAGAACGACGAGCTTAGCCGGTACGAGCCCGGCAGCACCCTCCACCTCGCACCAGCCGGGAAGGTGCGTGACGACATTCGAACAGGAGGGTGGGAAAACCGGCGCTGGGATGGCCTGCCCGGGCCGGCGCACACCCGCTGGTACATCAGGTACACCTATGGCCAGCTTGACACCAGCGGAGACGGCCGAAAGCACATCAGCGGGCTCACCACGAATCTGGGCGAGACCCAGGCCGGCGTCGATGGGGACGGTCGTTACTACATCTCCATCAGGACGAGCCAGCGCGAGGTAGTAAGGGTCTACGGGGACGGCAGCGTCCTCGCCGTGGCACCGATAGCGAGATGGCTCTCCGGGACGATGGGAGTGCCCCACGTCGGCACGCTGGGCTGACCTGCCCAGGCTCGCGGGCGGCGCCGCGGTAAGACTCAGGCGGGTGGCGCCGCCGTAAAGGTCGTAGCAAGGACCTGGTGAGTCCTGACGCTGGCGTCGTCCGCCGAGAGCCTCGGCGGCAGCTACCACCAGGTCAGTCGGCGACGACGGGCCCCCGCGCTGCTCGACCTCGCCGCGGCGTCAACGCCACGCGCCCGTGGCTCACCCACCAACCTGACCACCGCCGAGCGGCGACGGTCGCCTTCCGCTGCACACGGCGACGGCTGGACATGTCGCGCGTCACGGTCCGCTTCTCCTCACGTATGGACGCGGCCGGTATTTAACCGCGAGCCGGCCCCTCTGTAGCGGTGTCGCCGAGGCTCGCTGGGCCCCGCGGCACGGGGAGGACCGGCAACGGGGGGTTCGTAAGAACGCGAAGCTGCTCACCGCAGTCGAACGGGAGACGTTCGTCCGGACATGCGTGCTGAGGTCCTTCTCACGTTCGTCTCACGCCGTGCTGGGCCGCCTCCTTGGCTCGGGCTGGACGGGCTAGCCCGAGAAACGAATGGGGCAGGGATGTACGAGTACCGCCGCCATATACCGGTCGAACCGGACTGGCGCAGGCTGCCCGGCTGGCGCGACGTGACGACGGCCGAGTGGCGCAGCCCACAGTGGCAGCGCGCGCATTGCGTGAAGAACGCGCGGCACCTGCGCGCGGTGTACGGCGACCTGGTCAGCGACGCCTTCTACGCCGACCTGGTGCGCGACCAGGCCGAAAGCGCCACCATGTCGCTGCTGCTACCGCCGCAGATGATCAACACGATGGTGCCGCACGCCCGGCCGGACACCGAGAGCCTGTACGCGGACCCGGTACGGCGGTACATGCTGCCGGTGTTCTCCGACCGGCATCCAGAGTGGCCGAGCCACCCGGTGGCCAGCCGCGACTCGCTGCACGAGTCGGAGATGTGGGTCGTCGAAGGGCTGACCCACCGGTACCCGACCAAGGTGCTGGCCGAGGTGGTGTCGACCTGCCCGCAGTACTGCGGCCACTGCACCCGCATGGATCTGGTCGGGCCGTCGACGACGCAGGTGGTCAAGCAGCGGTTCGCGCTGCGCCCGGTCGACCGGCTCAGCCAGATCGTCGCCTACCTCACGGCAACGCCGTCGGTGCGCGACGTCGTCGTCTCCGGCGGGGACGTGGCGAACCTGCCGTGGCCGCGGCTCGAGGCGTTCCTCCTGCAGCTCCTCGACATCGACCACATCCGCGACATCCGGCTCGCCACCAAGGCGCTGATCGGCCTGCCGCAGCATTGGCTCACCGACGAGGTACAGGCCGGGCTCACCAGGGTGGCGACCACCGCGGTCCGGCGCGGGGTGCAGGTGGCCATCCACACCCACGCCAACGCCGCGCAGCAGGTGACGCCGCTGGTCGCCGAGGCCTGCCGGAGCATGTTGGCAACCGGCATCCGGGACGTGCGCAACCAAGGGGTGCTGCTGCGCGGGGTGAACGACTCCCCGCGCCAGCTGCTCGACCTGTGCTTCGCGCTGCTCGACAGCGCTGGGGTGATGCCGTACTACTTCTACCTCTGCGACATCGTGCCGAACTGCGAGCACTGGCGGCTGTCGCTCGCCGAGGCGCAGGACCTGCAGGACAAGATCATGGGCTACCTGCCCGGCTTCGCGACGCCGCGGCTGGTCTGCGACGTGCCGTACGCCGGCAAGCGCTGGGTGCATCAGGTCACCCGCTACGACCGCGAGCTTGGCATCTCGTACTGGACCAAACACTTCCTGACCCTGGTGGACCGCGGCGACCCGGCCGCGCTGGACCTTCAGTTCGAGTACCACGACCCGGTCTACACCCTTCCCGACGCCGGCCAGGGCTGGTGGCTTGCCCAGCAGGCAGCGTCTCTTGCCAAGGACGGCACGACATGTGGCTGAACAACCCCGCCGCGCGGGCGGCGTTCCGGACCGCGCACGCCCAGCTCGAGCTGCTGGAGGCAGTCGGCTTCGCGCCCGAGACGGTACGGCAGATCCAGCGGGAGAAGCTGGCGCTGCTGTGGAACCGGGCCGCCCGGGTGCCGTACTACCGCGGCCTGCCCGGCCTCGCCGACCGCGACCTGGACCGGCTGCCGGTCACCGAGAAGGACGCGCTGAAAGCCCGGCCGGCGGACTTCGAGATCCCCGACCTGCCCGACGTCATCAAGTACTACCACAGCTCGGGGTCGTCCGGCCGGTCCACACCGACGCCCCGGCTGGCCGAGGACATCATCCACAACGTCATCGGCGTGGCGGGGCTCTGGCGGCGGGCGCTCGGGCGCACGCCGACCCGGGTGGCGTCGCTGCTGCCGTCGGACGTGGTCCCGGTCGGGGACTTTGTGGCGAGTGTGTGCGAGTACCTCGGCCACACCCTGCTGCGCTGCTACCCCTACAGCCAGGGCATCTGCGACTTCGACCGGCTCGACGCGGTGTTCAGCTCCTTCCGGCCAGAGCGGGTGTTCGCCGCGCCAGGCGTGCTCATGCAGTGGACCCGGGTGCTGAAGACCCGTGGCCGGCTGGCCGAGCTGCGCGCGTCGGTACGCACGATCATGCTGCTCGGCGAGGTGTGCCTGCCGGCGCAGCGGCGCAAGCTCGCGCGGGACTGGGGCGCCGACGTGCTCGACGGCTCCTACGGCAGCACCGAGACCGGCACCATCGCGGCAGCCTGCGAACGCGGCGGTATGCACCTGCTGCTGCCGGGGCACCTGGTGGAGCTGCGGACGCCGGACGGGATCGGGCCGGCGGTGCCGGGCGGGAGCGGTGAGCTGGTTGACACGACGCTGAACAACTACGCCCGGCCGCTGCTGCGGTTCGGCACCGGCGACCTCGTCGATGTGCCGGCCGAGCCGTGTCCCTGCGGGCTGCCGCTGCCGACCCTTCGGATACACGGCCGGCGCACCGACGGCATCGCGCTGCACGGGCAGGCGCTGGACGAGCACCTGGTCGGCTCGCTGGTCTACGACGACCCGCGGCTCACCGGCTACCTCATCCAGATGCTCGGCGACGGCAGCGGCGGCCGGCTGGTGCTGGAGAAGGACGTCGACGTGGCCGCCGCGGACGACGAGCTGGTGGCCGCGGTGAGCCGCCGGTTCGCCGCGACCGGGATCCAGTGGGACCAGGTGGTCGTGGTCAGCCAGCTCCCGGCCACCAGCAAGTCCGGCGGCAGCCAGAAGAGCTGGAAGCGGACGAACGTGGTGACACTGTCATGACCGTGCTGGGCGATGGGGGCGCCCGCCAGGGGGACGCGGACCTGTGGTGCAGCTACGCCGCGGTACGCACCCTGGCCTGGCTCGGGGACAACCCTGCCGATGCTGACGGGGTGGCCGGGTACCTGCGGTCGCGGCAGAACGCCGACGGCGGGTTCGCCTGGCAGCGCGGGCTGCCCTCGGACGCGTGGGCCACGTACTACTGCTCGCAGGCGCTGCGCGACCTGGGCGAGCCGGTGCCTCATCTTGACAAGCTGGGCGAGTGGCTGGACCAGCTGCGTACCGACGACGGCGGGTTTGCCATGACGCCCGGCCAGTCCGCGGACATCTGGGCGACGTACTACGCGTGCCGCACCTACGCCGAGGCGCTGGGCGCGCCGGTGCCCCGGGTCGAGGCGCTGGCCGGGTGGCTCGCCGCGACCCAACACGAGTCCGGCGGCCTGGGCTGGCAGCCGGGGGACGACCGGCCGGACGTGCGGGCGGGGTACTACGGCGCGCTGGCCTGGCGAGCCGCCGTTAGCGGGGCCGGCACACGCGGCAACGCGGGAGCCGCCGGACCGCCGTGGCGTACCGCGGAGCTGGTCCGGTGGCTGCGCCATCAGCAGTGCCCGGACGGCGGGTTCGGGTTCGGTCCTGGGGCGGCCTCGTGCGCGTGGGCGACGTTCCGGGCGGTCCGGGCGCTGGCCGCGCTCGGGGCCGGGCCGGCCGACGTCGCCGCGGTGCGGCGGTGGCTGTCCGAGCGGTGGCTGCCCACGGGCGGGTACGAGCGATGGGTCGGCTACGGGCGGGCCGACGTATGGGCCTGCTTCTCCGCGGTCGGCGCGCTGGACACGCTCGGTCACCGGCTGACCGGTGCACGGCGAGCTGGGGTCGCCCGGTTCGTCCGTAGCTGCCAGCTTCCCGGCTCCGGCTTCACCTACCGCGACCCGGCAGCGGCGGGGGACAGCCTCGCCACGGCGGCGGCGCTGATCACCGGTACCGGTCCGGACCGGGCAGCGCTCGCCGGCTGGCTGCACGCGGCGCACCTGCCCTACGAGGGCGGCATCATGTACATGCCCGGCCGCGGCGCCGAGGTCCGCTGCACGCTGTGGGCGGTCGAGGCGCTGGCCACTGTTGGCGAGCGGCTGGACGGTGCGCGGCTGGCCGGGTGGTTGCGGGACCTGCAAAACCCTGACGGCGGCTACGGGTACTGGCTCGGCCGCGGCTCGGACCTGGTGTCCACCGCCTCGGCGGTGGAGGCCACGCAGGCCGCCGGGCTGACCCCGGCCGAGGTGCTGGACGTCGCGGGCGCGCTGCGGTTCGTGGCCGGCTGCGCGGGAGACGGCGCGTACCGGCCGGTGCCGGGAGCGGTGCCGACGCTGTCCGCGACCGCCCAGGCGGCCCGGGTGCTGCAGCTTCTCGGCGAGCCCGAGGCGGCGCTCCGGGTCGGGCGGAGCCTGGCAGCCTGGGCCAGCTCGCTCGGCGGGCACGCCAGCGCACCGCGCGGGCTGCCGGACCTGATGTCCACCTACCAGGCGGTGCTGACCCAGCAGGTGCTCGGCCTGCCGGTGGACCGGGCCGGGCTCGGCCGGCTGCTGGCGAAGGTGCGAACCGGCGCCGGCTACTCCTGGAGCCCGATCAGCCAGCAGCCGGCCGGCCCGCTGGCCGACTGCCTCGGTGTGCAGCTCGCCGCTGTCGCCGCCGGTGCCCCGGTCACGGTGCGCCGGCTGAACCTCTGAGGACCGCACATGCCCACGACCACGATCGAGCTGCCGATGGCGGACCCGCGTCTCGAGCGCCGGGTCGCCAAGGAGCTGAGCTTGTGGTGGCGTCGCCGAGGGGTCGACGTCAACCACGTGATCACCCGCTTCGCCACCCTGCCCGCCGACCGCGTCTACAGCGGCCCGTTCCCGCTCGCCGGATCCTTCGCCCTGGTGAGCTGCCTGGTCTCGCGGGACCGCGACCACAGCTTCAAGCGGGACTACGCGCACGCGGTGCGAGCCGTGCTCGGGCCGCGGATCCCGCCGGACCGGGTGTTCGTCTCGTTTCACCCGACCGATCCGGCCGACCACTTCACGCCCAACACCTGGGAGCAGGAGGACGTTCATGACCCGCGCTGAGCTGACCGCGGCGGTGCGCGACACGGTAGCTGGCCTGATAGCACAGCCACTGGCCGCCGCCGACGACGAGCGGGCGCTCGCCGAGATCTCGTCCGAGCGGTACGACAGCCTCGCCGTGCTGGACTGCGTCGGCCTGGTCGAGCAGCGCTTCGGCGTCGAGGTCGACCTCGTCGAGGACGACCTGCGCACCTCGTTTCGCAGCGTCGCCTCGATCGCCGCGCTGGTCGAGCGCAAGCAGCACGACGCCGCCGTTCTCGGAGCCGCGTTCCCCGCGGCGCCCGGACCTTCGGTCGGCGCGCCGCCCGCGGCGGCCGGCCAGTGAGGGCGCGGGAGTTCGCGACCACTGGGACCACCGGCGAGCCGGTGCGGTGGACGCGTACCGCCGGGCAGATCCACGCTGAAGCCCGTCTCCTGGCGGAGCTGTGCGGCGCCGGCATCGACGGGATCGCCTGCTACGCCCCGCCGGCGCACCTGTACGGGTACCTGATGGGGCGGGCGCTGCCGGAGCTGCTGGGCGTGCCGTGCCGGCAGGTCGGGCTGACCGACCCGCCGGCGGCCGCGCTGGCCGGGTGGCGGCGCCCACTGGTGGTCGCGCTGCCGGCGAGCTTCGCGCCGCTGGTCCGGGCGGTACCGGTGCTCACCGGCCTGGACCGGCTGGTCGTCGTACACAGCAGCGCGGCGCTGCCCCCGGCCGCCGGCCGGCTGCTCGGCGCGCTCGACGGTACGGCCCGGCTGGTCGAGCTGTTCGGGTCGACCGAGACCGGGCTGATCGGCTGGCGCCACGGCGTCAACGACACCGACTGGACGCTGGCGGCCGACGTGTGGTTCGGCGCGGGCCTGGGGGCGGGGGTGGAGCGGCTGCGGGTGCGCAGCCCGCGCCTCGCCCGCCGGGCCGGGATGCCACAGCCGGCCGAGATCGAGACCGACGACCTGGTCCGGGTCCTCGACGGCCGGACGTTTCGGTGGCTCGGGCGGCGCAGCCGCCTGGTCAAGGTCAACGGCCGGCGGGTCAACCTCGACCACGTCCACGCCCAGCTCGCCGACGCGGTCCCCGACGTCGCCTTCGGCTGCCGGCCGGAACGGGACGAGCTGCGCGGGGAGTGGTTCAGCGTGTGCGCAGAGACCGCCGACCCGCGGCTGCTCACCGCGCTGGAGGACGCCGCCCGTGCCCTGCCGCCGTGGCAGCGGCCGCGCATCGTTGAGCCGCTGAAGGAGCCGGCATGACCACCCAAACCGAGGCGCTGCGCGAGCTGGTGCGCCGGGCCGCCGCACAGCACCCGTACTTCGCCCGCAAGTACGCCGGGCTCGACCTCGACGGCGACTTCGACCTCGCCGTGGTGCCGGAGATGACCCGCGAGGACGTCACCGCGTCGGCGCTGAAGGCCGCGCGGACGGTGCCCCGGCCCACGGGGGCGTACCTGTTCACCAGCGGGGGCAGCACCGCCGAGCCGAAGATCGCCTGGATACCGTGCGAGATGCACCTGCCGGCGCTGCTGCCGCACTGGCGGCCGCTCGGCCCCGACGACGTGTTCGCGAACCTGGCCATGCCGGGCCGGCTGTGGTCGGCGCACTACTTCTACAACCGGGTCGCCGAGCACTGCGGGGCCGACGTCATCGGCCTCGGACATGTGGCTGAGGACGAGCTGGCCCAGTGGCTGGGCTTCTTGCGGCGCCACGGCACCACTGCGCTCGCCGGTACGCCGTCGCAGCTCGCCAGCGTGCTGCGGACCGGACACCCGCTGCTCGGCCAGCTCCGCGCGGCGATCTTCTTCGGGGAGGCGTGCGATCCCGAGCTGCTGCGGCTGCGCGACAGCCACGCGCCCCACCTGGGCCTGTGGGGCAACTACGGCTCCACCGAGACGTGGGTGATCGGCCACAACGGCCCGGACTGCGCGGTGGACACCTTCCACGTGCTGCCGTACCAGCACGTCGAGCTGGTCGACGGCGCGGTGCTGGTCAGCACGCTGCACGAGGCGGCGGTGAGCCCGGTCATCCGGTACCGCATCGGCGACCGGGCCGAGCTGGCCGAGTGCCGCTGCGGCCGGGGCGGGCTGGCGCTGAGGGTGCTCGGCCGCGAGGGAGCGCTGATCAAGTTCGCCGGCACGCTGGTCAGCCCGTGGGAGCTGGTCGAGCTGGCCCGCATCGCGCCGGGCGTCCAGGCAGCACAGGCGGCGCTGGTCGCCGACGGGCCGGCGGAGGTCCTGGAGATCCGGCTGGTCGGGAGCGGCGCGGACGCCGGTGCGGTGCGCGAGCGGCTGCTGGGCTCCCAGATTGACCTGCGGTTCGCGCTGCGCGGCGAGGAGGACACCTTCCGGGTGCGGCTGGTGGACCGGTTGGAGACCAGCTCGCGGACGGCCAAGACTCCCACGCTGGTGCGGCAATGACAGCGCTCACGTCCCCGCTGCTGCTGCCGCTGGCCGAGCGCCGCCGCCGGCTCGCGGCCGGCGACCTGGACCCGGAGGAGTACCGGCGGGAGCTGGTCGAGCACATCCGCGCGCGGGACCCCGAGGTCCGGGCGTTCACCGACTGGCGGCCCGGCGACTCGGCCAGCCCAGCGCTGCCATGGGCACCATCGGTCACGTACAAGGACACCATCGACGTGGCCGGCCACCCGACCAGGCTCGGCATCCGGTCCGGCTACCGCCGCTATCCCACCCGGTCAGCCGAGGTGGCCGACCGGCTCGCCGGCCGCAGCCTGGTCTGCGTCGGCAAGGTCAGCACCACCGAGTGCGCGCTCGGTACGGTCCGGCCGAGCGCCAACCCCACCTATCCAGGGCTGTCCGCGGCCGGATCCAGCACCGGCTCGGCAGTCTCGGTCGCCGCCGGGCTCTGCGACGTGTCGGTCGGTACCGACTCCGGCGGCTCGCTGCGCTGGCCCGCGGTGTACTGCGGGGTGACGGCGCTACGGATCACGCCGCGGCCGGAGCTGCTCGCCGGGGTGCACGCGGTGGCGCCCAGCCTGGAGTCGGTCGGCCTGGTCACCCGTACCCCGGCCGACCTGGCCTGGCTGTGGCGCACCTACCGGCTGGCCACGGCGTTCGACCTCCCGGCCGTACCGGCCCCGACGCGGCTCCGGGTCGCGGTCAGCGCTCCGCCGGGCGAGCCGCTGCATCCGGAGCTGGCCGCGCTGCTCGGAACGGTCCGCGACCGGCTGGCCGCGGACCACGACGTGACCGAGCCGCCGCTGCCCGAGCTGTGGGCGGTGCGCGCGCCGGCCGCCGAGCTGCTCGCCCGCGAGGCCCGCGACAGCCTCGCCCCGCTGGCCGGGGTGGATCTCGGCACCGACACGCTGCGCGCGACCGAGGCCGGCGCCCGGGTTGACGACGCCCGGTACGCCGCGCTGCGCGAGCGGCAGCGTACCGCCGAGACGTATCTCGCCGACCTGCTCCGTACCCGGTACGACATCGTGATCATGCCGCTGGAGGCCGACCTGCCGGATCGGGCCGACCGCCCAGCCGGTACCTCGGTGGCGCTGTCCGCCGGCCCACCCGCGCTGACCCTGGTGGCCAACATCGGCCGGCTGCCCGTACTGGCCCTACCACTGGGCCACTCCACCGACGGCTCTCCGCTCGGCGTACAGGTGCTCGCCGCCCCGGGCGCGGATGACCTGCTGGTCTCCGTGGCCCAGCTCCTTACCGAAGGGACCCACCGATGACGGCCGACGCGGTCGTGCTGCTCGGCGCGATGTTCGCCGCCCGCTACCCCAACCTCGTCCCCGCCGCGACCCGGCGCGGGCTCACCGTGCTCGGCATCGACTCGCCAACCCCGGGCCATCGCCGCTACGACACCGCCCGCCGGGAGAACGCCGGCCACCCGCTCGCCGGCGTCGCCGAGCTGGCCTGGCTGGCCGGCGACCGGCACGAGGAGGTGCTGGACCAGGTCATCCGCTGGCAGCGCGACCACCGGGTCCGGGCCGTGGTCGCGGTCGGGGAGGACTTCGTCGAGGCCGCCGGGGTCGTCACCGACTACCTCGGCCTGCCCTCGCCGGGTCTGCGGGCCAGCCGGGTATGCCGCAACAAGCTGTTGCAGCGGCGGTACCAGGCCGAGCACGGCCCGGTGTCCTGGCTGCTGCCGCCCGCCGACAGGCTTGCGCGCGCCCAGGAATGGACGGACTTCCCGGCGGTGGTCAAGCCGCTGCGCGGGGAGGCCAGCTCGGGCGTACGCCGGGTCGTCGACCGGGCCGAGCTGCTGGCCACGCTGGGCGAGTACGACGCCGACGAGCCGGTGCTGCTGGAGCAGCTTGTCACCGGCCATGAGATCTCGGTCGAGTCGCTGGTACAGGGTGGGGAGGTCCGGTTCGCCTCCGCCACCGGCAAGCGCACCAACGAGCGCGGCGGCACCTACTTCGTGGAGATGGGTCACACTGCCCCCGACCCGGGGCTGGCCGAGCCCACCCGGGCGGCGGTGCTGGCCACCAACGCTGCGGTACTGCGCCGGCTGGCGTTCGCCGACGGCATCGCCCACGCCGAGTACCGGATCGGCGCCGGCGGCCGGGTGTACCTGATGGAGGTCGCCGCCCGCGCCGCCGGTGACAGCATCCTCACCCTGTACCACCTCGCCACCGGCCAGCCGATGGAGGAGGCGCTGCTGGCGATCGCCCTCGGCGAGCCGGTGAGCTACCCGGCGCCGACCCGGTACGCCCGCCAGGTCTACCTCGAGCACCAGCCTGGCGTGCTGGCCGACGTCACCGTCGACGGCCTCGACACCGCGGTGACCTGGCTGTCACAGCGATGGATGTGGCCGGCGGTGACCCCCCGTACCGACAAGCTCGGGACCATCCACATGATCGTCGCCGGCCGCGACCGGGGCGCCGAGCTGGGCGAGATCCGGCAGTCCTCCGATCGCTCGGTGATGTACGTCATCGACGCGGCCACCCCCGCCGAGCTGGACGCGCTGGAGGCGCGCTGCGCCAAGGCGATCACGATCGAGATGAGGAGTGGCTGAGGTGGCCGTCACCACCACGCTGCGGGCGCTTGCCCACGAGCGCGCCCAACCGCTGCGCCAGCGCAGCTACCGCCGCATTGCCGCGGCCATGCTGGTCACCAACATGGGCAACGGCATGCAGTTCGTCGCCAACGTCTGGCTGATCCTGACCCTGACCGGCAGCCCGCGCGCGGTCGCCCTGGTCCTGCTCACCGCCGCCATCCCCGGGGTGATCTTCGGCCCGGTGATTGGCGTGGCCATCGACCGGTTCCACCGGCGCTGGGTGTACGTGACCGCCGACATCGTCGCCGGATCGGTGCTAGCGACGATGCTGCTGCTGCGGCTCACCGGGTCGCTGCAGACCTGGCAGGTCTTCGCGATGGTGTTCCTGCTCGGGCTGACCGAGTCGACCGCGGTTCCGACCGGGACGACGCTGGTTCGCGAGATCGTGCCGGTGCGCGGGCTGCTCGCGGCCAACGCCACCACCGGAGTCGCGGTGCAGATCGGCAACGTCACCGGCGCCGCCGTGGGTGGCGTGCTGATCGCGGTGACCTCGGTCGATGCGGTGCTGGCGGCCAACCTCGCGTCGTTCGTCATCTCGGCGCTGTTTATCGCCGGGGTGCACACGACGCGGCGGATCGAGAAGGCCGGCGGTGACGGCTGGCGGGCGTCGATCCGGCGGGCGGCCAGCGGTGTCACGTACCTCCGCGAGCACCCCAAGATGGTCCCGTCGTACCTGATGCTGCTGGTGCTGTTCGCCGTGCTGTACCTGCTGAACACGCTGCTCGCCCCGTACGCCATCGACGTTCTCGCGGTCGGGGCGCAGGGGCTGGGGCTGATCGACGCGATGTTCGCCCTCGGCGCGATCCTGGGCGGGCTGGCCCTGCCGCTGCTGACCGCCCGGCTGAACCGCGACCGGCTGGCCGGCATCGGGGTGATCGGCCTGGGCATCGCGCTGGTCGGGCTCGGCGGGGCTGACGGGCTCGCCGCGCCGATGCTGCTGTACGCGCTGTCCGGGGTGAGCTTCCAGTCGTTCTACATCTTCCGCACGCGGGTGCAGGAACAGGTGCCGATCGGCCTGCAGGGGCGGGTGATGGCGCTGCTGATCACCAGCGTCGGGCTGTGCCGGCTCGCGGTCTACGGCCTGCTGGCGATCTTCATCTCGGAGGTCACGCTGCGGGCGATCTACGCCGGCGGTGGGATTGCGCTTGCTCTGCTCGGTGTGGCCGTCACCGTCCGCGCCTTCCAGCGGCCGTTCGCCTCGGCGCCGCCGGAAACCGACGACGTGCTCGAACCGGTCGCTGTGGGAGGGAGCTGAGCCATGCCGAACCCTGCTGTGCTGCTGCTGGGTGGCCTCTCGGTCGCCTGGAACCAGCGATATCTGGACGCCGCACATGCCCGCGGCCTCGCCGTCCTGGTCGCCGACGCGCCCGGCCCGCACGTCGCGCCGCTGCTCGCCGGCTGGCCGGCCAGCCGCCCGCTGGCCGAGGTCGCCGAGCTGCCGCCTGGCGACGTGGCCGGCATCGTGGACCGGGCCGCCACCTGGTCGGCACGGTACGACATCCGCGGCGTGTGCTGCCTGCGCGAGGAGTACGTCGAGGCGACCGCCTGGGTGGCCGACCTGCTGGCGCTGCCCGCACCGGGCCTGCGGGCCGCCCGGGTGTGCCGCAACAAGTACCTGCAGCGCCGCTACCTCGCGGCCTGGAGCCCGGCCGCTGAGCTGGTCGGGCCGGACCGGCGAGCCGACGCGGTCCAGGAGTGGACCCGGTTCCCGCTGGTGGTCAAGCCGGTCGGCCGGCTGGCCAGCTCCGGGGTGCGGCTGGTCAGCGGGTCGTGGGAGCTGCGGGACTGCTTTGCCGACTACGGAGCGGACGAGGTGCTGCTGTTCGAGGAGCGGCTCCTCGGGCAGGAGTACTCGGTCGAGTCACTCAGCCAGTCCGGGCAGCTCCGCTACACCGAGGTCACCGAGAAGCGGACCACCGAGCACGGGTCGGCGTACTTCGTCGAGATGGGCCACACCACGCCCGCGCCGGGCCTGGTCGCGACCGACCGCACCGCGCTGCTGGCCGCCCACGAGGCGGTGCTGGCCCGGCTGGGCTTCGGCACCGGGATGGCCCACGCGGAGTACCGGCTGACCGGCGACGGAGCGGTACGGCTGATCGAGATCGCGGTCCGCCCACCGGGCGACAGCATCCTGGCGCTGCACTGGCTCGCGACCGGTACGCCCCTGGAGGACGCCCTGGTCGGGCTCGCCGTGGGGGAGCCGGTGGCCATCCCGACCGCCCGCCGGTACGCGCGCCAGGTGTACCTGCCGCATGACGCGGGGGTGCTGGACGGGTTGACCGTCGATCCGGCGCTCGGGGTGCGGCCGCTGTGGTTCAGCCCAGCCGAGGTGCGCGCGCAGGTAGCCGCGGCCGGAGCGGCCGGGGACCCGCCGGCGCTGCGCTGCGTCATGGCGCTCAAGCCGGCCGGCACGCCGCTGGCACCGATCCGCGAGTCAGGGGACCGGGCCGCGATGTTCGTGCTGGATGCCGCCACACCCGCGGAGCTGGATGAGCTCGAGGCTCGGTGCCGGGCGGCGATCACGGTACGGGTCACGCCGGACAAGAACTGACTGAGCAACCTGTCTGAACAAACTATCGGGGGGATAACGGTGATAGCGCTTACCTCGCTGCGAGGGGCAGCGCAGGCCGCATCGGACTGGCCGGCCCAGGCCGACCTCGCCAGCGTGGCGACCGAGCTGGGCAGGCGGCCGCCGCTGGTCGCCGCCGCCGACTGCCGATCACTACGGGACCGGCTCACCGAGGTCGCGGCCGGCCGGGGCTTCCTGGTCCAGGCCGGCGACTGTGCCGAGCTGTTCGACGAGGTCTCGGCCCACACGACCACACGCAAGGCCGCCCAGCTCGCCGAGCTGGCCGACCTGGTCGAGGCGCGCAGCGGGCTGCCGGCGGTGAGCGTCGGCCGGATCGCCGGCCAGTTCGCCAAGCCGCGGTCGCACCAGACCGAGACCGGGCCGGGTGACCTCGAGCTGCCGGTCTACCGCGGCGACGCGGTGAACGGCGCGGCCGCCACGCCCGCCGCCCGCCGGCCCGACCCGCGCCGGATGCTGACCGCCTACGACAAGTCCGCGGTCGTGCTCGGCCACCTGGCCGGCAGCTACCCGACGGTGTACGCGAGCCACGAGGCGCTGCTGTTGCCGTACGAGACCGCGCTGCTCCGCACCGACGCCGCCACCGGTTCCCGGTACGGCTCCTCGGCGCACCTGCTGTGGGTGGGGGAGCGGACCCGCCAGCCGGACGGCCCCTGGGTGGAGCTGCTGGCCGAGGTAGCCAACCCGGTCGCGGTGAAGCTCGGCCCGACCGCGACCCCGGCCGACGTGACCGCGCTGCTGCGGCGCCTGAACCCGGCCGGTGAGCCGGGCCGGCTGGTGTTCATCGCCCGGATCGGCGCGGACCGGGTGGCTGACGTGCTACCGGACCTGGTCGCGGCGGCCGGTACCGCCCAGCCGGTATGGATCTGTGACCCGATGCACGGCAACACCGTCCGCCACCCGGACGGCCGCAAGACGCGGGCGCTCGCGGACATCCTGGCCGATGTCAGCGGGTTCGTCCGCGTGCTGCGGGGCGCTGGCGGGCACCCCGGCGGTATCCACCTGGAGACCTCCCCGGACGACGTCACCGAGTGCGTCGGCAGCCGGGCCGACATCGCCGGCGCGTCGCTGCCGCGGTACTGGACCGGCTGCGACCCCCGGCTCAACCCCGGCCAGGCCCGGGCCGTGGTGGCCGCCTTCGTCGAGGCGCTGGACTCATGCTCGGGCTAGACACGCTGACCCCGCGCGAGGTGGCCCGGCTCGCCCGCCAGCCCGGGGCCCGGATCGAGCTGCCGGAGCCGGCCGCGGACCGGATGGCCGCCTCGGTGCTGCTGCGCGACGAGCTGGTCGCCACCGGCCAGCCGATCTACGGCGTGACGACCGGCTTCGGGGCCAACAACATCAACCACATCTCGGCCGCCCGGGCCACCGCCTTGCAGGCCAACCTGGTCGAGTACCACCTGGTCGGCAGCGGCCCGCTCGCGGCGCCCGAGGTGGTCCGGGCGACCATGCTGATCCGGGCCAACTGCCTCGCCCGCGGCCGGTCCGGGGTACGGCCGGAGGTCGTGCGGCTGCTGCTCGACTGCCTCGCCCACGACATCCTGCCGCCGATCCCCGAGCGCGGCTCGGTCGGCGCGAGCGGTGACCTGGTACCGCTGT
This sequence comes from Mycobacteriales bacterium, assembly GCA_035476575.1. Lineage (GTDB taxonomy): Bacteria > Actinomycetota > Actinomycetes > Mycobacteriales > JACQDL01 > DATILL01. The sequence continues at coordinate 17,523 of DATILL010000020.1, forward strand.
GCTACCTGGCGAACCTCCTGGTCGGCCGGGGCGAGGCGGTGGTCGCGGGACGGTGGCAGCCGGCCGACCAGGCGCTGCTGACCCACGGGCTGCGGCCGCTCGCCCTGCAGCCGAAGGAGGCGCTCGGCCTGATCAACGGCACGTCGTTCATGGCCGGCTTCGCGGTCCTCGCGGCGGCCGGCGCGGCCGAGCTGGCCCACGCCGCCGAGGTGTGCACCGCGCTCACGGTCGAGGCGCTGCGCGGCAACCGCGGCCCGTACGAGCCGGACACCCACCGGCACAAGCCGCACCCGGGCCAGCAGCGCAGCGCCGCGGCGGTACGCGGGCTGCTGGCCGGCTCGACCCTGGCCTGCGACCACGACGAGGTGCTGCGGGCCAACCCCGCCCTCGCCGGCCGGGCGCACCAGCGGCTGGACCACCCGATCCAGGACCGGTACTCGCTGCGCTGCGCCCCGCACGTGATCGGCGTGCTGCGCGACACCCTGGACTGGGTCGACCGCTGGCTGCACGTGGAGATCAACTCGACCAACGACAACCCGCTGTTCGACCCCGACACCGGCCAGGCGCACAGCGGCGGCAACTTCTACGGCGGCCATGTCGGCCTCGCGATGGACACCCTCAAGGTGGCCGTGGCGAGCGTGGGCGACCTGCTCGACCGGCAGCTCGCCCTGGTGGTCGACGACAAGTACAGCAACGGCCTGCCCGCCGGCCTGGTGACCACCGGCGGCGGGCTGCACCACGGCTTCAAGGGCGTGCAGCTCGCCTGCTCCGCGGTCGTTGCCGAGGCGCTCAAGCTGGGCATGCCGGCCACCGCGTTCTCCCGCTCTACCGAGGCACACAACCAGGACAAGGTGAGCATGGGCACGATCGCCGCCCGCGACGCCCGCACCGCCGTGGAGCTGGTGGGCCAGGCGACCGCGCTGCACCTGACCGCGCTGTGCCAGGCCGTCGACCTGCGCGGGGTGGACCGGCTCGGCGCCGGCACCCGCGCCGCGTACAACCTGGTACGCAAGCACGTCGGCTTCGTCGACCGGGACCGGCGGCTCGACACCGAGGTGGCCGCGCTCGCCGAGGCGATCGCCACCGGGGCGCTACGAGAGGCGGTCGGCGATGCGTGACCCGCGGGCTGCGGTCCGGGAGTACTCCACCGGCCGGCACCGCGCCGAGGCCGCACCCCGGCCGCCCCGGCTCCTGATGCAGCCGCTGCGCGAGCGGCTGCGGCTGATCGCGGCGGGCGAGCTGGCCGTGGCGGAGTGGCTCGCCGCCGCCGACGAGTGGAGCGCCACGGCCGACGAGCGGTACCGCGCCTGCGTCGAGCTGCGCCCGGCCGGGCAGCCGGTACGGCTCGCCGTCAAGGACACCATCGACGTGGCCGGCTTCCCCACCCGGCTGGGGCTCCGCCGGCACCGGCACTACCCGCGCCGGTCCGCTGTGGCGCTGCGCGGGCTGCCGGTCAACGCCAAGGTGGTGACGACCGAGCTGAACATCGGCATCGGCTCCGGTTGCGTCAACCCGTACTTCCCGCACATCGACCCGGCCGGCTCCAGCACCGGCTCCGGGGTGGCCGTGGCGGCCGGGATCTGCGACGTGTCGCTCGGGACGGACGTGCTCGGCTCGGTGCGCTGGCCGGCCGGGCGGTGCGGCGTCGTCGGCCTGCGCACCACGCACAGCGAGCGGCGGCTGGCCGGGGTCTTCCCGCTGTCGCCGTCGATGGACGCGCCCGGCTGGGTGGCCCGGGCCGCCGACGACCTGGCCGTGCTGGCCGACCGGATCGGCCTCGACGGCGACGGCGCGCCCGGACAGTACCGGATCGGGCTGGTGCGGGAGGTGCTCGACGGCGGGTGCGAGCCGGAGATCCTGACCGCGCTGGAGCTGTGCCACGCCGCGCTGGCCGACGCTGGCCACCGGGTCGAGGGGGTACGGCTGGGCGAGCTGTGGCGATGTCGAGGCATGGCGTGGGACCTGTGCGCCCGCGAGGCCTGGGACGGGTACCAGGTCTGGCGGCAGTGGATCTCCGACGACCTGCTCGACTCGACCCGGCGTGCACTCGAGGCGGGCGCGCGGATCGGCGACGGGCGTTATGCCGAGCTGCGCGCCGAGCAGCAGCGGCAGCGGGCCGGTGTGGCCGAGCTGTTCGCCCGCCAGGAGGTCGACGCCTGGCTGCTGCCGCTCGACCCGGACGTGCCGTGCCCGCCCGACGCGGCCGAGCGTGTCACCGCCACCAGCATCCCGACCCCGGCGGACGACCCGGCTGGCTATGACCGCGCGGTCGGCTACACGCCGGTGGCGAGCTTCGCCGGCCTGCCGGCGATCACCTTCCCAGTCGGCCGTGGCACCACGACGGGCGCGCCGCTCGCGATGCAGCTCGTCGGCCCGCCCCGATCCGACCGTAGGCTGGTCGCGCTGGCCGCCGACGTTGGCCGGCGCCTCGGCGACCTCGGCTTTGTCCCGCGCTGAAACACCGAAGGAGAAGCACGTGCCACGTACCGTCCTCGTCACCGGTGGCGCGACCGGCATCGGCTTCGCGGTCGCCACGACGTTCGCCCAGGCCGGCGACCGGGTCATCATCACCGGTCGCCGCGAACAGGTGCTCACCGAGGCCGCCGGCCGGCTAGGCGCGACCCCGCTCGCCTTCGACGCCACCGACCCTGAGGCGGTCACCAAGGCGGTCGCCGCCCTGCCCGACCGGGTGGACGTCGTGGTCAACAACGCCGGCGGCAACACCGACTTCGCCCAGCCGGACGCCGCCGACGACGACCTGTCCGCGCTCGCGGCGAGCTGGCGGGCCAACCTGGAGGCCAACCTGGTCTCCGCCGTGCTCGTCACCGCCGCGCTCACCCCGCGGCTGCCCGACGGCGGCCGGGTGATCACGATCGGCTCCATCGCGGCCCGTACCGGCGCCGGTTCCTACGGCGCCGCGAAGGCGGCGGTCGAGGCCTGGACCACCAGCGTCGCCGCCGAGCTCGGCCCACGCGGCATCACGGCCAACGTCGTCTCGCCCGGGCTGACCCTCGGCACCGAGTTCTTCGGCGACCGGCTCACCGTGCAGCGCCAGCAGCGGCTGATCGACGCCACGCTGGTCAAGCGGGCGGGCACCCCGGACGACGTCGCGGCCACCGTGTTCTTCCTCGCCTCGCCAGCGGCCCGGCATCTCACCGGACAGGTCTTCCACGTCAACGGTGGCGCCTATCTCGGGCGGTGATAGGGGGAGAACGAGCCTGGCGACGGCCGCCACGCCACCTATTGGTGCCAAGGGTCGTCCGGCATGGGCAATTGAGTGCTGTCCGTTCCCTTTGTGGCTGCGGCACTGGCTAGCTTGCGCAAATTCTAAGGTAGCTCGACGTATCTCAACGTAGAGCTGGCAGCTCTGTTCATACGGTGTCAAGACCAACGGGGATGTTCGCTGCTGCCGGAGTCCGACCGGTGCCCATCATCGGCTCTGGCTCTTGTACGTCAACGCCGACGCCGCTGGCCCGCCAGATGGGACCACGGTTAAGACGCTTACCGTGCCGTGGCGACGATCCGGCTCACTACCAGTGATAGGGGATTTTATGCGTCGCTCACGTGCCCTCGCCGCCGGGCTGGCGGCGGCAGTCGTCACGGTTCTGGCCACCGCGGCGGGCAGTAATCATTCGACGAGCCCGCCAGGCACGGACACAAGTCCCGGCCTTGCTGCTTATCAGGTCGACATTCACGACTCGCACGCATTGCGACTGCTCGCTCAGGCGGGCAACGACATGGAGGAAGGCGCCGGCCGCGACGGCCAGGCCGAGGTCGTGGCCCTTCCGGGCCAGGTGCATAAGCTCCGGGCGGCCGGCCTGACCGTGACGCTCAAACCCACCACCGCGGCCGGCGCCGGTCCCAGGCCCGACGGCAGCTACCAGGTCTGGCGCCCCTACTACGACCGCACCTTCGTCGGTACTGAAGGCGGCCGGCCGCGGGAGACGCTGTATGAGGAGCTTCAGCGGATCGCCGCGGAGCACCCGGACATCGTCAAGCCGGAGATCATCGGAAGGTCCCTGCTGGGCAAGCCGATCCTGGCGCTGCGGATCACCAAGGACGCCCGCAAGCCGGCCAACCGGGACGGGTCGCGGCCCGCCGTCTTGTACAGCGCGACCCTGCACGCCCGGGAATGGCTGGCCACCGAGCAGGCCCGCCGGCTGGTGCACCTGCTGGTCGACAACTACGGCCACAGCGGTCCGGCCAAGGCCGTCGGCGGCGAGAACGTCGCCGGGCTCACCGGCGCCACGCTGACCCGGCTGGTGGACACCCGGGAGCTGTGGTTCGTCCCCGTCGCCAACCCGGACGGGTACGACCACACCTTCACCCCGGGCAACCGGCTGTGGCGCAAGAACATGCGCGACACCGACGGCGACGGCGTCGTCGACACTGGCGATGGCGTCGACCTGAACCGTAACTTCGGGGGCCACTGGGGATTTGATAATGAGGGCTCCAGCGACGACCCCTCGGGGGAGATCTACCGCGGTTCCGCCGCCTTGTCCGAGCCCGAGGTCAAGGCGGTGGACGGGCTGCTTTCCCGCATCCGGTTCGCCTTCTTGGCCGACTACCACATCACCCCGCTCGGGCAGCGGCTGCTGTACGGCGTCGGGTACCAGATCCACACCGACTCACCGGACGACCTGATCTCCCGGGCGCTGGCCGGTACCGACCGCAAACCCGCGATCGGCGGCAACCCGCCCGGCGCGCCTGATCCGTACTCGCCCGGCCTGCTGGCCTTCCCGTTCCGCAACAACGGCATCCTCGGCGACGCCGCACACGCGGTCCACCATGTCCTGCCGTTCACCGTCGAGGTGGACGCCGCGAACCCGGACCGGGGCGGTGGGTCATCGATCTTCGAGTTCCAGGACAGCGAGGCCGACGTACAGCAGTCGTTTGTGAAGAACATCCCGTTCGCGCTGGACGTCGCCCTGTCAGCGCCCGACCCGGCGAACCCGGTGTCGCACCTGGGCAACACCGCACCGGCGTTCGAGCTGCACCCGTTCGCCGTCTCCTACGGCGACCCGCAGCCGGTACGGGTCACCGTCAAGCGGTCGCTCGGCCCGGTGCGGATGCACTGGCGCATCAACGGTGGGCGTGAGCACGCCGCCCGCACCCGCGAGTACCAGGGCGGGGAACGGTACGGCGACTCCTACAACATCTACTACCACGAGATGCGCGGCACGGTGACCGGCACCCGGCCGGGTGACCGGGTGACGGTGTGGTTCACCGCCGGCGGGAAGCGGTCGGAGTCGTTCCGGTACTCGATACGGTCCGACAGCAACAAGCCGGTGCTGATCATGGCAGCGGAGGACTACTCCGGCCAGCCCGGCAGCACCCTGGAGTCCCCGCCGTACGCCAACCGGACCCGGCCGAACTACCTTGGCTACTACACGGCGGCGCTGAGCGCGAACAAGATCCCCTTCGACGTGTACAACGTCGACGCCGAGCGGCGGACGGCGCCCGACCCGTTGGGGGTGCTCGGGCACTACCGGGCGGTCATCTGGTACACGGCCAACGACAGCCTCGTCCGGGCCGTCGGCGTTCCAGGCTCGACCGGTACCGGCAAGCTGGCCGGCGATGAGATCCTCGCGGTCCGCGACTACCTCAACGACGGCGGCAAGGTGCTCTACACGGGGCAGAACGCGGCGCTGCCGCAGCTCCTCAACGCCCAGTACAACCCGGGCGGCGAGCCACCGTACTGCCACGCCTCGGCCAGCAGTCCCGGCACGGTCACCACCTGCACCACGCTCACCGACGACTTCCTGCAGTACTGGCTAGGCGCGTACAGCCACATCGACGCGGCCACCACGAAGGCCGAGGTGTCGGCGCTCCACCTCGAGTCGACGTCCGGCGGGGCGAGGTACCGGCTGAACGGGGTGGGCTCCGCCGACAACCAGGAGCACACCTACTCGGCCGTGACCACGTCGAGCATCCTGCCCGTGCCGAAGTTCCCGCAGTTTGCCTCGCAGGTCTCGGTTGGGCTGGCCGGGCCGAGCGGGTTCGACCCCGTCACCGGGTCGCGGTACGCCGTCGCGGAGTCGGACAACAGCGGCTACCAGCGGCTGCGCCGTACCGTCGACCTGACCGGCGCCACGTCGGCGGAGCTGTCCCTGAAGCTCTCCTACGACGTGGAGAAGGACTACGACTACGTGATCGTCGAGGCACACCACGTCGGCCAGGACGACTGGACCACCCTGCCGGACGCCAACGGGCACACCTCGACCAGCGTCGGCGGGTCGTGCGATGAGAACCTGGACACCATCCACCCGTTCCTGGACCACTACCAGACCAACCCGGACAAGCGAAAGGTCGACTGCACCGGCACCGGCACCACCGGGGTCTGGCAGGGCGCGACCGGTAACTCGCGCGGCTGGCAGGACTGGCGGGTCGACCTCAGCCGGTACGCCGGCTCGCAGGTGGAGGTGGCGATCAGCTACGTGCAAGACTCGGGGGTTACCGGGCTCGGGGTGCTCCTCGACGACGTGACGGTCCGAAAGGACGGCGCGATCGCCGAGCAGACCTCCTTCGAGGACGGGCTGGGCGGGTTCACCGCCGGGCCGGCACCGGACGGGTCCGCGGCCATCACCGACCACGCCTGGACGTCGCGGCCGACGGTCGGCTTCGCCGTCGGCACGGGCATCCAGACCCCGCACTCGGTCTACTGGGGCTTCGGCCTGGAGGGCATCGCCGGCGCGGGCGACCGTGCGCAGCTCATCGGTCAGGCCCTGCGACACCTTGGAGTGGCACGCTAGGGCGGCGGCAAGAAGTGGGCGGTTGGTGCCGGCAGCGGCCGTTACCAACCGCCCTTCTATCAGATGCTGAAGGCGACATCGTCAAACCCCGGCGCGCCGGTGGCAGGCCAGTACATGAGTGCTTGAAACTACAGGTCGACACCCCACCGCCATGGCCCCGGGCCGCATGCCCTCCGACCGGCTGGTGAACGCCCAGAACTCTGAGCAGGCAAGCACTGCCAAGCGGTCGCTATGTTAGTAAACTTGCGGCTCGGCCCACACCGCCGTACCGGACATACAACCGAAAGGAGTCGCGACTACCAGGATGATCCGTCGCGCTCCTTTAATCGACACATCGATGTGCGCAGGCCGACCGTATTGTGCACCTGCCGAAGCCACCATTTCCGAGGAGTCCTCCACGCCATCCACGTTTAGGTCGGCATAGACCTTAAAGGATACAGAAACACCTCGGTTGAATTTCTCTACATCGTCGCTGACACCGACCTCGGCCTTGAATCTCTGATATTCTGCGCCCAGATCGTAGGCAGCCTGTCCCTCGCTACAGAGTGTTTCCTTAACTCCGATGCTGCGCTGGTAGCTTTTTTCGCTCAAGCGCCAGCTTCCGGTGAGCCATGAGTCACCAGTAGCGTTTAGGTCCACAAGGTAAAGCGGTGTTGTCGGTTTGGCCGATAAACTGGGCGTGCCGGATTTCCCAGCAGATGATTGTGCTTGTGGGGTACTACCGGCTGTGACGCTCGTGGTAGCTGTCGGACGGCCAGCGGAAGTACCCGGTGATCCGGCGCCACCGGTCGCCGGATCATGTATGGCATGCGAATCGTGCCGGAGATAGGCATCCAGGACGCCCCCTAGTATCGACGTGCCTAGGGCTATTAATATTAGCGAGAAGATAACCTTGAGGCCAACAACACGCCGCCATTGACCCAGCAGCAGGAACGCACCAGACGTAACTGCAACGAGGCCAAAAAAACTCGCTAGGACCAAGGTGCCTGAATTGACCAGGACGACAATTCCGCTTAGGTTGGAGACAATGGAGAGCCCTGCACTCAGTCGATGCCGGAGCCGCTTCCCGGAACTCTCAGGCTCCTTCGAGAGCTGATCGTCATGTACCATCGTTCGATGCCTCACCATCACGCCGCGGCCCATGGGAAGATATGTCGGCGAGATCCTACTACCTAGCCCGTTCAACCAGCCGCCGAGCAGTCCCGAGGCCGCCGCCGGACCTGCTGCTGTACAGCAGCGATACCGGCCACCACCGGCTCGCAGCACTCGGCAACGATGCTAACTGAGCGTGAACGGCCATCACCAACCGCCAGACCGGCAGTTCGGGACTGAAGGCGGACATCGTCAACCCCGGCTCGCCGGTCGCAGGCCAGTACAACAGATGACGGTGTTCATGGTGCTCGCGCTCCCGAACCCGGAACGGTTCTCGATGTGTAGGGCGACCGCGGGGGCCGTGTCTTGCTCTCGCTGCCGTTCGGCGACGACATGTGCCGGTCACCACGTCAGCGATGGTCGAAGCGGCCGGTATCTAGACCCGAGATTGTCCCCTCTACCTCGATGATTTACGCCGTTTCTGCGGTGGGTGATTGGGCCTGGTGAAGGGGCGTCCGGGGTGCTGTGCGGCTGGGCGGGTGTGACCGGGTGCCTGATGTGCTCGGGTGGGCGCCGGTTCCACGGGCCGGCCGGGTGGGTTGTCGGGACAGGGGCGGGTGGGTCAGGCGGGGTGCGGGGCGTGGATGCGGGTCCAGGCGGTGGCCAGGTCTTCTGCCCAGGCCCAGCCGGGTGGGGTCTTCAGGATGCGGTTGCGGGCGTGTCTGGCCAGGCGGGCGGGGGCGGAGAAGAGCCGGAACCGGAGCATCTTCGGTTCGGCTTTGGCCAGGTCGCCGTCCAGGGCGATCAGTCGTGCCAGGCCAGCAGCGTGACCGCGAGGGTGGCCAGCTGCAGCCAGGCACTGTTGCGGCGGTGGTCCTTCGACGGTAGCCGGGCGGCGCCGCAGGCCTTGGTCTGCTTCGTCTTGTCCTCGACGTGGGCCTGGGTGCGGTGCCGGGCATCCAGCCGCTGGACCCGCCCGGCGGGGGTGGCAGCGGCGAACGCCCCATACCGCCAGCGCGCGTCTTGGCTGAGCTCGGCCTGCTCACCGGGCTCGCGCGGGCTACGGCGGGCGGTCACCGGCAGGTCGGCCGGCGACCCGGCCAGCTGGTCCCCACCAGCGCAGTGCCGCAGCAGCCCGGTCAGCTCCACCACCCGGGCCGTCTCGTCGGCTTTGCCGTCCGCGCGCAGGGCGGTGCTCCAGCCGTTCTCGCGCAGGGTGTCGATCGCGGCCTTGGCGCGGGCGTCGACGGGCCAGCCGGCGGAGCACCCCACCCGCCGTCCCCGCCGCCCATGTGTTGCGGCGGTGTTCAGCCCGGTCAGGTGATCGACCAGGTTATGGGACGCACCGGCCCCGTCCACGGTCACCAGCAGATCACCTCGCCACGCCGGCGGCAGCTGCGCGACCGCCGCATCCAAGACAGCGATGTGATCGGCAGCGGTGAACGACCCGGCCGACCCCGGCCGCGACATCGCCGCCAACGAACCACCCACGTTGGTGCACCAGGCGGTCAGCGGATGGAAGCCATAACCTTTGTAGCTCGGTTCGGCGCCGTCCTCATCCGAGGCCGCCTGGGTCACCGTGGCGTCCAACCGGACCACCACCACCACCGCCCGACCCGGCTCCCCAGCAGCGGCGGGTCTGCGTAGCCCGGTCCCCGCGACCCGGACCGCGGGCAGGCCACCATGCCGGTCAACGATCGCCGCCCACGCCCACGCCTACGCGCGGGCCCGGGCCAACCGCCGACCCGGTAACCCCTCGCCACCCAACCGATCCGCCAGCTCATCCAGCCCCCGCAGCACCGTCGTGTCCGACGCGCCACCACCGGGACCGAAGATCTCCTCCTGCCCAGCCAGCGCCTCCACACCGGTCAACGCCGTCGCCCCCGCGGCCAGCGCGCACACCGCATCGACCAGCAACCGGCCCCGGTGCCGCAACGGGCTGAACCCCGCACGCGCCACCACACCCGCCAGGTCGCCGGTCAAGCCCAACCGGTCAGCCAGCAGCCCCGGCAGCACCACCCCGGCATGCACAACCGTCCCGGCCCCGCCACCTCGACCCGCAACCTGTTCGACCACCCCAGCGCGGGATCGGCCACAGCCAACCCACCCCCGCTACGCTGCACCACGAAGGTGCTCCTTCCAAAGACACGGTACTTGTCTCAGCAACTCATATCGCCCCTGGCCAGGAGCACCCTCCACGTTCAGACACGCCCCAGGACCACAACCAGACCATCCGGCGTGAACACCCCAGGTAGATCCATCCCCGCTGGGTAGTGCGGGGCTCGGCCCTGGATCTTGCGGGATCCAGGGCCGAGCTGTCTGGCTGTTGCCCGGCGGGCGGGTGTCAGTTGAAGGTGAAGTTCGCGGTGTGGTTGGTGCCGTCGGTGAGTTGGAGGATGAGGGTGCGGCAGGTGTCCTTCCAGGCCCTGTCGGTCTTCCAGACGTAGGTGTACCGGTCGGTGGCGGAGTTGTAGGTGAGGCTGCTGCCGCCGGCGGTGACGGTCTGCTCGATCGGGTCGATGGGGTCTCCGGTGTTGCAGGTGACGTTCTGGGAGGCGGGATAGCCGTCGTTGAAGATGTTCAGGCCCTGGTCGCCGCCAAGGCTGAACTTCACCGGGACCGCGGCCCCGGCCTTCATGGAGTTGACGGTGGGCGGGTTGTCGACCGGGGCGAAGAACCCGGTGAAGTTGAACGTCGGGGTGGGGTTGGTGATGGTGGTGGTGGTGCTGTCGGTGCCGGTGACGTCGCCGGACACGGCGGCGCTGGCGGTCACTGTCCCAGCGGCGGTGGGCAGCACGGTCAGGGTGATGACTCCCGTGGGGTAATGGGGGACCGGGCTACCGCACTGCGCGTGGGTGCCGGACACACTGAAGCAGAAGAGGAGCGGGTTGGAGACGGTATAGCCGGTGAAGGTCGCTGCCGCACCGCTGAGGTCGACGGTGACGTCGTAGGGGGCGTTGTTCGGACCTGTATTGGGAATGGTTACGGTGTAGGTGTAGCTGGTGTTCACCGGCACGGGGTCGGCCGAGTCGGTGATCTGGATGACCGCGTCCGCGTGTGCGGGGCCGGTGACCATCGACAGACCGGCGATGCCGAGCGCGGCGGCCGAGGCTAGGATGGTCAGCCACCGGCGCTGCGTTCTGCGCGGCTGAACGGCAGGAGCGGATAAAGACATTGTGTGTCCCTTCTGTTCTGAACCGCTTGCCACGCTGGAAATATCTCTCTCGGTTCGGGCAGCGTGGCACCTTTGGACGAACGAGACCGTCAGTGGATCAGAGGTTGTCTCACCAGGATGCGGGCCGGGAGTCACTTACTGCCAGCGCGTGAAGTAGCGGGTACGGCTGCTCCCTGTACAGGTGATCACCCGCTGTCCGCATTCCTGTATCGTCACCACTGAGTCTCGCACAGCAGAGTCGAACAGGCCTGGGCCGAAAGGCTCTAATCGCACAGCGCCGATGGCTCTACCGCCGTTTCTGTGGGTGCCTTGAATCGGTCAGACCGGCATAGTCGGCCATGGATGACGCTGGCAGCGGGTCGGTTCGGGTTGCTGGCTGGTGGGGTCGTTTTTGTCGCGTTAACCGCGGCGCTGCTGCCGGTATCCCAATCGGTGTCGGGTCAGCTACGTGACCGGGCAGGCAGCATTTCTTGTACGTTCCCGGCGAGCCGCACCAGCATGCTCGGTGAGCAGCTTCTTCGCTGCGGCCTTTCCCACCGGGTTCTCCCACAAGCTGCTCGAGCACATCGCCGCGGGCGGCGCGGTGACGGGGCTGTCCCAGTGGCACGAGAAGATTCCCGGGCCCGCGGGTCATCGCCCGCGACGAGCCGCTGCATCCCAGGTACCGCAAGCGGGCCACCGAGCGGGAGAGGACCCGGGGCCGGCGCTAGAGGCTGACCGCCGTCAACGCCACGACCCGGGCACATCGCCTGGCTGGACGCCCGGCACCGGTCCCACGTGCATGTCGAGGACGACGTCAAAGCAGGCCAAGGCCCTCGGGCTGAGCCGGTGGCCGTCACGGCACTGGGCCATCAACGTGGCCTGGGCCGCCGTGGTGGCCCTGGCCGCGGCCCTGCTCGCCGCGTTCCGGCACCTGGGCCTACCCGCCGGCGACCTGCACGACGCCGCACCCAAGACGCTGCGGTTCCGGGTCTACGTCCGAAACCTCGGCCACGAGAACGTCTACAAGGAAACACCAGCCAGGTACCGGCGAACACCGCATCCACACGTTCCCCTGGCGCCTCGCCTGGCAAGCCCTTTTCGACTGGCCAGAGCGCGAAGGGTCAGGGGGCCGCATGTTCCGGCTCCTGCCGATCAGTCCGGTGCGGTGGTCGGCACCTCGACGACGAGGTCGGCGTAGTCCGGATGCCGCTCGATCCAGCCCTTGATGAACGGGCACAGCGGCACCGCCCGCAGCCCCTTGGCACGTATGTCGTCCAGCGCGGCCCGGACCAGTGCGCTCCCGACCCCGTTGCCCCCGACCGACTTGTCCACCTCAGTGTGGGTGAACACCACCAGTCGGCCGCGGCGGTGGTAGGCGGCGAGCCCGACCTGCCGGCCGTCGAGCTCCACCTCGTACCGCTCTTTGTCCGACACGTCTGTCACCGTCACATCCACGCCCCACAGTCTGCCCTGGCTAGCTGGCGACACGCCCGCGGCTAGTCGCCGGCCCGGTCCAGCGTGCGGGTGTGCGCGGCAAGGCCCGAGACCGGTAGCCCCCCGCCATGGGTGGACAGATTGCGTGGTCCTAGTCCGCATTCTGTCCACCCACGGACACACCGCCCGTATCAGGCCGGGCGCCGGGCCCTCTGTAGCGATACCGCCCCGACTCGCCGGGCGGGGGACACGGGGGAGGCAGTCACATGGGAGTGCGGAAGAACGCGAAGCTGTTAACCGCTGCCGAGCGGGAGGCCTTTGTCCAGGCCTGCGTGCTGATGAAGGCGGACATCGTCAACCCCGGCGCACCGGCCGCTGACCAGTACAGCAAGTGGGACGAGCTGGTCGCGATCCACCGCATGATCCAGAATGCGAACGCGCCCGGCGCTCCCAACGTGAACTTCGGCCACGGCGGGCTGGGGGCGTTCAGCTTCCTGAGCTGGCACCGGTACTTCCTCCACGTCTTTGAGCAACGGCTGCAGGGCTACGTCCCCGGCGTGATGCTGCCGTACTGGGACTGGACCGATCCGGCGCCGCTGCTGACCGACACGTTCCTCGGGCCGAACGGTGTCGCCGGCACCAACGTCGTGAGCAGCGGCTACTTCGCCCCAGACGCCCCGGGCACCGGCGGCAACCCGACGCCCATACCCGTCTGGTGGCCCGCCGGGCTGACCGGGTGGAACCTGGCCAACGGCTTCGGCACCCTGTCCGGGCCGCTGCGGCGGCGGACCTCGCCCGTGTCGGGGCTGCCGAGTGTCACCGACCTGCAGACCGTGCTGGCCCGGGCCACCTACTCGTCGTTCCAGAACACCCTGGAGGGAGGAGCGGGGCTGGCCTCCGGCAACCAGCTCCACAACGGCCTGCACGGCTGGGTCGGCGGCCCGAACGGGCACATGAGCTCGCTGACCGGCTCGCCGTTCGACCCGATCTTCTACCTGCACCACTGCAACATCGACCGGCTGTGGGCCATGTGGCAGCTCGACGGCCACGCCGACGAGTACCCGGTCAGCGGCGGCAGCCCCCAGCACCACCGCAACGACATCATGTACCCGTGGACCGGTGGCGCCCCCGGCTACAGCAGCAACCTGTCGTTCGGCGCCATCGTGATGCCGGACTTCAGCGCCCTCGGCGCCCAGCGCAACGTCGACACCCTGGACCACCGGGCGCTCGGGTACACCTACGACTGCCTGCCCGTGATCGGCCTCGGGCTCGACCGCACCGGCAGCATGCTGGGGATGACCCCGGACCCGATGACCGTCGCGGCCCCCGACGTCACCAAGTGGGAGGCGGCCAAGCGCGGTGTGTCGGCGTTCCTGCAGGACTGCGAGACCGTCTATGCCAGCGGGGTCACCTACGTCACGGCCGGTGTCAAGACCTTCCGCAGCCTCGGCACGGGCAACGACTTCACGCCGGTCTTCCCCGGGACGCCGTATGGCTTGGTGAAGAACGGCGGCGCCTACAGCCGCGCCGTCTTCGACAGTGCTGTGGCCGGCCTGACGCCGGGTGGCGGGACGCCGCTGGCCGACGCGCTGACGGACGTGCAGAACACCCTGGTCACGCCGCCGTTCGGGTCGGTGCCGGCGGACGAGCAGCGCTACCTGGCCATGCTCACCGACGGGCTGCTGACCAGCGGATCGCCGCTAGCCTCGATCCCGGACGGGAGCCTCGCCACCACGGCGATCTTCGCGATGGGCTTCGGTACGGCGGCCGACGTCGACTACGCGACGCTGGCCAGCGTGGTGGCCAAGGGCCGCACCCTGCCCACCGGCCAGGTCTTCCACGGCGAGAACGCCGGCACGATCGACAAGTTCTACTCCAACGCGCTAGCCCAGGCGCTCGGCTTCACCGCGGTATTCGACCCGGCGCTGGAGCTGTTCGCCGGGGAGCACGTGCACCTGGACCTCAGCGTGACGTCGGCCGACGACGCGGTGCTCCTTACCGCGCAGGGGATGGACTTCGTCGACGAGAACTGGAGCTTCATGCTCCTCGGTCCCGACGGCGAGGCGGCGTACGGCGACGGCATGGGACACGGGGGCGCGGGACACGGAAGCGCGGGGCACGGCATGGCGATGGGGCCGCGGCCGCACGTCACGGCCCGGCGGGCGACCGGACGCCTGTCCCTGCTGCTGCAACGCGACAACGCCGACCATTCAGCCTGGGTGGGCAACTGGCGGCTGATGGCCGCCTACCGCGCCCCGGACATGGGCGCCATGGTGATGGCCGACCTCGGTGAGCTGATGTACCCGGTGGCCGCCGGGCCGGTACGGGGGCCGCGGTGGTCCCGACTGCTGCGCCGGCCGACCGCCCGGCAGCCGGCGCGCAGCATCGTCGCCGCACCACGCCACCGGCTCGACATCCGGCCGGCGGGCACCAACAACGACCGCAGCCAGGCGTGCAGCCTGGTCGTCAACTTCTACGCCCGCACCCGGCTGCGGCTGGAGCTGGTCCCGCGGAAGGGCAGCCGGACGCCCGGCAAGGAGCTCGCCTTCGACCTGAGCACGGACGTGCTGGCCGGCACCGCGTCCGTCACCCGGACGTTCGCCCGGCTGGTCGCACCCTCGGTCGACCTGCGGTCGCTGGCCAGCTCGCAGCAGATCACCGACCTGCCCCGGTCGGCCCGGATCAAAGGCGCCAGACCGGCCCGGCTGGACCAGGGCCGGGTGCTCGCCGAGATGGAGAACAAGGAGGCCGGGCTCGGCCAGCCCCGCGATGAGGAGCTGCACGTCGTGCGCCACGGGGACGGTCCGCCGCACGTCCACATCGAGGACACCACGGTCGCCGGCCCGTACCACGTCGGGATGTACGTCGAGGGCACCTACTGCCCCGACGGCGGCGACACCGGTACGGCGACGCACCAGCACGAGGCGCCCGATGCACACGCCGAGGGCGGAGCAGGCCACGACAGTGGGAAGGGCCACGACGACGGCAGTACCCATAGCCCGAACTGCGTTCTGGAGCACTTCGGGCGGCTGCTCACTGCCTCCGCGGCGATAGAGCCCGAGTCCCGCTGACAGTTCGTGCTCGACGGCCGACCCGGAGAGATGATTCTGGAGGCACGGAATCCTACGGAGTCGAGAATATGACGCGCGATATTTGAGCTCCCCCGGCGGCAGCGCTGAGGCGAGGTTCCAAGAGGGCCTGCGCTTGGCCAAGACAACGGGTGCCAGCGAGCTGGAGTCCAGGGTCGCATCAGTCGGTGGGCGACTTGGCCGCGCGATCCCGTTCTTCGGCTGGGGAATCGCCACGGCAGGCGTCGGCTACGACATCCATACGGGCAAGGATCCCGGTAAGGCGATCTTCTCCGGACTCGCCGGCGCCACCGGAGCCACCGTGGTTGGCTCAATGGTTGGCGGTCCCATAGGACTCGCCGCCGGTGCCGCGGTTGCCGCCGGTATTGCCGTTGGGCTGGGTGCGGACTGGTTCTACGACCACGTTGTCCCCGATGGTGTGAAAACGAAGATCGACGAGGGTCTGCGGGCCGTCAGAAACTCGATCGGAGACGCTGGGAGAGCCATTGGCGATACGGCGAAGGGTGTGTGGAGCATCTTCTAGCCCCGAACGAACGACGTGGGCTGCATGGCCAGCCCGCTGTGGCAAGCGAATGGATGACGCGATGACTCGGATCGCTGGGCAACGGGCTGAGGCACTGCCGTGGCCGGAGGCATGGCGAAAACCACCGCGGGTCAGGAGTATCCTCGCCGTTGTTTTCTGTCTTTTCTTCGGCGGCGTGGGGGTGGCCGCTGGGGTGTCTGCGCTCTCGCCCGGCCCCGACGATGGCCGGGCGCTCCTGCTCGTCGTCGCCAGCCCGCTTCTGTTCGGGACTGCCGGGCTGGTCATTGTGACCCGACTGTGGCTGAGCCGTCGACATACATCGGCAGCGCGTTCCGAATATGTAGGGTCGATCGGTGTACAGGCACTGGTGATCCCTTACTCGCTGGCTTTGGGCATCCTCTACTGGGTGATCCTGGGGGCGACGATCGCGTTCCTCGCCATCATTGCCGCTGGTACCGTTGTCGCCCTGGCCACCGTAACCTTCGCAGACCCAGCTCTGCTTGTCCTGTCCGTGGTCTGCATCGGGTTTGCCGCGTACCTCTCCTGGTTCGCCGTCGAGGCGCTTCGCGGGCGTGGAGGCAGCCCGAGCTTACACTCGCACCACACACCGCCATCCGGGGAATGTACCTCTCGATTGACCCCGCGCTCGCATTTCATACGCTGTGCTACTACAAAGCGCATCCCGATGCCCGCGTCGAGCTGGGCGGTCAGACCGCGGTGGACCGAGTGCGCAACGGCGACGTGCTGACGTGACGTCGCAGGACAGGAGACGGTCGTAGCCGCGAGCGGACCGCTCCTATTCTCGTGGCCGGTAGGCGTCCGCTCGATGGTCGATGGCGATGACCTCGATGAGGTGGTTGAGCTCGTCGATGCGGTAGATGACGCGATAGTCGCCACGACAGGCGCTGTGTAGTCCGGCCAGTTGAAGTTGGAGAGGCTTACCGACGCGGTAGGGGTTGGCTGCGAGGGATCCGTAGAGCAGCTCGACGACGGCGGCGGCGATCTTCTCGGGTAGTCGACGCAGTGCGCGTCCGGCCGGTGCAGTCCAGGCGATCTCGACCTCGCTGTAGCTCATTGGCCGGTGGCCAGGCGACGTGCCTCGTCTTTGCTGAGAACGGTGGCACCCGCGGTGGCGAGGTCCTCCAGGGCTGCCTGGATGTCGCTCATGAGCGGGGCATTGGTCATGACATCGAGTGTCTCCTCCAGTGATTCAAGATCGTCGACACTCAAGACGACCGCCGCGGGGCGGCCGTGCCGGGTGATCACAATGCGGCCGTGCTCGCGCTGGAGGCGGTCGACGACCTCCGACAGGCGGTTCTTCACATCCGCAAGCGGCATCTGCTCGGAGATCGACATAGCCATAAGTCTAGCCAGGTTGGGTACATGGTGTCGATAGGGCGGTGGCGGTGACGAAGCTGAACGAGTACTGAGCCCGGCGGGCTACGGCGGATGTGCCGGCCGGCAAGGTCTTGGTACCGCTTGTCACGGACTGCGGTCACTGGGCGTTCACCGATGGGGACCAGAGTGCGTGGGCGTGGAGTGTTGCCAGATCTCCCGCCGGCGGGCCATGGCGCGGGGCGGCCTGGTCGCCGCGACACCGCTCGTGGCGGGCGCCGAGCCCAGTGAGGAGGCCGCGGCGGCGGTTCCTGTCGCGGTCCCGGCCGGGGCTCTGCTGGTGCAGGACGTCGAGGTGGTCACCGTCACCGACACCTCGGTGGTGGTCACCTGGTTCACCGGGTCGGCGGTCGAGCTGGACCGGTACGGGCGTCCCGCGCCGGTGCCGACGAACACCCAGCTCCTGCTCGGCGACCCGACCACACCGACCAGCCCGCGGACCGTCCTGCACGACGAGCGGCCGACCGCATACCACTACGCCGAGGTCACCGGCCTGGAGCCCGGTCGGACCTACCGCTACCAGGCACGCTCCGCCGGCCTCCCCGCGGTGCCGACATCGTTGCAGTTCCCCGGCAGCAGCGGCTCGCTGGACGCGCCCGGCCTGTTCACCACGCTGGCCACCCCGCCCGGCCGCTACCTGTTCACCCTCGCCCTGGCCAACGACCTGCACGTCGGCGAGACCACCAGCGGGATCATCGTGGGCGACTTCCCGCCCGCCTTCCAGCAGGACCCGGGCCTGCCGCCGTACCCGGAGGTCATGCTCACCGCGATGCTGGACGACCTGCGCCAGCCAGACCGCGGCGTACATGCTCTGCTGGTGGCTGGTGACCTGACCGCCGAGGCCGCGCCGGCCGACCTGACCCGGGTACGGGCGCTGCTGGACGGCTGGGGCGAGCTGGGCCGGAGCTACTTCGTCACCCGCGGCAACCACGACCGCCCGCACGTCGGCCCGGCCTACGCCGGCTGTCCGCCGGTGCCCGGCGCGGGCGATCACCACGACTGCTTCGGCGACACCTTCCCCGCGCCCCGGCAGCGGCTGCGGGCGGCCGAGATCGGCGGGCTGCGGCTGGTCGGGCTGGACACCACGACGCTGGACACCGCCGGCGGCACCCTCGACGACAGCCAGCTCGACGAGCTGCGGCACCTGCTGCAGCACGACAGGGACCGGCCTACGCTGGTTTTCGGGCACCACCCGGTGACTTTCGAGGCGGCGGTGACGACTGCGGCCGGGCCGACGTTCGACCTCGACCAGGGCCAGGCTCGCCGGCTGGAGGCGCTGTACGACGGCACGCCCGGGGTGTTCCTGCACCACAGCGGGCACACCCATCGCAACAAGCGGACCTTCGCCCAGGGCAGCCGGCAGGTGGAGTTCCTGGAGGTGGCGGCCACCAAGGAGTACCCCGGCGGATACTCCCTGGTGCGGGTGCACACCGGCGGCTACCAGGTCAGCTTCTACAAGACCCGCTCCGACCTGGCCCGGCAGTGGAGCCAGCGGACCCGGGCGGAGTACTTCGGCCTCTACCCCGCCTACACCCTTGGCACCATCGCCGACCGCAACCACACCGTCGTCCGGGACCTCTCCGGCCTCCACCCCGCCTGAACCACCGCCTCCTGAGCCGACAACGACCTGACGAATGCTCATTTTCTGTGGGAACGCCTCTGCTCCTTTGGGCGGTCACGGTGTGGTGGCGCGTGTCGTGTCAGTGGTTGCCCGTACGGTGGCTGCCGTGTCAGAGGAGAGCGTTGGGCCTCGGGTTGTCGAGGCATTCGGTGTGTTGTGGGGAAAGTCGAATGCTGGCGGCAGGATGAACCTGCTGCTGCAGCATCTGTTGGATACGGCGGCGGTCGCGGAGCTGACCTGGGATCATTATCTGGCGCCGACGGTGCGGGCGAAAGTTGACGCCTGCTGTGGAGGCAAGGGACGGTCGCTGCTGGCTTTGCTGTGCGGTGTGCATGATGTCGGCAAGGCGTCGCCGGCGTTCCAGATGAAGGAGCCGGAGCTGGCGGAGCGGGTGAGAGACGTCGGCCTGGACTTGCCAGCGCTGGACGGTCGCGGCCGTCGGTGGCATCACTCGTCGGCGGGCGCGGTGGTCGTGCAGCGTGCGCTGCTTGGGGCTGGGTGGGATTTTGATGCCTGCGAATGGGTATGGCCGCTGGTGGCCGGCCATCACGGCGTCATCCTGGGTGGGGAAATTGTGTACCGGGACGGTTGGCTGCGGAGCCGGGACAAGGCGCAGGGGCGGGGTGCGTGGGAGCCGGTGCAAGACGCACTGGTACGGCGGGTAGCGGCCGAGCTCGGCATCGACCTCGCAGCGTTGGTACCGAGCCCGCCGCGACGGGCAGTGCAGCTCGCGGTGTCCGGGCTGGTGATCATGGCGGACTGGATCGCCAGCGATGAAAGGCATTTCACCGGCGTGTGCGAGCTGGACCAGGTGTCGATGGCGGAGGCGCGGCACCGGGCGGCGATGGCGTGGGAGAGGCTGCAGCTTGGTGGAGGCTGGGATCCGGGCCGGCTGCCCGTGCACGACGATCCGGTGGCGGCCAGGTTCCCGGTGCCCGCGGCGCGGCGCTCGCAGGCGGCGGTGGTCGTGTTGGCGGAGTCGATGCCCGCGCCGGGGCTGCTGATCGTGGAAGCGCCGATGGGCGAGGGGAAGACGGAGGCGGCGCTGGCTGCCGCGGAGGTGTTCGCGCGACGGTTCGGCGCCGACGGGGTGTTCGTGGGAATGCCGACGCAGGCGACCAGTGACCCGATGTTCACCCGGGTCGGCGACTGGGCCAGGTCAATCGAGCCGGATCTGCAGATCGGGCTGTTACATGGCAAGCGCCGGTTCAACAAGGAGTGGCGCGAGCTGGAGAAGCAGGTCCGGTTCCGCGGAGTGGACGACTACGGCTGCGACGACGATCCGCTCCTGGGCGGTTCCGCCGGGCCGGCGAAGCGGGTGGGGGAGTTTCCGGCGGAGTGGTTCCTGGGGCCGAAACGCGGCCTGCTGACCCCGATCACGGTCGGCACGGTCGACCAGTTGCTGCACGCGGCGACCCGGACCAGGCACGTGATGTTGCGTCATGCCGGTCTGGCCGGCCGGGTCGTGGTCGTGGATGAGGTGCACGCCTACGACATATATATGGCGCAGTTCCTGTTTGAGGCGCTGCGCTGGCTCGGCGACGCGGGCGTGCCGGTGATCCTGCTGTCGGCGACGTTACCGCCGGAGCTGCGGTCGAGCCTGGTCGGCGCCTACCTGCAGGGTGCGGCCAGGGATCCCGCGGTCGGGGTCGCCGGGCTGCCGGCTCCGGATGGCTACCCGAGCGCGCTGTCGGCGTGCGTCGTGGACGGGGCGCCGCGGTACGCCGTGCGGTCGGCTGACCCGTGGCGGCCGTCGGTCCCGGTCCGGGTCGAGGTGCTCCAGGAGGCGCCGGCCGACGGGCCTGAGCGGGTCGTCGACTGCGTCGTCCGGGCGCTTGCCGGAGGCGGGTGCGCGCTGATCATCCGGAACACGGTCGGGCGGGCGCAACAGACCTACATGGCGCTGCGGGAGGCGTTCGGGGCGGACACGGTCCTGCTGCACGCCCGGCTGGTGGTGGGGGAGCGGGCGGACCGAGCCGAGCGGGTGCTCCGCATGCTCGGTCGCGACGGCCCACGGCCCGGCCGGCTGGTCGTCGTCGCCACCCAGCTTGCCGAGCAGTCGTTCGACGTCGACGTCGACCTGCTGGTCACCGACCTGGCGCCGATTGACCTGCTGCTGCAGCGCATTGGGCGGCTGCACCGGCACAACCGGCCTGACCGCCCGGAGGGGGTGCGGTCACCACGGGTTGTCGTCGCCGGCATGGCCAGCCATGGGGACGGCCCTCCGACATTCCCCGCAGGTAGCCGGATCGTGTACGGCGCCCACCAGTTGCTGCGGACCGCCGCGCTCGTCATCGAGGCCGCCGACAGGAGCGGTTGGAGCGTGCCCGCCGAGGTGCCTGACCTGGTCGGCCGTGGCTACGGGACTGAGCCGCTGGTGCCCGAGTCCTGGTCCGAGGCGGCCGGCCGGGCACGGGAGGAGCTGCGGAAGGCGCAGGACACGCGGCGGGCCAACGCCGAGGCATTCCTGCTCGCCGGTCCGGGCGGGGTCCGAGCCGCGACGCTGGTAGACCTGCACCGACAGCACGCGGCGGATATGCCCGACGACGACAAGGTCGCCGCCGTCGTACGTGACGGCGATCCGTCGGTCGAGGTGATCCTGGTACGGCGTGACAGCCGCGGCTACCGCACCCTCGGTGGACGGTCGATCGGCGTCGACGGCGCGGCGGTCAGCGACGAAGCCGTCCTGGACGACGTGGTCCAGTCGACCGTCCGGCTCCCGCCCGCAGCCGAGCTAACCAAGGCCGCACTGGACGAACTGCGGCCGCTGCCGGGCTGGACCGCTGACCCGTGGCTCAAACGCGCCCGCGCCTTGGAGCTCGACGAGTCGATGTCGGCCCGCCTCGGCGGCCACGCCCTCACCTACGACACCGAGCTCGGCCTGATCGACACCCGCGAGGCGACACGATGACGACCTTTCCTTTGCTGGAGCAGCCGTGGGTTCCTGTGATGAAGGGGGGTCTGCGGTGTGAGGTGTCGTTGCGGGAGGCGCTGTCGCGGGCACGCGAGATAGCCGAGCTGGCGGTGGATGATCCGCTGCAGGCGGTGGCGGTGCTGCGGCAGGTGCTGCTTCCAGTAGTGCTGGATGCCTTCGGTATGCCGGCGGACGGCAGGGAGTGGGCCGAGCGGTGGGCGGCAGGTTCGTTCGATGCCGGGGCGCTGTCGTCCTACTTCGCCGAGCACGCCGAACGGTTCGACCTGTTTGACTCGGTGCGACCGTTCGGGCAGGTGGCCGGGCTGCGGACGGAGCGGGACGAGACCAAGCCGGTGTCGCTTCTGCTGGCCGCGACCGCGACCGGAAACAACGTGCCGTTGTTCACGCCGCGGACAGAGAGCGACCCACCGGCATTGTCGCCGGCCGAGGCGGCGCGGGCGTTGCTGGCAGCGCAGTGCTGGGACACCGCAGCGATCAAGTCGGGTGCGGTGGACGACCCGCGGATGAAGGCGGGCAAGACGACCGGAAACCCGACTGGGCCGCTCGGGCAGCTCGGTGTCATCGTCCCGTTCGGGCGGACGCTGTTCGAGACGCTGATGTTGAACACGCCGATCCTCGCTGACGGCGTGGGCGGGGAAGACCGGCCGCAGTGGCGGGCGGAGCCGGCGACGGCCGAGTGGGAGCCGCGTCCGGCCAAGGGCCTGCTCGACCTGCTTACCTGGCAGTCCCGGCGGATCCGGCTCGTGCCGGAGTTCGACAGGACCGGCGCGGTGGTGGTCCGGCGGGTGGTGGTGGCCGCGGGTGATCGGCTCGACCCGCTGCCGATGTATGAGCCGCACACCGCGTGGCGGCGGAACCCGAACCCGCGAGCCGGGCAGGGTCCGGTCTGGCCGGTGCGGCACCAGCCGGGGCGGGCGGCGTGGCGTGGCCTGGCCTCGATGCTGGCGTCCGGGCCGACGACGGCGACCGCCATCAGCACGAGCCGGCTGCTCGCGCAGTTGCCGGACCTATGCAGGAGCGGTCGGTTGCCGAAGGACCTGCGGTTGCAGGTGCTCACCGTCGGGGTGGAGTACGGCAACCGGTTCGCCGTGGTCGAGGACGTCATGGTGGACCTCATCCCACTGCCGGTGCTGGCGCTCACTGACAGCGATGTCCGCAAGTTCCTGTTGGACGTCGTCGGCCAGGCCGACGAGCTGCGGGACGCGGCGAACCGGCTGGGCGACGACCTGCGCCGGGCCGCCGGCGGGGAGAAGCTGCCGTGGGACCGCAGCCAGCGGCTCGGCGACGCGCTGGTCCACCAGTTCACCCCGGTGGTACGGCGGATGCTCGCCGGTCTGCAAGACAAGCCGCATCTGGTCGACGACGCCGAGGCGGCGTGGCGGCAGACCGCGGCGCGGCTGGCACTGGAGGCAGCCGAGCCGGCGCTGGCCGCCGCGCCGCCCGAGGCGTTCCTCGGCCGCGAGCTGACCGAGGCGTTCCTCGGCCGCGAGCTGACCGAGAAGGTGGCGTTCCGGCTCAGCGTCGCTGAGTGGATCTACACGAGGTCGGTCAACAAGATTCTCGGCATCAACCAACACGAGCACCCTCGGCAGGAGCCCGACCATGAGTGACCCCGCACCTCACATACTGCAGTACTGGCGGCGACACACCGACGGCCAGGGCGCGTGGAAGCGCCCCGACGACGGTCCGCCGGGCGAAGACCTGGCCGCGCTGCGGCGGGGGATTGGCCGGCAGCCGGGCGACGTGCCGGAGATGTGGCGCTTCTACACCCGCCTGTCCGAGGACGGTGAGCCGACCGCCGACCTGTACGCCGAGCACGCCGCGTTGACGCTGTTCGCGGTTCACCAGCAGTCCAAGGCGAGGCCGATGCATCGCGGCGGTGTGGGTGTTGGCCGGGCTGTCTTCGAGCTCAGGCGCAGTACCGCCTTCAGCCCGGAGACCGTCGACCGGCGGTTCGCGGCCGCGGCCACCGCCACCTCGCTGCCGGAGGTCGTCACCCACCTGCGCGGTCTGGTCACGCAACTGCGCGGGATCGACCAGGTTCTCGACTACACCCGCCTCTACCTCGACCTGCGGGGCTGGCAGGACCCGGAGCAGCGGAGCCGGGTGCGACGCCACTGGGGGTCGCAGTACTTCATCCGGGTCGGCCGGGCCGCCGAAGAGCCCGGACAGGCCGGGCAGGCCGGGACGGACCCCGCGGTGGCCGTCTCCGCCTGAACGCAACCACCGACCATCCACCCGCTACCAGGAGAAACAGGAGCACCCCGTGTCCACCCGCACCTACATCGACGTGCACGTGCTACAGACCGTTCCGCCCTCGAACCTCAACCGCGACGACGCGGGCAGCCCGAAACAGGCTGTGTACGGCGGCGCCCGCCGTGCCCGGGTCTCCTCCCAGGCGTGGAAACGCGCCACCCGGAAGGCGTTCGCCGACCAGGTCCCGGAGGAGGAGCTGGCCACCCGCACCAAGAAGATCCTCGGAATGGTCATCGACCGGCTCGTCGCTCGTACTGGCGTTGGTTCGGAGCAGGCGGCCCGGATCGCGACGAGCCTGCTGGCGCGGCTCGATATCAAGCCCGGCAAGAAGAGGCCGGACGAGACGGCGTACCTGCTGTTCTTCGGTCGGCCGCAGTTGGAGCACATCGTCGCCCTCGTCGCCGACCGGGCGGCCGAGCTGGCCGGCATGAGCGACGAGGACCTGGCGGAGGCCGTGAAGAACCTGCCGGTCCGCGAGCAGCTCGGCACCGGACACCCGATCGACGTGGCCCTGTTCGGGCGGATGGTCGCCGACATCCCGGGCCTGAACGTGGACGCCGCCACGCAGGTCGCGCACGCGCTGTCCACCCATGCTGTCGAGATCGAGTTCGACTACTACACCGCGGTCGATGACGAGAACCCGGACGAGGAGACCGGCGCGGGAATGATCGGCACGGTGGAGTTCAACTCCGCCACGCTGTACCGGTTCGCCACCGTCGGCCTGCACCAACTGGTCGACAACCTCGGCGGCGATGCCGAGGCTACGGCGACCGCTTTGGAGGTGTTCCTGACCGCGTTCGTGAAGTCAATGCCGACCGGTCACCAGAACTCCTTCGCGCACCGCACCCCGCCGTACCTGGTGAGCGTCGTCATCCGGGAGGACCAGCCGGTCAACCTCGTCTCGGCGTTCGAGTCTCCGGTGCGTCCCAACGGTGACGGGATCGCCGCCCTCTCCGCCGCCCGGCTGGTGGCCGAGCTCCGCCGGACTGGCGAGCTGTGGGACCTCGCCCCACTCCAGGTCGCCTCCGCCTACACCCTGCCCGACCGGGACGCCGACACCGCGCGGGAGGTGCTCGGCGAGCCGATGCCGCTGGCCGACGTCGTCGCCGCCACCGTACGGACGGCGCGGCAGCGGCTGACCGGCGCCGCGCCGGCCGAGGTGCCGGCATGACCGAAACCGCCCACAGCCTGGTGCTGCGGCTCGCCGGGCCGATGCAGTCATGGGGCTCACACAGCCAGTTCAACCGTCGCGAGACAGGCGGCGAGCCGACCAAGAGCGGCATCACCGGCCTGCTCGCGGCCGCGCTCGGGCGTCGCCGCGAAGATCCGATCGAAGACTTGCTGCGGCTCAACCTCGGCGTCCGCACCGACCAGCCCGGGTCCCTGCTGCGTGACTACCACACGGTCAGCGACTACCGCGACCGGCCGCTGCTGTCCGCGAAGGTCTCCGCCAAGGGACTGCAGACGCCGACATCGCCGGCGAAGTACACCCACGTCACCGAGCGGTTCTACCTGCAGGACGCCGTGTTCGTCGCGGCCGTCAGCGGGCCGGTCGATGTGTTGACCGCGCTCGCCGACGCGGTGCGGCACCCGGCGTTCCCGCTCGCGCTCGGCCGCCGCGCGTGCGTCCCCACCCAGCCGCTGCTGCTGCGCTCCGAAGGCGACGCCGAGACGCCCTACCTGTGGCGCGGCGAGCCCTTCGCAGTGCTGAAGCAGGTGCCATGGCAGGTGAGCAAGGCCCAGGCCCGGGCACTCGGCCGCCAGGCCATGCCCTCGGAGGTCGACCTCCCGGTCACGGTCGACGACCTCGCCGGCAACGACTCCCGGATCGACGTTCCGACGTCGTTTGAGCCGCGGTCACGCGGGTTCACCGCTCGCCCGGTCCGGCAGGACTGGGTGCGGGTGCCCACACCGTTCGAGGGCGGCCAGGCGCCCGAGTCCCACGACCCCTTCGCACTTCTCGGCTGGTGACCCGATGCCCTACCTGTCCCGGATCTGGATCAACCCGCTGCGCCGCAACGCCCAACGGATGCTCGGCAACCCGCAGGTCCTGCACGCCGCGATCCTGGGCGGCATCGCCCGCCAGCCCGTCACCGAACGGGTGCTGTGGCGGCTGGAACGCGACACTCCCCACCGCGCCGGCGTGCTCGTGCTCACCGACTCCAGCCCGTCCTGGGAGCACCTGGTCGAGCAGGCCGGCTGGCCCAACGCGGACGAGCCGCAGGCGCTGGTCCGCCGATACGAGCCGCTGCTCGACAAGATCCAGCGCGGCCGCGAGTTCGCGTTCCGGCTCCGGGCCAACCCCACCTCCGCTACCCGCCACCCCGACAAGCCTTCTGCCGCGCAGCAGCAACGGCTGGCCGACTCGCCCAGAGCCCGTGGCGTGCGGGTCGCCCACCGTACCGCCCAGTATCAACTGGACTGGCTCGCCAAGGGAGTCCCGAAGTGGGGCTTCGAGCTGCCGTCCACAATGGACGGCAGCGGCGACGTCCTGCTCACTGGCCGGGAACGGATGACCTTCGTCAAGGGCGACGGCGATGCCGACCGGCGGCGGCGGGTCGTCATCCAGACCGCCACCTTCGAGGGCCGGCTGCGGGTCACCGACCCGGATCTGGCCCGGCACAGCCTGCTCAACGGCGTCGGCACCGCCCGCGCCTACGGCTGCGGCCTGATCACCCTCGCGCCTCTACACCCTACGGCTGGCTGATCATGTGGTGGCTCGCCAACCCCCAAGACCTGCACCGCGTCGAGGATCGGCTCTCCACCGTCTACGTCGAGCGCTGCCACGTCGATCGGGACGACAACGCGGTCGTCATGGTCAACCGTGAACGCACCGTGCGCGTGCCCGCCGCCATGGTCGCCACCGTCCTGCTCGGCCCCGGAACCCGGATCACCAGCGGCGCCGTCCGGCTGCTGGCCGACTCCGGCACCGCCGTCTGCTGGGTCGGTGACCACGGCGTCCGCATGTACGCCACCGGGCTCGGCCCCAGCCGTGGCTCGCAACTGCTCATGAGGCAGGCCTACCTCGTCACCAGGACCAAGGAGCGCCTCGCCGTGGCCCGCCGCATGTACGGCATGCGGTTCCCCGAGGAGGAGGACACCGACAACCTGACCATGCAGCAGCTACGCGGCCGGGAAGGTGCCCGGGTCAAACGCCTGTACCGCGCCCACTCCGAACGCACCGGCGTCTATTGGGCCGCGCGGGAGTACAAGCACGGCGATCCCTTCGTGGCCGGCGACGACGTCAACCGGCTGCTCTCCGCCGGGCATAGCTGCTTGTACGGCATCTGCCACGCCGCCATCGTCGGCATCGGCGCCAGCCCCGCCCTCGGCTTCGTCCACACCGGCGGAGCGACGTCGTTCGTCCTCGACATCGCCGACCTGTACAAGGCCGAGTACACCATCCCACTGGCCTTCGACCTGACCGCCCGCGGGCTCCTTACCGAACGCGACGCCCGTACCGCCTTCCGCGACAAGGTCGCCGACGGAAAGCTGATGGCCCAAATCATCCGCGACATCAAGGACCTGCTGCTGCCCGACGGCGAACAACCATCCGACGAAGACGGCCTCCACCTGTGGGACGAGACCTACGGCACCGTGCCCGGCGGCGTCAACTGGGCCTCCAATCTGGCAGAGGATATCGGACCCGACAACCTCATCGGCATCACCGGACCCGAGATCGACGAACCCGAGGTGCCCTGGTGACCGTCGTCATCCTCATCGCCGCACCCGAAGGCCTACGAGGCCACCTCACCCGCTGGATGATCGAAGTAGCCGCGGGCGTCTTCGTCGGCAACCCCAGCGCACGCGTCCGCGACCGCCTCTGGCCCGTCCTCGCAGACCGCATCCGCGACGGTCAAGCCATCATGATCGAACCCGCCCAGAACGAACAACGCTGGTCCGTCCGCACCGCAGGCAAAGATCGCTGGTACCCCGTCGACTTCGACGGACTGATACTGTCTGCCCGTCCCCGCCGCTAAAACCCCAGGTCAACAAGTGTCGTCCCCGCCCGCGGGGGTCGCCCCGGC
Organism: Mycobacteriales bacterium; assembly: GCA_035476575.1. Taxonomy (GTDB): domain Bacteria; phylum Actinomycetota; class Actinomycetes; order Mycobacteriales; family JACQDL01; genus DATILL01. The sequence goes on from DATILL010000020.1 coordinate 45,805, forward strand.
GTGGACCTGTCCAACCACATCAAGAAGATGTCGTCCCCGCCCGCGCGGGGGTCGCCCGCCACTGCGGTTGACCTGGACCACTGCGGCCTCGTCGTCCCCGCCCGCGCGGGGGTCGCCCGGCAGGTCATCCGACCCGCGCGGGATCAGCAGCGTCGTCCCCGCCCGCGCGGGGGTCGCCCAGGTGCCGGCGACGGCACCTTGCCCGCCCCGCCGTCGTCCCCGCCCGCGCGGGGGTCGCCCCACGGGCTGACACATCTCCATCGACACCACCGCGTCGTCCCCGCCCGCGCGGGGGTCGCCCCAGGTCCAGCTCGACCTGCCCGACTACGGCCATGTCGTCCCCGCCCGCGCGGGGGTCGCCCGGCCGGCGCCGAGGCTGTCCGCAGCGGCGCCGAGTCGTCCCCGCCCGCGCGGGGGTCGCCCCGCGGAGCGAGACGAGGCGTTGGGCAGGATCTTGTCGTCCCCGCCCGCGCGGGGGTCGCCCCCCCGGCGCCGAAGACCCGAAGAGGCACCCGCCGTCGTCCCCGCCCGCGCGGGGGTCGCCCCATCCCACAGCCCGGCGCGACGAAGCTCGGGTGGTCGTCCCCGCCCGCGCGGGGGTCGCCCCGACCAGCTCCGCATCATCGGCAACGGCGTGGTGTCGTCCCCGCCCGCGCGGGGGTCGCCCCGCCGACCCCGACAACAGGGCCAGGCCGGCCTTGTCGTCCCCGCCCGCGCGGGGGTCGCCCCTTCGCCAGCATCGGCTCGGGCACGCCCATGTGGTCGTCCCCGCCCGCGCGGGGGTCGCCCGAAGACCTGATGGCGGACGGGTGGGGTGACCCGGTCGTCCCCGCCCGCGCGGGGGTCGCCCGGCCCAGGGCGACGTGTCCGACATGGCGATGGCGTCGTCCCCGCCCGCGCGGGGGTCGCCCCATGTCTAACCACTCCTTAGCCACGCGGTTGGCGTCGTCCCCGCCCGCGCGGGGGTCGCCCCGGCAACAGCCGGCTCGTCGGCGTCGAGGTGGAGTCGTCCCCGCCCGCGCGGGGGTCGCCCCGGCTCGGCCTCACCCCGCCCGGCGGCGACATCGTCGTCCCCGCCCGCGCGGGGGTCGCCCGACCTCCTCGGTGCCGTGCTGATCTCCTCCGGCGTCGTCCCCGCCCGCGCGGGGGTCGCCCCCTTGCCCGCGTCGCCCGCCAGCGTGGCATCCCGTCGTCCCCGCCCGCGCGGGGGTCGCCCGGTGCTCCGCGGCCTGGACCCCTCGCGGGTGCCGTCGTCCCCGCCCGCGCGGGGGTCGCCCGGCATGCCCGTCGGTGGCCGTGTCCTCCCAGCCGTCGTCCCCGCCCGCGCGGGGGTCGCCCCCGGCAGGTCGACCGGGTGCTCGCCGGGGCGTCGTCGTCCCCGCCCGCGCGGGGGTCGCCCCACCTTCTCCTGCTGCGGCAGGCGGCGTGGGAGGTCGTCCCCGCCCGCGCGGGGGTCGCCCGGGCACCGGCGCGGCTGGTGCTGCACCTGCTCCGTCGTCCCCGCCCGCGCGGGGGTCGCCCCCGTGCCGCCCCGGTGGGGCCGGCGGGGGCGTAGTCGTCCCCGCCCGCGCGGGGGTCGCCCGGATATGGCGGATCATCCCCCTGTCCCGGGTGGGTCGTCCCCGCCCGCGCGGGGGTCGCCCCCAGTGCGCCACCTCATCCACCGGGAGCGTCCGGTCGTCCCCGCCCGCGCGGGGGTCGCCCCACCGGCGCCGGCCAGCCGACCTCGGTCACCGCATCGTCCCCGCCCGCGCGGGGGTCGCCCCAACACCGGACGGCCCGAGCGGGTCCTCACCGGGTCGTCCCCGCCCGCGCGGGGGTCGCCCGGCCTGGTAGCGCTTGCGTACGTCGTCCTGGAGGTCGTCCCCGCCCGCGCGGGGGTCGCCCACGTGCCGAGAGCGTCGGGACACAGCACGGAGAGCCGTCCCCGCCCGCGCGGGGGTCGCCCCAGCAGGGCGCGGACCTGGGTGCCTTGGATCAGGTCGTCCCCGCCCGCGCGGGGGTCGCACTGGCTTACCGCCTCGCCGGCTCAGGGCCACATCGTCGGGATCGCCCTGCTCCGGCTGGAACGCAGCAGGAGCTGCAGGTCGCCTCCGCCCGCAGGTCGCCGTGGCCGGTCTGGTGGTCGCACTGCCGGCGGCAGCTCGTTTTCGCTGGCTGTCCACGGGTAGGCAGGTGTCGATCGCCACCAGCCAGGAAGGCCGTGGCCGAGACGGAGGAGGAGCGTGCGATGCCCCAGCGAGCATGGAGCGAGAAACGGGAGCGCCAGTACGAGCACATCAAGGATGGCCTGCTGGAACGGGGCGAGGGCGAGGACACCGCCGAGGAGATCGCCGCCCGCACGGTCAACAAGGAGCGCGCCCGGTCCGGTGAGTCCAAGACGGCAAGCCGGACGTCGACCGAGGACATCTCCTCCTCCCGTCGAGGCGGCCTGCGGTCGCATCGCGGACCGGGTGGGCGCACCAAGGCGCAGCTCTACAACGAGGCTAAACAGCGCGGTATCCGAGGTCGGTCAAAGATGACCAAAGCTGAGCTCGAACGGGCGGTGGGTCGCTGAGCCGCCGCCATCCCATCAACGGCGGGCGCATCGGGCTCAGACGATCCGCAGGAGCTGGTCGCAGAACGCCTTGAGGTCGTCCGGCTTCCGGCTGGTGACCAGGGTGTTCGGACCGGCGGTGCAGACGACAACCTCCTCGTCCACCCAGGTCGCGCCGGCGTTGCGCAGGTCGGTACGCAGGCTCGGCCAGCTCGTCATCCGGCGGCCGCGGACCAGGTCGGCCTCGATCAGCGTCCACGGCGCGTGGCAGATCGCGGCCACCGGCTTGCCCGCCCAGAAGAACGCGGCCACGAGCGCGACCGCCTCGGGAACCAGGCGGAGCCGGTCCGGGTTGGCGACTCCGCCGGGCAGCACCAGCGCGTCGAGCTCGCCCACGTCCGCCTGGGCCGCCGTGACATCGACGTAGAACCGCTGCGCCTTGTCCAGATGGTTGAACGCCTGCACCGGGGCATCTTCGGGAGCGACCAGGCGCGGGGTGCCGCCGGCCTGCTCGACCGCCCGCCACGGTTCGGTCAGCTCCACCTGCTCCACGCCCTCGTTCGCGACGAGGAACGCGATGGTCTTGCCACTCAGCTCCGCTGCCATGACTCTTCCTCCTCTTGGTCGAGGGACATGCCTCATGGCTGCGCTACCCACCATCGGCATGCCCAACCCGATCGGCGGCGACCTCGGGAGAATGCCGTGGGCCGGTCACCGGCCAGCCAGCGTGCGCGGCTCGTCGTCCGCGGCCTCCCAGAGGTGCAGCCCGCACCACAGGACCCCCATGGCCACGACCCACAGCGCCGACACGTCAACCACCGAGAACGCGACAATGTTCGCGTCGGTGCGGCTGAAGGTGAGAAAGAACAGCCCGGTGAGCAGCATCAACATCCCGGCACCGGTCAGGGCGACAGCCCCCCGGTTGCCCGGCAGGATCGCGCTGGCCGCCGTCAGCCCGGCCAGCACCACCAGCAGCACGCCAGTGGCCCGGTTAACGGTCAGCCCGGCCAGCCCGTGCCCGAACCGCCCGGTAACCGGCACGTCCATGGACACCACCAGCGCGACCAGCCCGGTCGAGGCGAGCAACAATGCGAACACGACCGCGGCCCGCCGGTAGGCACCCCTGGCGGGATCGTTCACCGCTACATGCTGACGCGTCTCGTCACTGGACGTCCGGAGCTGCCGGATCATCTCGCTGTCCGTCATGGCACCCTCCCGAAGTTGTCCCGCGGCCAGAGTCGTTCCTGCCGGCAGCGTCACCCTCCCTGGATCACGCCGACCGAGGACCGAGCCCTACCCGCCAGCGTCCCGGACGAACACGGCTCTCCGGTCCGGTGGATCACGCACTCGGTGGCACGGGCACCAGCGCCTCGCTGCCCGCCGGAGTTCCCCGACCGCAGGGTACCGGGCCAGGGTGAGCAACAGCGGGCACGACCCCGGGCTGACCGAGACCGTCAAGTCGCGGTAGCGCTCAAACCTGCCTCGGCCAGCCCGACGGGCCGGAGAACGGGGCACGGGGTTAGCCTGCCGGCATGGGCGTGCGGCAGTGGATCGGGAGCTGGCCGGTGTACCGGCAGCTCCGGGGCCCCGACCGGCTCGGACGGGGCGCCGCGGCGGAGTCGGGCAGTAGCCGGAAGCTGGTCCCGCGTACCGCGGCGGCCGACGCGGTGGTCGCCTCCGTCTGCCCGTACTGCGCGGTCGGCTGCGGCCAGCGGGTGTACGTCACGGACGGCGCGGTCACCCAGGTCGAGGGCGACCCCGACTCGCCGATCTCCCGCGGCAGGCTGTGCCCCAAGGGTTCCGCCACCTACCAGCTCGTGACCAGCCCGAGCCGGGTCACCGAGGTGCTCTACCGCCGTCCCTACGGCACCTCCTGGGAGCGGCTGCCGCTCGCCCGTGCGATGGACATGATCGCGGACCGGGTGCTCGAGACCCGCCGGCAGACCTGGCAGGACAGCCTCGACGGCCGGCGGGTACGGCGCACGATGGGCATCGCCAGCCTGGGCGGGGCCACCCTGGACAACGAAGAGAACTACCTGATGAAGAAGCTCTACACCGCGCTGGGCGCCGTACAGATCGAGAACCAGGCGCGGATTTGACACTCCGCCACCGTTCCCGGTCTGGGAACCAGCTTCGGCCGCGGCGGCGCCACCACCTTCCAGCAGGACCTGGCCAACGCCGACTGCATCGTGATCCAGGGCTCGAACATGGCCGAGTGTCACCCGGTCGGGTTCCAGTGGGTGATGGAGGCCAAGGCCCGCGGCGCCACCGTCATCCACGTGGACCCGCGGTTCACCCGGACCAGCGCGATGGCCGACCTGCACGTGCCGCTGCGCGCCGGCTCTGACATCGCCTTCCTCGGCGGGCTGGTCAACTACGTGCTCAGCCACGAGCTGGACTTCCGTGAGTACGTCGTGGCCTACACCAACGCGCCGGCCATCCTGCGCGAGGACTACCGCGACACCGAGGACCTGGACGGGCTGTTCTCCGGCTACGACCCGCGGCGGCGGCACTACGACACGACGAGCTGGCAGTACGACGACGGCTGGGACGAGACGCTGCGCCACCCCCGCTGCGTGTACCAGGTGCTCAGGCGCCACTTCGCCCGCTACACCCCCGATCTGGTGGCAGACACCTGCGGTGTGCCGTCCGAGCTGTTCGAGCGGGTGGCCCGGGCGGTTACCGAAAACTCCGGGCGGGAGCGCACCACGGCGTTCTGCTACTCGGTCGGCTGGACCCAGCACACCGTCGGGGTGCAGTACATCCGGACGGCGTCGATCCTGCAGACGCTGCTGGGCAACATCGGCCGGCCCGGCGGCGGCATCCTGGCGCTGCGCGGGCACGCCAGCATCCAGGGCTCCACCGACATCCCCACGCTGTTCAACCTGCTGCCCGGGTACCTCCCGATGCCGCTCGCGGCCGAGCACCAGGATCTCGACTCCTTCGTCGCCGCCCGCGCCGGCAAGCCCGGCCTCTGGGGGAACATGCGCTCCTACGTCGTCAGCCTGCTCAAGGCGTACTGGGGCGACGCGGCCACGGCGGCCAACGACTTCTGCTTCGACTACCTGCCCCGGCTGACCGGCGACCACGGCACCTACGCCACGGTGGTCAACCAGCTCGACGGCGAGTGCAAGGGCTACTTCCTGGTCGGCGAGAACCCGGCGGTCGGCTCGGCGAACGCCAAGCTGCAGCGGCTCGGCCTGGCCAACCTGGACTGGCTGGTGGTGCGCGACCTGCAGCTCATCGAGTCCGCGACGTTCTGGCAGGACGGGCCGGAGGTGGCCACCGGGGAGCTGCGACCCGAGGAGATCGGCACCGAGGTGTTCTTCCTGCCGGCGGCCGCGCACACCGAGAAGGACGGCACGTTCACCAATACCCAGCGGCTGCTGCAGTGGCACCACAAGGCGGTCGAGCCACCCGGCGACGCGCGTTCCGACCTGTGGTTCTTCTACCACCTCGGCCGGATCGTCCGGGCCAGGCTGGCCGGGTCGGGCGACGAACGGGACCGGCCGGTGCTGGACCTGACCTGGGACTACCCGACGGACGGCCCGCTGGCCGAGCCATCCGCCGACGCGGTGCTGCGGGAGGTCAACGGCCGGCGCACCAACGGTGTCGGGCCGGCCAGCCTGCTGTCGTCGTACACCGAGCTGAGGGACGACGGCTCCACCGCCTGCGGCGCCTGGATCTACTGCGGGGTGTACGCCGGGGGCACTAACCACGCGGCCAGCCGCCGGCCCGGCCGGGAGCAGAGCTGGGTCGCTCCGGGCTGGGGCTGGGCCTGGCCAGCGAACCGCCGGATCCTCTACAACCGGGCCTCCGCCGACCCGGCCGGCAGGCCGTGGAGCGAGCGGAAGAGGTACGTGTGGTGGGACGCCGCGGCCAGCCGGTGGACCGGCGCGGACGTGCCCGACTGCGAGCCGACGAAGCCGCCGGGCTACCAGCCGCCCCCGGGCGCCCGGGCGCAGGACGCGCTGGCCGGCACCGCCCCGTTCATCATGCAGACCGACGGGCGGGCCTGGCTGTTCGCGCCGTCCGGCCTGGCCGATGGGCCGCTGCCGGCCCACTACGAGCCGGCCGAGTCGCCGGTGGACAACCCCCTCTACCGACAGCAGGCCAACCCGGTGCGGGAGCGCTACGACCGGCGGCACAACCGGCTCAGCCCGCCGGGCGGCGCGGTGTTCCCGTACGTGTTCACCACCTACCGGCTGACCGAGCATCACACCGCGGGCGGGATGAGCCGGTCGCTGCCGTACCTGGCCGAGCTGCAGCCGGAGATGTTCTGCGAGGTCTCGCCGGCGCTGGCCGCCGAGCGGGGGCTGGCGCACCTGGGCTGGGCGACCATCGTGTCCGCGCGAGCGGCGATCGAGGCGCGGGTGCTGGTCACCGACCGCATCCCGCCGCTGCGGGTCCGCGGTCGCACCGTGCACCAGGTCGGGCTGCCGTACCACTGGGGGCCGAACGGGCTGTCGACCGGCGACGCCGCGAACGAGCTGGTGTCGGTGGTGCTGGACCCGAACGTGCACATCCAGGAGGCCAAGGCGGCCACCTGCGACATCCGGCCGGGCCGCCGGCCGCGTGGGCCGGCGCTGCTGGACCTCGTCGCGGACTACCGCCGCCGGGCCGGGATCGAGGAGGACCCGCGTGAGTAACCGGCTGTCCGGCCCACTTCCGGACCCGGCGGGCGACGCCGGCTACCCGGACGGCCACCCGCCCCGGGTGGGCTTCTTCACCGACACCTCGGTCTGCATCGGCTGCAAGGCGTGCGAGGTGGCCTGCAAGCAGTGGAACGGCGTCCCCGACGACGGGCTGGACCTGCTCGGCATGTCCTATGACAACACCGGCGCGCTCGGCGCGAACACCTGGCGGCACGTCGCGTTCGTCGAGCAGCCCGCGGCCAGCCCGGACGGCGGGATGCGCTGGCTGATGTCCTCCGACGTGTGCAAGCACTGCACCCACGCCGCCTGCCTGGACGTGTGCCCGACCGGGTCGCTGTTCCGCACCGAGCTCGGCACGGTCGTCGTCCAGGACGACATCTGCAACGGCTGCGGCTACTGCGTGCCGGCCTGCCCGTACGGCGTGATCGAACGACGGGAGGGCGACGGCCGGGCGTTCAAGTGCACGCTGTGCTACGACCGGACCGGCGCTGGCATGGCCCCAGCCTGCGCCCAGGCCTGCCCGACCGAGTCGATCCAGTTCGGCCCGCTGGACGAGCTGCGCGAGCGGGCCCAGCTCCGGGTGGAGGAGCTGCACCAGCGTGGCGTGCCGCAGGCCCGGCTGTACGGGCACGACCCCGCGGACGGGGTGGGCGGTGATGGCGCGTTCTTCCTGCTGCTGGACGAGCCGGAGGTGTACGGGCTGCCGCCGGACCCGGTGGTCACCACGAAGGACCTGCCGGCGATGTGGCGGCACGCGGCGGCCGCGGCGGTGACGGTGGCCGGCGCCGTGCTGGCGTCGTTCCTGGGCCGGCGCCGATGAGCCGGCCGGGCGGCCATGGGAGCGGCCGGGGGGAGCGGGCCGTGGTGCCGGCGGCCGAGCCCCGCTCGTACTACGGCCGGCCGATCCTGAAGGAGCCGGCGTGGGCGGTACCGGACGTGCCGGTGTACCTGTTCGCCGGGGGCATGGCGGGGGTGTCCGCGACGATGGCCGCGATGGCCGACGCGACCCAGCGGCCCGGGCTGGCCGCCGCCGGGCGGTACGTCGCGGCCGGCGGCGCCGCCGTGGGCGTGGCCGCGCTGGTCCACGATCTTGGCCGGCCGGAGCGGTTCCTAGCCATGCTCCGGGTGTTCAAGCCGACCTCGCCGTTGTCGGTGGGCTCATGGATCTTGGCGCCGTTCACCGGGCTGACCGTCGCCGCGGCCGGTGCCGAGCTGACCGGGCGGCTGCCCCGGCTCGGCCGGGCCGCGGGCGTGGCGGCGGCCGGGCTCGGCCCGGCGATGGCCACCTACACCGCGGTGCTGCTGGCCGACACCGCCATACCGGCCTGGCACGAGGCATACCCCGAGCTGCCGTTCGTCTTCGCCGGCAGCGCGCTGGCCTCGGCCGCCGGTGCCGCGCTGCTGGCGGCGGCGCCAGCCGAGCACGGCCCGGTACGGAGGCTGGCGGTGCTCGGCGCCGGGATGGAGCTGGCCGCCGGGCGGCGGATGGAGCGCCGTACCGGCCTGGTCGGCGAGCCCTACCGGACCGGCCGCGCCGGAGCCCTGCTGCGCGCGGGACGGGTGCTCACCGCAGCCGGCGCGGGGCTGGCCGCGGCCGGGCGACTCAGCCGGCGGCGGGCCGGGCTGGCCGCGGCGGTGTCCGGTGCCGCCCTGCTTGCCGGCGGGCTGGCCACCCGGTTCGGGATCCTCGCCGCCGGGACGGCCTCGGCGCGGGACCCCAGGTACGTCGTGGTGCCGCAGCGCGCCCGGCTCGCCGAGCGCGGTCTCGGCGACCCGGCGGCCCGGTAGGTGGCACCGTAGGTAGCCCGGTAGGCAGCATGCGGGTCACCCCTCCAGGAGGGCGGACAGCCAGCACTGGGTGGCCTCACAGATCGGCTGCAACGGCGTGAGCGTGGCGTAGCCCTCGGCCACCAGGACCGCGTCCGTGCCGGGGTCGTTCTCGGCGTCGATCTCGCTGACCGACACCGTGACGTGCCCTTCGCCAACCTCGGCGATGTTGGTCTGCACCGAGCCGAACCGGGCCAGCCCGGCCCGGCGGAGCCCGCGTACCTGGTCGGCCCGGCGGTTCGGCACGTTGAGGTTCAGCACCACCGGCCGGTCGGCCTCGACCAGCCAGGGCAGCACCCGGCCGGTCCACCGGCTCGCGCTCAGCCAGTGCGGGCCGTCGTCGGCCCCGCTGTCGCCGGTGTGGCCCACCTCAAGGGAGACCGCCAGCGCCCGGCAGCCGTTGCTGCCGGCGGTCAGCGCGGCACCGACGGTGCCGGAGTGCAGGATCGCGTTGCCGGTGTTGGTGCCGCGGTTGATGCCGGACAGCACCAGATCCGGTGGCGGGCCGAACGCGCCGCGGGTGGCGATCAGGGTGATGTAGCCGGGCAGCGCTGTGACCGCATAGGTGGGCACGCCGTTCAGGTCGGCCAGGTGCCGCTGCTCGACGGACACCCGCCCGTCGCTGCCCACCGCCGTCAGGCCCGCGCTGGTGCCGCTGGACTCGTACGCCGGCGCGGCCACCACCACATCCAGGCCGGCGGCCCGGGCGACGAGGGCGAGGCGTCGCAGGCCCTCCGAGGAGATGCCGTCGTCATTCGTCACGAGAGCGCGTGGTGCGTTCGTCACGGGGTCGTCCACCTCGCCAGGTCGGTCGGAGTTGCCCTGCCGTGCCGGATGGCGGTCTCCGGCGGTCCGCTGACCGGGTGCAGCCGGACCTGGCCGGCCAGCTCGGCCACCGCCCGCCGTCCGCCGGCGCCCAGCCCACGGTGGGCGACGTTCAGGGCGCCCGCCGCCGCGCCGAGCCGGACCGCGTCGCCGAGCTCGACGCCCCGGGCCAGCCCGGCCACCACGCCGGCCACCATCGAGTCCCCGGCCTCGCGCGGGTCAGCCGGCTCAAGCTGGGGCATCAGCACCTCGCACACCTCCGTGCCCGTGGACAGCAGCGCGGGCCGCCGCTCGCGGGAGACCAACACGACCTGCGCGCCGGCCTCGTGCAGGCGCCGGGCCGCGGCGACCAGGTCCGGCACCTCCTCGCCGTCGGCGCGACCGTCGTCCAGCAGCTCCTGGTGGCTGACCTTGAGCAGGTAGACGCCGCCGACCAGCGCGGCCGAGAGCTGCTCGCCGGACAGGTCCGCCGCCACCCGGCAGCCGTTGCGGCTCAGGTCGGTCGCCAGCCGCCCGTACACCTCCGCCGGGAGCAGGCTGGAGTCGGCCGAGCCGGAGAGCAGGCACAGGCCAGTGGCCAGGCCCTCGCTCAGCGCGATCTCGTACAGCTCATCCAGCTCGTGCCGGGAGAGCTGGTCACCGGCCGTCTCGGCCACCACCCGCCGTTCGCCGTCACGGCAGTCGTGCACGTAGCCGCCATTGCGCGACGTGCCGGCGGCAGCGCGTACGGTGACGCCCTCGGCCTCGGTGAGGTACCGCAGGACCAGGCCGGTCTCCCCGCCGAAGCAGGCGCACAGGCGCACCGGCACGTCGAGCGAGGTCAGCATGTGAGCGTGCCAGACGCCCTGGCCGTCCGCGTGCAGATGGACGTCGGGAGCTCCGCCGCGTTCCTCGACGGTCACCGCCAGCATCGGACGGGGCGCGAACACGAGCACAGGACCGGTCATTTTGCGTGATTACCCATCTGGCGCCGATCCATGACGGACGGTCCAGGATTGCTGATCTTTACTGGGCGGGACGTCGGCCGGTCGGTTGAGTCGACCTCAGCGGGGTAAGCAGCCCGATGTGACCGACTATGTCCGGCGCCAGCGGCTGGCCGACCGCTACCGGCTGGAGACGTACCTGGGCGGAACGGCGGCCGAGGTGTACCTCGCCTTCGACGAGCAGCTCCACCGCAGCGTGGTGATCAAGATCGCCCGGAGCGAGTCGGTGGACTACGAGGCGGAGCGGTTCGCCAACGAGGCCCGGCTGCTGGCCGACCTGTCCCATCCGTGCCTGGTCACCCTGTACGACGCGGGGGTTGTGAGCGGCCGGCCGTACCTGGTCCTGCAGCGCGTCGCCGGCGGCACGCTGGCCGCCCGGATCCGGCAGGGCCCGCTGCCCGGGGAGCAGGCCCGGGAGGTCGGCCGCGCGCTGGCCGAGGCCTTGGACTACCTGCACGGGCGCGGCGTGGTGCACCGCGACCTCAAGCCCTCCAACGTGCTGCTCGGCGCGGACGGCGTCCGGCTGGCCGACCTCGGCATCGCCCGGCTGGTCGACTCCATCCGGATCACCATGACCGGCCTGGTCGTGGGCACGCCCGCGTACCTTTCGCCCGAGCAGGCGCGCGGCGATCTGGTCGGTCCGGCCAGCGACCTGTACTCGCTTGGGCTGACCCTGCTGGAATGCCTGACCGGACGGCGCGAGTACGACGGCATGCCGGTCGAGGCGGCCCTGGCCCGGCTGTCCCGGTCACCGGTCGTCCCGCCATACCTGCCCACGCCGTGGCCACACCTGCTGGCTCGGCTCACCGCCGTTGACCCGTCCGACCGGCCGACCGCGCGGGAGGTCGCAGGCCTGCTCGCCGCGGTCGGCGACCTGCCCACGACGCGATCCCTGCCGGTGCCTCCCGCTGGCCGGGGGACGCGGAGCAGGGCGGCCGCGGCGGTTGTCGTCGCGGTGGCGGGCAGCGTGGTGGCGCTGGCCGCGATGTGGCCGGCCAACGACCAACCGCCGGCCGGCGGGCCGGCATCGGTGCCGATCTCCCGACCGGCCACGACATCCCGACCGGCGCCGTCGTCCCCGGCAGCACCCACCGGCCGGCCACTCCGGCCAGCCAGTGCTGTGGTCACGGAGCTGGCTGGCCACCAGGACGTGCCCGTCGGCAAGGGCCAGCACAGGGCCGGTGAGAGACAGCACAAGGTCGACAAGGGGCAGCACAAGGTCGACAAGGGGCAGCACCGAGGACATCACAAGGGATCCCACGGCTAGGTGCCACGACGAGCCCGGCCTGGCTGGGACGGCGATGTATCAGTATCTGGTATCTGCCAAGTCATTTGCACGTGCGGTCTTCCCTAGCAGACGCGCTTGTGGCACTCTCTCAACAGGTCCAGATGCCTGTCATGACTCGGTGCCCAAAAGGGCATCAGCCTGGAAACGTACAACGCGAAGTTCCAGATGCTTTCCCAGGTTCCTTCCCAGGTCCTTCCTCCACTGTTGGGGTCAACGGCGCAGGTCAACGTGCCGGAGGCCCAGGAAGGGATCGGGATGAACACAAACACGCGGGGGCCCGGTAGCTGGTTCACCAGCTCCTTCTGCCCTAACGGGGGTAGCTGCGTCGAGGTAGCGCTCCGGCCCGATGGTGGTGTCGCGGTGCGCGACAGCAAGGACCGTGGCGGCCCGACGCTGGGCTTCACCGCCGCCGAGTGGACCGCCTTCCTGGCCGGGGTGCGGGCGGGTGAGTTTGACCTGGCCTGAGCAGCGGGCGGTCGCCAGGTCAGGGCAGCCGGCCGAGCAGGTCGGCGACGAACGCGATCGACTCGGCGGGGTTGAGTGCGTCGGCGCGTACGCCGTCGAAGGCGGCGGCGTACCGCGCCACGACATCGAACTTGGTGTCGAACGTGGGACCGAGGATCTGGTCCGCGAAGACGACCTTCGGGTCACCGGGGTCGGCGAAGCCGAACATCTGGAAGGAGAGCCCGCTGGACGCGCCGAGGCCGGCGCCGTAGGTGAGGACCTGGACGGTCACCTGTGGCTGGTGGGCAACGTCGGAAAGGTGGGAGAGCTGCTCCCGCGCGGTCGCGGAGCCGAGCTCGCACACGCGGTGCAGCGCGGACTCGTCGATGACGAAATGCATGCGGGGCGGGCTGGGCCGCCGCAGGATCTCCTGCCTTCTCAGGCGCAGCGCGAGGTATCGTTCGACCTGTTCGTCGGTGATATCCGTTCGCCGGCCGCTCATCATGTAGAAGTATTCTCGGGTTTGCAGGAGCCCGGGCACCAGATAAGAGTCGTAGACCGAGATATCGGCAGCGGCGTCCTCGAAGCCGATCAGGGTGCCAAGCCCGTCGGAGAGGATGTCGGCGTACTCGTGCCACCAGCCTTTCTCGCGGGACTCGCGGATGAGGTCGAGAAGTTCGCCGCGTTGGTCTTCGGGGATGCCGTAGAGGTCGAGCATGTTGCGGACGTCGGGCACGCGGGCCAGCAGCCGGCCGGTCTCGATCCGGCTGATCTTGGCGGGGGAGCAGTCGAGGTAGGCCGCCACATCGCTGAGTGACCGGCCAGCCGCCTCGCGAAGCTGGCGGAGTCGGGTCCCGGCCTGCCGTCGTCGCAGGACCGGACCAGGGTTGGTGTCCATCGCCGGGCGCCTTCTTCTGAGGAATGCCGCACAGGGGTGGAGCGCCGCGACAGACACGTGCCCCAACACAGGGTGACAGCTAGCAGGGCTTAAAAACAACCACCGATCGTGTGATCCGTAAAGTGTGGACGTTCGGTAATTGCATGTCTACGTTACGGGTACGAGTCGCGACACGTCACCAGCCAGACCCGACCCCCTAGGAGGCGTCATGTCCCGACGACAAACCCCCACCCTCTGCCGGCGCTGTCATGGACGGGGCAGCACCCACGAGCCGATCAGCCCGCTGAAGGGGGCAACAGCCCGCAGGCGCTGCCGCCGTTGTGGCGGGCGGGGTGTCCATTGACCATGCCCCACCGCCCGCAGCGCGCCACCGACCGGTCCGGAGAGGGGCCCGGACCGTTCGGTGGCGCTCAGCTCGTTGCCGGGCACTTCGCCGCCCGATGCCTCGTTGGGGATAACAACAATTTGGGGTGTGCATGACGTGGTAAGGAGGTAACCCTGTTGATGGCGGCCGCCGTGTCTGCCGTTGAGGTGCGGTTCCAGCTTCTTGGATCGTTTCAGGTGTTTCATGGCGGCCAGCCGGTGTCGGTGGGGGGGCCGACGGCGCAGGCGGTGTTGGTGGGGTTGTTGCAGCGTCCGTCGGTCCGGTTGCTTCCGGAGCAGGTCGTCACCGCGGTGTGGGGTAGCCCGGATGGGGTGAGCGACGACAGCCTGTACCACTACATCACCGGTCTGCGGAAGGCGTTGGCGCCGTTGGGGCTGGAGGTGGAGAGCTGCCGGCCGGGCTACCTGCTGCGGGTGCCGGCCGAGGCGGTGGACGCGGCCCGGTTCGAGGGGTTGGTCACCTCGGCGCGGGCGTTGCGGGTGAGCGACCCGGAGGAGGCGGTCCGCCGGCTGCGGGCGGCGTTGGAGCTGTGGGCGGGTCCGGACGCGTTGGGCGGGCTGGGCCTGCCGGGCATCCGGCGGATCGCCGCGGGGCTGGACGGGCGGCGGCTGGACGCGGCGGAGGACCTGGCCGATTTGGAGCTGGGCCGGGGCCGGGCCGAGCAGGTGCTGGACCTGCTACGTACCCTGGCCGCGGCGCACCCGGACCGGGACCGGCTGACCGCGGCGTTGATCCGGGCGTTGCACGCCACCGGCCGGACCGGCCAGGCGCAGCTGACGTACCTGGCCGCGGAGCAGCTTGCCCGGCGGTTCGGCCGGGAGCCGCACGCCGTGGTCCGCCGGGCGCAGCAGGACCTGCTGGGCGGCCAGCCGGCCGAGGCGGAGGCGGGCCTGTCCAGCATGGTGCCGTTCCAGCTTCCGGCGGACACCTCACACTTCACCGGTCGTACGGTGGAGCTGGAGCAGATCCTTGGCCTGGTCCCCGGCCGGGGCGGTACGGCGGTCGCGCCGGTGGCCTGTGTGGTGGACGGGATGGCCGGGGTCGGCAAGACCGCGCTGGCGGTGCACGCCGCGCACCGGCTGGCCAGCCGGTTCCCGGACGGCAGCCTGTTCATCGACCTGCACGGGTTCACCCCGGAGACCACCCCGGCCACCCCGCAGAAGGCCCTGGACACGCTGCTGCGCGGGCTGGGGGTGACCGGCCAGCAGATCCCCCCCGACCTTGACGCCCGCGCTGCCTTGTACCGCTCGCAGCTCGCCCGCCGGCGGATGCTGATCGTGCTGGACAACGCCAAGGACGAGGCGCAGGTCAGGCCGCTGCTGCCCGGCACCCCCGGGTGCCTGGTGCTGGTCACCAGCCGCCGCCGGCTGGCCGGGCTGGACGACGCCCAGCACCTGAGCCTGGACACCCTCAGCCCGCAGGAGGCCGCCGCGCTGTTCCGGGCGGTGGCCAGCGACGGTGCCTGGCACGACCACCGCACCGTCGATGAGATCGTGCAGGTGTGCGGGGAGCTGCCGCTGGCCATCCGGATCGCCGCCGCCCGGCTGCGTACCAGCCGGGCGATGACCCCTACGGCGCTGCTGGCCTCGCTGCGCCGGGAGCACCAGCACGACCTGCCGCTGCGCGGCCTGAACGACGGCGAGCGCAGCGTCGCGGCCGCGTTCGCGGTCTCCTACCATCATCTGGAGCCGGCCCAGCGGCACGCCTTCGGGCTGCTCGGGGTCCACCCCGGGCCTAGCATCGACGCCTACGCCACCGCCGCGCTGCTGGATGGCACCCTGCCCGACGCGCAGCGGTTCCTCGACGCCCTGGAGCAGGTCAACCTCATCGTCCAGCCCACCCAGGACCGCTACCGCTTCCACGACCTGCTGCGCGCCTACGCCACCGACGCCGCCGTCCAGGACAGCCGGCTGGACCACGGCGCCGCGCTGGGCCGGCTGCTGGACCACTACAGCCACGCCACCTCGGTGGCGATGGACACCCTCTACGCCTACGAGGCCCCCTACCGGCCCCGCATCAGCCCGCCACACACCCCGGCACCGGACCTGGCCGAGCCCGAGGCGGCCCGACGCTGGCTGCAGGAGGAGCTGCCCAACCTGCTCGCCGCCGCCGAGCACGCCACCGTCCACGGCCACCTGGACCACGCCGCGCACACCGTGCACCTGTCCGCCACCCTGGCCCGGCACCTGCGCACCCTGGGCCGCTACGCCGACGCCTACAACCTGCACACCCACGCCCTGAACACCGCCCGCACGATCGGCGACCAGGTCGGCGAGCTGACCATCCTGATCGCCCTGGCCCGCACCGACCGGGTCGCCGACCGGCACGCCGAGGCCGCCGGGCGCTACCACGAGGCGCTGCGCATCGCCCGGCACGTCGACCACCACGCCGGTGAGATCGGCGCCCTGACCGGCCTGGGCCACGTCCGCCTGATGACCCGCGCCAACACCGAGGCACACGAGCACCTCGCGCACGCCCTCCAGCTCGCCCGGCAGACCGGCCACCGCCCCGGCGAGATCGACGCCCGCTGGGGCCTGGGCCAGGTCCACCGCGCGAGTGGGCACTACGACCAGGCCACCGGGCAGTACCAGCAGGCCCTCGACCTTGCCCGCGAGATCGGGCACCGCGCCGGCGAGGTCATCGCCCTGACCGGCCTGGGCCACGTCCACCGCCAGCTCGGCAGCTACTCCCAGGCCATCGCCCACCTCCAGCAGGCCCTCGGCATCGCCGTCGACACCGGCGACCGCAGCGCCGAGATCTACGCCCTGCTAGCCCGCGGCCACGTCTACCGGCTCACCGACCGGCCCGAGCTGGCCATCGAAGACTACCACCGCGCCCTCGGCATCGCCCGCGACATCGGCGACCGCAACGGCCGGTTCCAGGCCCAGCACGCCCTCGGCCAGGTCCTACGCGAGACCGGCCAGGCCACCGTCGCCCTCACCCACCACCAGGACGCCCTGGACACCGTCCGCACCCTCGCCCAGCCCCACGACGAGGCCCGCGCCCACAACGGCCTCGCCCACACCCACCTCACCCTCGGCCAGCCCACCCACGCCCGAGCACACTGGCACGCCGCCCTGGCCATCTACACCCGCCTCAACGACCCCCACGCCACCCAGATCCAGGCCCACCTCGACAACCTCACCCCGCAGCCGGTCTAGCCTCACCCACGCCGGGCGGCAGCACACTCACGACCGACCAACCGCGACCGCCCGGTCGGCGCACTGCTCGGCTCAACGCGACCCCAGCCATCCAACAAACTAACCAAGTTTGACCTCGATAATGAAATTCGATTTCATGACGGTCGTAGCTCTAGACCTACCCTTCGCCAAGGAGCTCTAGCATGCGTACGACGCGCCCTGCCGCCAGCGTCCTGGCCGGCTCCGCGCTGCTGGTGCTGGCTGGTTGCAGCACTGCGCCGGCCGCGCCCGGCAACGCACCCTTCGGCACCGGGGGAGCCTCGGCCAGGACGATCCAGGTGGTCGCCGCGGAGAACTTCTGGGGCAGTATCGCCGTACAGCTCGGCGGTGAGCGGGTCACGGTCACCAACATCATCGACAGCCCCGACGTGGACCCACACGACTACGAGGCGAAGGCCGCCGACGCGCGGGCCATCGCGGCCGCGGACCTCGTGTTGATCAACGGCGTCGGCTATGACACCTGGGCCACCCAGGCGGTCAGGGCGAACCCGGCACCGGGCCGCACTGTCCTCACCGTCGGCGACGTGGTCGGCGTGCCGGCCGGCGGCAACCCGCACCGCTGGTACAACCCGGACGACGTACAGAAGGTCGTCGCCGCACTCGTCGCTGACTACAAGATGATCGACCCCGCCCACTCGGCGTACTTCGACCAGCGAAAGGTCGCGTTCACGACCATCGGCCTGGCCGCCTACCGGGTGGTGATCGCCGAGATCAGGGCCAAGTACGCCGGCACTCCGGTGGGCGCCTCGGAGAGTATCTTCGCGATGGTGGCACCGTCGCTGGGTCTGGACCTGATCACCCCGCCGACGTTCCTGACCGCTGTCAGCCAGGGCACCGACCCGACCGCGGCGGACAAGGCCACCATCGACGCGCAGATCAGGGACAGGAAGCTCGCGGTCTACGTGTGCAACAGCCAGAACGCCACCCCGGACGTGCAGGCCCAGATCACCGCCGCCAAGGCGCACGGCATCCCGGTGACCACCATCACCGAGACGCTGACCCCGCCCACCGCATCCTGGCAGGAGTGGCAGACCGCCCAGCTCACCGCGCTGCGGGAGGCGCTGGCCAAGGCCACTGGACGACGATGAGCGACGTCCTGCTGGAGCTGCGCGGCGCCACCCTACGGGTAGGTGACCGGACGCTGTGGAGTGGCGTCGACCTGTCGGTGCGGGCCGGGGAGCTCGTCGCGATCCTCGGACCCAACGGCGTCGGGAAGTCCATGCTGGTCAAGGCGGTGCTCGGCCTGGTCCCGCTGGCCTCCGGCACGTTGCGGGTCCTAGGTGGTCCCCCTGGGGCGGCCAACCACCAGATCGGCTACCTGCCGCAGCGCCGCAGCTTCGACGCCCAGCTCCGGGTCCGTGGCGTCGACGTCGTCCGGCTGGGGCTGGACGGCAACCGATGGGGGGTGCCGCTGCCCGGCGCGCGGCGCTGGAGCCGGCGGGCCCGGGCGGATGACGCCAGGGTCCGCGAGGTGGTGCGGCTGGTCGGTGCGGAGGCGTACGCGCACCGCCCGGTCGGCGAGCTCTCCGGGGGAGAGCAGCAACGGCTGCTGATCGCCCAGGCGCTCGCGTCCCGGCCGAAGCTGCTCCTGCTGGACGAGCCGCTGGACAGCCTCGACCTGCCGAACCAGAGCGCCGTCGCGGCGTTGGTCTCGCGGATCTGTCGGGAGGACGGCGTGACGGTGCTGATCGTGGCGCACGACGTCAACCCGATCCTGAGCTATCTCGACCGGGTCGTCTACCTCGCCGGGGGCAGGGTGGCCGTGGGGACGCCCCGCGAGGTGATCACCAGCGAGACGCTCAGCATGCTGTACGGGACCCCGATCGAGGTGCTGTCCACCTCGGACGGTCGGCTGGTCGTGGTGGGCACCCCCGAGGCGCCGGCCCTGCACAGCGCCCGGCACGCCGGGTGAGCCCGGCCGCGGTGCTGCTCGCCGCTCCCGGCGAGCTGGAGCCGCACCTGTCCTGGAACCTGGTGGACGACGTGCGCCAGGTTCTCTACTACCCGTTCATGGTCAACGCGTTCCGGGCCGGGACGATCGTCGCCGTGCTGGCTGGGCTGGTGGGCTGGTTCATGGTGCTCCGCCGGCAGAGCTTCGCCGGGCACACCCTGGCCCTGGTGGGGTTCCCCGGCGCGGCCGGCGCCGTCCTGGTCGGCGCCAGCTCGGTGTACGGGTTCTTCACCTTCGCCGTCGTCGCGGCCCTGGTCATCGCCCTGGCACCGGGCGCGGCCAGCCGGGCGCGCAGCGAGGAGTCGGCGGTCACCGGCACCGCCCAGGCGTTACTGCTGGCCTGCGGGTACCTGTTCGTCAGCCTGTACGGCGGCTTCCTGAACGGCGTCAACGCCCTGCTGTTCGGCAGCTTCCTCGGCATCACCCACCAACAGGTGCTGGTCCTGCTCGCGGTGGCCGCGCTGGCGGTCGCCGTGCTCGCCGGCATCGCCCGGCCGCTGCTGTTCGCCTCGGTCGACCCGGCGGTCGCCGCCGCGCGCGGGGTGCCGGTCCGGGCGCTGTCCGTCGTCTTCCTGGTCCTGCTCGGCGTCGCCACCGCCGAGGTCGCCCAGATCACCGGGACGCTGCTGGTGTTCACGCTGCTGGTGGTACCTGCCGCCACCGCGCAGGCACTGACCCCCAGCCCGCTGGCGAGCACCGTCCTGACTCTCCTCACCGGGGTCACCGTCACCTGGCTCGCGCTGTTCGTGGCCTACTTCGCGCCGTACCCGATCGGTTTCTTCCTCACCACCTTCGCCTTCGCCGCCTACGTCGTCGCCTCGGGCTGGCGACGGATCCGGCCGGCCGCCGCCCACCCGCCCGCCGGAGCGACGCCATGACCCCGGCGGTCCTGGCCACCGGCACCGGCCTGGCCGACCTGTTCGCCCACCCTTTCGTCCGGTACGCCTTCCTCGCCGGTGTTCCGGTCGCCGCCCTGGCCGGGGTCGTCGGCTACTTCGTCGTCCTGCGCGGCCAG
>DATILL010000021.1:0-3752 GCA_035476575.1 Mycobacteriales bacterium
ATCGACGAGCAGATGCTGACCACGATGTGGAAGGCGGTCAGGTAGGAGGCGACCAGGAGGTTCGTGTGCCATACCCAGGAGCAGGAGCCAACACCCACCCTGTCGTGGTAGCGGGCATCGAACCAGGAGCGGACGATCAGCGCCTCCTCGTACACCGCGTACGCAGCGCCCAGCAGGCACAGGCCAGGCCGGCCGAGTCGGTAGCGGCGCGCGAGCTCCCGGCAGATGAGTGCGCCGCTGCCGTACAGCGCTGCTAGCAGGGCGAGGTTCCATGGCAGGATGAGGTCGAGCGGCGGTGTCGACGCCGACAAGGCCTCGCCGAGAAACGGCGCCACCAGCAGGATCGCGAATGCGGGGCTTCGCAACAGTCGGGTGAGGCGACCGCGCTTCTCGGCCTAGTGCAGGACGTCGCGGCCGCCGACGGTCCTTGCAGATAACGGCTCTCGGTCCTGTCCGGTCGCGTCGTCCATCGCAATCAGTGAACCACGATTAGCGGGGCTCTCACGGTCCGGCGGCGCGGTCCGCGACAACGAGAACACCGGCCGGACGGAGCGTGCGGCGCATCCTGGGAACCAGAGCGTGCTCCGTCCCGCGTTGATTTCATCCGCCCTGGGTTGAAGCACTGGACGAGGCCCACCAGTAGTTCGACCGGTGGTGGTGGCAGTGACCGCCGTGCTCAGCGGTGCGCCGGGCGCCACATCGGGTACATCTCGGGGCCGTCCGGCAGCTCGATCGTGGCCGGCAGCGACGTGAAGCCGAGCCGCTCGTACAGTCGCAGGCTGCGGGCCGAGCTTGCCTCGAGGTACGCGGGGGTGCCGGTCGCGTCGAGTGCCACTAGCCGGTGCCTGAGCAGCGCCGCGCCGATGCCGTGGTTCTGCCGCCGTGGGAGCACCGCGACGAACGGCAGGTAGGCGTGCGCCGGCTGGTGCGGGTGGCCGGCCTGCATGAGCGCGTCGAGGGTCCGGAACCGGTCGAGGTTCGGCCCCAGCGCCGCCGCGAGGAGCTCCTCGGCGATCTCCGGCGCCTGCGGTCCCTCGGGGTCGACGTCCAGCCACAGCGCCGCGGCATCGTTCGTGGTGGTGAGGTACCCGGCGCCACGCGCGAGGACGTGGTCGGTGAACACCCGGAAGAAGGCCGGGTGCCGGCTGGCCCGGTCCTCGGCGTCGGGGAACAGCCAACGGCTCACCGGGTCGTCCATGAAGCCCTCGGCCAGGATGCCGGCCAGCCGCTCGGCATCGCCCGGGCCAGCCCGGCGTACGTGGTCAGTACCGCTCATCAGGCTCGTTCCCTCCGGTGCCGCGGTCCGGACAACGCCCAGCAGGCCCCGGCCAGCGCGGTGACCAGGTAGAGCGCCGGCAGCCACCGCGACGCGGGCGAGCCGGGCAGTACGCCAAGGAGTGTCGCGTAGTTGCGTACCGCCAGCCAGATCATCACCGCCAGGATCGCCGACGCCAGGCCCGGGGCGCCCGCCCGGTGCCACCACGACTCGGTGGTCGGCGTACGGGCGAAGAACGCGACGGCCGCGAGCGACGTCACGGCGAGCAGCAGCAGTACGCCGAAGCCGCCGGTGGTGCCCAGCCAGAAGAACAGGTGCACCATCGGGTCCCAGCCCGCCACCGCATACAGCACGATCACCGCCACCCCGAGGCAGCTCTGGCCGAGCGACGCCAGCCAGGGCGAGCCGTTCCGCCCGGTGCGGGCCAGCATGGCAGGCAGCACGGCGTCGCGGCCCAGCCCGAACAGGTACCTGCTGACGACGGTGTGGAACGCCAGCATCGCCGCGAACAAGCTGGTCAGGTACAGGATCTGGGCGGCCTCGGACAGGAGGTGGCCGCCGAGGGCGAACAGCGTCGCCGGGCCCTGCGCCTGGGCCAGGCCGGCCACCCGGTCGTCGCCGTAATGTGCGGCCATCGCCCAGCTCGCGCCCGCGTACACCACAGCGATGAGGCCGAGCGAAACGTACGTGGCGACCGGCACGGTCCGCCGGCGGTGCCTCGCCTCCTCCGCGAGCACCGCCGCGCCCTCGAACCCGACGTAGCCCAGCACCGCGATGACCACCGCGGCGCCCACCCCGGAGCCGACGAGCTCGGACGGCGCGAGCGTGGCGAAGCTCAGCCGCCCGCCGGCCGGGTGCCGCAGGCCGGAGACGGCGAGCCCCACGACCACCAGCACCTCGGTCGTGACGAGGACGCCGAGCACCCAGCCCTTGATGTCCACCCTGAGCAGGCCCAGCATGGCGACCAGCGCCCATGCCCCTAACGCCCACACCCACCACGGCGCGTGCAGGTCCAGCTTGTCGGCGGCGTAGCCGGCCGCGGCCGGGCCGAACGCGCCGTAGAGCCCGACCTGCAGGAGGTTGTAGGCCACCAGGGCCACCAGCGCGGCACCGTAACCGGCCAGCCGGCCGAGCCCGCGGGTGACGAACGCGTACAGCGCGGCGGCGTTCGTCACGTGCCTGGCCATCGCGACGTACCCCACCGAGAACAGCCCGAGCACGACCGCGGTAACAATGAACGCGGCCGGGATCGCAGTCAGGCCAGTCACCGCGTACGCGGTGGTGACGACTCCGGCAGCGACCGTCAGCGGCGCGATGCCGGACATCACGAAGAACACCACAGCGGGGACACCGAGCCGGTCGCTGGCCAGCTCTGCGTTCCCGTGGCTCGTACGCGTGAGCCGGGCGGAGCCAGCCACGCGGGCAGCCCGGCGCTCGACGCCGTCCATAGCTCACCCTGACACACCGAACCCGTCCACGATGCAAACGATCTGGGGACGGCGCGCCACCGTGAGGGTATGAAGCTGCTCGGAACACCCCGCGACACGAGGGCCGGTACGGAGGCGCCGGCACGAAGGCACCGTGGTGGCCGGCGATCATCTCGGCCACGGTCTGGCCGGTTGGGCACGGCGCCCTGGCGCTGTTCTTATATACCAGATGCTCGCCGAGCGGAGCCGTGCGACGCTGGTCGCGTTGGTGACCGCGGCGCCGGCAGGCACCATGGTCGTCCTGCAGGAAGGGTTCGGTGGGCGGCTATGCGGGTGCGGATCGGCGAGGGGATCCGGCCGGCGCACCCGACGCCGCGGTGGTCGCGGTGACGGGGGAGCAGCTACCGGAGCGGGAACGGCCCGCGTTCGGCGAGTTCTATCGCGACACGGTACACCGGGCACTCGCCCGGGCCAGCATGCTGACCGACCGGACATCCGTTGAGGACCTGGTCCAGGACGCCTACGTGTTGGCTGCCCGGCGATGGGTCGCGGTGCTGCGGGACCTCCAGCCGGGGCAGCGGATGCGGTGGATGCGGACCTGCGTGGTCCGGCTGGCCGGCGACCGCGGGCGCACGGATCGGCAGTTCCAGCAGTACGCCCCGACGCTGTACGAGCCCGGCCAGTCCCGCGCGCCGGACCCGGAGGATGCCGCGCTGTCGGCCCTGTCGGCCGACATCTGCCCCGAGCTAGCACCCGTGACCGGAGCGTTCGAGGAGATCGAGGAGCGGCTCGCCTCCGGCTTCCGCAACAGCTACGACGTCGAGCGCGGCCTTGCTGGGGTCTTGCGACACACGACGGTTGCCCCGAGAGTGCGGGCGGCAAGCCGCCGGGACCCGGTGAAGGAGAGAGCGTATTCCATCGGCGTGCTGCTCAAGCAGGCGTCAGACGGCGACCAACGTGCCTGGGACGAGCTGGTCGGCCGGTACACCAACCTGCTCTGGTCGGTGTCCCGGTCGTTCCGGCTGGACGCGGCGGACGCGGCCGACGCG
>DATILL010000022.1:0-2815 GCA_035476575.1 Mycobacteriales bacterium
ACATCGACAACGAGGGCACATCGAGAGGCACAGAATGACCGGCACCCGCCGCGACGTCTCCGTCGACGGATTCAACGCACTCCCGGAGGCGCAGGCGACGAGGCGGCTGCTGACCTGCCTGAACGTGCCCCGCTGGGCCGCGGAGGTGGCCGGCGGAAGGCGGTACCCGGACTACGCCGCGCTGGCCGCTCAGGCCGAGGCGTCCGCAGCCCAGCTGTCCGACGCCGAGCTGTCCGCCGCGCTGGACGGCCACCCCCGGATCGGGGAGCGGGCCGGCGCCGGGCACGACGCCGAGTTCTCCGCCCAGGAGCAGGCGCAGGTGGACCACGCCGACGCGGCGGTGATGGCTGCGCTGGCCGAGGGCAACCGGGAGTACGAGCAGCGGTTCGGCCGGGTCTTCCTGATCAGGGCCGCGGGCCGCAGCGCGAGCGAGGTCCTGGCCGAGCTGCGCCGCCGGCTGGGCAACGACGACGAGACCGAGCGGGCCGAGACGGTCGCTGCGCTGCGCGAGATCGCCCTGCTCCGACTGAAGGATGTGGTGTGAGTGGGAACCCTGAGCACGCACGTGCTCGACACGAGCGTGGGTCGGGCGGCCAAGGGCGTCGCGGTCGTGCTGGAGCAGGGTGGCGTGCGGATCGGCGAGGGGGTCACCGACGGGGACGGCCGGATCGGCTCGATCGGGCCCGACCGGCTCGGCGCCGGCGACTACACGCTGCGCTTCAACACCGGCAGCTACTTCGCCGACGCCGGCCGTGACTGTTTCTATCCGGAGGTGGTCGTGGTGTTCACGATCGCCGAGCCGGACCAGCACTACCACGTCCCGGTGCTGCTCAACCCATTCGGCTACGGGACCTACCGTGGCACCTGAGCGCACAATCCTCGACGGCGCGACCGTGGCGACCATGGACGGCGCCCGCACGGAGCACGCGACCGGGCACGTGGTTGTCGAGAACGGCCGGATCGCGGCCGTCGGGGCCGGTCTCGCGCCGGCGGAGCTGGGCGGCCCGCGCACCGACGTCACCGGCTGCCTCGTCACCCCGGGGCTGGTGAACACCCACCACCACCTCTACCAGTGGGTGACCCGGGGGCTGGCCGTCGACGAGGGCCTGTTCGGCTGGCTGACCACGCTGTACCCGGTCTGGGGCGGCATCGACGAGGACATCGTGGGCGCCGCCGCCGCGGCCGGGCTGGCCTGGCTGGCCCGCACCGGGTGCACCACCTCCACCGACCACCACTACGTCTTCCCGGCCGCCGGCGGGGACGTGCTCGGCGCCGAGATCTCCGCGGCCCGCCGGGTCGGCCTGCGCTTCATGCCCACCCGCGGTTCGATGGACCTCGGCCGGCGCGACGGAGGGCTGCCGCCAGACCATGTGGTCGAGGACATCGACACCATCCTGGCCGCCAGTGCCGCCGCGATCGACACCTACCACGACCCGGGCCCGGACTCGATGCTGCGCATCGGGCTGGCGCCCTGCTCGCCGTTCTCGGTGACCGGGGACCTGCTGCGGCAGGCCGCCGCGCTGGCGCGCGACAAGGGCGTGCGACTGCACACCCACCTCGCGGAAACCCTGGACGAGGAGGAGTTCTGCCGAGAGCGCTTCGGCCGCACCCCGGTGGAGTACATGGAGGCGCTGGACTGGCTGGGCGACGACGTCTGGCTGGCCCACGGCATCCACTTCGACGACCCCGCCATCAAGAAGCTGGCCGACACCGGGACCGGCGTCGCGCACTGCCCGTCGTCCAACGCCCGGCTCGGCGCCGGCATCGCACGCACCGCCGACCTGCGCGCGGCCGGGGTTCCGGTCGGCCTCGGCGTGGACGGCGCGGCCAGCAACGAGGCCTGCTCGCTGATCGAGGAGGCCCGGCACGCCCTGCTGTTCGCCCGCGCCCGCGGCGGCCCGCAGGCGATGGCCGTCCGGGGCGCGCTGGAGCTGGCCACGATCGGCGGCGCCCGGCTGCTCGGCTGGGACGACCAGATCGGCTCCCTGGAGCCGGGCAAGCAGGCTGACGTCGCGGTCTGGCGGCTCGACGGCCTGGCGCACGCCGACATCGCCGACCCGGTCGCCGCCCTGGTGCTGGGCGCGGCCCCACCGCTGGAGCTGCTGTTGGTCGGCGGCCGAACGGTGGTCGAGCGGGACCACGTGGTCACCGTCGACGAGCACGAACTCACCCAATCCGCGGTCCTCGCGCACCGATCGCTGCTGGCTCGCGCGAGTACCGTGACCTGCAAGGAAGGAACGGCGTCATGACGACACCCAGCGTTATGGTCAACGGCGAACAGCGCCCGGTGGTCGATATCGAGCCGTACGTCACCGCGCTCGACTGGCTGCGCGACCAGGGGTTGACCGGCGCCAAGGAGGGCTGCGCGGAGGGCGAGTGCGGTGCCTGCTCGGTGATGGTGGCCCGGCCCGACGGCGAGGGTCGCACCCTCTGGACCGCACTGAACGCGTGCCTGGTGCCGGTGCTCGCGCTGGATGGCCAGGAGCTGGTCACCGCCGAGGGTCTGGGCGCGCCGGGCGCGCTGCACCCGGTGCAGCGGGAGATGGCGTACCGCGGCGGCTCCCAGTGCGGCTACTGCACGCCCGGCTTCATCTGCTCGATGGCCGCCGAGTACTACCGGCCAGACCGGACCCCGGCCGACGTCGACCCCAGCAGCAACGGGAAGCAGGCGGCCGACCATGAGCACGGGCCGAACGGGTTCGACCTGCACGCGCTGAGCGGGAACCTGTGCCGCTGCACCGGATACCGCCCGATCCGGGACGCCGCATACGCCCTGGACGCCCCGCCCGCGGAGGACACGTGGGCCCGGCGCTGC
>DATILL010000023.1:0-31426 GCA_035476575.1 Mycobacteriales bacterium
GGACCAACGACAGGTCACCACAACGCCGAGAGGTGACCACACGGGGAGCCGGACCAACGACAGGTGACCACAACGCCGAGAGGTGACCACACGGGGAGCCGGACCAACGACAGGTGACCACAAGGCCGAGAGGTGACCACACGGGCGGGGGCGGCAACGAAAGGTCACCACAACGCGCCCAGGGGACCTACGAGCGGGCGCAGCCGGTGCAGGTGCCGAAGACCTCGACGGTGTGGTCGACGTCGGAGAAGCCCTGCTCGGCGGCCACCTGCTGGGTCCACCGTTCGACCGCCCGGCCCTCGATCTCCACGGTCAGCCCGCAGCCCCGGCAGACCAGATGATGATGGTGCCCGTCGCCGCACCGCCGGTACAGCGTCTCGCCCTCGGGAGTGTGCAGGACGTCGACCGTACCTGCGCTGGCCAGCCCCTGCAGGTGCCGGTACACCGTGGTCAGCCCCACCGGCTCGCCCCGCTGGCGGAGCTCGGCGTACACGTCCTGCGCGCTGCGGAACGTGCCGGACGCGCTCAGCACCGCCTGCACGGCCTCGCCCTGCCGCGTGGTCCTGGCCCGGGTCATCGCCACCTCCGTGCAGGTGACGGTATCGGACGACGCACCTGATGCCACCCACCGAGGGCGCTGGCGCCCGGCGGTAAGCTCGCCGCTTCGGTACTGACGCTTGGCGGGGGCGATGATCGACGCGGAATGGCTGCGCGGGCTCGGCGAGGAGGCCCTAGCGGCGCTGCTGCTACGGCGACCGGAGACGATCGTGCCGCCCCGGCCAGTGTCCCTCGGCGAGCTCGCCGAACGGCTCGTCCAACCCGCCTCGGTGATCAGCGCGCTGCGCCGGCTCGACCGGCCGACGCTGCAGGTGACCGAGGCGGTCGCGGCCCTCGGCGGCGAGCCGGAACGGGCCGCGCTCGACACGCTGCTCGGCACCGCCGACCCGCTCCGGTCGGCGGCCGTCGAGCGGTCGCTGGACACCCTCCGGCGGCACGGCCTGCTCCACGAGCGGGATGGCCGGCTGTGCCTCGTCGAGCCGGCCCGGCACGCCTGGCTCGGACCGCTTGGGCTCGGACCGCCCGCCGCGGACCTGCTCACCGACACCAAGGCCGACGACCTGCGGGTGCTCACCCGCAACCTGGGAACCACCTCGGCCAACCGCAAGGCCGACATGCTCGCCGCCGTGCTCGCCGTGCTGCGGGACGCCCCGCGCATCCGCCTGCTGGCCCGGGCCGCGCCGCCGGTCACCCAGGAGATCCTGCTACGGGTGGCCGAGACCGGCGAGCTGGTCGAGGATCACACCCACTTCTCGCTGCCGTACGGACGGCCGAGCACACCGCTGCACTGGGCGGCCGAGCGCGGGCTGCTGCTGCGGGCCGGCGAGTGGAGCGGGCAGTGGCAGATGCCCGCCGAGGTGGCGCTGGCCCTGCGCGGCGAGGGTTACACCGCGCCGTTCGAGCCGGAGCCGCCGCCGGTGCGCCGTACCCCCGTCGACACGGCCGCCATCGAGCGGGACTGCGCCGCTGCCGGCTCGGCCATGATGCGGCACGTCGCGGCGATCCTGGACGAGGCGGGACGGACGCCGGTGCCGCTGCTCAAGGCGGGTGGGGTCGGCGTGCGTGAGCTGCGCCGGCTCGGCAAGCGGCTCGGCTGCCCGACCGGGGAGGTCCGGATGGCCCTCGCGGTCGCGTCCCGGGCCGGGCTGCTCGGCCTGTCGGAGGGCGGCGCCGTCCCGTTGGAGGAGTACGACGAGTGGCTGCGGGCCGAGCCCGGGGAACGGCTGGCCGAGCTCATCCGGGCCTGGTGGAAGCTGCCGTACGCGCCGCTGGCCGCGGCGGAGGAGGCATGGGAGCCGGCGGATCTCGGGATCGGGGTGGAGGACCTGCGGTGCCGGCTGGTGGCCGAGGTGGCGGCCGAGCCGGGCAGCGCGCCCACCCAGCCGGCCGAGCTGGTCGCCCGGGTGCTGTGGCGGCAGCCGTACCTGTACCGGGGCCCGGACCCGACCGACGCCGGCACCGCCTGCCTGGCCGAGGCCGGGCTGCTCGGGGTGCTGGGCGCCGGCGCGGTGAGCCCGGCGGGCCGGGCCCTGCTGGCCGGTGGCGAGGGGCTGGCCGACGCGCTGGCGGGGACCGGCAGCCTGCAGGCGACGGTCCGGCTCCAGGCCGACCTGACCGCTCTCGTGGCGGGCACCCCGACCGCCGAGCTAGCCGACCTGCTCGACCTGGTGGCCGACCGGGAGACCGCGGGGGTGGCCTGGACCTGGCGGTTCGGCCCGGCCAGCGTGCGGCGGGCGTTCGACGCCGGGCAGGACGCGGACGGGCTGCTGGCCAGGCTCGACGCGGCGGCCGTCGGCAGCGTGCCGCAGCCGCTGGCGTACCTCATCCGCGACGTGGCCCGCCGGCACGGCGCCGTACGGGGCAGAGAGGTCGCCTGCGTGCTGCGCTGCGACGACGGAAGGCTGCTGGCCGAGATCGCGGCCGACCGCCGGCTGCTGCCGCTCGGCCTGCACGCGGTAGCGCCGACCGTGCTAACCGGGGTCCGGCCGCTGGCCGAGACGGTGGCCGCGCTGCGTGCCGCGGGGTACGCGCCGCTGGCCGAGCAGCCGGACGGCACCCCGATCGTGGAGTCGGCGGGCCGGCACCGGATCGCCGCCCCGCGACGCCGGACGAGACCCGCACCGAGGCGCACCGAGGCTGACCGGGCCAGCCCCGACGAGCTCGGCGCGCTGGCCCGCACGCTGCTCGACCAGCCGGACACCGTCCTCGCGGTCGCCGACTCCGGCGGCTCCACCACGCTGGCGGTCATCCGGACCTACGCCCGGCACCTCGTCGACGTTGAATGCCGCATCCTGGCGCACGCCGTCGAGCACGGCGGCCCGGTGACCATCGACTACGTCAACCAGAACGGCGCGCACAGCCGCCGGGTGGTCGAGGGCGCGACGCTGTCCGGGACAACCCTGTTCGCCTGGTGCCAGCTTCGCCAGGACGACCGGATGTTCAGCCTCGGCAGGATCCGCGCGGTCAGCGCGGGCGCGGCGTCCTGAGCCGTCCGTTGGCCGACATAGCTGTGCCCCGGCCTGTGCCGGGGTCGAGACCCAGCCGCTTGACCAGATCTGTTGGCGACTCGGCTAAGCCTGCGGCGAGCAACTGGCGATCAGCGCTGGCCAGGGGTGCGTCGACGGCCCGAGCCGCAGCGGCGAACGCGGCGTCAGAGAAGGTCAGACCGTGTGTGGCGGCCAGCATCGCGGTGGATCGGTGCCAGCCCAGGTCGGGTATGAGCGGCGGCCCCACAGATGACCACCAGCGTGTCGAGCTGATCGGCCACGTCCACCGCCGACCAGCGCAGCGACCGGGTCAGGATGTTGCCCAGCTCGTAGAAGGTCAGGTCGAGCAGATAGGCCCTGAGCCGGTGCCGCAGGTGGGCGGCAAGGATGGCCCGGGACTCAGCGACCTCGGTCTCGCCCTCTGCGTGGAACCACCTCAGCAGCACTGAGGTGTCGACGACGACGGTCATCTCCGTCCGTCGCGGCCAGCCCGGACCAGATCGGCCGAGTCGAACCGGCCAGCCCGGGCAAACCGCTCGCGGGACTGCTCGACCGCCGCGGACCTCGCCGCGGGATCCCGCCGATCAAGCTCGCGACGCGCGGCCAAGGCCAGCAGCGCGCTGCGGCTGGTAGACCGGCGGCGTGCCTCGACGTCGAGCCGTTCCAACAGATCGTCAGGGAGCGACACCATCACCTTGGACACACTGGCCCTTGACCATACCGGCCTTTGGGAATACTGGGAGTATGTCCACGGGGTGTTGCCCGGGGCCAAGGGAAAAACCGAGGGCCCCGCGACCTCGTGCTGATCGCGGGGCCCTCGTTTCCCAGGGGTCTAGCGTGTGGAGGTGGCGGGAATCGAACCCGCGTCCCCCGTCGCCTCAACAGGGCTTCTCCGGGCGCAGCCTGTGTGTCGCTCTGCTCGGCCCCAGCGCTTCCTCAGGCACATCGCTGACAGGCCCAGTCACTGTCTGCTGTCCCGGCCGGCTCCGTGACCGAGCCTACCGGTGAGCCCTCCTCGCTGACGCCAGGAACCGGGACGGAGGGCGCTCCCGGCCTGACGGACGTCCTAGCTAGCCTCAGGCGGCGAGCTGGAAGTCAGTGCGCTGATTGGCGGCACTTATTGGTTTCCAGGGATGGTTTTCGAGGTCACCCTGGCTCCTCGGCCCGCTTCCCCTGCCTCGACGTCCGGAGTCGAGACCATTCACCCCCTTGCGTGCAGCTCACCACAGCGTAACGGTCAGACGTCCCTTGTTCATCCCGAAATCCCGTGACATCGTCGGGACATGCCCGCTCCTGCCCTCCTCGGTGGCGCGGCTACACGTCGACCTCGGCCGGGTCGACAGCACCCTGGGTCCGACCTACTGAAACGCCCGGCCGTCAGCAACGACGCGATCGCCGTAGCCACGACCCGATCGGAGCCGAGGCGTGACCACCGCCCAGCTTGCTGCACTGATCCTGCTCGGCATGTTCCACGGGGTCAACCCAGGCATGGGCTGGCTGTTCGCGGTGTCCACCGGCATGCAGGAGAGGAGCCGGTGGGCGCTGCTGTCGGTGCTGCCGTTCATCGCGCTCGGGCACGAGGCGTCGGTGGGGCTGGTCGCCGTCCTGGTCACGATGACCGACGCGGTGGTCGCACCGAAGATCGTGATCCTGGTCGGCGGGGCGGTGCTGGTGCTGTTTGGGCTGCGCCAGCTCCTGTCCGAGCGGCACCTGCGCTGGGCCGGGATGCGGCTCGGCCGCTGGCAGCTCGCCGGATGGTCGTTCCTGATGTCATCGGCCCACGGGGCCGGGCTGATGCTGGTGCCGGTGATCATGATGTCCGGCGCGGCGGAGGCGCACGTGCACCCGATGGGGGCCAGCCCGGCCGGGTCGCTCGGACCGGCGGCGCTCTACGGCGCGCTGGCCGCCGCGGTGCACTCGGCGGCGATGATCGTGACGACGGCCGCGGTCGCCATCGCGGTGTACCAGGTGCTCGGGCTCGGCATCCTGCGCCGGGCCTGGGTCGACCTGGACCGGGTGTGGGGGTTCGCCCTGGTCGGCGCCGGGACGGCGACCCTGCTCACGGCATGACCGGGCTCACCGGGCTCACCGGGCCGACCGGGCGGTGGTAGGTCACGTACCGCTGGACGGTGGTGAAGCCCAGCCGTTGGTACAGCCCGAGCGCACCCGCGGCGTTGTCGGCGTCCACGGTGAGCGTGACCCGCCGGTAGCCCCTCGCCCGGGCCGCCGCCAGCGCCGTGCTGACCAACGCCGAGGCCAGCCCGCGCTTGCGCCAGGCCCGCCGGGTGCCGATCAGGCCGAGGTATGCCGTGCCGGGTCCCACGTCGGCGCCCGCGTCGTCGGCGCCCGCGTCGTCGGCCGCCTCGCCGTCGTAGCTCATCAGGTACGCCGCCACCGCCGGGTCAGCTCGGTCGCCGTCCAGCACGACGAACGACAGCTCCGGGCAGAACGCCGGGTGCCCGACCACCGTCTCCCGCCATGTCGCGGGGTCCCGCTCCGCGCTGCCCCAGTGATCCGTGAACGACTCGTTGTGTGCCCGGCGGACCCGGTCCGACAGGTCCTCGCGGTACGGCGTGACGGCCAGCCCGTCCGCGCCGGCCACCGGCACGTCGACCAGGTCGTGCGCCAGGTGCGCCCAGCACCGGGCCGGCCGTAGCCCGAACCGGGCGTACAGCCGGGCGGCGCCGTAGCCGTCCGGCGCCAAGGTCTCCAGCACCCCGGGCAGGTCGGTGCCCAGCCCGGCGTACCGCTCGGTCCCGCGGTCGAGCTGCCAGCCGAGCAGCCGCCGGCCCAGCCCGCGGCCCTGCCAGTCCGGGTGCACCCCGCCCCAGCAGTAGACCCGGACCAGCTCCCGGCCCGGACCGGTCATGGCCACGACCCCCTGCGCGACGAGCCGGCCGTCCGGCGGCTGCGCGACCAGCGAGTCGGCCGGCGGGTCGAACATCGTGTCGTCGAAGCTGGCGGCCAGCTCCTCGGCGGACACCAGCTCGTCTGAGCCGGCGTAGCGCTGCTCGGCCCGCACCAGCTCAGCCCAGGCCGGCAGGTCGTCGCGGCGCAGCGCCCGCCAGGTCAGCTCGTCACTCATCTGGTTCACTCAATCTGGTCACTCATCTGGGCGAACGCTACGCCGAAGTCACCGTCGGCTCGCGGGATTTTGCGTGGCCCGCCGGTAGCTCGGGCAGCACCGCGTGGCCGGACGATCACGGCGTCGGCAACCCATCTGACACGTGCGTGCGCGAAGATTGTTCACTCGTCGCGCGAATCCGCAGGGAGGCCTCATGAGCCGACCGTTGGTCCGCATCGGGCCAGCGCGGGTCCGGCGCCAGACACCGGCCCTGTTCGCGCACTACCCGATGAACGGCGACCGCCCGGCGTACGACGAGATGTTCGACGCCGAGGGCGGCACCCGGCCGGCGTACCGGGCGCTGTACGAGGCGCTGGAGCCGGCCAGCCTGGCCGACCTGCAGGCGCGTTCCGAGGCGCTGGACCGGGCCTTCGTGGACCAGGGGATCACGTTCTCGCTGTCCGGGCAGGAGCGGCCGTTCCCGCTGGACCTGGTGCCGCGGGTGATCACCGCCGCCGAGTGGGCCAAGCTCGAACGCGGCATCGTGCAGCGGGTGACCGCGCTGGAACGGTTCCTCGCCGACGTCTACGGCGACGCCGAGATCCTGCGCGACGGCGTGCTGCCCAGGCGGCTGGTCACCTCCTGCGCGCACTTCCACCGGGAGGCCGCCGGGATCGTGCCGCCGAACGGCGTGCGCATCCACGTCGCCGGGGTCGACCTGGTCCGCGACGGCGAGGGCACCTTCCGGGTGCTGGAGGACAACCTGCGCTGCCCGTCCGGGATGTCCTACGTGATGGAGAACCGGCGCTCGATGGCGCGGGTCTTCCCCGACCTGTTCGCCACCTACCGGGTCCGGCCGGTCGGCGACTACGCCACCCAGCTTATGCGCGCGCTGCGGGCCGCCGCGTCACCGAACGAGGCCGACCCGACGGTCGTCGTCCTCACCCCGGGCGTGCACAACGCGGCGTACTTCGAGCACTCCCTGCTGGCCCGGCAGATGGGCGTGGAGCTGGTCGAGGGCCGCGACCTGTTCTGCCGGGACAACGTGATCTACATGCGCACCACCGAGGGTGAGCGCCCGGTGCACGTGATCTACCGGCGGGTCGACGACGAGTTCCTGGATCCGCTGCACTTCCGGCCGGACTCCGTGCTGGGCCTGGCCGGGCTGCTGAACGCCGCCCGGGCGCGCAACGTGGTGATCGCCAACGCGGTTGGCAACGGCGTGGGCGATGACAAGCTCGTCTACACCTACGTGCCCGACATGATCCAGTACTACCTCGGCGAGAGACCGCTGCTGCCGAACGTCGACACGTTCCGCTGCTGGGAGGCGGAGGAGCGGGCGCACGTGCTGCGGCACCTGGCCGAGCTGGTGCTCAAGCCGGTGGAGGGCTCCGGCGGGTACGGCATCCTGTTCGGGCCGCAGGCGACGACCCGGGAGCTGGCCGCGGCCCGGCGGGCGGTGCGGGCCAACCCGCGCGGCTGGGTCGCCCAGCCGGTGGTCGCGCTGTCCACCGTCCCGACCAAGATCGGCGACCGGCTGGCGCCGCGGCACGTCGACCTGCGGCCGTTCGCGGTGAACGACGGCGAGTCGGTGTTCGTGCTGCCCGGCGGGCTGACCCGGGTGGCGCTGCCCGAGGGGAGCCTGGTGGTCAACTCCTCCCAGGGCGGCGGCAGCAAGGACACCTGGGTGCTGGCCGCCCGCGGCAACGGCGCCGACCGGGAGCTCGGCCAGGCCGCGCTGGCCCGGGTGCAGCCGACCGGCCAGGCCGTCGAGCAGGGTCCGGAGCTGACCTTCGGCCAGGCCCAGCAGCAGCAACAACAGCAGGCCAAGCGGGACGGTGGCTGATGCTGGCCCGCAACGCCGAGTCGCTGTACTGGATCGGCCGGTACGTCGAGCGGGCCGACGACACCGCGCGCATCCTCGACGTCGGCGTACACCAGTTGCTGGAGGACGCCACCGTGGACCCGGACCGGTCCAGCCGCACCCTGCTGCGGGTGCTCGGCGTCGAGGCGCCGCCCGGCGTCGACCTCGACGTGTGGTCGCTGACCGAGCTGGTCGCCTACGCCGCAGCCAACCCGAGCTCGATCGTCGCCTCCCTCACCTCGGCCCGGCAGAACGCCCGCGGCGCCCGCGAGGTGGTGCCGACCGAGATGTGGGAGTGCCTGAACGTGACGTTCAACGGGCTGCCGGAGCGGCAGCGGTACGCGCGGCGGGTCGGGCCGCACGAGTTCTTCTCCTACGTGGAGGAGCGGGCCGCGATGTTCGCCGGGCTGGCCGACTCGACCATGAGCCGGGACGACGGCTGGCGCTACCTGGTGCTCGGCCGGTCGGTGGAGCGGGTGGACATGACCGTGCGGCTGCTGCTGTCCCGGGCGGAGGACCGGGCGTCCAGCCCCGGCTGGCTGACGGTGCTGCGGGCCTGCGGTGCCCACGACACTTACCTGCGCACCTACCGCGGCGCGCTGGACGCCAGCCGGGTGGTGCAGTTCCTGCTGCTGGGCCGGCTCTTCCCGCGCTCGGTGTTCCACGCGCTGCAGCAGGCGGAGACCTGCCTGGAGGAGCTCGACCACCGGCCCGGCGCGCGGCTCGGTGCCACCACGGAGGCGCCCCGGCTGCTCGGCCGGGCGCGCAGCGAGCTGGAGTTCCTCCGCCCGGCCGACCTGCTGGACGACCTCGGCCGGCGGCTGACCGGCCTGCAGCAGACCTGCCGCGAGGTGGGCGAGGCGGTGTCGCTGCAGTACTTCCACTCGGCTCCATGGGTGGCCTGGACCGCTCCGGAGCCGGTTGCTCGGGAGGTCACATGAGCTGGCGGGTGCAGGTGGTGCACACGACCGGGTACCGCTACTCCTCGCCGGTGACCCTGTCATTCAACGAGGTCCGGCTGACCCCGCGCGGCGACGCCCGGCAGAACCTCGTCGTCAACCGGATCGAGACCACGCCGTCGACCCGCTCGTACCGATATGTCGACTATTGGGACACGGTGGTGACGACGTTCGACCTGCACGCGCCGCACACCGAGCTGGTGGTGGTGAGCAACTCGATTGTGGAGACGGCGGACCCGGTCGAGCCGGACCGCGCCGGCCGGTGGAAGGACCTGCACTCGGCGCGGGTCACCGACCGGTACGTCGAGCTGCTCGAGCCCACCGGCTACGTGCCGCGCGACGCCGAGCTGGTGACGCAGGCCAAGGCGCTGGTCCGGCGGCGGGAGCCGGCCGACGCCGTGGTGGCGGTGTGCGACTGGGTGCACGAGCAGATGACCTACCAGCCCGGCGCCACCGCGGTGCACACCTCGGCAGTGGAGGCCTGGCGGGAGCGCAAGGGGGTCTGCCAGGACTTCGCGCACCTGTCGCTGGCCCTGCTGCGGGCGGTTGGCGTGCCATGCCGGTACGTCTCCGGCTACCTGCACCCCAAGCCCGCGGCCGGCATCGGCGAGGTCGTGGTGGGCGAGAGCCACGCCTGGCTGGAGGCCTGGACCGGGGGGTGGTGGGGCTACGACCCGACCAACAACATCCCGGTGGGCGAGCGGCATGTCTGGGTGGCGAGTGGTCGCGACTACGCCGACGTGCCGCCGTTGAAGGGCATCTTCTCCGGCGGCAAGTCCTCGGCGCTGGACGTGCGGGTCGAGGTGACCCGGCTGGCCTGAGTGGTGTCGCGCCGGGTGCCCGGGCCGGCGCTACCCGGATAGCTCGCGGTGGAGCGGGGTGCCGAAGCGGGGGGTGACCCTGGCCTCGCCGATCACCTTCCCCAGGCGGTCGGCCTGCTCCGCCACCGCGGCCGTGGCCTCGGCGCCGATGTCCTCCAGCAGCCGGTAGGCCACCACGCCGTCCGGCCGCTGCGCCCAGCCCCCGACGATCCGGCCGTCGCACCACACCGTCGGCCCGACGTTCCCGGTCCGGTCGAACAGCACCGGGCCGTGCTCGCCGAGATACCACGCTCGCCCGGCACCGGGAGCCCAGCCCATCGCGGTCGGGTCCAGGCCGGGCAGCAGCGCGACCCAGGGCTCAGTGGCGGGCGCCGGCTCGACGTCGTCCGGCAGCACCAGGCCGGTGCCCTCGGCGACCTCTACCTCGACCGCGCCGGCCTCGGCGACCGCCCCCCTGGCCTGGCCGAGCGTCCAGCCGGTCCACCACCTCAGGTCGGCGACGGTGCCTGGGCCGTACGACGCCAGCCAGCGCCGGGCCAGCTCCGCCCGGGCCGCGTCGATGGGAATGTCGGGCAGCCCACCCGGCAGCCAGCGCTCGGCCGGCGTCCAGCGGTACTGGCTGGAGACCCACGAGCCGCGCGGCCGGGTCCGCACGATCCGGCCCTCGGCGGCCAGCACGAGCAGCACCCGGCTGGAGATGCGCTGTCGCGTCTCGTTCCGGGTGCCGGCCGCGAGCACCACCTCGGTCCGCAGCGCGGGTACGTCGGCGCTGAGCTCGGTGGCCAGCGCCTCGCCGCGGGCGGCCAGAGCGGTGAGGGTGTCCCGCTCCACCTCGGCCAGCCATCGGGCCGGGTCAGGCCCGGCCGCCCCGGACTCGGCGACGAACCTGACCAGCTTGCGCCGTTCGGTGACGGCGATCGCCCGGGTACAGCCGGCCTGCACCACCGCGGCCAGCTCGATCGGCAGCACGAACACGGTCCGCCGCATGCCGAGCAGCCGCAGCAGCGAGCGGTCGTCGTACAGTGCGCGCCAGACGGCGTCGATCCCCGCGTCCGGCGCGCGCAGCCGGGCCGCCGCGGCCAGGAACACCGAGGCTGGGTCGGTGCCGTGCAGGCCGACGAGGCTGCCGGCCACCTCCACCGGGTCGGCCGCCTTGGCCGTGCCTGCCAGGTGGTGCCGGGCGCCCAGCCGTGCCCGCCGCTCCTCGACGCCGATCCGCCGTACCGCCATCGCTGCCCTCCCTCCACCGCCCGCTCGCCCGCGCCTTTCCACAAACAGCTCAGGCCATCCCGCAACTGTCCATGAGCAGCGGGTCCCGCCCGCTGGTTGTGGCACGTTGCGCCAGCGTCGGGGAACGTCGCCCGTCAGCTCGCGTCGGCAATCGTGTCGAGCTTTCTCCGCGTGGCACTGGACGGGCGCCGGCGTGACCGGGTGCCTGCCCCCCGGTGGCCGGGCGCGGGCGGGTCCTCGGTCTCGGTCGCGAGCTGGGCCACCCGCTGAAACGACAGACCGAGTACGACGGCGGCATCGCGGCGGGAGATCCCGGCGCCGGTCAGCGCCCGGGCGGCGGCCCGTCCCGTGGGCGCCAGGGCCTTCTCCGCGGCCCGGAAGCGCTCGCGTGCATCAAGGGCATCCTCGACCGGGCCGGCCAGTGCGGGCGGCAGCTCGTAGTGCCAACTCAGCTCGAACCCGTCGGTGTCGTCATCGTCGAGCAGCAGGCCAAGCATGTCGCGGACGCTCGACTCGAGCCGGCCGAGCGTGCGCGCGTCGGTAGCCCGACCGACGAGCCAGTCCTGGCCAGCCGGTGCGGCACTGATCCGAGCGACCCACCACGGGTCCTCGCGGGTTACCGTCAGGAGATAGTCAGTGGTCACCGATCCAGCCACCCTTTCCCCAGCCACGGCGCGAACGCCTCCTCGATTGATCTGGTCACCGTCATGGGCAGGTCGCCCGGATGCACCGGCATCGTGGTCCGCGCCAGCTCACCGCCGTCCGCCGCACATAACACCCAGAGGGTGTGCGAACCCTTGCCTCGACCGCGAGCAGCACAGCTTGGTAGCCATGCCGCCGGGCCTCAACCCGCAGCCTTTTGACGGCTTCCCGCGCAGACTTCGGACTCTTGACCACATCATAAGTCTAGAGACGTAGACGTACAAGCGTCTAATGCACTGGACGTATACCCATGGTGGATGCTCCCGCCGACGTAAGTCCTACAACTTTCCAGGAGTAACGGGTTTCCAGGAGTAGCGGGGTTCTGCCTGCTGGTTGTGAAAGTTGCGGCGGAGGGTGCCGGGAGCGCCCGGCCGCCAGCGCGGACGGGTCGGCTCGGACCGCCGGCTGGGTCAGCGGATGGCCTGGGGGAAGTCGAACAGGCGGGTGGGGTCATAGGCGGCCTTGATCCGCTGCAGGCGGGGGTAGTTGCCGCCGTAGTAGGCCTGCTGCCAGCCGCGCAGGCCGGGGTCGAGGTAGTTCACGTACGCCCCGCCCGAGGTGTACGGCGCCATCGCGGCCCGCAGCGCCCGCAGGCCGGCGTACCGGCTGTCCACTGTGGACCTCGGCGCGCCGGCCGGGAGCGAGGTGTAGTACTGCACGGTGCACAGCGCGTCCCGGTGCCAGAAGGCGGTGTCCGCCCGGCCGACCCGGCCGACCGCCCCGCGCAGCCCGTCCATGATCACCGACAGCGCCCCACCGCCCGCGGCGAAACGCTGCGCCCCCGCCACCAGCGCCCGCGCTCCCGCCGCCGGCAACGGCCGGCTGACCACGTCGGAGATCGCCGCGAAGCCCTGCCGCCGGTACTGCCGGCATACGGCGACCGGCTCCCCCGAGCAGCCGGCCATCAGCTTCATCGTGTCCAGCCAGGACAGCGTGCCGCCGCTGCGGCTGCTGAACGGCCCCGCCATCCCGGCCAGCCGGTCCACCAGCCGGTCCGCGCTGGCCGCGTCGCCGAGGTAGGTCACGGTCGCCCGGACGCTGGGCACGCCGCCCGGGCTGACGTCGAGGTGCAGGTTGGACCACAGCGCGTCCGGCGCCCCGGTCACCCAGGCCAGCCAGGCCGGGATGACCGCCGCCGCCCGCGCCGACGGCCAGCGCACGAACCGGTGCACCACCGGCCCGACCGCACGGGTCCGGAACCGGAACGACGTCACGATGCCGACGTTGCC
Source organism: Mycobacteriales bacterium (assembly GCA_035476575.1). Classification (GTDB taxonomy): domain Bacteria; phylum Actinomycetota; class Actinomycetes; order Mycobacteriales; family JACQDL01; genus DATILL01. The sequence continues at coordinate 12,914 of DATILL010000023.1, forward strand.
GCCCCCGCCGCCGCGCAGCGCCCAGAACAGGTCCGGGTCGTGGCCGGCGTCCACCGTGCGTACCCGCCCGTCCGCCGTGACCACCTCGGCCCCGAGCAGGTTGTCGCAGGTCAGCCCGTACGCCCGCGCCACCACGCCGATCCCGCCGCCGAGCGTGAGCCCGGCGATGCCCACCGTCGGGCAGGAGCCGCCTGGCAGCCCGCGGCCGGCACCGGCCAGCCCGGCGTACACGTCGATCAGCGCAGCACCGGCACCCACCCGGCCGGAGCTGGCCACACTGGACAGCCGGGACAGGTTGACGACCAAGCCGGTGCCCGTGGACCAGCCCGCGTAGGAGTGCCCGCCGCTGCGGGTGGTGATCGGCACCCGGTACCGGGCGGCGAACCGCACGCACTCGGCCACATCGGCGGCCGAGGCCACCACCGCCACCGCGGCCGGCCGGATCGCGTCATACCGCGGGTCGAACAGCCGCCGGGCGCCGTCGTAGCCACCCTGGCCGGGCCGCAGCAGCGGGCCGGCCAGCCCACGGGCCAGCGCCGCCCAGTCCGGCGGCCCGGGTGGTTGGGCCGGTTGGGCCGGCACGAGGCGAGGCGGGCTCGGTACGCCGGACCGGCCCGACGACAGCGACGACGACGGCGCGCCCGGCCCCGAGCCGGCCGACCGGGTGCACGCGGCGAGGAGCCCCGCGCCCGCCACGGCACCGAGGAGCTCCCTGCGGTCCAACCCGGTCACCTCCGCCTGCTGGTGGCTCGGGCGATCTCCCGCTCGGCGTCCCGCTTGGCCAGGTCCTGCCGCTTGTCGTAGGCGCGCTTGCCCCGGGCCAGCGCGAGCTCGACCTTGACCCGGCCGTCGGAGAAGTACAGCGACAGCGGCACCAGGGTCAGCCCGCTCTCCTGCGTCTTGCCGACCAGCTTGGCGATCTCGGCCCGGTGCAGCAGCAGCGTGCGGGTCCGTCGTGGCGCGTGGTTGGTCCAGGTGCCCAGGGTGTACTCCGGGATGTGCACGTTGCGCAGGTGGACCTCGCCGTTGTCGATGGTGGCGAAGGCGTCCACCAGGGAGGCCCGGCCGGCGCGCAGCGACTTCACCTCGGTGCCGGTCAGCACGATGCCGGCCTCGTAGGTGTCGAGGATCTCATAGTCGTGCCTGGCCTTGCGGTTCGACGCGATCGCCTTCCGGCCGGTCTCCTTGGGCATGGCCTACAACCGTACGTACAGGCGCAGGGTGACGTACGCCGCGACGCTGGCCACCGCCACGCCGAGCCCGAGCACCAACGGCGTGGTCGGCCAGAGGATCGTCGAGAGGTTGAGCTGCGGGATCACACCGGACCGGATCGGCTCGGCCAGCGCCCGGTCCAGGAACAGCAGCTTGGACCCGATCAGCCCGAACACGGCCAGGAAGCCGCCGACCAGGCCGGCCACAGCAGCCTCCAGGATGAACGGGAGCTGGGTGTACCACCGCGAGGCCCCGACCAGCCGCATGATCGAGGTCTCGGTCCGCCGGTGGAACGCCGCCACCTGGATCGTGTTGGAGATCAGCATTAAAGCCGCGAGAAGCTGGATCAGCGCGATCGCGATCGCCGCGTTCCGGATGCCGTTGAAGAGGTTGAAGATGCGGTCGAGGATCTGGTTCTCGCTCTGCACCTCCAGCACGCCGGGCGCGGCCGCGAACTGCTGCTGGATGACCGCGTACCGCTCCGGCTGGTTGAGCCTGACCAGGAACGCCGCGGGCAGGTCGGCGGGCTTGGTGATGTCCACGATCGCCTTGTTGGCCGCGAACAGCCGTTTGAACCGCTCGTAGGACTGCTCCTTGGAGACGTACTCGACGGTCTTGACCTCGGCCGAGTCCCTGAGCTGGCCCTCCAGGACGGTGCGCTGGTCCGGCTTGACGTCGTCCCGAAGGAAGACCGAGATCTGCAGCTTGTCGAAGTAGACGTCCTTCATGGCGCCGACCTCGTGCGTGACCAGCAGTGCCGCGCCGAAGAAGCCCAGCGAGATCGCGGTCGTGATGACCATCGCGATCGTCATGGTGAGGTTGCGCCGGAGCCCGGTCGTCACCTCGGAGAGGACGAAGTTCGCGCGCATCAGATCCTTAGCCTGGGTTCAGGGTCGGTGCTGGTTCGTCAGCAGGGGCGGCGGCTAGCGACTGACGCCGTACACGCCGCGGTCCTGGTCACGGACCTTTCGCCCCTGGTCGAGCTCGACCACCCGGCGGCGCATCGAGTCGACGATGTTGTTGTCGTGGGTGGCCATCAGCACGGTGGTCCCGGTGCGGTTGATCCGCTCCAGCAGCATCATGATGTCCTGGCTGGTGTCCGGGTCGAGGTTTCCGGTCGGCTCGTCGGCCAGCAGCACCAGCGGCCGGTTGACGAAGGCGCGGGCGATCGCCACCCGCTGCTGCTCGCCACCGGACAGCTCGTTCGGCATCCGGCCCGCCTTGCCGTCCAGCCCGACCAGCTCGAGCACCTCGGGCACCACCTTGAGGATGGTGTGGTGCGGCTTGCCGATGACCTCCAGGGCGAAGCCGACGTTCTCCGCGACGGTCTTGTTCTGCAGCAGCCGGAAGTCCTGGAAGACGCAGCCGATCGTGCGGCGCAGCGCCGGGATCTTCCACTTCGACAGCCTGATGAGGTCCTTGCCGGCAACGTGCACGGTGCCGCGCGTCGGGTTCTCCTCCTTCAGCAGCAGCCGAAGGAACGTGGACTTCCCGGACCCCGACGGGCCGATCAGGAAGACGAACTCGCCCTTCTCGATGTCTACCGTGACGTCGTCGAGAGCCGGGCGAGCGCTCGACGGATACTTCTTGTAGACGCGGTTGAGCCGGATCACGGGTGGTCAGTGTACCCGGGCGCGCCAGACCCCACGCCGGCATGATCGTCCTGGCCCGGTCGGCGGCCGTGGACCCGCGTGGCGGTGCTGCTGGCGGCTGATACTGGCGGGCATGGACGAGTCGGCGGTGGCGGGCAGCCTGCACCGGGCACGACGCTGCGCTGGCCGGGCTGCGCGGCATCGAGCCGGCGCTGCAGCGGTTCCGGGACGCGCTGAGCGCCGCGGATGAGACGGTGGCGGTGGCGCCGATCTGGTGGCGGGCCAGGGGCCAGCTCGGGATGTACGCCGACGCGGCACCGCACATCGACCATGCCACCCGCAACGCCCGAGTGCTGGCCCGGCGGGCGGTCAGCGGCCTGCGGGCCGCCGAGCCGGTGCCGGCCGCGCTGCCGGCCAGCGTGGACGCGCTGGCCGAGGCGGTCCGCCGGCTGCACGCCGAGCTGGAACGGGGCGAGGTGCCGGCCGCGGCCAGACGCCAGATGGTCGAGGCAGCGCGGCAGAGCGGGATGGCCTACGCCGCCGGGGTCGGCTTCTCCGGTTCGGTGGTAGTGGCGCAGGTCGGGTCGGTCGCGGTGGACCTGCTGCGCGCGTCGGGGCTGGACGAGCCGACGGCGCTGCGGGTGGTACGCCGGCTCCGCCGGGAGGCCGAGGCTGCCACACACCGCCGGTGACCTAGTGTTGCTTGGCCACAAGATCTACCTGGCAATGATCGGTGCCCTTGTCTTCGACCAGGTACCGTGCGGTCTCCCGCCGCACCCACCCACCACAGCCAGCCGTGCACCCATCCCAACATTTGAGAATAACCACAGCCCTGGCACTCCCCCGATGGGCTTCAACACCTGGAACTTCACCCATTGCGACGCGATCTTCAACGAGACCACGATCAAGCGGGTGGCCGGCGCGCGTTCGTCTCATTGGACTGCGTGACCCGGGCTACCAACAGGTCAACATCGACGACTGCTCGGCGCTGCCGCAACGTAACTCGTCCGGCACCTGGTGGCCGAGCCGGCCCGCTCGGCCTGGGCCAGCATCCCGCATACCAGATCACAGAACGTGACGAACGACGGTACGGTAAAACACGGCCGCAGGCGCCCCCGCAAAGACAATCCTGCCCCAGAGCCCAGGCCACGTCCTACCCAGCCGCTACCAGGCCTCGCCCACCACCCCCAAAATAGCGAAACTCGAGATTCGGGCCCGCGACAACGCTAGGCTTAGCCGGTCATATCGACCGCTCTTCCCTGGAGAAGCTCATGATCCGCCACCTTCGCGCCCTCGTTGCAGGCGCGGCAGTCACGACCGCTTTAGCCGCCGGTGTTCCATTCGGCACCGGCAGCGCCGCGGCCGACGTCCTCGACGTGACCTGCGTCGGCACCCAGACGGTCACCTACAACCCGGGGCTGACTCTCCAACCAAAACTCCAGTCAATTCATTTCAACAACATCTTCGCGCCCTGTGTGTCGGCCACCGTCCCGGAGCTGACCTCGGGGGTGAGCATCGGCACGGCCCAACGGGTGGCTTCCTGCCTCGACCTCGCGGAACCGGACAGCTCGGTCCTGACGATCAACTGGAACATCAGCCAGTCCAGCGTGTTCGCCTACAACCGCACCGTCACGACCGTGGGCGGAACCACGGTGGTGACGTTGACCGGTGTCATCACGTTCGGGCTGTTCGCCGGTGACACGGCCATCATCGTCACCACCGGACCCGCAATCAACCTGCTCGACTGTCTGAGCCCGCCCGGGGTCACGAACCGCGCGGGCGTGGTCGCTTTGACGATCACCAGCACCTGACTGGAAGGAGTCGCCATGCGTGCCCGGTCGTGCTTGTCCATCGTGAAGGCGCGAAGCTGGCCGCCGGAGCTGAGCCGTGGAAGTCTGTCTACGCGCAGCTAACGTCCAGCAGCTTCGCTTTCCTTTCCTACACGCCGCAACCGCGTGCGATTGTCGAATGTGGACCGTCTTCCAACCCAACCTGGGCTGCTCGGACGAGCGCAACGACGCCATCGCCGCGTACACGCACCCGCTGCGCTGGTATCTCATCGGCGACTCGCGTTACACGCAGAGGGCCGTGCAGATCATGGAGGTGTGGTCGGTGATCACCGACCACACCAACAGCAACGCCCGCCTGCAGCCGGGGGGCCGGCGCATCCTGGACCCGCGCCGCCGAGCTGATCCAGCTAGGTTCACGACAGCCTCCACGGTTGGCTGTGTCCGACCTGCCGGAAGGGTAAACCGGACTACTGACAGAACCGCGTTGGCAGACCGGGTGTCTGGAAGGGCGTGCGGGATTACGGCGGGTGCCGGGAGTTGGTGGTGGTGCCGGGTTTGCCGGCTCATGCGGTTCGTTGTCGGGGTCGGTTGATGGTGGGGGAGCTCGGGGAGTCCGTCTGCGGCTGTTCGTACGTCCCAGCCGTTGTGGTGGACGGCGTGGTGCCAGCTCCGCGATCGGCTCATCCCGAACCGCCAGCACCCCCCAGCTCAGCCACCCACGCGAGCAACTCCCCAACCCGCGCCTTAAGCGACCCCGGACCCGACACCCCAAGATCATCCCAAGCCCAGGATACACCCCACACCCAGGGTACACCCCAAGATTAGCTAAATAGCTGAGTAGTTACTGAGTTCTCTGTGAACTCTTGACAATCACGCTCTTCTTGGCTCATCTTAATTCAGGTGGTGCTCGATCGAGTGATAACACGAAGGTATATTACCTTCAGTGTTGATCGACTTGGTGTTCGTCTTCGCCTTGCAGATCACCGTCGGGGATGACGTCAGGTAAGCCGGTCACGCGGTGACCGGCAGTGTCTGCTGCCGACCCTCGGCGAGCAGGCCAGGAGAATTTTTCCGTGAGGAGAATGCGATGAGATCTCTGCCGTCTCGACGATTACTGGGTGCGGCCACCGCGGTGGCAGCGGCCACGGCATTGGCCGTGGTCGGCGCGGCACCGGCCTGGGCGGCGGCCCCGGCCAACGACAACTTTGCCAACGCCCAAGCCGAGACCGGCTCCTTCACCGTCAACAACCTCAACACCGTCGACGCCACCACCGAAGCCGGCGAGCCGACGATCCCGAGCTGCACTTTTTTACCTTCGGTCCATACGGTCTGGTACGGGTTGACGGTCAGCGCGGGCACCGAGGTCTCGGTGGACACAGCCGGCTCGAACTACGACACGGTCCTGGTGGTCTACACCGGCGCTAGCCTCGGCTCTCTGTCCGCGGTTGCCTGCAGCGACGACGTCGGCTTCCCGACGGATGTGACGTCGGCGGTGCAGTTCACGGCGGGTTCGTCGACCACGTACTGGATCCAAGCCGGAGGCTTGGAATCCGCCTTCGGCTCATCCGGTGATCTGGATCTCCACGTGGTGATACCGGGGGCGGATGTGTCGGTCTCGGTGGCCGATTCGGCCGATCCGGTGTCGCTGGGTGGGGACAACCTCACCTACACCCTCAACGTGGCCAACGCCGGACCCTCCGGAGCCACCGGGGTCACCGCGGACACCACCCTGTCCGGTGCCTCGGCGGGCATCGTCTCCGCCACCCCCAGCCAGGGCTCCTGCAGCATCAGCGCCCCGAACGTGAACTGCTCGCTCGGGTCCATCGCCGCGTCCGGCTCGGCCACGGTGACGATCACGGTCACCCCCGCGGCGACCGGCACCATCACCGCCACCTCCACCGTGGACGCCACCGAGACTGACCCGACCCCCGGCAACAACACCGACGCGGAGAACACCACGGTGAACAACGGGCTGGGCTGCACGATCACCGGCACCAACGGCAACGACACCCTGAACGGCACCAACGGCGCGGACGTGATCTGCGGCCTGGGTGGCAATGACACCATCGACGGCGGCAACGGCACCGACACCATCTACGGCGGCGACGGCGCCGACGCCATCAGCGGCGGCAACGGCGGCGACACCATCTACGCCGGCGCCGGCAACGACACCACCGGCGGCGAAACCCTCCTCGGATCGCTGCTGTCGTTCGACAACGGCAACGACACCATCAACGGCGGACCCGGCAACGATAACCTCGACGGCCAAAACGGCAACGACACCCTCGTCGACACCAGCGGCACCGACACCGTGTCCGGCAACACCGGCACCGACAGCATCAACGTCCAAGACGGCGCCGGCGGCGACACCGCCAACGGCGGCCTCGGCTCGGACACCTGCACCGCCGACGCCGGAGACACCACCACCAGCTGCTAACCACAGCCAACCCCCCACCCCCGGTAGGGACGCCACCACGGCGTCCCTACCACCAACCCCAACCACTGGGCCGGAGACACCACCAACAGCTGCTAACCACAGCCAACCCAGCACCCCCGGTAGGACCGTCGGGGATGACGTCAGGTAAGCCGGTCACGCGGTGATTCGGCAGTGTCTGCTGCCGACCCTCGGCCGGGCAGGCCAGGAGAATTTTTTCCGTGAGGAGAATGCGATGAGATCTCTGCTGTCTCGACGATTACTGGGTGCGGCCACCGCGGTGGCGGCGGCCACGGGGTTGGCCGTGGTCGGCGCGGCACCGGCCTGGGCGGCGGCCCCGGCCAACGACAACTTCGCCAACGCCCAAGCCGAGACCGGCTCCTTCACCGTCAACAACCTCAACACCGTCGACGCCACCACCGAAGCCGGCGAGCCGACGATCCCGAGCTGCACTTTTGCTGTGGAAAATACGGTCTGGTACGGGTTGACGGTCAGCGCGGGCACCGAGGTCTCGGTGGACACCATCGGCTCGAACTTCGACACGGTCCTGGCCGTCTACACCGGCCCCAGCCTCGGATCCCTGACCGAGATCGCCTGCGACGACGAAAGCGGCGGGAGCGGCACGTCTGCGGTGGACTTCACGGCGAGCTCGTCGACCACATACTGGATCCAAGCCGGCAGCTTTACCGGCAGCGGCGGCGGTGATCTGGATCTCCACGTGGTGATACCAGGTGCGGATGTGTCGGTCTCGACGGCGGACTCGCCCGATCCGGTGTCGCTGGGTGGGGGCAACGTCACCTACACGCTCAGCGTGGCCAACGCCGGCCCGGTCGGGGCGACCGGGGTGACGACGGCGACCTTGCTGTCGGGAGCCTCGGCGGGCATCGTCTCCGCCACCCCCAGCCAGGGCTCGTGCAGCATCAGCGCCCCGCAGGTGAACTGCTCGCTCGGGTCCATCGCCGCGTCCGGCTCGGCCACGGTGACGATCACAGTGACGCCCACGGAGACCGGCACCATCACCGCCACCTCCGTCGTGGACGCCAACGAGACTGACCCGGTAGACGGCAACAACACCGACGCCGAGTCCACCACGGTGAACAACGCGCTGGGCTGCACCATCACCGGCACCAACGGCAACGACACCCTCAACGGCACCAACGGCGCGGACGTCATCTGCGGCCTGGGCGGCGATGACACCATCAACGGCGGCAACGGCAACGACACCATCTACGCCGGCGACGGCAACGACACCGTCGACGGCGGCAACGGCGACGACACCCTGCACGGCGGCAACGGCAACGACATCATGGGCGGCGGCAACGGCGCCGACTACCTCTACGGCGACGCCGGCAACGACACCAACTACGGCGAAACCCTCATCGGATCACTGCTCTACCTCTTCGACAACGGCAACGACCACATCTACGGCGGACCCGGCAACGACGACCTCGACGGCCAGAACGGCAACGACACCCTCTACGACCACGACGGCACCGACACCATGAGCGGCTCACTAGGCAACGACACCATCGACGTCCAAGACAGCGTCAGCGGCGACACCGCCAACGGCGGCCTCGGCAACGACACCTGCACCGTCGACGCCGGAGACACCACCAACAGCTGCTAACCACCCCCACCCCCGGTAGGGACGCCACCACGGCGTCCCTACCACCAACCCCAACCACTGGTGATGCCCCCCAGACCAGCCCGTCACCTGGCAGCCACCGACAAAACCGTGCTGCCAAGCCGAAGGGTAAGAGAAAAGGTGAGAAACTTCGGTGAGCACAGCGGCGAGCGCCCACAGTGTTACCGGTGGCAAGCCAGTCACCGAAAGGCGACTGGCGCGGCAGCACAAAACCCACCCAAGCAAAAATCCAGACCCCCGGAAACCTAGCTCTTCTCCTGCTGCCGCTTCCACCGGATGCCGGCCTCGATGAAGCCGTCGATGTCACCGTCCAGGACGGCGGCGGTGTTGCCGGTCTCATACTCCGTACGCAGGTCCTTGACCATCTGGTACGGGTGCAGGACGTAGGAGCGCATCTGGTTCCCCCACGAGCCGCTGCTGTCGCCCTTGAGCGCGTCCATCCGGGCCTGCTCCTCCTGCCGCCGCCGTTCCAGCAGCTTGGCCTGCAGGACGGCCATCGCGGTGGCCCGGTTCTGGAGCTGGGAGCGCTCGTTCTGGCAGGTCACGACGATGCCGGTGGGCAGGTGGGTGAGCCGGACCGCGGAGTCGGTGGTGTTGACGCCCTGCCCGCCCGGGCCGGACGAGCGAAACACGTCGACCCGGATCTCGTCCTCCGGGATCTCGATGTGGTCGGTCTGCTCCACGACCGGCAGGACCTCCACCCCGGCGAACGACGTCTGCCGCCGGCCCTGGTTGTCGAACGGCGAGATCCGCACCAGCCGGTGGGTGCCCTGCTCCACCGCGAGCGTGCCGTAGGCATAGGGCACCTTGACCGCGAACGTGGCCGACTTGATGCCGGCCTCCTCGGCGTAGGAGGTGTCGTAGACCTGGGTCGGGTAGTTGTGCCGCTCGGTCCAGCGCAGGTACATCCGCAGCAGCATGTTGGCGAAGTCGGCGGCGTCGACCCCGCCGGCCTCGGCCCGGATGGTGACGAGGGCCTCGCGCCGGTCGTACTCACCGGACAGCAGGGTGCGGACCTCGAGCTCGTCGACCGCCTTGCGTACGGCGGCCAGCTCGGTCTCCACCTCCACCCGGGTGTCGGCGTCGTCCTCGTCCTCGGCCAGCTCGTGCAGGACGTGCAGGTCGTCCAGCCGCCGCCGCAGGTCCCCGGCCCGACGGATGTCACCCTGGACGACGGACAGCCGGCTGGTCACCCGCTGGGCCGCCTCGGGGTCGTCCCACAGGTCTGGCTGGCCAGCCTGCTGCTCGAGCTGGGTGGCCTCGCGGCGGAGCTTGTCCAGGTCGAGAACGGACTCGATCGAGGACAACGTCGCCGACAGCTCCTTGAGCTCGGCGGGGAAGTCGATGGTCACGGAATGCCAGAGTACCGCCCGGCCGGACCGGACCTCCTCCGTCCACTTGTTGGGCTACTGGCTTGTTGGGGCTACTGGGAGGAGAGGTTGTCCAGCAGCTTGAGAAACGCGCGCTCGTACGCGACGCCAAAGTCGGCGGTGGCGGCGGCGAACGTGTCGCCGTCCTTCTTCGACCGGCTGGCGATCGCCCGATGGGCGGCCAGCTTGGCCTCGTGCTCGGTTCGGGCGTCCTCCAGCAGCCGGCGAAGCTGGGTCTTGTTGTGCCGGATCCCGAAGCTGAGCCGGAGCAGCACCGGGCTGCGTGGATGGTCCGTGCCCGCCGGCTCCGAAAGCCAGCCGGCAAAGGCTCTTTTCCCGGCCGGGGTCACGGCATAGGGCTGGGAGGCCCGGGGCCCGACCCTGCCGGGCTTGACATAGCCGGCGTCGGCGAGGGTGGGGAGCTCGCGGTAGACCTGGCTACGGGTGAGGCTCCAGAACGCGCCGAACCGCTGCTGCGCCTCAGCGATCAGCTCGCCACCGGTCATCGGACGCTCGTGCAGCAGACCGAGCAGCGCAGCCGAGGTCGAATTGAGTGTGGTGCTCACATTAGAGACGTTCCCACGATCCTGCTCCGCGCCGCCAGGTTTCGGACGAACTCATCGTCCACACTGGATGGATATCTCCATTGTGGACATTCGGGGCCAAGAGTGCCCGGGCCCCAGCGTGGCACCGGCGGGCCTGCGTGGCGTTGGCTGCCGAGTCCACTGTAGACAGTCCGGGTCGGCGGGTCCCGCCGGCAGAGTCCGACCGGCAGGGTTCCGGCCGGTGACAGGGCCCAGCTACATCGCCAGCCGGGGCCGGACGGGCTGCCCAGGGCCGGACGGGCGGTGCGCCGCGGCTCGGTAAGGACGGCCTGCCGCAGGGCCCGAACAGCTCCGGCGGCAGGCCGCGCACTATGGTCCTGTCCGACGGGACCGGCGTCAGACAGGCCAAGCCCATCCATAGCGGGGCGGGCTGGCCAGCGGCGAGCCCATCCCTGTCATCAACGGTGGCCGTGGAGGGCCCATGGCCCACCGGGATGCGCGCCGGTTCCAGCGCCCCCGGCACGTCCACTGCCAAGACCGTCGAGTCCAGTGCCAAAGCCGGCGAGCGCGCTGCGGACCAGTCGGTCCACGCCTGTCGGGAGGGCACAGCAGCGCCCGCCGGTGACCTTGACGAGCACGGCACCGATGCCCTGCCCGGTAGCGACGTACCCGGGGTGGTCCGTGATCGAGGTGACCGGCCCGGCACCCGTCCCCGCCGAGCCAGCGGCACAGCCGCCGCCATTCTCGAGCGTGGCAGAATCCACGAACCGTTCCCCTTGACTGGTACGTCGTAACTTGACGCTAGGCTGCGGGCGGCTGGGTGAGATTCCCCGTTCGGGGGGAGATCAAGGGGGATATCGGGCGACCGATCGGTCGCATGCCGCTACTGCCGCCGGAGGAACGGCGGCACGACAGCGAAACACACGAGACGCCGGCAGCGCACCCGCGGCGCTACCGGCCAGGGAACTTCGGGGGCATCGCGCCACGCCCCATCGACCAGGAGGAGCCACCGAGCCGGCCCTCCTCGACCTGCTCGGGCTGCCGCTCCCGGTAGCTGCCGGCCAGCACGGCGGCCAGGTCATCGCCGACGTTCATCGCGATGCAGGGCGGCCGGAACGCGCAGGCCGCACAGACGCGCGGCGACGGGTTGGGGTAGACCGGCAGGCTCGGGTCGGCCATCTCGGCCGCCACCGCCGCCATCCGCACCCCGAAGCTACGCAGCTCCGCCGCGCTGCGCCGGATCCGGGTACGCCGGAACGCCTCGCCGGGGGTCTGCACCACCTCTGGCCCACCCTCGGCCCGCACCTGGCCGGTCGGCCGCTCGTAGGTCCGGCGGTGCTGCGTGACCGGGCTGCGGGTCACCGGTTGCGAATGGAACTCGACCGGCACGGGCTCCCCCGGCACCGGTTGCGTGGCAGGCTCGACCAGGTCGGGCCGGAGCTCGTTGTAGATAGTCCCGGCGATGTACATGCCGGGGTAGTACAGCTCCCACGCCCAGCACCAGGACAGGCAGCGCTCCTCCAGGATGAGCTCGTCCACATCGGCCCAGCCGTCCCAGGCGATGCGGTGGTCGAGCACCCAGTACACGTTGTCCTCGTCGATGAGCAGCAGGTCGATGCGCTCGAGAAAACGGATCGCCCAGCCGTCGGCGGTGGCCAGGTCGCGGTCCGCGTCGGTCGGGTCGGGGATGTGCACGTCGACGTCGGTGGCCACCCGGATCGGCGCGAGCCGGTCCACGGTCGGCGCCCACTCGAAGTAGGCCTCCAGCGCCCCCCGGCCGTGGGCGACGGCGTCGCCGCACTCCGCCGCGCGGTCCGGCGGCAGGGCACGGAGCTGGTCGCGCACGGACCGCTCGTAGGCATGCCGGACCCGGGGCAGGACGATGGCTGCCGGCCAGTCCCACATGCCAGGGAAGTAGTAGATCGCGAGGGCGTCGTGCAGCGCCCGGTCTACCACCGCGGTCGGCCGCCACCCGGCCGGCTGCCCGTCGGCGGGCTCCAGGTTCTGCCGGGCCCGGGCACCGAAGTCCCACGCCCGCCGGCATCGCAGGAAGCTGGCGCGGTCCGCTGGCTGGATGAGGTAGTCCACCGATGGCGTCCTCAGTGGCCGTGCGGCCAGGGGTCGTCCAGCGACCAGCGGCAGCGGTCGGCACCCCCGGTCATCGACTCCAGCTCCGCGAGCAGGTCGGTGAAGAACGCCGGCCAGCGGTCGGGGTCGTCCGGCCAGTCGCCGGTGTAGAAGATCCAGGCATCGGGGGACCGCGCCGCCAGGTCGACCATCGCCCCGTCGTCGACCCGGAGCCACGTGTAGTCCTGGCCACGACGCTCGACGTAGACCATCTCGCCGGGTGCCGGCGGGTGGTCCAACATGTCGCGGCTGAGCTCGTCGGTGTTCACCGCGCCTCCTGAGCGCCAGAGTAGGCGGCCCGGACGTCCAGAGTAGGCGGCGATGTCCTGTCCGGGAAGACGTCGTCCGGACGACGTCAGCCGCGGGCCTTGTACTCCCGCAGCAGGCCGCGGCTGATGATGGTCTTCTGGATCTCGCTGGTGCCCTCGCCGATCAGCAGGAACGGCGCCTCCCGCATCAGCCGCTCGATCTCGTACTCCGTGGAGTAGCCGTAGCCGCCATGGATCCGGAACGCCTCCTGGGTCACCTCGACGCAGTACTCCGAGGCGAGGTACTTCGCCATCCCGGCCTCGACGTCGTTGCGCTCGCCGGAGTCCTTCAGCCGGGCAGCGTTGACCATCATCAGGTGCGCCGCCTCGATCTTGGTGGCCATCTCGGCCAGCTTGAACGCGATGGCCTGGTGGTCGGCGATCTGCTTGCCAAAGGTCCTGCGCTGCTGGGCGTAGGCGATGGCCAGCTCGAACGCGCGTAGCATCACCCCGCAGCCGCGGGCCGCCACGTTCACCCGGCCGATCTCGACGCCGTCCATCATCTGGTAGAAGCCACGGCCCCGGCCGGCTGGGCCACCGAGCACCGCGGTCGCGGGGACCCTTGCCCCGGCCAGGACCATCTCGGTGGTCTCGACACCCTTGTAGCCCATCTTGTCGATCTTGCCGGGGATGGTCAGGCCGGGCGCGACCTCGCCGAAGCCGGGCTCCTTCTCGACCAGGAAGGTGGTCATGTTCTTGTAGACCGACTCGGCGCCCTCGTCGGTGCGGACCAGGGTGGCCACCACGCCGGACCGGGCGCCGTTGGTCAGCCACATCTTCTGGCCGTCGAGCACCCACTCCTCGCCGTCCTCGACCGCCCTGGATGTGATCGCCGCGACGTCGGACCCGCAGCCGGGCTCGGACATGGAGAAGGCGCCGCGGACCTCGCCAGCGGCCATCCGCGGCAGAAGGCGGCGTTTCTGCTCCTCGGTGCCGTGCTGGGTGATCATGTACGCGACGATGAAGTGCGTGTTGATCACCCCAGACACGCTCATCCAGCCGCGGGCGATCTGCTCCACGACCAAGGCGTAGGTCAGCAGGGACTCGCCGAGGCCGCCGTACTCCTCGGGGATGGTGAGCCCGAACAGGCCCATCTCCTTCATGTGCTCGACGATCGCCTCGGGGAACTCGTCGCCGTGCTCGAGCTCGGTCGCGGTCGGGATGATCTCCTTGTCCACGAACTCGCGGACGGCGGCGACGATCTCCTGCTGCGTCTGGGTGAGACCAGCGGTCTGTGCGAGCCGGGCCATGTCGGGCTCCTCGGGTACGTCGAGACTGGTTACCCGCCAGTATCCCGCGCAGCCGGCCCGGCGCCCGCACCTGTCCGGACGGGATGTACGGGATAGCCAGACTGCCGTGGCGGTGGCTCGGTCCGACCTGCCCTCCCCGCATAGGCCGGACTGGAGGCAACCGCAAGATCAAGATCAATGATTTCACGGTGTCGATGCGGTGAGATCAATGGTTCGGGTTGCCTACCCATCATGTTCACGAGCGGATGCGGACCAGATCTGGCCGGTGTGGAGAGGGTGCTGGCCACGGCGTTTCGCCGAGACTGGCCACCTAAGCCGGAATGATGCATGCTCACGCCACGCAGCAACACATTTCGCTGCGTCAACGTGACCGACCCCTCAAGAAGGTGGAGAGAGCCATGTCGCAGGACTGTCCCCCGCTCTGGCGCGACCCGTTGTTCAGCCCTGGTGACCGGTTTCCGCTCGGCCCGCCGCACGGCGTTCTGGACGACTGCCAGGAAGGGCCGAGCGGCCCGGCCACCCGCCCGTTCTCGCTGCGGCACGTCGTGGCCAGCGCCCGGACCGACACACCGCCGACCTGGCGCTACACCTACTGCCCGCAACGTCAGATCGCACTGGTGCACGACGTGGACGGATCGCTGATCCCGCTGCTCAAACACACCAAGCCCGGCGCAACACCCGCTCCAACCTCCGGCTTCTCCGACTCCGATCCGAACAATCCGTCGCCCGAGGAGGTCGGCCTTCCCGACTACCAGCAGACGACGGCATGTCCGGGCCAGAGCGGCGGCACGCGGCGGCCGAGGCGCGCGTCCCGCCATCCCAGGTGACCAACCGACCGGACGGTGTCCGGGACTTCGCCACAAACATGAACGGCGCGCTGGCCAGCAAGACCCTGGCCGCCGCGCTTCTGACCCGAATCCGCGATTAGCTGGGTGGGTTGATCTTCGGCTGGTGTTGTTGATCTTTGTGGGGGTTGTTTTGGTGTATGGGTGTGCTGGTGGCCCGGGTGAGCGCGCCGGGTTCGCGGGTTCCGGTGGTGGGTTGGGCCGTGGGCGGCGGCGGCGGTCAGGTCGGGGTGGGCAGGGCGCGGATGCGGGTGAGGATTTCGGCCAGGAGGGAGTGGCCGGGGGGTGGTCGCAGGGTGAGGGTGTGGGCGTGGCGGATCAGGCGGGCGGGAATGGCGATCAGTCGCCGGCGCAGGGTGGCGATCATGGCCTGACCGTCCCGGACGCCGTGCCCGGCAAGGGTGTGGTCGGGCAGGACGGTGCCGGTGAGCTGGTGTAGCCAGCCGGCCATGGTGGCGGCCAGCAGCGCGCCCCACATCCAGGCGGTGTTGACCTCGGGGGAGCCGGAGGGCAGGTGGCGTAGCGCGGCGCCGTGCTTGCTGTCGCGGAAGAGGTTTTCGATGGTGGTGCGGTGCCGGTACCAGTGCTCGGCCGCGGCGGCCTGCTCGCCGGTCGCCACATCCAGGTTGGTCAGGATGAAGGAGCAGGCGTAGACCGCTTCGGCGGCAGCCAGCTCGGGCAGCGGGAGGGCCTGCTGGTCCGGATGCAGGGTACGGCGCCGCCGGGACCGTAGATCCGCCGAGACCTGCCCGGCGGTCACGTCCAGACGGACTCGGCGGATCAGGCAGCAGGTGTCCGCCGGCCACCAGCCGGGGCGGTAGCCGGCGACCGCGACTTGAGCGGCGGGCATGTCAATCGCGTCGGTCCAGCCGGCTTCGGTCAGGCCGTCGAGCATCCGCCACAACGGTGCGATCCGTTTCGCGCCGATCGCGAACCCGACTCCTTCCTCATGTGCCGCGCGAGCTAGCTCGCCGGCGAAGTACCCGGCATCGGTACGCAACCGCACCTGTCCGGCCCGCACCGGCGCAGGCAGCCCGGCCAACGCCCGCCGCAGCAACCGCGGCGCATCCGGCCGCGGATCGCCATCCCCCGACAGTAGACCCGCCGCCAACACTGTGGTGGTCTCCGCCCAGCACGCCACATGCGGCCGACCGCACCGCTGCCCGGCATAGTTGTAGGCCACCCCCCGTTTCTTCCGCCCGTACACCTCCACATCGGTGGTGTCCAGATCGATCGTCGCCTGTGCGGCCAGCACCGCCGCTCGCGCCGGCGGAAGCAGTCGCATCATCGTGCCGGTCGCGGTGGCGACGCCCTGCTCCACCGCAGCCCACTGCTGCTCGTTGAGCCGCCGCGCCAACCCCGCCGCAGTCATCGACGCCAACCCCGGCACCGGCGCCAGCACCTGCCCGGCCGCGTCCGCTCGTTGCCGGTCCAACCCGACCAGGAAGTCTTCCCCCGCCAACTGCGCCGCCATGATCCCGACCAGCAACTGCCCCGCCGTGAACCCCCGACCCCGGACCTTGACCGGCCCCACCGCCGCATCCAACGCCGCGACCACCCCCAACCGCCGCATCCAGCTCCGTGACCGTCACCAACCCCGCGTTCTTGGTCAACCACGGATCCGGCGCCCCGACCCGCACACCCGACACACCACCACGCCCGCCACGCCGACCCCGACGCCGCCGACCCCGTATGCTCCTCACCCGGTAGGTGCCCCTTCCACCCGCGCGATCATGTCTTCGTAAACACGATCATCGCAGGCCAGCAGGACACCTACCGCCAACCAACCCCCGTGTCACCGCACTACTCGCGGATTCGGGTCAGAAGATCCGTACCCATCGGGATTACTATGGTGCTCCGCGTCGGGGTGCGCCGCGTCGGGGTGCGCCGCGTCGGGGTTGTGGGATGGCGGTTCCGGTGGTGGGTCTCCGTCTGGCGTGGGGTCTTCCCATCCGCGCAGCCTGTTGATCGTGCTCATCAGCTCAATCCAGCCGTAGAACAGCTTCGCCGCTGTTTCTCCAGATGCGCTGATCGTGCCACTGGGTGGCTCGGTGCCGCCTAGGCGCAAGCGCAACACGAAGACTCCCATGCACGGGGACTCGCTCTGGCCGTCGTCAGGCACGTCACCTCGGCCTTAAGGGGATCGGTTACCTCGGGACGGCTCTGCATGCAGCATCAGGCACCGAGGCGGAGCCTGCGGCCGTGTCACTGTCTGTCGACCCGGGGTGCTGGACTGGTCACTTCGGGGGCATGGCGTAGTGGCGCCCACGCTAGGCGTCTCCGGTCGCCGTTACATCCGGGACAGCCCTAGTTTCTAACGACAGGCCCGACCGTCCTCGGGCTCGACGTGATAGGGCGGGGCGGATCCCTCTGACCCGAATCCGTGAGTAAGCGGCTGAGACGATCTTCTGCTGGTGTTCTTGGTCTTTGGGGTGGTGTTTTCGGTGTCGGGGGCGTGGTGTCGGATCGTGGTGGTGGGCCGGGTTGGTCGCGTCGGGGTTCGTGGGGTCCGGTGGTCGTGCGGCCGGCCTGCTGGCCTTGATGGTTGTAGGCAACGCCGCGTTTCTTACGGCCGTAAGCCCGCGCGTCGGTGGTGTCCAGGTCGGCGGTCACCTCCGCGGCCAGCTGCGGGGCAGCAGTCCCGACCAGCGGCTGGCCGGTGCTAAGCCCCGGTCCCGCTGCTTGGCCCGACCCATCGCTGCATCCACCCCCGCCACCTCGCCCAGCCGCTCGACCAGTCCGGTGACCGCCGCCGTCCCCGCCACCGGGGTCAACCCGGCATCCGCCGCGCCCACCCGTACCCGCGTCGCGCTCAGCAGGCCGCCGTGTCCGCTCACGCCGTACCCCTTGCCACCTGGTGGGTTCTTCCACCCGCGCGGGTCGTGTCGTCGTCAGCATGGTTATGGCAGGCCGGCAGGGCACCTACCGCCGTCTCAGCCCTCCTGTTGCCGTCCTGCTCGCGGACTCGGGCCGGGCGAACACCTGCCGCCGCCGTGCCACCGGCACCATTCTGGCGCTCGCCACTGTGCTCCCGGAGTTTTCTCACCCTCCTTCTTCTATCTCCCGCTGGACTACCGTGGGCGTTCGCCGCTGTGCCCGCCGAAGTCCTCACCTTCATTCTCACGCCGGGGCTGCTGTGGGCGCTCGCCGTCTTGCTCTCCGAGGTTTCTCACGTTTTTTGTCGGGCGCTGGGGTTGGCGGGCGGTTTTGTCGGTGGCTCTGTTTATTCTTCTTCTATGTCGGATGTGGTCGCGTCGGTGGTTGAGCAGCTCTCTGTGCTGCTTGGCTCGTGTCGTGACGCCTGCTTGTGGGGGCTTTCCGACGCGCAGGTTGACGAGCTGTTGGTGCGGGTGCACCAGCAGCTCGGGCAGGTGACGGGGACGTTGCTTCTGCCG
>DATILL010000024.1:0-19093 GCA_035476575.1 Mycobacteriales bacterium
ACCGCACGCGACACCACTCGGGGCATCCGACAACCCTGGAGGTCATGCAAAACCCGGCACGGACCTAGCGACCACCTCGCCGACCCGCGAGCATACAGTTGATGACCTTCCACTGAAAGGCGTTCCGCATAAGCCTCCTGATGCAGGCGTCTGTCCGGCCATCGGCCAGCCAGGCCAGGTCAATTGCCGCGGAGCCGAACATGCGGACACGTTCTGCGCGTGCCGCGAGCTGTGCTGTTATCGCCAGCAGTGCCGTGTTCACCTGGTGGGCCGCCACGCCGACCGCGTAGTCGCCGACCGACACTACTGCGTCGCTCAGGCGGGCTGCCTTGCTGGTGTGAATCCGCCGGTCGTTCAGGTAGGCGCCGTCGCCCCGCACTGCAAAGTACCGGGAGTGGAGGAACGGCAAGTCGATCACCCCCAGGACCGGCTGCTGCGCTCAGCAGTCCGAGGGATATCGCACACAGCGGTAGTCCTCGAACGAAGTTCGCCGTTCCGTCTATCGGGTCCAGTGTCCAGAGCAGCGAGTCGTCGGCTGCCACACGGTCGGCGCCTCCTTCCTCCTCGCCGAGGAAGCCGATGCCGGGCGTCTTGTGATCCAGGAAGGTGCGGACCATCTTCTCCACGGCGAAGTCGACGTCGGATGCGGTGTCCCGGTCGTCCTTGTGAGTGATTGTCGCCGGCAGCCGGGTCCGTACCAGGTCGCTTGCGGCTGCCAGCGCCTCGAAGGCGACCGGCAGCAAGGATATCACGCGGCGGTCACGCTGGCTTACCCCGTTCCCACAGCGAGTCGTAGGCATGCCGGAAAACGTGGAACAGCCCGGGGCTGTTGGGTTTCCTCTCGATCACGAACGTCGGAGCGTCCACCCCGCGCGCTTCCTGCAGGTACGGCTGCATGATGCACAGCCCGCCGTCGATGAAGACCGTGTTGAACCGTAGCGTCTCGTCGTAGGTCGCCAGCTCAACACGGCCGCGCGCTTCGGTAGGCAAGCGGTCGCGTAGCCGCCTCATGAGCTGGATGTTCAGCTCGGTCAGCGACGCCAGGTCGTTCAGGGCGTACCCCTCCTCACGTTCTCTCGCCTTGATCGCCGAGCCTTGGGGGTCGAGGAAGAGGCATCGAATCCGTGTACTGGCTCACCAAGCCATTGCCGACCTACCGCGTTCCTGACCAGGTCTGATGCTCAAGGGCGTGGAGAATGCACGGCTCCCCTGGTGGCTGACAGGTCATTGCCGACGCGGGCGCATAACGATCTGCTCGCTGCAGGTAGCAAGTGCGCTTGGTGTTGCCACGCCAGGGCGAGGCAGGCTGAGCTGGTGGAGCCCAACGGCTCGTGGTGGACGAACCGCCGGACCGACTCCTCGGAAAAGGGGATGCCACCCAGGGTGTGGGCACCGTCCAGTGAGGTGACCAGGCGGCCCTCGGAGTTCGTGGTCACCAGATCGCGGAAGGAGCGGTCGAAGACCACGTCGTCGATGACGACGGCCGTGACGATACCGGCGTTCAGACCAAGCGCGTCCAGCACGACGCCGAGCGCATAGGCGCGGAGCTGATCCCGTTCGCGTGCCCGTTGCATCTCCCGGTAGAACGGCCAGCAGTCGTAGTCGAGCAGGTCCCCGCGGCTGCCGTCGTGTTCGGGGTTGTTAAGGAGCTCCTCACTATACTCGCGCGCTATGTTGCGCCACAGGTCCAGGTCGGCCGAGACGCTGTCAGGGCCGATGGACGCCGGCTGGAACTCCCCGGCAGGCACCACGCAATAGTGATTGCCTTTGAGGACCTGGGTCGGATCGCGCCAGAGCAAGAAGAAGGTGCCCGAGCCGTCGGTGGTATCGCGACGGATGGTGAGGGTGCCGATCCCGGGGTTCACCGCTCGTGCGGCGAGATCGAAGGGATCTGATATCCGGGCGCGGAATGGCAGCCCGGCCCACGACAGCGCGCCGTCGCGGGCCGCCGAGGCGAGCTCGTGGCTCAGCGGCTCGGCGACGTCGACCTTCTCGAAGAAGGTGGACAGCCCAAACCGGAGGGTTCCGGCGGCCTCACCCCAAGCCAGGTCAAGCAGCCGGTAGCTCGGCCGGTTCTCGAACAGGCTCGGCGGCTGGAGGTATCGGATCGCGCTGGTGTAACGGGTGAATGCATGCCCGGGCACGCGCAGAGGCAGCACCGGTCTCGCTTCGGCCTCTCGCCCGGTGATGCGTGGCTCGGGAGGCTGCGGATCCCAGGTCAGGGTGATGTTCTCCAATGGGACCGGCGCGGCGGGCAGCCAGTGCGGCGCGGCGATCGCGCGCGTGCCGGCGACCTGCCAGCCCGGGTCGTAGAGCTCGGCCGCGCGTACCGCGAGCTCGGGACCATGCTGGGCGAGGTAGTCCCGGGTGTCTCGCCACGAGGACTGGCTGGCGGCCACGGTCGCATCGGCAGATGGCGGCCCGCTAGTTGTGAACGTGCCGAGACCATTCGAGCCCGGGGCGGCTGTTGAGACCGGTTGCCGCTGGGCGCGGAACACGGCCACGAGCTCACCGGCGGCGTCGAGTGCGTCGTCGCAGGCGGTGGCCAGGGCGAGCGAGCCGGGTTTCTCCCCGCGCTCGATCTGTCCGAGGTAGGCGTGGTCGTACCGGACCCGCGATGCCAGGCTGCGCAGCGACATCGACCGTGCCTGTCTGCGATGCCGAAGCGCCTGCCCGAAAGTCTCCCGCATCATTCACTCCGTCCAGCCGCGCGAAGCCGGAGGCCTTTGTGGGCCCACGGCCGGTGCATTCCGCGACATCACCCTAACCCCCAGGCTCATGTCCAACAGCCCATGCCATACCCGGAAGGGAATACCCGCGATGGGTCACAAACTATGTGAGCTGGGTGCCAAGCCGCATGCCTCCCTTCCCGCCGAGCCACCCGCGGACCGGCGGGACCTCAGTGTGCCTGGCGGGGACGGTGGGCAGTGAGGACGTTGCCGCCGCGGGTCGAGGTCCTTCCCGGCTCGGCGGCCAGGAAGCAGGACACGACCGCCCTCTGCGAGGTGTGTCGGGCGCCGTCCGGGCACTGCTTCTGTGACGTGCCGGCGGATCGGCTGCGGTACCTGGCGGCGCAGGTCTCGCTGGTCCACCACCCGACGCCGGACGCGCGGTGCCACGGCTGCGGCTACTCCGTCGCGTTGTGTGGGTACCTCGCGCTGATCCGGCAGGCCCGCACCGGCACCGCGCCAGCGGAGCCCGCCGTACCGGACGACCTGCAGGAATGGGTCGTGACATGCGCCGAGCACTACGGCCTGCCCGCTGGCGAGATCGCGTTCCTCCTCCGGCAGAACGGCCTGCCCGACGCCGACGTGCGCACCGTCGGGGCGGTGCTCGCCGCATACGGCCTCGACTCGCCTTGAACCCCACCGTTTCCGACCGGGCTACCGGAACTGAATGGAGCGACGACCCGTGAACACCGCCGAGCCGCCCAGCCCGAGCTGGCAGCTTCCCGAACGACCCGACCCCGATCTGTGGGACGAGCCCGCCATGCGCGCAGCCCTCGCCGGCCATGACATCGCTGCCGTGTACCGCACCCTCCAGCAGTGCGGCTACAGCCAGCAGCGCATCGGCATCCTCACCGGACAGTCGCAGCCGCAGGTCTCCCAGATCACCCACCACGGCCGCCGCATCCAGTCCTACGTCCTCCTCGCCCACATCAGCCAGGGCCTGGCCATCCCACCCTGCTACATGGGGCTCGGCTGGTGCACCCGCCAGAACACCGGGAAAGGCGGAAGTTTCACATGACCATCCAGAAGCGGCCCGACCCGGAATGCTGGGAAGACCCCGCCATGCGCGCCGTACTCGCCGACCGCGACATCACCCGCATCTACCGCATGCTCCAGACCTACGGGTACAGCCAGCAACACATCGCCGCATTGACCGGACAGTCGCAGCCCGAAGTCTCCGCGATCATCCACGGCCGAAAAGTCATGGCCTACGATGTCCTCGCCCGTATCGCCGAAGGCCTCGGGTTCCCCCGCGGATACGCCGGCCTCGCCTACCACCCACATCCCCCAGCCACCCGCACCTCCACCGAGCGGGCGTCGTCCTGAATCGTCCGCCCGTAGCAGCCCGAAATCACTGATCTCGCGGTCACGAAACCGCGAGATCAGTGATTTTCGGTTTGGGAAGCCGGTGAGCCAGCGTGGTAGACGTTCTGGGTAGCTTCGAGGCCGGTGCGTAGCAGGGCCTCGACGGCGTCGGCGGCCCGGTCGACCAGCACCGGCAGATCCTTGCGCTCGGCCGTGGAGAAGTCCTTCAACACGTAGTCGGCCGGGTCCTGCCGGCCGGGCGGGCGGCCGATGCCGAACCGCACCCGGTAGTAGTCGCGGGTGCCGAGCGCCCGGGTGACCGACCGCAGCCCGTTGTGCCCGTTGTCTCCGCCGCCGTACTTCAGCCGGAGCGTCCCGTACGGCAGGTCGAGCTCGTCGTACACCACGGTGAGCCGGTCGGGGGTGATCTTGTAGAAGTCGCAGACCGCCTTGACCGGCCCGCCGGACTCGTTCATGTACGAGCGCGGCTTGGCCAGCACGACCCGCAGCCCGGCCAGCCTGCCTTCCAGCACGTCCGTGCGGGACCGGTGCGACCTGAACCTGCCGTCCGCCCGCTCGGCCAGCAGGTCGAGCACCATGAAGCCGGCGTTGTGCCGGTTGCCCGCGTACGCGGTGCCGGGGTTACCCAGCCCGATCACCAGGGACAGCTCGTCCATCGGCATCCGCCCGCATCCAGGTCAGGCCCGCCCGGATCATGCCTCGGCGGTGGCCGGCTGCGGTTCGGCGGCCTCTGCGACGCCGGTCCCGGTAGCCTCGGCCAGCTCAGCCTCAAGCTGCGCGGCGGTCGGCGCGGCCAGGATCGAGACCACCAGGTGCTCGGCGTCGGTGATCAGGATCGAGCCGGTCGGCAGCGTGATGTCGCCGGCCTTGAGATGGGAGCCGATTGCCATACCGGCGATGCTGACCTCGACGTTGTCCGGCAGATGGGTGGCCTCGGCCTCGATCTCCAGCACGGTCAGCTCCTGGTTGACCAGGCCGTCGACTACGGCGTCGCCGGTGAGGATCACCGGGACGGACACGGTGACCTTCTCGCCACGCTTGACGATGATCAGGTCGACGTGCTCGATGTCGCCGCGGATCGGATCCCGCTGCACCTGCTTGGGCAGGGCCAGGTCCCGGCTGCCGTTCAGCTCGATCGACAGCAGCGTGTTGCCACCGCCGCGCCGGAGCGCCGCGCCGAACTCCCGGGCCGGCAGGGCGATGTGCACCGGGTCCTGGCCGTGGCCGTACATGACCGCCGGGATCTTGCCGGCCCGGCGGGTACGGCGCGCGGCCCCCTTGCCGAACTCGGTGCGCGGTTCGGCGGCGATACGGACCTCGGACACGGCGAAACTCTCCTCGAACGGCGGGGTGCGGAGCGGCTAGGGATGCCACGACCGGGGCGAGTGCGACCACCGGACCGCCGTCGATCACGGAGTCGCAGGCACTCCCTCGCCGGGCAACCTAGCCAGCTTACCCGCTCGGCCTACGGTGGTAGAAATCGGCACCAGGCACCGATGGGGCGCCGCGGGACCTATGGCTCGGTGACCCGGGCCAGGAAGTAGATCGCGCCGGTCGGGACGTGCCGGACCAGCACCAGGAACGGCCGGTCCACGTGAAACGGCAGCGGCGCCGGGCGCTGGACCGCGGCGGCCAGCCGCATGGTCACCGCCGTGGCCGCCGCACCCTCCAGGCCGTGCTCGTCGACGGTGAGCACGGCCTGGTGCACCACTCGGTCCAGCTTCAGCGGCCCGGCCGTCCGCGGCCCGGCCGTCCGGGACCCGGCCCGCAGCAGTCCGGCGTCGGGCGGCTCCCCGCCGAGCAGCCCGGAGAAGTCGGCGTCGTCGGTGAACGCCCGGACCAGCCCGAGCGCCGGCAGCAGCGTCTGCAGGGCAGCCCGGGCGGTCACCCGGAACCTGGGCACCGCCAGATCGACGTAGGCCGTCCGGCCGGCGCCCAGATCGGCCAGCAGCTCCGGGGTGAGCACCCGCTCGGCCGTGGTCAGGTCGCCGTCCGGGAGCAGGAGGTCGACGACCACACCACCAGCGACACCATCGGTGGCAGCGCCCGTGGTGGCCAGGGTGACCGCCCGCCAACCGCCGGCCGCGGCGTACGGCAGGGACCGGGTCGCGTGCATGGTGGGCACGAGCCGCATACCGGCCGGTGCGTGGAACGGCACCGGCCGGGTGGCCGACGCGGCGAACACCTCGGCCCAGGCGACCTTCAGCCACAGCGCGTTCACCAGCACGGCACGGGTGCCGGCGTCGACGTCCCCAGCGCCGAGCAGCTCGCGGACCAGGCCGTGCGTGACCTTCTCCACCTGGGCGTTGATCGCCAGGCGGACGCCGTCGGGGTCACGGCGGAAGTCGCCGGTGTGCACGGCGCCGCCGGGCCAGGACAGCAGGCCGGCCAGGTACTCCGGCCGGGGCGCCAGCTCGGGCGGCAGCCACAGCGCGTTGGCGACCGCGAGCTCAGGCAGCGCCGGCCCGGTGGGGAAGGTCGCCGCCCGCAGCACGCTGGCCAGCTCGGTCAGCTCACCGAGCAGCTCCTCAAACTCCGCCCGGGTCGGACCGGCGGCACCCATCCCGGCCAGGCCGAGCGCCGCGGCGACGGAGTACGGCGACCAGACCAGGTTGCCGGCGCCGGCCAGCGAGACGAGCAGCCGGTGCAACGCGAGCGCGACACCGCGCATGGCGTCAGCTCGCGTTGCCGTCGAACAGGCTGGTGACCGAGCCGTCCTCGAAGACCTCCCGGATCGCCCGGGCGATCAGCGGCGCGATGGACAGGACGGTGTACTTGTCCAGCAGCTTGTCGGACGGGATCGGCAGGGTGTTGGTCAGCACCACCTCGCTGACCTGGCTGTTCTTCAGCCGCTCGGTGGCCGGGTCGGACAGGATCCCGTGAGTCGCGGCGATCACCACCTCCGCGGCGCCCGCGGCGAACAGTGCCTCGGCGGCCTTGCAGATGGTGCCACCGGTGTCGATCATGTCGTCGACCAGGATGCAGACCCGACCCTCGACGTCGCCGACCACCCGGTTGACGACCACCCGGTTGGCCACCGTGCGGTCCCGGGTCTTGTGGATGAACGCCAGCGGGCAGCCGCCCAGCCGGTCGGTCCAGCGCTCGGCGACCCGCACCCGGCCGGCGTCCGGCGAGGCCACCGCGAGGTCACGGCCGGCGTAGCGCGACTCGACGTAGTCGGCCAGCAGCGGCAGGGCGAACAGGTGGTCCACCGGGCCGTCGAAGAAGCCCTGGATCTGGGCGGTGTGCAGGTCGACGGTCAGGATGCGGTCAGCGCCCGCGGTCTTGAACAGGTCGGCGACCAGCCGGGCCGAGACCGGCTCGCGGCCGCGGTGCTTCTTGTCCTGCCGGCTGTAGGGGTAGAAGGGCATGACCACGGTGATCCGCTTGGCAGACCCGCGTTTGAGCGCGTCCACCATAATGAGCTGCTCCATCACCCAGGTGTTGATCGGCGCCGGGTAGCTCTGGATCAGGAAGGTGTCCGAGCCGCGCACCGACTCCTGGAAGCGCACGTAGATCTCGCCGTTGGCGAAGTCACGCAGCTCGGTCGGGGTCAGGTCAGCATCCAGCCACTTCGCGATCTCCTCGGCCAGAGCGGGGTGCGCCCGGCCGGATATGAGCATCATGCTCTTCTGGGTCACCTGCTGGATGACGCTCATCTGCCAGCTCTCGTGTCGATGCCGCCGAATGCCGCGCCCGTGCCGAATGAAGCGCCGTCACCGCCGATGTCTCCCCTCGGGTCGGGGGGCTGGTCAACCTGGGGCTGGTCAGCCTGAGGCTGGGCGGGTTGGGGCCGGTCAACTTGAGGCTGGTCAACCTGGGGCTGGGCGGGTTGGGGCTGGACGGCGCGGGCGGCGGCCTCGGCCGCGGCGGTACCGGCGCGGCGGCGTTCAACCCAGCCCTCGATGTTGCGCTGCCGGGCCCGGCCGACGCCGAGCGCGCCCGGCGGCACGTCGGAGCTGATCACCGAGCCGGCGGCGGTGTAGGCGCCGTCGCCGACGGTGACCGGGGCCACGAACATGTTGTCGGCACCGGTCCGGGCATGGTCGCCGATCGTGGTGCGATGCTTGGCCACGCCGTCGTAGTTCACGAAGACGGTCGCGGCGCCGATGTTGGTGTGCGCGCCGATGGTGGCGTCGCCGACGTAGCTCAGGTGCGGGACCTTGCTGCCCTCGCCGATCTCGGCCGCCTTGATCTCGACGTAGGTGCCGGCCTTGGCGCCCGGGCCGAGGCGGGCGCCCGGGCGGAGGTAGCAGTACGGGCCGACCGTGGCCCCGGGACCGATCTCGGCCCGGTCGCAGTGCGCCCGGACCACCGAGGCGCCGGGGCCGACCACCGTGTCGACCAGCGTGCAGTCCGGCCCGATCCGGGCCCCCTCGGCAACCCTGGTGACGCCGTGAAGCTGGACGTTCGGCAGCACGGTGACATCCGGCGCGAGCTCGACGTCGACGTCCACCCAGACGGTGGCAGGGTCGAGCACGCTGACCCCGGCCCGCATCCAGCCGGTGAGAACGCGGTCGCGCAGGACGCGGCCGGCGGCGGCGAGCTGGGCACGGTCATTGACGCCCCCGGTCTCGGCCGGGTCGGTGGTGACGGCGACGACGGGCAGCCCCGCGTCGACGTACATCCCGACCACGTCCGGAAGGTACTCCTCGCCCTGGGCGTTGTCGGTGGACAGCTTGCCCAGCGCGGCGCGCAGCGGCTCGATGGCGAAGGCGTAGACGGAGGTGTTGATCTCGGCGACGGCCCGCTCGGGCTCGGTGGCGTCCTTGTGCTCGACGATCCTGGCCACCGTGCCGTCGTCGGCCCGGATGACCCGGCCGTACCCGGTCGGGTCGGGGACGACCGTGGTCAGCAGGGTGGCGGCGGCGCCGGACTCGTGGTGTACGGCGAGCAGCCTGGCCAGGGTCGGCGCGGTCAGCAGCGGTGTGTCGCCGGGGACGACGAGTACGGTGCCGGCCGCGTCGGGGGCCGACTCCAGCGCCACCCGCAGCGCGTGCCCGGTGCCGCGCTGCTTGGCCTGGACGACGGCCTGGACGCCGTCCGGCAGGGTCGCGCTGACCTCATCGCGGCCGTGGCCGACGACGACGAGCGTGCGGCGGGCGGCCAGCGGCGCGCAGGCGGCCAGCACGTGGCCGAGCATCGTACGCCCCAGCAGCGGGTGCAGCACCTTGGGTGTGCGCGACCTCATCCTCGTGCCCTCGCCCGCGGCGAGGACGACGACCGCGGCGGGGCGGACGTCGGACACAGAAGCTCCCCTCAACCGGCGGCGGGTCGACCCATGGTAACCAGGTGGTCGGCGGCCGTGATCCGCGGACGGCCACAGTGCCGGGTCAGGAGGGATTTTCCCAGACTGTGACAGTCACGACGAGAGCACCGCGCTTTCCCGGGCTACCTGGGTCAACCCCGGTGATGACCAGCAGCGCGTACCGGCCTTCGGACGTCCGAACGCAGACGGCATGACCAGGCGACACGGTCCTCCCGGCCGGCACGCTGCCCGGCCTGCCGTACGGCGCGCTGACGCAGTCCGCGTAGGTCCAGCGGCTACCGACGCCGACGACCGCCTCCTCTGCGGTGCCAAACCGCGACCACAGGCCGTCACTCTTATTGTCGGCCCAGTAGCCCACATCTTGAGTTGTCCACTCCACCGAGGTGGTGAGCCAGCCGGGACCTTCCGCATCGAGGTCAATCGCCTCGTATGCGCCGAGCCTGACGTTTTCTTGGCGCCGCACGACAGCGTCGACGCCGCCGGGAAGCTCTCGGTTGGCCGGCGGAGAGGTCGACGGTTGTGCGGTCTGTGTCGTTGTCGGGGAAGGCGGCACTGTGCCGTCGTGGCCGAGGTGGGAAATGGCAGCGAACAGCCCGCCAGCGGCCACCACCACGCCGGTGAGGGCGGCCAACAGGAGCTGGATCCCCGACAGGGAACGCGCCCACCGTTCCACCCGTCCGGGCGGATCCCCAGAGCTGGCTCCGACACGCCCAGGCTCACTGTTCTGTAAGACGGCACCCGGCGGGCCGTCGCCAATGAGATCGTCCGGCACGGCTACCTCCTCGTCTCCCATGTCGGACCACTGCCGCGACCCCGACGGTGTCACCTCGGAGTACATGTCGCCGTGTTTACCCTACGCTCACCAACAGCCGCTGCCGGTGACCGTGGCGGATGCTAGACGTCGGCGCGGTGGGCGGCGCGGACCAGCGAGTCGTAGGTCTCCTCCGTGCGCACCGCCACGATGCCCAGGTCAGTCACGAACGCGGCCAGCTCCTCCTGGATGGCCGTGGCCGACAGGTGGACGGACACCATCTGTTCCAGCTCCAGGAAACGGGCCCAGGCCGACAACGTCGTCCACGAACAGCGAGGCGTCGCCGACGTGCGCCGTCCGGCGGGACTTGACGATGCGCACGGTCGGGTAGTAACCCATGGCCAGCAGGGCGTTGTGCATGCCCTGCCGATCGGCGGCCTCGGCCTCGGTCTCGTGCGCGACGCAGGCCAGCTCGTTGGCTTGCGGCCGCTTGATCGTGAACAGGTGCCGGTCAGCCTCGGTGCGCAGGCGGGCGAAGGCATAGCCGACCTTGGGCATGCCGAACACCCAACGGGCCTCGGCGTAGGCCTGGTCGTCCTGCTGGACAGGCTGGCCGAGCGCGATGCCGCGGCGCTCCAGGGCGACGGTCAGGACCACCGGGTCAGCGATGCGGTACTTGACCTCGACTTCAAACACGGCCGGCAGCCCGGCACGGACCACCTCAACCGCTGCAACGCCACGCTGGCAGAAGGCTGACCTCATCGCTGCTCCTTGCCAACCCTTACTGGATCCGATCACCGGTGAGGCGCCATGCGCGGCCCAGCGACTGCCCGCCCGCGGGGTCAGGAGTCAGCCGGAGGGCTCGGGGTGGGGTGTGCACAGGCCCGGCTGTCTGGTTGGTCGAGTGCGGTCAGGTGTTCCCGGATCTGATCGGCCTCGGGGGTACCGAGCTCGGTGAAGATCTGCAGTGCCTGCTGCCAGTGCCGGCGTGCCTGATCGGTGTGGCCGAGGTCGTGATGGGCATGGGCAATGCCGTCGAGGGCGCGGGCGTGGTCGTGACGTTGGCCGAGCTCGACGGCGAGCGTGGCGGCGTACTGATGGTGGGTGAGAGCCTGCTCCGACCGGCCGACGGCGCGAAGGGTGTCGCCCAAGCCGTTGTGGGCTTCGAACTCGCCGTTGCGATCGCCGATCTCCTGGAACGTGGCGAGGGCTCGCTGGTGGTGGTCGATCGCCTGGTCGTGCCGCCCCACCAGCCGGTAAACATCGCCGAGGGCGGTGAGCGCGTAGGTCTCGCCGGCGCGGTCGCCGATCTCGCGGGTGACGGCGAGGGCCTGCTGGTGGTGGTCGATCGCCTGGTCGTGCCGTCCCACCTGCCGGTATACACCGCCGAGGAAGCTCAGCGCGGAGCTTTCGCCGTAGCGGTCGCCGACCTCGCGGGCGACGACGAGGGCCTGCTGGAGGTGGTCGATCGCCTGGTCGTGCCGCCCCACCAGCATGTAGACATGGCCGAGACCGCCTACCGTGCGGCCTTCGCCGGCCCGGTCGCCGACCTCGCGAGCGATGCAGAGGGCCTGCTGGAGGTGGTCAATCGCCTCCGCATAGCGCCCCACCCTCCAGCACACGTCGCCGAGACCGCCCAGCGCGAAGCGCTCGCCGGCTCGATCGCCAACCTCGCGAGCGATGCCGAGGGCCTGCCGGTAGTGGTCGATCGCCGGCTCACAGCGTCCCATGCTCAGGTTGACATCGCCGAGACCGCCCAGCGCGCGACCTTCGCTGGCCCGGTCGCCGACCTCGCGAGCGATGCCGAGAGTCTGCTGGAGGTGGTCGATCGCCTGCGTGTAGCGCCCTAACAGCCGGTAGACCTCGCCGAGGCTGACCAGGACCCGGCCTTCGCTGACGCGGTTGCCGTCGCCGCGGGTGGCGTGCAGAGCGAGAGTATGCACGGCGACAGCGTCGGTGTAGTGGCCGCGGGTGCGTAGGTGACGCGCTAGGGCATGGGACATACGGCTGCTGTGGCCTGGCCAGCCGTAAGTGGCGGCGTGGTGGACGGCGGCTAGCAGGTTGAGCCGCTCGGCCTCCAGCCAGGCCACCGCCTCGGTCTGGTCGGTGAGGTCAGGACGGGGCGTAGGGGGTACGGGAACCTGCGGAAGGTAACCCCGGTCCTGCGGGTAGGCCAGGTCCGCCGCGCGGGCGGCGGTGTGGGCGTAGTGGTCGAGCAGCCGGGTGAGCGCCGTCCGCTGGTCGGCTTCGGGCTCTTCCCGGGCGGTATGGGCGGCGTACGCGCGGAGCAGGTCGTGGAACCCGTACCGTCCGGCCGAGGGTCGGGTGAGCAGGGAGGCGTCGGCGAGGTGGGTCAGCAGCCGCTTGGCGTCGGGCAGGCTGGTGTCGGCCAGGGCGGCGGCGGCGTAGGCGTCGGTGTCGGGCTCGGAGCCGGGGATGAGGCCCAGCAGCCGGAACATGCGCCGCTGACCTGCCGGCAGAGTGTCGTAGGAGACGGTGAAAGCGGCGGTGATGCTGCGTTCGCCGTCATCGACGGTAGCGAGCCGGACATGCTGGTCGGCCAGGTGTCCGTCGAGCTCAGCCAGGCTGGTCCAGGCGTGGTTGCGGTAGCGGGCGGCGACGATCCGGATGGCCAGCGGCAGCCGCCCGCAGGCGGTGATAATGCGGCCGATCCTGAGGGACTCTTCCGGTGTCGGATCCAGGCCGGTGACGCGGGTAAACAGGGTGTGGGCGTCGGCAGGATGCAGGATATCCAGGTGAATGGGGTGGGCGTCATCGATCGCGGGCAGCCGCCGACGGCTGGTGATGATGACTCGGCAGCCGGGTGCGGCGGGCAGCAGGGGCTGTACCTGGCTGCTGCTACGGGCATTGTCGAGCACGATCAGCATCCGCTTGTCGGCCAGCCTGCTGCGGTAAAGGGTGGCCCGGTCGTCGAGGTCGGCCGGGATCTGGGTGCCGGGGACGCCGAGGCGCCGTAGCAGGCGGTCAAGGACGGCGGCGGGTTCCAACGGGTCGGCGTCGGGGGTGTAACCGAGCAGGTCCAGGAACAGGATGCCATCGGGGAATCGGTCGGCATGCCGGTAGGCGGCATGTTTGGCCAGCTCGGTCTTGCCAATGCCGGCCATCCCGTCGACGGCGCAGATCACCACCACCTGCGGCTGGTCATGGGAGCCGGTCAGGAGGGTGGTGAGCTGGTCGAGCTCGGTACGACGGCCGATGAAATGTCCAGCCAGCCGGGGCAGTCCGGCGCGCAGCGCCCGCTGGGCCGCAGTGCTGGTCGTGGTGGTCTCATGGAGGATCGTCTGGTAGGCGTGTTCGAGCGGGCCGCGCGGGTCAAGCCCGAGGCTGTCACGGATGTGCTGGCGGGTGCGTTGGTAGATGGCTACCGCGTCGTCACGACGACCGAGCGCACCCAGCGCGCGGATGAGAAGCGCGGCCGCACGCTCCCGCTCCGGGTGCTGCCGGCACAGCTCGTCGAGGAGGTCGGGGACGTGGGCGGGATCTGCGTGGTCAAGTTCTAGCTCGGCGAGGTCTTCGGCGACGGAAAGCCGCCGGGTGGTCATGGTGGCGCGCAGCTCGGTCAGGGCGTCTCCCAGGCCATCCAGTGCCGGCCCGCGCCATAGGCGCAGTGCCTGGTCCAGCAGGACGATGGCGACGGATGGCTCACCGGCCTGCCGGGCTGCCCGCGCCTGGTCGAGCAGCGCGGTAAAGTGATGCCAGTCAATGACCTGCTCGGGCGAAACCATGGTCAGCCGGTAGCTCGGCCGTAGACCCTCCAGGCGAGCCTGGTCGGCGACGGGGTGCAGGACGGTCTTGAGCCGGGTGATGTAGTGGTAGAGGCTGTCACGGGCCACCTCATTGCCCTCGCCCCATACCCAACGGATGAGCCGGTCGGTGGTCACCGGGGTGTTGGGGTGGCACAGTAGTGCGGCCAACACCGCCGTGGGCTTCGGCCCGCCGAGGTCTAGGCGCCGGCCGGCGTAGCTGACCCGAACCGGGCCGAGGAGCTGGACGTGTAGCTCAGCCGACACCGCGCCACCCTCGCCCCTCTCTGCACCCGTCTTGTCCGGGTGCCGCTGTCGTACCGCGAATGTACCCTTCCGTCCGGCCCGGGCAACGGGTGTGGCGCAGACGACTAGCCGCGGTCCAGAAGTCGTGGCTGACCTCCTCGGGGCACTTGCACACCCCTGCTGGGAGGCGCAGCGTCTCCTCAAGCTGGCGGAGGGTTGGGGAACGGGCTGTCCCGCGAAGCCACCCGCCCGCCAACGTGAAGGTCTCATCAACCGCGCCGGCAACCTCCAGTACCGCACCGCCCGGACCCCACTCACCTCGATCACTCCTCCAGCAGCGCCGCCGGGAACGTCCGCCTCAGCACCCCGATCGGGATCCGACCACACCAGCCACACCACGAAACTACACCGACATAAGTACAAGGAAGTGACGTTGGGCCTCCTCCAAGACGCTGGACCGCATCGGTGAGAACTGCTCGGCGACCCAGCTCGGCAATGGCGTATTAGCCAAGGATGTCTACACCGACTTGCGCGAGCAAGTCCTGTGTACTGCCGAGCGACGATTTCGACGTCCAAGTCTGTGGCGTTGGTGCCATGAGAAGGAGGATCTCTTCCGGTAGGAGGAGGCCGTGCGGCTTGTCCCGCGACGCTCGGTGAGCGCCGGAGCCTCCATGCTGGCTCTTGCAGCCGCACAGCCCTTTCTTGAGGATACTACTCTTGATGTACGGCCTTGCTTCGGATAGCAGCGATATGGCCGCCAAGGGACTCCCAGGGGAACAGCTTTGCGGCGGCCGGGCCCATGTTGGGTGTCGGCAGCGGGTACCTGTCAGGATCGAAGATCAGGTTGACACCCCAGCTCCGTAGGCGTTCGACGCTCTCCTGAAAGGCCGGGTGCTTCGCTAGCGCCACGTTCGGAACTGGCACGGCGACGACCGGAAGCCCAAGGCCGATCGCTTCATTGAGGATGCCCAGCGCCAACGTATCGCTCGTCCCATGTGCCCACTTGTTGATCGTGTTGAACGTCGCGGGCGCCACCGCGATGGCACCCGCCGGTGGAAGTGCGTCAGGCTCGTCGGGCTGCTTGTAGTCATAGCGCACGACGTGTCCGGTCAGTTCGCTCAGCCGCTCGGCGTCCATGAACTTGATGGCCGAAGGGGTGGCGATAACACATACGTCCCAGCCATCGGCCTTTAGCTTGATCACGAAGTCGGGCAGGTCGCCGGCAGGCCGACCACCACAGGCAACGATGTATAGGACCGGCTTGTCAGTGCTGGCTGTCATCAAGTTCCTACTCCGCTGCGCCGAGGCGACCGGCAAGCTCTCTCAGGCCAGGTGTCGCGCTGCGCCGTTCGCGGCCGAGCAACGTATGTACGAGCTGGTGCGCGGCTGGATTGAAGCGAACCTCTTCCGGTGCCGTCTGCTCAGCGCGCATCAGGGCGAAGGTTGCTTCGCCGTCATCGCCGGTCAGCGAGTAGCCGTGCGCCATGTCGATAAGAAACTGCCCACGCCGTTCGACAAGACTCGCCGGGAGGCGGTCGACATCCACACGCTCGGCCCGCGCGACGGCGTCCTGACCGTTGCCCAACTCGACGACGACCTGGACGCTGTGCAGCGCGACGTTGGTCGGACCGAAGATGGTGTGGATGTCGGCATATTCCACGCCCAGCATGCGACTAGCAGTACGCGCCTCACCGATTAGCTCCCAGGCGCCCGGCTCATCACCGCTTCTGGCTGTTGCTACAGCGGCGGTCAGCAGGAGACCACCCCAGCTCGCCAGGCTCAGTGGCGCCTGCGCCTTGCCCGGCTCGATCGAGTCGGCAGCATGCAGGGCGACGTCTCTGGTGGCGTCGAAGCGGGCAGCGCACAGCATGACGTTCGCGAGCCGGTACGAGGCGGCAGCTGACAACACGGGGTCATCCAGGGCGGTTGCGGTGCGTACCGCGCGGTCGGCCGCCAGCAAGGCGAGTTCGCAGTCGCCCAGGCGCTTAAGCAGTGATGACGCCGCGTTGTAGGTGTGCACAGCCAAGCGCAGCACGGCTTCATGGTCATCACTCCCGACGCTGGCGGCACTGGCTTCGATCTCCGGGATGAGCACGGCTAGGTGCCCGCCGAGGGCGGCATAGCTGGCGCGCTGGCGCAGCTCCCAGGCCATAGTTACCCGCGTGGCGAGATCGCTGATGGTGGGGACGGCATCGGCGGTGAGGCGCTGCGAGGGCGACAGCATCGCGCTCGACAACCGACCGACGACCTCTGGCAGGAAGTGCGGGTCGGGCCGGACTCCGGCTGGCTGGGACGAGCTGGTCGCCTGCTCGACCTCAGCGAGCCGTGCGGTCTCTTCGCGTTGGCGACATACCAGGGCTTGGAGGTGGTCGGCAGCGGCGAGCAGCTGCCCGTCTGCGTTGAGGGCTCGCTCGCAGCGTTCCCAGAAGTCGCGGGGCACGTTCTGCCGGCCGGTCTCGACGTTGGCGATGGTGCTTCGTCCGTAGTGGGTGTGTGGGGCGAGCTGGTGCTGGTTGAGGCCGGCGGCCTTGCGGTAGTTGGCGAGTCGCTGGCCTAGGGCGCGGCGGGTGGCAGTGATCTCGGTGGGGTCGATCATCGCTCACCTCCTGCCTGGTCACGGCATGTCAGCACATTGTCACAGACGGCCGGACGGTCTGTCCGACATGGCGGCGGCCGGGTTGGCTGGCCCCCATGACGGTGCACCACATCACAGGCGCGGTGGCATTGGCAACACCGACCAGTGGTTCTCTGCCGGATCTGGACCGCCTCCGCGCATTGGCGACGACGGTTCTCAACGAGCACCTCAATGACCACGGGCTGTGTGCCGTGTGCGTTGGCGAGAAGTTCCCATGTGAGTCGGCCGTGTTGGCCGAGCATAACGCCGCTCTGCTGTAGCGGCGGCCATAGGCGGCAGAACCGGGAACGGTGAGCCTGGTGAGATGCGGTGTCTCCTCGCTCCGACGCCGCGCTTCCACCGCCGTGCCCGTTCCCGGTTCTGCCAGCAAGGCCGGAGGGCGCTCTGTTTGTCGTGGCTCACGTTTTGGGGAAGGCGTGGAGAACAGGACCTCCTCCTGTAGGTGCCCTATGGCCAGTGACCCAGGAGAACCTTCTCTGGTTGGTCACAGGGACAGGCAGGCGGCGGCTCGGTCTCTTACCGGTCCGAGAGCTGGTCGCCGCCGCGCGCTGCTCAAGTCGCTGCTGCGAGGAGGAGAGCCGGAGTGGCCACGCCGCGCGCTTTTGGGTACGTCCGGCTTGCTCGCGCTAACCCCACCGAGGTGGAGCGTATGCGACTACGTGTTGCCAACCATTGCGTGCGCGAAGGGCTGGCGTTGGAGTTGGTCTTTGCCGACAACGGCGTCAGCGACACTGCGCTGGTGCGGCCGGCCTGGACGGCGCTGCTGGACGTGTTGCATCAGGCCGAAGCGCCGGTCGTCGTGCTGCCAACGGCGCGGGTGGGGTGTGGAGCACATCGGTGATCTGGCCGAGCTGCTCGCACTTGAGCTGGTCGATCACGCCGCCGCTGCGGCCGGTGAGGTGGTCAGTGGGCTGAGCTACCGCGGGCTGGCCGGCGTCAGCTCTTTCACCTTGCATCTGCGGTATCGGCCGAGTGTGTTGCTCATCGAGACGTGGGATCGTGATCCGCTGCCGCCTCGGGTGAGACCAAACGACGTGGTTGCGGCCGATGGTTTGTATCTCGTGCCGATGCTGGCTGAACGCTGGCATTACTACCACCCGCCAGCCGGCGGCAAGTTCGTGTGGTGCGAGCTGGTGATCCCGCTCCCAGACCAGCGCTGGTTGCCGCGCCGCAAGCCACCACACCACATCGCCGAACGCCCGCCGATGGCCATCACCGACCTTGCCCTGCTAAGGCGAGTGCGCGATGGCCTGTTACGCCCTTGATAGTGATAATTCGACAAGAGGACAGCCATGAAGCGTTCGCTGCTCATCGACACGCAGGCCAGCTCCTGCTACTTCCGCACGTCCGTCAGCGGTGACGGCCGCAAGGCGTTGATCCAGATCACCGAGCGCTGCAACCTGCACTGCGCGCACTGCTTCGTGTCCTCCGGCGACTGGGGTGAGCACCTGCCGCTGGTAGACATCATCGACACGGTGCTGCCCCGGCTGCTCCGAGCCAGGGTCGAACGCATTACCCTGACCGGTGGTGAGCCGTTCGTGCACCCAGACGTCATGGGCATCTGCCGGGCGGTCGCCCGCCTCGGGCTGCCGGTGGGCATCTGCACCAACGCCACCCAGACCACTGAGGAGCAGGTCGCCGAGCTACGGGCGCTCGGCAACGTCCACGTCAACGTCAGCTTCGACGGCTTCCGCGCGGAGAGCCACGGCAAGTTCCGCGGCAGCACCGGCTCGTTCGCGGTCACCAAGGCCACGACGGAGAAGTTCGCCGCGGCCGGGCTGCTGCAAGGGCTACTGTCCACCCCCAACGCTCTGACCAAACCCGAGGAGTTCGCCGCGCTCTGCGAGCTCGCCGTCCAGGTCGGCGCCGAGTACGTCCTGATGAACCCCCTGTCCAGCTTCGGCCGGGGCGTCAAAAGCAAGAGCCGGCTGGCCGCTGACGAGCAGAAGATGCGCGCCGTCCGGGCCGCCACCGAACGCTTCACCCAGCGTGGCCTGGACCTGGTGCACATCCGCTTTCCCAACGACGACAAGCCGCTCGGCGGCTGCGACGCCGGCAAGCTGATCTACGTGTTCGTGGGCGGCGAGGTCGCCGTGTGCCCGTACCTGGTCTTCGCCGCCCGCACCCCGGACTCGCGCTACGCCGACACCGACTTTCTGGTCGGCAACATCCTCCAGGGCGAGGTGGCCGAGTCCCTGGACGCCTACGACTTCCACCAGCGCTTCGTCGTCGGGTGTTGACCGACGCTCTGGATGAGGACGGTGGCGTCGTTCATCGTGACGACGTACTTGCTGGATGAGAACGCCCCGCGGGCGTGGCCGGCGGGGCGTTGGTGTTCAGGGTGTCGCGGTGGTGGTCTGGGTGTCGGGGGTG
>DATILL010000025.1:0-6497 GCA_035476575.1 Mycobacteriales bacterium
CCCGCCGCACCCTGCTGGCAACGGATCCCGGCACTAAGCCTCCTCCCGTAGCATGGACGCGTCCGTGTGGGGTCAGTGACCTTAGTCTGGTCCAGTGTGGAGGATCTCAAAAGTGACGGGGGCTGTGCGCCGAGGGTAATGGTTCCGCGCTCAGGTGTCACCAGAACCGGAAGAACTGTTGCGCTTACGGCGCCCAGTGCACGGTGAGCCCGATGCTGGCGCCAGAATCGACGACGCCATGCCCGTCCGCGAAGCTGATGTTCAGCGGGACGCTCAGGGACAGCGACAACCACTGCAGCCGGGCATGGGTGATGTCGCCGTTGAGGGACTGGGCGAGCTGCCGACCCTGCCCGTCGACGCAGGCCGTGGAGCCCTGTACGGCGGTGGAGAAGATGAGGTCGTTCCAGCGGGGCGCACTGTAATGCAGGAAGTTGAGTACGACGCCCGCCTGAACCGGGCTCACCGGCGTGGGAAACTGAATCTGGAGGCCTGGCTCGCTGAGAATATCAAGTTGCCCGAGCTGGCCGTGAAGCTCGTAGAGGGCTGACATCGGGATACGTGAGAGTCAACTGGGTAGAAACGGTGGCGTTCAGATCTGCTGCCGTGCCGATGTCGATTTGGCCGTCACCCAACGTTCTCACTCCCGGTGCCGTCGTCGGGCAGGTGGGAGACCGCCCGGCTGTAGTCAACGCCGGTCACGTGCGGCGGAATGTCCAGGGTCATCGCCCACTCGACGACCTCGGCGGACACCGGAACATTCTCGGTCCCGCTCAAGGCGGGTCAGAGACGTGGGGCCGTAGGCGGGGCGCGTCGCCCCGGCAGCTCCTCGGCTGACGTCAGGTCACCGGGCTGGCGCCGATCGCTGCCTCCCGGTCGGCTCGTCCGCCGCCGCGCCGACCTCCGCTCCGCGGTCGTCCGGCAGGCCGGCGAGCAGGCGCCGCGTGCGTCGCTCGCCGGGCCGATGGCCGGTCGCCCGATGCAGGTCAAGCGCCCACCGGGCCTCCTCCCGGGCCCGGTCGGGTCGGCCGAGCGCGAGGTGGACGGCGGCGAGAGCGGTCCGGGCCTCGCCGCCGGGCAGGGCGTCCAGCTCGGCGAGCGGTCCGGCCCGGCCGACGAAGGACCGCACCGCCGCCGGGAGCTGGGCCGGCACCGCGGGCGAGGCGCCGCCGGCTGGCGTACCGGCGTGTCGCCGTCGATGGCCGGCTCGCCGGCCTCGCGCCGTAGCAGGTCGGTGGGGTCGGCGCGGGCGAGGATGGCCCGTTCCAGGCGCTGCAGGCCGACGCCCGGCTCGATCCCGAGCTGATCGATGAGGATCCGGCGGACCTCCTGGTATGCCGCGAACGCGTCAGCCTGCCGCCCGGTGCTGTACAGGGCGAGGATCAGCCGGGCCCAGAGCGGCTCGCGCAGCGGGTGAGCGCGGACCCGGGCCTGCAGCTCACCGGCCAGATCGGCGGAGCGGCCCAGGCGCAGGTCGACGTCGACCCGCCGTTCCAGCAGCGTCAGTGCCCGTTCCTCCAGCCGGGTCGCCTCGGCCGCGCTGGCCGCCCCGACGATGCCGGCCAGCACCGGCCCCCGCCAGAGCGTCAGGGCCTCGGACAGCAGCGCCGCGGATTGTTCCAGCGCCGCGCGGGTGCCGGCCACGATGATACAGGCGGCCGCCACGTCCAGCTCGTTCACCCGGTCGAGGTCCAGCTCTCCCTGGCGCACCTGGAGCAGGTAGCCGGGGTGTCGGGTCAGCAGCGGCTGCCCGGCCTCCGGCTCGTCGTCGGTACGCAGCGCCCGGCGGAGGTCGGCGACGCAGCCGTGCAGCAGGCTGCGCGCTGTGGCAGGCGGGTCCTCGCCCAGAGCTGCTCGACCAGCCGGTCGACCGGGGCCACCCGGTGCGCGTTGAGCAGCAGCACGGTCAGCAGCGCGCGCTGCTGCGGGCCGCCGACGGCGACCCGCAGCGTTCCCCGTCGGACTTCCAACGGACCGAGCACGCGGTACCGCACGGCCGAACCGTAACGGACGGAACCCGTCGGCCGGCGTCCATCGCTGCCGGTCCCGAACGGGAGCCGGCGTGGCGGAGCCACCCGGTGACAGTGCATCCGAGGGCTGAGCAACCGCTGGGAAGCTGCTGGGCAACTACCCGCGGGCTCGCGAACGACCAGGTTCCCGGCCGATCACCTGGTCCACGCGGTGGCCGAACCGCAGGTACGGCGGCGCGTCCAGCGGCTCCAGCCCGACCGCGGCCGGCAGGCCGGTCACCTCATCAGGGCTGTGATCGTTCTCAAATGTCGAGACGGCGCTGGCTTGCTGGGTCGCGGGGAGCGGCAGGGCGTCTTGGGCGGCAGCGGCCGACCTGCGCGGCACGTCGTGCGGAGCCGACATGTGAGGCAGTACGCGGACGCCCAGGGAGCAGCCGGTCTGTATCTTCGAGCCCGCGACAGGCCTCTAGCCAATGAGTGCGGAGACGAGCTTCTCCGGCGACTCGACCCATGAGCCCGGTGAAAGGCAGGGGCGCGCGATGCGCGAGACATTCAACCCAAGTTCTGTCAAATCAGAACCGATCACGATCGGCGAGACGGCAGCCGGCACCGATGTGGTCCTCCCTGCGGGGACGGATCTGGAACCAGAACCGCTGACGACGAGCTTGAGCAGGCCTCCTGACGACAGCTCGGTCGCCTCCCCGAAGTCCGGCGGGACAACGCTGCTGCCGCTGCCGCCGGAGCTGCTCCAGCGCGGCCGCTGCCCGTTCGATCCGCCGGAGGCGCTTGACCGGATGCGGCAGCAGTCGACGGTGAGCCTGGTGGAGCTGCTCAACGGCGCCACCGTCTGGATGGTCACCGACTTCGACCAGGCGCGGGCGGTGTTGTCGGATCCGCGGTTCAGCTCCGACCTGCTCCGGCGCAGCTCGATCTTCAGCGACATGCCGGACGAGGTGCGGGAGCAGTTGCTCGATGAGCGTTTGCGCGCCGGCTCGTTCATCGGCATGGACCCGCCGGAGCACAGCCGGTACCGCAAGCTGCTGACAGGTGAGTTCACGGTGCGCCGGATGCGGCTGCTCGCGCCGCGTATCTTGGCGATTGTCACCGAGCACATCGACGCGATGGTCGCCGCCGGCACCTCGGCTGACCTGGTGCAGGCGTTCGCCCTGCCAGTCCCGTCGCTAGTGATCTGCGAGCTGCTCGGCGTGCCCTACGCCGACCGCCGCGAGTTTCAGCAGCGGACGGCGCTGCTGCTGCGCCTCGACACGGCGGTCGAGGAGCTTCTCCGGATCTCCGAGGAAATGCGCCAGTTCATGCTGCGCCTGGTCACCGACAAGCGCGACCAGCCCACTGACGACCTGCTGTCCGGGCTCATCCACGGCGACGCCGATCCCGCCCTGACCGACGACGAGCTGGTCAACATCGCCCTTTTGCTGCTGGTCGCCGGGCACGAGACCACGGCTAACATGCTCGGCCTGGGGACCTTTGCCCTGCTTGAGCACCCCGACCAGCTCGACGCCCTGCGGGCGGACCCGTCACTCATCGACGGCGCGGTTGAGGAGCTGCTGCGGTACCTGTCGATCGTGCACGTTGGCCTCATGCGCGTGGCGGTCGAGCCGGTGGAGCTCGACGGGCAGGAGATCCCGGCGGGCGCGACAGTGCTGGTCTCGGTGCCGGAGACGAACCGCGACCCCGAGCACTGGGCCGATCCTGGCTCGCTTGACGTCACCCGGGTGCGCAGCCCGCATCTGGCCTTCGGCCACGGCGTGCACCAGTGCCTGGGCCAGCAGCTCGCCCGAGTCGAGATGACCGTCGGGTTCACCGAGCTGCTTCGCCGGCTGCCCGGCCTCCGCCTCGCAGTGCCGCCGCAGGACGTCCCGTTGCGCAGCGACATGGCCATCTTCGGAGTCCACGCCCTGCCGGTGAGGTGGGACGAGCCGGAGTCACCACGATGAACATCCACGCGGACACGGCGGCGTGCGTGGGCGCTGGGCTGTGCGCCTTGCGGGCGCCCGAGGTGTTCGACCAGAGCGAGGACGACGGGACGGTGGTCGTGCTCAACGCCAAGCCTGGCGAGGAGCACGAGGAGGCCGTCTGGGCGGCGGTCGCGCTGTGCCCCTCCGGGGCGATCTCGGTCAGCTCGGCGCCTTAACGGCCACACCGACGGTGATCTGCCGATCACGCTGCCCGTCGATCGGCATCTGCCCGTGCTCGGTATGGTATAGCGGCTTGCCCCAGGATGTGGTGATTCTTCTGCCGGCCACCAAGCTGAACCGCGCGGTCAGACCCGAATCCGCGAGTAGTGCGCTGCGTTGGTCTTCGTGTGTATTTGGTGGTCTTGTAGGTGCTGGGATCGGGGATGGCGGCAGGAGAGCCCGGCGGGGCGCCGGATTCGCGGGTTCTTGGGTGGGTCGTGCTGGTGGGCCGGTGGTCAGGACGAGGTGGGTAAGGCGCGCAGGCGGGCGAGCGCTCCCCACGTCCACGCGGTGTTGACTTCTTCGTGGCCGGAGGGCAGGTGGCGCGGCGCCGTGCCTGCTGTCGCGGAAGACGTTCTCGATTCGGTGCGGTGACGGTGCCAGTGCTCGACGGCGGCGACCTTGTCCGGTGTGGACACGTCAAGGTTGGTCAGGATGAGCGAGTAGCCGTAGACCGCGTCGGCCTGCTCCAGCTCGGCCAGCGGCAGTGCCCGCTGGTCGGGGTGCGTCGGCGGCGGGCGCGGGGGTCGGCGGAGACCTGTTCGGGGGTCAGCCGGAGCCGGCGGATGAGCAGCCAGGTGCGCGAGGGCCACCGGTCCGGGCGGTAGTCGGCGACCGCGACCTGCGCGGCGGGCATGTCGATGGCGTCGGCCTAGCCGGCCTCGGCGATGCCGGACAGCAGCCGCCACAGCGGTGCGACCCGCCTGGCGCGGTCGCGAGCTCGATCCCCTCGCACCTCGATCCCCTCGCACAGCGCGGCGCGGGCCAGCTCGCCGACGAGGCAGCCAGCATCCGCGCGCATCCGAACCCGCCCGGCCCGGGCGCGGGCTGGCAGGCCGGCCAGCGCCCGGCGCGGCGGCTCCGGAGCGTGGCCGCGCGGTCGACGTCACCGGCCATCAGGTCGGCGGCCAGCACTGCAGCGGTCTGCGCCCAGGTCGCCACGTGCGGCCGGTCGACCCGCTGTCCCTGGTAGCTGTAGGCCACTCCGCGTTTCTAGCGGCCGTAACACCTCGACGTCTGTGGTGTCCAGGTCGAGGGTCACCGAGCCGGTCAGCGCCGCCCGCCGGGGTAGGGCAGCTTCCCACCGCCGTAGCCGCCACCCGCGCCACCCCGGTCTCGACCTGCCGCCACCGCGCCGCGCCAAACCGCCGGGCCAGCCCCGCGGCAGTCGTCGAGCACAGCCCGGCACCGGGGCCAGCAGCCGCCCGGCGACATCAGCGCGCCGACGGTCCAGCCCGACCTGGAAGTCCTCCCCGGCCAGCCGCGCCGCCGCGACCCCGACCAACAGCCGCCCGGCCGAGTGACCCGCTCCCGCTGCTTGGTCGGCCCAACCGCGCGGTCCAGCGCGCCGGTCACATCCAGCCGCTCGACAACCTCGCTGACCACAGCGCTACTCGCGGACTCGGGTCAGACGAACACCACTTTCCGCCGCATACCGGCGCTGACGCCGTCACCGCAGACCGGGATCGAGCGTGTTCGCCTTGGCGGCGCAATAGACTCCAGGCGGGCTTCATGGTCTGGTTTGTGCAGGCACGAGAGCGGTTGGGGTGCGCGGCGTTATTCGAGTGGTCGTGGCTGCCGCGCCAGTCGTCTTGCGGCGACGGGCTTGCCACCGGGATCACCGTGGGCGCCCGCCGCCATGCTCACCGAGGTTTCTCGCCTTCCGCCCCGCGCCGGAGCCACTCCGGGTCCTCGCCGTTTTGCTCTCCGAAGTTTCTCAAGTTTTTTGTCGGACGGTCGGGTTGGCCGGGGCGGTTTTGTCGGTGGCCTCTTTTATTCTTCTTCTATGTCGGATGTGGTCGCGTCGGTGGTTGAGCAGATCTCGGTGCTGCTTGGCTCGTGTCGTGACGCCCGGTTGTGGGGGCTTTCCGACGCGCAGGTTGACGAGCTGCTGGTGCGGGTGCACCAACAGCTCGGACAGATCACGGGGACGTTGCTGCTGCCGTTGGTGCGGGAGGCGGAGTCCCGGGGTCTGGCTGCCGCGCATGACGCGCCGAGCATGACGGCGTGGCTGCGGGACAGCCTGAACGTGCGGCCGGGTGAGGCGGGGCGGCTGCTCCGGCTCGCCCGTGACCTGGACGGTGACCTGCCGGAGACCGCCGCCGCGCTCGCGGACGGCGCCATCAGCGTCGAGCACGCCCAGGTGATCGCCGAGGCGGTCCGGGCGCTGCCAGCCGAGACCCCGGCCGAGACGAGGGTCGCGGCGGAGCGGGAGCTGGTCGCGCACTCCGGCACGTTCAACCCCGACGAGGTCGCGCTGCTCGGCCGG
This sequence comes from Mycobacteriales bacterium, assembly GCA_035476575.1. Taxonomy (GTDB): domain Bacteria; phylum Actinomycetota; class Actinomycetes; order Mycobacteriales; family JACQDL01; genus DATILL01. The sequence goes on from DATILL010000025.1 coordinate 6,432, forward strand.
CGCGTGCTGGACGTGGTCGACCCCGACCACGGCGAGGAGCTGCTCCGCCGCCAGGCCGAACGCGAG
>DATILL010000026.1:0-10820 GCA_035476575.1 Mycobacteriales bacterium
CCACCCCCGACACCCAGACCACCACCGCGACACCCTGAACACCAACGCCCCGCCGGCCACGCCCGCGGGGCGTTCTCATCCAGCAAGTACGTCGTCACGATGAACGACGCCACCGTCCTCATCCAGAGCGTCGGTCAACAGCCGTCCAGCGCCACAAGAGCCTGACCGGGCGCACCGCCGGCTGGACAGCCACCACCAGGTCCGGGCTGCCCGTCACCGGCGCCGGCCCGACCTGGCCAACCCGCGGCCTGGCCGCGGCCGCCATCGTCGACTCGCACAACCATGCCCAGCCCAACAGACGGCCCCGCCACCGTTCCTCCATGTGAGAGATCGGAGCCAAGGAGCCAACCTGCCGGGTCCGCCCTGCTGTCGACGGACGAATATGCGAATGGGACAGATGGCGCGCGTCGGCTACTCCGCCAGAGCGAGAGGGGTCGCGCCGGGCCCCAGCCGGCTTGGCGCACCCCTAAGTGCCCCGCCGACAAACCCCTGATCGACCTGCCCGTGGAGTGCGCCGTTCGTCCGCTGGGCTCGTCCGCGGACGTACCTCCCCGCGCGTCTGCACGTAGAGATGCCGACGGACGTCCGCGTGGACGACGAACCCGCCTCCAGCTGCGTCGCCTTGCGAGGCGTACTCCGGACACACCTTGTACTACCGATCCACCTTTGCCGCCAGGGACGAAGCTGTGTGTCAGTTCTGACCTGAGAGTGCAGAGCCTAGAACTCGGTCGAGGAACTTGTTGCGGGTGTTGGTGTCGAGCTTTCCGTCGAGGCTCAGGGCGGTGCGTATCGAGTCCGCGCTTACCGTGCGGGGGACGCCGAGGCGTCGTTCGGCCTCGCCGACGATCTCGGCGATGGTGTGGCTGGCGTGGTTGGGGCTGTGGCGGATGAGCCAGTCGAGCATCCCTGCTACGGGAGGTGTGATCCCGTAGAGGCCGACGTCGCTGTCGTCGTTGAGGTCGCGCGTGAGCTTCTGGCCGATGACGAGCTCGTCCAGCACGGCGTGCTCGATGGTGGAGGCTAGGTCTTCGATCGGAATGATCTTCGTGAGGTTGGCCGCGACGCCCCAGCCGAGGGTCTCGGCGAGGTCTCGCGCTGCTGCTTCGGTCCGCCAGCGCAGGGCCCAGCGCTTGCGTCGCTCGGGGTTGTGCCACAGGTGGGAGAAGAACGACTGGGCGAACCAGGTCCAGACTTCGGCCACGCCCACGGGTACTGACGACGCGCCGGCCCGGCGGGCCGACACGGCTTCTTTCACGCTTTCTGGGGAGCTGTGGCGTTGCTCGGCCCATTCCTCGGCAACGGGTCGGGCCCAGACGCTGCGGCCGTTGACGGTTGCTTGGGGCTGGGGCAGGTCTCCTTCTCCTCGTGAGAGGTAGGCCCGCAAGGTCGAGGCTGCGACGCCGGCGATCTCCGCCATCTCGGTTGCTCCGACGAGCTGGTCGCCGGTGAGCTCGGGGGCGGTGAGCTTCACCACGCAGCTCGGCAACGGCCTGCGGTCCTCGCGGTGGGAGGCCCAGAGCGCCAGGTCGTCAAGCCAGCGGCCCTGGAGAGGGGCCTCGGTGTCCAGCTCCTCGACTGTGAGCACGGTGCCGCGCTTCGGGTTCGCGGCTGCCTGGAGCAGGTCCGCGGCCGTGACCGTGACGGCCGCGGGGACCGGTCGCCGCAGGTACTCCCCACCCGCCGGGTCCCACACCTGTGTGGGCCGGTACCAGGTGGTGCCGTCCCACCAGTAGCCTCCGGTCCGGAACAGCAGCGCTGGGCCCCACAACGCCATGTGCACCGGTGAGGCGTCGTTGTCGCGGTAGAGCATCACCGACCGGCCATGCTCCGGGTGCCAGCGCACGGACCAGGCCAGGTCGTGCCGGATCGGGTCTGTTGTGAACGCTACCCACCCCCCGTCGGGGCACCGGTCCTCTCGGCCCCACATGTCGGTGCCAGGCCGGCGGCCTACCGCCTCCAGTGCGTGGGGGTCGTCCACGGGGATGTGGGAGTCGTCGACGAACGGCAGGTTCGGGATCGGATGATCCGTCCGCAGGCCATTGGCAACCGGCTGAGTACCACCTAGTCGCAGCGACATCGCTACCTTTCTTAGAGTCAGCGCTGTAGATATGTACAGCGTACACGACGAGGTTAGGTGTCGGTGCCGCTGACGGCTGCGAGCTGCTCGCTGCTTCCGCTACTCCAGTGCACGACCCTGGTGCAGCCGGCCGACACCGCCTGGACGCTCAGCACGTCAGACCTTGTCGGCGGACCTCAGGCCGGGCTGGACACTGGATCAAGTTCGCCGGCAAGAACCGAGGCCGGTATCGGGTCCGCCTCGGACCAGCACCGCACGCGGCACCGCCGGCTGGCAGGACAGCGCACCCTCCGACCTGCCCTCGCTGGCACCCGCCCGACCTGGCCCACCTGAGGGCCTCGCCGCGGCCGCCGCCGACGCACACAACCGCACCAGCCCAGCAGGAGACCGGCCGATTACCCATCGTCACTGCGAAAAAGGCAAGATCACAACTCTGTATCACAGATCGCAGGACTGCCTTTCAGCCGGGCTGGCGCCATAGGTTACCTAAAGTGACGGCATCCGGGGACCTGGGAACTAGCGGCTTGCCGGGTGCCGGTGGGAGCCGCGGCGGTGCCTGGCGAGCGGCATTAGCTCGCCGGGCATCCCCCGCCGACCCAGCGTCACTCGTGGCGGAATGACGAAACAGGCGTCTGGCCAGGCTCGGACCGCGCCACCCGGCGCCCGACGTACGGCTGGACCTACAGCGCGGTCGACGGGGAGCTGTGGTCAGGCGAGCAGCTGCTCGATCAGACCGACACACCGCGGGCGTCCGGGGCCTGGGCCGGCCATGTCATCACCGTCGAGCCCGGCCACCGGGTCACCGAGCTCGGCGGGCCGTCTGTCGGCCACGGCCCCGTCGGGATGCACCTGCAGGGCTCCTGGCCGGGGCGCGCATTGGGGGCTGAAACAGAAGATCCCCTACGCCGACAGGGGATCTTCTTCCCGGGTCGTCCGGCCGACGGAGGTGACACCGCGCGGTGCAGCTTCCGCCGCAATCCAGCTAGAGGGCGATGACAGGGATGGCTTTGCCGGCGTACCAGTCGGGCCAGTAGGTCGCGACGGGCCAGCGTGAGGAGGGGTCGCCGTCGTCATCGTGGCCGGTGGCGCACCAGACCACGTGCGTGATCTCCAGGTTCTCCCCGTGCAGTTCCGGGCTAGCGGCGCCCACGTCGACCGCGGACTCGCGGGCCAGTGGCACCACGAGGACCAGGTCGGGGTCGCCTTGGAGGAGGTAGTCCAGCTCGGGCAGCTCGCCGCCGCATTCGTGGGAGGCGATCAGCAGCGACAGCGCCGGCACGAGCAGTGGGACCTGCTGGGTCAGCCATTCGGCGATTCGGGACTGTGCCTCGTGCATCAGGTAGGCGCCGGGGGTCTTCATCCGCTCATAGGCCACCAGGACGGAGGAGTCGAGCACGATCGGGTTGGCCGGGTTGTTCACGCGGCCCCCGGTTGGGTGCGGGTGCCGGCGGGGTGCTGAACGTTGCCGCGGGCTCGCGCGGCGGCGGCCTGGTGGTCGGCGCTGGCCGGGTCGATCCCGAAGCGGGCCAGCAGGTCCGCGGCGAGCTCCTCGCGGCTGCGGCCCGGTTCGCCGGGTACCTGCTTGGCTAGCTCGGCGCGGATCAGGTCGGTGACCACCGCATTGACGCTGCGGCCCTGCAGGACCGCGTACAGCTTGAGCGCCCGGTGCTCATGCTCGCTCATCCTCACTGTCAGCATCTTCTCCGTCATGCTGTCATGCTGTCACGCCACCGCACGGACAAGCTAGCTGGCCTCGGTGATTCGGCTGGCAGGTCTCCGAATGTCGCGAAGACGCGGGTGGCGTTCAGCACATGCACGCCAGCGGGCGAGGGTTAGCGGCAAGCCCGAGGATGGGCGCTTGCCGGCCGGTGCTGCTGGCTGACCGTCCGGCCTGCCCCGTGACCAGGTGTCCCGGAAACGATCGTTTGTGAGACACCACGCCGCGGGTAGCGTTTCCGCAGGCCGAACCTGTAACACTCCCGTGTCCGCGCCAATGTCACGCTGTCGGGGGTTGGCGATATGGTCCGAGGCATGCGGATCGGCTACGGACGGGTCTCCACCCGCGACCAGCACCCCGATGCCCAGCATGACGCCCTCACCGCGGCCGGCTGCGACGAGGTGTTCATCGACAAGGCCTCCGGCAAGCTCGCCCGCCGCCCCGAGCTCGACCGGGCGCTGCTGTCGGCCAACCGGGCCTGGTCCGTTGACCGGGTCGGCGTACGTCGTCCCGCTCGCCTACACTCACGCCGTCCGCGCCACATCCGTACGGCGCCGCCACCTCCCGACCGCCCCGAGGAGCCAGCACGTGAAGAGCACCGTCGAGACCCTCAGCCCCACGCGGGTACGGCTTGCCGTGGAGGTGCCCTTCGACGAGCTCAAGCCCAGCCTGGACAAGGCCTACAAGAGCATCGCCAAGCAGGTCAAGATCCCTGGCTTCCGGCCCGGTCGGGTGCCCGCGGCAGTCATCGACCAGCGGATCGGCCGGGCCGCGGTGCTGGACGAGGCCGTGAACGATGCCGTTCCGCGGGCCTACACCGAGGCCATCCGCAGCAACGACGTACGCGCCCTCGGCAACCCTGACATCGAGCTGACCCAGGTCGACCCGAGCACCGGCATCGCGTTCACCGCCGAGGTCGATGTCCGCCCGGAGATGCGGCTGCCGGAGCTGGCCAGCCTGGCGGTCACCGTCGACACCATCGAGGTCACCGAGGAGGAGCTCGACGAGCGGGTCGGCGTCCTGCGGGAGAAGTTCGCCATGCTCAAGTCGGTCGAGCGGCCGGTGGCCGACGGCGACTACGTCTCGGTCGACCTGCGCGCCGAGGTGGAGGGCGAGGAGGTCGAGAGCCGCACCGGCCTGTCCTACGAGGTCGGTAGCGGCACCGTCATCCCGGGGCTGGACGAGGCGCTGGTCGGCCTCGAGGTGGGCGAGGAGAAGACGTTCGACGCCGACCTGACCGGCGGCGAGCACCAGGGCAAGACCGCGGTGGTCCTCGCCGTGGTGCGCTCGATCAAGGAGAAGGAGCTGCCCGACCTGGACGACGACTTCGCCCAGACCGCCAGCGAGTTCGACACCCTTGCCGAGCTCCGGGACGACGTCCGCCGCAAGCTGGAGCAGCGCAAGCAGGCCGACCAGGGCATCCAGGCCCGTGACCACGTCCTCAGCGCACTGCTGGAGGCCACCGAGGTGCCGCTGCCCGAGTCGGTGGTCAGCGCCGAGCAGAAGTGGCGGCGCACCACGCTGGAGCAGCAGCTCGCCCAGGCCGGGCTCTCCCTGGACCAGTACCTCTCCGCCCAGGAGCAGGACACCGAGCAGTTCGACGCCGAGCTGCGGACGACGGCCGAGCAGGCGGTCAAGACCCAGCTCGTGCTGGACGCCCTGGCCGAGTCCGAGCATCTCGGCGTGGCGGAGGCCGAGCTGGTCGAGCACGTCATGGCGAACGCCCAGCGGTACGGCCTGACCCCCGAGGACTACGTGCAGCGGATGTCCGAGGCCGGCAACCTGCCGGCGATGGTGGCCGAGGTCCGGCGCGACAAGGCCCTGCTGGCCGCGCTGGAGGCCGCCACCGTCACCGACACCGCGGGCAACCCGGTCGACCTCGCTGAGCAGCTACGCCGTGGCGACGCCGCGCCACCGGCCGTCGCGAGCGAGGTAGCTGAGGCCAGCGAGGCTGAGGAGGCCAGCGAGGTGGCCGACGCCGCGCGGCCGGCGGGGGCATAGCTCCGGGCGCCCGCCGAGGGGCGCAGGTCCAGCGTCGAGACTGTCCGGAACGGCGTCATCGTGGACTCATGCTGACAGCGAACACAGGCTGGGTCGGGGACGCTGGTTCGCTACCCGAGCGTTAGGGTCGGATGAGTCGAGAGAAACGCACCGGCTCGTACTGACCACTCTCGCACCCGAAGGCAGGCAGCAGTGACCCATATCGACCCGGTGATCGCCCCACCGATCCTGACCGGCCGCGCCGTCGAGATGCGGTCCTCCGGTGGGATGAACCTGCACGACTCGGTGTACGACCGGCTCCTGCGCGAGCGGATCATCTTCCTCGGCCAGGCGGTCGACGACACGATCGCGAACCAGATCTGCGCCCAGATGCTCCTGCTGGCCGCCGAGGACCCAGCCCGCGACGTGCACCTCTACATCAACTCGCCGGGCGGCTCGGTGACCGCGGGCATGGCGGTCTACGACACCATGCGTTTCGTGGACTGCGACGTCGCGACCTACGCGATGGGGCTGGCCGCCTCGATGGGCCAGTTCCTGCTCTGCGCCGGCACGCCAGGCAAGCGGCACGCCCTGCCGCACGCGCGGATCCTGATGCACCAGCCCTCGGCCGGCGTCGGCGGCACCGCCTCCGACATCAGGATCCAGGCCGAGCAGTTCAAGCTGACCAAGCAGGAGATGGCCGAGCTGATCGCATACCACACCGGCCAACCGGTCGAGCGGGTCGTGGCCGACTCCGACCGGGACCGCTGGTTCACCGCCCAGCAGGCCAAGGAGTACGGCTTCGTCGACCACGTCATCAGCCAGGCCCGCGGCGGCGTCGGCCCAGCCTGACGCTCTCCGGCTAGCCGGCCAGCGTCTCACCAGGAGGAAGCACCGTGAGCCAGCTCGTCACCCCGACCAACCGATATGTTCTGCCGTCCTTCGTCGAGCGCACCAGCTACGGGATCAAGGAGATGAACCCGTACAACAAGCTCTTCGAGGAGCGGATCATCTTCCTCGGCGTGCAGATCGACGACGCCTCGGCCAACGACGTGATGGCGCAGCTCCTGTGCCTGGAGTCGATGGACCCCGACCGCGACATCATCATGTACATCAACTCCCCGGGCGGCTCGTTCACCGCCCTGACCGCGATCTACGACACGATGCAGTTCGTCCGGCCGGACATCCAGACCGTCTGCATGGGCCAGGCGGCGTCCGCCGCGGCCGTCCTGCTGGCGTCCGGGACGCCGGGCAAGCGGCTGGCCCTGACCAACGCGCGGGTGCTGATCCACCAGCCCTCCGGCGGGACTGAAGGCTCGCAACAGGTCTCTGACCTAGAGATCACGGCTAACGAGATACTGCGCATGCGTGCCCTGCTCGAGGACATCCTGGCCCGGCACACCGGCCAGACGGTCGAGCGGGTGCGCACCGACATCGAGCGGGACAAGATCCTCACCGCGGAGGAGGCGAAGGAGTACGGCTTCGTCGACGAAGTCCTGCATACGCGCAAATTGAGCGCCCTGCAGACTCGCTGACTCGGGCTACCAACCCGCAAACTAGAGGCAACGGCGACGCAACGCGGTACCGTCGGCGAACGGCGCGGCCGTGGACACCCCCGGCGGCGAGGGACGAGGGAGGGCACTAGGTGGCACGCATCGGTGACGGCGGTGACCTGCTCAAGTGCTCCTTCTGCGGCAAGTCACAGAAGCAGGTGAAGAAGCTCATCGCGGGTCCAGGCGTCTACATCTGCGACGAGTGCATCGACCTCTGCAACGAGATCATCGAGGAAGAGCTCTCGGAGTCAACCGAGCTCAAGTTCGACGAGCTGCCCAAGCCGCGCGAGATCTGCGAGTTCCTCGACGCCTACGTCGTGGGCCAGGAGCCGGCGAAGAAGACGCTCGCCGTCGCGGTCTACAACCACTACAAGCGGGTGCAGGCCGGCGGCGAGCGGACCGGCCACCGGGACGAGGGCGTCGAGCTGGCCAAGTCCAACATCCTGCTCATCGGCCCGACCGGCTGCGGCAAGACCTACCTCGCCCAGACGCTGGCCAAGATGCTCAACGTGCCGTTCGCGATCGCCGACGCGACGGCGCTGACCGAAGCCGGGTATGTCGGCGAGGATGTGGAAAACATTCTGCTCAAACTTATTCAGGCCGCAGATTATGACGTCAAGCGGGCCGAGACCGGGATCATCTACATCGACGAGGTCGACAAGATTGCCCGTAAGTCGGAGAACCCGTCGATCACCCGGGACGTCTCCGGCGAGGGTGTGCAGCAGGCGCTGCTGAAGATCCTGGAGGGTACGACGGCCAGCGTGCCCCCGCAGGGCGGCCGCAAGCACCCGCACCAGGAGTTCATCCAGATCGACACGACGAACGTGCTGTTCATTGTGGGCGGCGCCTTCGCCGGCCTGGAGAAGATCATCGAGCAGCGGGTCGGCAAGAAGGGGATCGGCTTCTCCGCCGAGCTGCACAGCAAGTACGACATCGACGCCGCGGGGGTGTTCGCCGACGTGATGCCGGAGGACCTGCTCAAGTTCGGCATGATCCCGGAGTTTATCGGCCGGCTGCCGGTGATCACCCATGTGCGCAACCTGGACCGCGACGCGCTGATCCGGATCCTCACCGAGCCGCGCAACGCGCTGGTCAAGCAGTACCGGCGGCTGTTCGAGCTGGACGGCGTCGAGCTGGAGTTCGACGAGGAGGCGCTCGAGGCGATCGCGGACCAGGCCATCCTGCGCGGCACCGGCGCCCGCGGGCTGCGGGCGATCATGGAAGAGGTGCTGCTCTCCGTGATGTACGACGTCCCGAGCCGCACCGACGTGGCCCGGGTGGTCATCACCCGCGAGGCCGTGCTGGAGAACGTCAACCCGACCATCGTGCCGCGCGAGGTGCCCAAGGCCCGCGAGCGCCGCGAGAAGTCCGCCTGACCCCTGGCGCTACCCGTAGCTGAAGGCGTGCTCGTACGCATCGACGACCGGGCGGTACCCGAGCCGCTGGTAGATCTTGTTCGAGGTCGGGTTGGCCAGGTCGGTGAACAGGATCGGCGTGATCCCGCCGTCCAGTGCCTGCTGTGAGACGGCCGCCACGCAGGCGCTGGCGTAGCCCTGCCCGCGCAGCTCAGGCGGGGTGTAGACCAGACCGAGCCGGAGCACGCCGTACGCCGGGACCGTCCGGCTGGCGAAGCTGACCGGCCGGTCGCGGTCGTACCAGACGCACAGCCCGCCGCGCTCGATGAGCCGCTCGACCACCAGCTCGGGATCGCGCGCCGGCTCGCCCGTCGCCTCGGGGACGAAGGCCCGCACCCAGTCAGTGAGCTCCGCCGCGTCCGCGGCGAGTCCCGGGTCGGTGCGAAGCTGACCGGGCACCCCGGCCGGCGGGCTCACCTCGTCCAGCCGGAACAGCCGCAGCGCCATCGCGACCCGCACCCCGGCGCCGGTCGCCTCCCGCCAGAGCCCGGCGAACCGCTCGCCGCATGGCGCCGGACCGGTGACCCCGCCCAGGTCGGGCCGCTCGGTCCGGACCAGCGCGGCGAGCGCGGCCAGGGCGTCGTCCGGCATCGGCAGCACCGCCAGCGGGAACGGCGGGGTGTGGATCGCCGCCCCGGCCAGGGCGCCGGCGTCGTCCTCGACGATGAGCCAGAGCGGGTCGACAAACCGCTCCGGGTGGCGCTGGGCCAGCGCGACGGCGGAGCAGACGATGGTGTGTACGACCGGGTCCCGCCGCAGCCAGGTACCGGCCCGGTCGGCGAAGGCCTGCTCGTCCGCCATCCGCACTGCCCGCATGCCCCGAGGATGCCGCGCCCACCCGGCGGCGAGCCATCGGATTTTCGCGCCTTGTCGGACAAAGGTCACCAGCCGACGAGCGATTCGTGGTGGCCTTTGTCCGACAGGTGCGGGGCGGGCAGATATGCGGTTCGGGGCAGCGGTAGGGGCTCACTACCATGTTGAGGGTGACCCTGACACCACCCACCCAGCCGCCCTCCGCCGAGCTACCGACCCAGTACCAGCCGGTAGCCGTAGAGGGCCAGCTCTACGAGCGGTGGGCCAAGGCGGGTTACTTCGAGGCCGACCCGGCCAGCGGCAGGCCGCCGTACTGCATCGTGATCCCGCCGCCCAACGTGACCGGCAGCCTGCACATCGGGCATGCGTTCGAGCACACCCTGATGGACGCGCTGACCCGGCGGCGCCGGATGCAGGGCTACGACGCGCTCTGGCTGCCTGGGATGGACCACGCTGGCATCGCCACCCAGAACGTGGTCGAGCGTGAGCTGGCCAGGGAGGGCAAGAGCCGGCACGACCTGGGCCGGGAGGCGTTCATCAAGCGGGTCTGGGCCTGGAAGGCCGAGTCGGGCGGCCTGATCCTTGGCCAGATGCGCCGCCTCGGCGTCGGCGTCGACTGGTCCCGGGAGCGCTTCACCATGGACGAGGGGCTGTCCCGCGCCGTCGTCACGATCTTCACGAAGCTGTACGACGACGGGCTGATCTACCGCGCCGAGCGGATCACCAACTGGTGCCCTCGTTGCCACACCGCGCTGTCCGACATCGAGGTGGAGCACACCGAGGACGAGGGTGAGCTGATCTCCATCCGGTACGGGGACGGAGCGGACTCGATCGTGGTCGCCACCACCCGGGCCGAGACGATGCTCGGCGACACGGCGGTCGCCGTGCACCCGGACGACGACCGGTACCAGCACCTGATCGGCCGGACCGTCGAGCTGCCGCTGACCGGCCGGCGGATCCCGATCGTGGCCGACGAGCACGTGGACCCGGCGTTTGGCACCGGCGCGGTGAAGGTGACCCCGGCGCACGACCCAAACGACTTTGCGACCGGCAAGCGGCACGGTTTGCCGCAGATCAACATCCTCAACCTCGACGGCACGCTGAACGAGAACGCCGGGCCGTTCCAGGGGCAGGACCGGATCAAGGTTCGCGGGCCGCTGAAAGCGCGGCTTGCGGAGCTGGGCCTGGACCGCGGGACCGAGCCGCACACCATGGCGCTCGGACGCTGCCAGCGCTGCGGGAACATCGTCGAGCCGCTGATGTCC
>DATILL010000027.1:0-17371 GCA_035476575.1 Mycobacteriales bacterium
GGCGCCTTCGGTGTCCAGGAGCCCGCAGATGCGCTTGAGCCCTGGGCCGGCGGGGGAGATGCGCAGGTCCCGGCGGGTGTGGGCCTCGGCGGCCTCGCGTTCGGCCTGGCGGCGGAGCAGCTCCTCGCCGTGGTCGGGGTCCACCACGTCCAGGACCCGGCGGCCGAGCAGCGCGACCTCGTCGGGGTTGAACGTGCCGGAGTGCGCGACCAGCTCCCGCTCCGCCGCGACCCTCGTCTCGGCCGGGGTCTCGGCCGGCAGCGCCCGGACCGCGTCCGCGATCACCTGGGCGTGCTCGACGCTGATGGCGCCGTCGGCCAGCGCGGCGGCCGTCTCCGGCAGGTCACCGTCCAGGTCACGGGCGAGGCGGAGCAGCCGCCCGGCCTCACCGGGCCGCACGTTCAGGCTGTCCCGCAGCCACGCCGTCATGCTCGGCACGTCATGCGCGGCAGCCAGACCCCGGGACTCCGCCTCCCGCACCAACGGCAGCAGCAACGTCCCCGTGATCTGCCCGAGCTGCTGGTGCACCCGCCCCAGCAGCTCGTCACCCGGCGCGTCGGAAAGCCCCCACAAGCGCGCGTCACGACACGAGCCAAGCAGCACCGAGATCTGCTCGACCACCGACGCGACCACATCCGACATAGGAGAAGAATAAAAGAGGCCACCGACAAAACCGCCCCGGCCAACCCCGAGGGCGGGAGAAAAGGTGAGAAACTTCGGTGAGTAGGGCGGAAAGCACCCAGAGTAGCTCCGGTGGCAAGCCAGTCGCCGAAGGCGACTGGCGCGGCAGCCAAATCCACCCGAGTAAATTGCCAAGGCCCGCCAGCCCACGCGCGCCACCCGGGGCATACAGCAAACTGGGCTGGAGTGCCAGACCACATTGCTGAGCCGCCCGGCCACCTACCGGGCCGGCGTCGGCGCCGTCCGGCGTCCGCGGTCCTGAGCCCACCGTTGCACGCTGAGCACCGTGACCGCGGCGGCTACGATCCCGGTCAGGTTGACCAGCAGTTGCAGCAGCGCCCCGCCGGCCACTCCGAGATGGCCGAGGGCGAGCGCGACGGCGGCGTTGCCGGCCGCCGGCACCGTGGTGACCGAGATCAGCACACCGATCAGCGCGCCGGACTTGGCCGAGGTCAGCGACAGGATGCCGGCCGCCCCGGCCAGCATCGCGATGAGCAAGCTGAACCCGTCCGGCCGGGAGATAAACGCGGTCAGCGCGGCCTCCCGGTCCAGCATCCGCGGCTGGACCGCGCCGACCAGCCGGCCGACGGCGGCCAGCACCAAGGTCGCCGTCATCGCCACGGCGAAGCCGACCAGCAGCGCCCGCGCGGAGGCCCAGAGCGCCGGCCACTGCCGGCGTACCACGGCCACCGACAGCCCGGCCAACGGACCGAACTCCGGCCCGACCACCATCGCCCCGACGATCAGGATGGGCTGGTCGACCAGCACGCCCACCCCGGCGATCAGGGTGGCGATGGTCATGAAGGCCAGGTAGGTCCAGCTCAGTGTTGACTCCTCGCTGGTGCGGGCCTCGATCTCCTCCCACACCACCGCGTCGGCGCCGTACCCCGGCACCCGCTCGGCGGCCCGGTCGGCGGCCTCGGACAGCGTGGTGTCGACCGTGTGCACGGCGATCGAGCCGTCCACCGAGAGGCCGAGCTCGCGCAGCCGCGCCAGCACCTCGCTGCCCGCCTCCCGGACCACATCGCACATGACCAGGTCGCCGGGCGGCTGCCGAGCCGCCCCGGGCAGCACGACGATGTTGGTCACGCCCGGCTCGGCGTCAAGCAGGTCGCAAAGCTGCCCGACAAGGAACGGCGGGCAGACCAGGCGTAGGTGCAGCATGGTTCGATCGTGCCAGCGGCCGCGCCGGACCGGAGCCGAATGATCAGAGCTGTCCGGCCGCCGCGTTGGGTACGGCGTCGACGCCGGCCTCCCGCCGCTGTTCCGAGGTGATCGGAGTGGGCGCCCCGGTCAGCGGGTCGTAGCCGTTGCCGGTCTTCGGGAAGGCGATGACCTCCCGGATCGACTCGGTGCCGCTGAGCAGCGCGCAGCACCGGTCCCACCCGAACGCGATCCCGCCGTGCGGCGGCGGGCCGTAGGTGAACGCCTCCAGCAGGAAGCCGAACTTGCTCTCCGCCTCGGCCTTGGACAGCCCGATCACCCCGAACACCCGCTGCTGCATCTGCGCGCTGTGGATCCGGATCGAGCCGCCGGCGATCTCGTTGCCGTTGCAGACCAGGTCGTATGCCTGCGCCAAGGCGTGCTCCGGGTCGTCCTGGAAGGTGTCCGCCCACTGCGGCGCGGGCGCGGTGAACGGGTGGTGCAGCGCCGTCCAGCCGCCCCCCTCGGAGTCCGGCTCGAACATCGGCGCGTCGACCACCCAGCAGAACGCCCACTCGTCCGGGTCGACCAGCCCGCACCGCTGGCCGACCTCCACCCGCACCGCGCCGAGCAGCGCCTGCGCCTCGGCCCGCGCGCCGGCCGCGAAGAACGCGCAGTCCCCCGGCGCCGCGCCGAGCGCCTCGGCAAGCCCGGACCGCTCCGCCTCGGACAGGTTCTTCGCCACCGGACCGGCCAGCGTGCCGTCCTCGCCGAAGGTCACGTAGGCCAGTCCACGCGCCCCCCGGGACCGCGCCCAGTCCTGCCAGCCGTCGAAGGTCTTGCGCGGCTGGTCCGCCCCGCCCGGCATCACCACCGCGCCGACGTAGGGCGCCTGGAAGATCCGGAACGGCGTGCCGGCGAAGTACGACGTCAGCTCGACCAGCTCGCAGCCGAAGCGCAGGTCCGGCTTGTCCGTGCCGTAGCGGGCCATCGCGTCGTGGAAGGCCAGCCGCGGCAGCGGCCGGGGCAGGTCGTGCCCGGCCAGCTCCAGCCACAGCGCGGCGGTGACCGTCTCGGCCAGCTCGATCACGTCGTCCTGCTCGACGAAGGACATCTCGATGTCGAGCTGGGTGAACTCCGGCTGCCGGTCGGCCCGGAAGTCCTCGTCCCGAAAGCACCGGGCGAGCTGGTAGTAGCGCTCCATCCCAGCCACCATGAGGAGCTGCTTGAACAGCTGCGGCGACTGTGGCAGCGCGTACCAGTGACCCGGCCGCAGCCGCACCGGCACCAGGAAGTCGCGAGCGCCCTCGGGGGTGGAGCGGGTCAGGTCCGGCGTCTCGATCTCGACGAACTCGGCCTCGTCCAGCACCCGGCGCACGATCCGGTTGGCCTCCGAGCGCAGCCGCAGCGCGTTGCCCGGCCCGGCCCGGCGCAGGTCCAGGTAACGGTACTTGAACCGGGTCTCCTCGCCGGCCTCGCCTCCCCCGCCGTCCACCGGGAACGGCAGCGGTGCGGCCTCGCTCAGCACCGTCAGTGTCGAGGCGGTGACCTCGACCTCGCCGGTGGGCAGCTCCGGGTTCGCGTTGCCCTCGGGCCTGCGGGTGACCTCGCCGACGACCTGGACGCAGTACTCCGCGCGAAGCTGGTGCGCCTGCTCCTCGCGGAAGACCCCCTGGACGTAGCCCGAGGCGTCGCGCAGGTCGATGAAGATGACTCCGCCGTGGTCACGGCGGCGGGCCACCCAGCCGGCCAGGGTGACCTGCTGACCGGCATGGTCGGCCCGCAGCGAGCCCGCGGTGTGGGTGCGGATCATGACAGTTTCTCCTTCAGCGTGGTGACCAGGTCGCCGAGCGGGACGGCGTGCTGCGCACCGGACCCCAGGTCCTTGAGCTGGGCCACGCCGTCGGCGATATCTCGCTCGCCGAGGATCACCGCGTACCGCGCGCCGGACCGGTCGGCCGACCTCATCGCACCCTTCAGGCCCTTGCCGCCGAAGGCCAGGTCGGTGGCCACGCCGGCCTGCCGCAGCTCGGTGGCCAGCGGCAGCGCCCGGCGCCGGGCCGCGTCGCCGAGCGGCACCACGAACGCCGCCACCCGCGGCGGCTGCTTCGGGGCGAGGCCCTCGGCGGCCAGCGCGAGCAGGGTCCGGTCGACCCCGATCGCCCAGCCGATGCCGGAGGTGTCCGGGCCGCCGAGCTGGGCGGACAGCCCGTCGTAACGCCCGCCGCCACCGATCGAGGCCTGCGCTCCCAGCCGGTTGTGCACGTACTCGAACGTCGTCCGGGTGTAGTAGTCCAGGCCACGGACCAGCGTCGGGTTCTCCACCCAGCGCACGCCGAGGTCGGCAAGCTGGTCGCGGACCGCGTCGTAGTGCGCCCGGCAGCCGGCGCACAGGTGGTCGACCATCAGCGGCGCGCCGGCCACCTGGGCGGCCACGCCGGGCCGCTTGTCGTCCAGCACCCGCAGCGGGTTGACCTCGACCCGCTGCCGGGTCTGCTCGTCCAGCGACAGCCCGCGCAGGAAGTCCCGCAGCTTCTCCCGGTACGCCGGCCGGCAGGTGCGGTCGCCGAGGGAGTTGAGTTCGGTGGTGTAGTCGCCGAGCCCGACCGCGTCGAAGGCCTGGACGCCGAGCGCCACCATCTCGGCGTCCAGGGTTGGGTCGTCCAGCCCCAGCGCCTCGGCGTCGACCTGGGTGAAGTGCCGGTACCGGCCCGCCTGCGGCTGCTCGTAGCGGAAGTTCGCCCCGACGCTGTAGAGCTTCACCGGGAGCTGGCCGGCGTACAGGTTGTGCTCGATGGCGGCCCGGACCAGCCCGGCGGTCAGCTCCGGCCGCAGCGTCAGCGAGCGGCCGCCCCGGTCGGTGAAGGTGTACATCTCCTTGGTCACGACGTCGGTGGACTCGCCCACGCCACGCCGGAACACCGCGGTGTCCTCGAAGACCGGCGTCTCGACGTAGCCGTAGCCGGCCAGCCGGAGAGTACGGGTGATCTCCTCACGGACCGCCAGGAACGTCGCCGACTCCGGCGGCAGGGTGTCGAAGGTGCCCTTGGGTGCGCTGAGCCGGTCCAGGCGCGGACCTGTCCGTTCGCTGTCGCTCACAGGCCTGTCCTCGGTGCGGTCCGGATCTGCGCCGCGAGCCGCAGGTACGGGTTGGTCCTGCGCTCCCGGCCGATGGTGGTCGAGCCGCCGTGGCCGGGATGGACCACGGTGGCGTCGTCCATCGGCAGGACCACCCGGGCGAGCGAGTCGAACATGGCGACCTCGGAGCCCCCAGGCAGGTCCACCCGGCCGATGGAGCCCGCGAACAGCAGGTCGCCGGAGAACAGCAGTGGCGCCTCGGCCGTGCTCAGCCCGAAGATCACTGAGCCCGGGGTGTGGCCGGGCGTCAGCCGCACGGACAGCTCCAGCCCGGCCAGCTCCACCGTGCCGCCGTCGGACAGCTCCAGCACGTCGGCGGGCTCGGCGAAGGTGAGCTGGCCGAACAGCGGGGTGCCCTTCGGGGCGCCGAGCCCGCTCCACGGGTCGGTGAGCTGGTGCCGGTCGGCCGGGTGGATGTACGCCGGCACGTCCCTGGCCTGGCAGACCGGCAGCACCGAGAAGGTGTGGTCGACATGTCCGTGGGTGAGGATGACCGCGACCGGGTGCAGCCGGTGGGCCGCCAGCGTCTCGTCGAGCCGCGGGGCGACCCCGATGCCCGGGTCGATGACGACGCACCGCTCACCGTCGGCGGGCGCGACCACGTAGCAGTTGGTGGCCGTAGCCTGCGAGGGAAACCCGACGACGAGCACGGCGGAACACCTCTTTCGCGCTGTTGGCTGACCGTCTCAGGCTACCGACCGGCTCCGGACCCCACCGAGTCGGTTTCCGCCCGTGCTGTCGTGGCTGCCAGCGCCAGGGTGGCCACCGCCGCGCCCGCCACCAGCACGAACGTCGCCAGCAGCAGCCACCAGCGCTGCGCGCTGACGCCGGGGACAGCGAAGTGGCGCGCGGCCTCGAGGGGGTCCGTCGTGTACGCGAACCAGCCGGAGCTGGCCCGCTGCCAGGTGAAGATCTCGCCGTGCAGCAGGTTGCCCAACGGCACCGTCACCCCGAGCACCCCGCCGGCCACCACCGTGGCCAATGGCCCGACCGCGCGCAGCACCGCGCCAAGCGCCACGCCGACCCCACCGGTCAGCAGCACCAGGCCGGGCAGTGCGGCAGCGGGCGCCGCCGCGACGGGCAGCAGGCCCAGCGTGCCGACCGCGGCCGCCAGCAGCCCGAACACGATCACCTCACGACGGCGGCCCTCCGGCAGGAGCGCGCCCAGCACCCCGGCCACCACCCCGACCAGGGCGGCAAGCACCAGCAGCACGGTGATCGGCGTCACGCCGTCGCCGCGGAGCTGCCGGACGGTCAGCAGGCCGTACGCCGTCGGCAGCAGCACCACACCTGCCACGAACGCCACCGCCGCCGTCGCCGTACCGACCGCGCCCCGCCCGTCCGCCGACCAAGGCGCCGCGGCGGATCCGGTGCCGGTCGACAGCCGGATCGCGACCACGGCCAGGACGCCGAGCGCGAGCAGCAGGACCGCCACGGCCAAGGCGACCGCCCGGCCGGGCGCGGCCGGCGGCCACCAGGCGAGCGCGGCGACCGGGATCCCGACGGCCAGCGGCAGCAGCGCGGTCAGGTCGATCCGGCGCGGGTGCAGCCGGGACCGCCGGTCCGCCAGGCTGGCCGCCGCGAGCGCGAGGCCGAACAGCGCCGCCACCCCCAGCAGCCATGCGGACTGGCCGAGCTGCGCCCGCCGGCTCGTGCCGGAAGGCCCGGGTACGAGGACCGAGTGCCGGGGCAGCAGGATCAGCGTGCCGACGACGGCCGCGGCCCAGCCGGCGGCCAGCACCGGTCGGACATGAGCGGAGGCCGCGCCGACCAGTGCGGCGGTCGCGGCCAGCAGGCAGCCCGCGCCGATGCCCTGCAGGGCGAGGATCGGCTCCAGGCTTCCGCTGGACCGGCCCGAGAGCCCGTACGCCGCCGAGACCGTGACCAGCCCGGCCAGCAGGACCACCCACGGGGGCAACAACCGGCTCAGCCAGCCGGCCACCGGCGCCGCCAGCGCCAGCACCGCGGTGGCGACGACCAGCAACCGGATCGACGGCCGGAGGTCCGCGCCCGCCGGCAGGATGCTGGGCAGCAGCGGCAGCAGCCCGCTGAGCTGCTGGGTGAGCCCGGCCAGCGCCAACGGGACGGCGGACACGATGGCCAGCACCGAGCACACCACCGAGAGCCCGGGGCGGGCGGGCGCCACTGACTGCCCACCTTGCTCGACATACCGCACAGGTGCGCACGGTACCGGCTCAGGCCACCGCTGTACCCTCCCTAGCCTAGCGACACGCAGGCGCAAGCCCAGCGCACTGCCCCGGCCGGCCCCAGGTCGGCCAGCCTACGTCGAGGAGGATCCGCGGTGCCGACCACCAAGCAGCGGCGACAGACCGCCCGCCGCCGACTCGAGCGCCAGCTCCTCCGGCGGGCCGAGGCGGCCCGCAAGCAGCGAGTCCGCTACCTGGCGATCGGCGCGATGCTCTCGGTGCTGTTGGTGGTGGGTGCGGTGTGGCTCATCGTCGCCAAGGTCGGCGGCACCGACCAGGCCGCCCCGCGGCCGACCGCCCAGCCCAGCGCATCGACCAAGCCGACCGCGGCGCCGATCGCGACCCGGACGTTCAGCAAGGCCAAGCGGGCGCCGCGGCAGACCCTCGGCCCGTGCCGGTACGCCGAGACCGCGCAGAGCCTGCGGTCGCCCTACACCAGGGACGTCGGCCTGCCGCCGGACCCGGCCCGGACGCCCACTACCGGCACCGAGAAGCTGGCTCTGGCCACCACCCAGGGCGCTGTCGTGATCACGCTGGACCGGGCCAAGGCGCCGTGCGCGGTGCAGAGCCTCGGCTACCTCGCGTCGAAGCGGTTCTACGACGGCAGCCCGTGCCACCGGATGTCGACGTCCGCCAGCCTGAGCATGCTGCAGTGCGGCGACCCGTCCGGCACCGGGCAGGGCGGGCCGACGTACAACCTGCGGCAGGAGGTCGCCAAGACCGCCAGGTACGCCAAGGGTGTCGTGGCGATGGCGAACACCGGCCAGCCGAACAGCACTGGCAGCCAGTTCTTCCTGATCTTCGCCGACTCCCAGCTCTCGCCGGACTACAGCATCGTGGGCACGGTGACCACCGGGATGGACGTGCTGGAGAAGATCCGCGCGGCCGGTGACGACGGCAGCTTCGACCCGAGCCCCGGTGGCGGTAAGCCCATCCTCGGCGTCACCATCGGCACCGCCCGCGTCACCGCAGCCTGACTCTCGGGTCGATCATCGACTTGTGGTCGTAAATAAAGATCAACTAGCGACAACAACTCGATGATCGTCGGGAAGGGGTGCGGGAAGGGTGGGAGCCCTCAGGAGGCGGAGGAGATGCGGTACACGTCGTAGACCCCGTCCACGCCGCGGATGGTGCGCAGCACGTGGCCGAGATGCTTGGGGTCGCCGAGCTCAAAGGTGAACCGGCTGATCGCCACCCGGTCCCGAGTCGTCGACACGGCGGCGGAGAGGATGTTCACCCGATCGTCGGACAGCACCCGGGTGATGTCGGAGAGCAGCCGGTGCCGGTCCAGCGCCTCCACCTGGATCGCCACCAGGAAGATCGAGTCGTTGGATGGCCGCCACTGCACCTCGACCAGGCGCTCGGCCTGCCGGGTGAGCGAGCCGACGTTGGTACACGCCTTACGGTGCACCGAGACCCCGCCGCCGCGGGTGACGAAGCCGATGATGTCGTCGCCCGGCACCGGGGTGCAGCACTTCGCCAGCTTCACCCAGACGTCGCTGGCGCCCTGCACCACCACGCCCGGGTCGGAGGACACCCGGCGCGGCGCGCGGGTCGGGATCGCCGTCTCGGCCAGGTCCTCGACCGCGCCCTCCGGCCCACCGAGCGCCGCCATCAGCCGGTGTACGACGGTCTGCGCGGAGATCTGGCTCTCCCCCACCGCGGCGTACAGCGCGGACACGTCGGCGTAGCGCATGTCCTTGGCCAGGGTGACGACCGCGTCGCCGCCGAGCAGCCGCTGCAGCGGCAGGCCCTGCTTACGCACCGCCCGGCCGATCGCATCCTTGCCGGCCTCGATCGCGTCCTCGCGGCGCTCCTTGGCGAACCACTGCTTGATCTTGTTCTTCGCCCGGGGGCTCTTGACGAAGGTCACCCAGTCCTGGCTGGGCCCGGCCGTCTCCGACTTGGCGGTGATGATCTCGACCGTGTCGCCGTTCTCGAGCCTGCTCTCCAGCGCGACCAGCTTGCGGTTGACCCGGGCGCCGATACATCGGTGCCCGACGTCGGTGTGGATCGCGTAGCCGAGGTCGACCGGCGTGGAGCCCGCCGGCAGCGCGATCACGTCGCCTTTCGGGGTGAAGACGAACACCTCGCGGGCGCCGAGGTCAAAGCGCAGCGAGTCCATGAACTCGCCCGGCTCCTGCGTCTCGCGCTGCCAGTCCAGGAGCTGCCGCAGCCAGGCCATGTCGTCCTGGGCCATCGGCCCGGCGACCTCGAAGCCCTTCTGCTCCTTGTACTTCCAGTGCGCGGCGATGCCGTACTCCGCGGTGCGGTGCATGGCATAGGTACGGATCTGCAGCTCGACCGGCTTGCCCTCAGGACCGATCACGGTGGTGTGCAGCGACTGGTACATGTTGAACTTCGGCATCGCGATGTAGTCCTTGAACCGGCCCGGCACCGGCTGCCAGGTCGCGTGGATCACGCCCAGCGCGCCGTAGCAGTCGTGCACGGTGTCGACCAGGACCCGGATGCCGACCAGGTCGTAGATGTCGGTGAACTCGCGGCCCCGCACCATCATCTTCTGGTAGATCGAGTAGTAGTGCTTCGGCCGGCCGGTCACCGAGGCCTTGATCTTGGCCTCGCGGAGCTGGACGCTGACCACCTCGGTGCAGTGGCTGATGTAGACGTCGCGCTGTGGCGCCCGCTTGGCGACCAGCTGGACGATCTCGTCGTACCGCTTGGGGTAGAGGGTGGCGAAGGCGAGGTCCTCCAGCTCCCACTTGACCGTGTTCATGCCAAGCCGGTGCGCCAGCGGGGCCAGCACCTCCAGCACCTCACGGGCCTTGCGCTCCTGCTTGTGCGGCGGCAGGAAGCGCAGCGTGCGCATGTTGTGCAGCCGGTCGGACAGCTTGATGACCAGCACCCGCGGGTCACGGGCCATCGCGACCACCATCTTGCGGATGGTCTCCGCCTCGGCCGCGTCGCCGTACTTGACCTTGTCCAGCTTGGTGACGCCGTCGACCAGATGGGCCACCTCGGCGCCGAACTCCGCCTCGATCTCGGGCAGCGTCAGGCCGGTGTCCTCGACCGTGTCGTGCAGCAGGCCGGCGACCAGGGTGGTGGTGTCCATGCCCAGCTCGGCCAGGATGGTGGCCACCGACAGCGGGTGGGTGATGTACGGGTCGCCGGACTTGCGGAGCTGGCCCCGGTGCCGCTCCTCGGCCATGTCATAGGCCCGCTGCAGCTCACGCAGGTCAGACTTGGGATGAGCGGCCCGGTGGGTGGCCACGAGCGGCTCCAGCACGGGCTTGACCGCGCCGGCCGGGCGCTGCCCGGATGCGACGATCCGGCGGGCCAGCCGGGCCCGCACCCGACGGCGCCGGAACGGGCCGCTCGGTCGGTCGTCGGCGGCCCGCACCGCGGGCATCGGCACGGTGTCGGGGCCGGTGTAGACCTCGCTCCCGGTGTCCGTGGCCGCCGTGGCCGGCCTGCCCTGCGTCGTGGGCCGGGGCACGACGGGCACGACCGGTACGGCTGGGGCGGGGGTGGCCGCGGCACGCTCCGCAGCCGTGGGCTCGGCCGTGGGCTGCGGCTGGGACTGGGACCGGGCGGGTGGCGAGCCGTTGCCGGCCTTCGTGCCGGACTCCCGGCGCGACTCGACCGCCTCGCCAGGTGCTGGCGCCTTCTCCCGGGCTGCCGGGATCACCTCGAAACTCAGAACCGCCCCCCTACTCTCGGCCGGCTGCTGCGAAGAGTGTACGGCCTCGGGGAGGCCCGGCGTGCCACCCACCGCCGGGTTCGGCATGGTTCAGCATGGTTCGGCTGGCCTGCCGGTCAGACGGTGAGCACGGCGTGCAGCCCGGCGCCGTCCGCGCCGAGCCTGGACCGCCCGCCCAGCAGGGACAGCTCGATGATCACCGACAGGCCAGCCACGGTGCCACCAGCCCGCCGGACCAGGTCCGCCGTGGCGGCCAGGGTCCCACCGGTGGCCAGCACGTCGTCGACCACCAGCACCCGCCGGCCCGTGGCCCAGCCGGTGACCGGCATCTCGATCGTCGCCTCGCCGTACTCCAGGGTGTACGACGCCCCGAGCACCGGGCCGGGCAGCTTGCCCGCCTTGCGGACCGGCAGCACCCCGACCCGCGCGGCGTAGGCGACGGCCGCGGCCAGCAGGAACCCACGCGCCTCCACCCCGGCGACCAGGTCGAACCCGGAGAGCGCGTGGGCGCGGACCACCTCGTCGGCCACCGCGGCGAAGACTGGCCCATCGGCGAGCAGCGGCGTGATGTCCTTGAAGGTCACGCCCGGCCGAGGGAAGTCCGGCACGTCGCGGATGCGGGCCGCGACCAGCCCCGCCACGTCACCATCAGCACCGTCAACCATCAGCCACGTCTCGCCCCGGCTGGCGCGGTCGCAGCCGAGGGCCGCGGCCAGGAACGGCGGTGGCGCCCATCAGGGACGGCGCCCGCCAGCGGCGGCGCCGGTCAGCGACGGCGCTTGGCCTGCGGACGGCCGCCACCCTTCTTCCGGGCCTGCGGCCGTCCACTGCCGCTCTTCTTGGGCTGCGGCCGGGCGCCCGGCCGCGGTGTCGTGCTGGCCACCGCGGGCACCGGCACCGGCTCGGACCCGCCGGCCTCCGTGACGTCGGCCGCGACCGCCTCGCCGGGCTCGGCGCCGGGCTCGACCTTCGCCTTGGCCGGCCCGCCGGTCCGCTTGGCCAGCACCCGCTTGCGCAGCGAGACGTAGGCCGGCTCGCGCTCCTTCAGGTCGGCCACAATCGGCGTGGCGATGAAGATCGACGAGTAGGCGCCGGCGGCCAGCCCGACGAACAACACCAGGGCCAGGTCCTTCAGCGTGCCCACGCCGAGCAACCCGGCGCCGACGAACAGCAGCCCGGCCACCGGCAGCAGCGCGATCAGCGAGGTGTTGATGGACCGCATCAGGGTCTGGTTGACCGCCAGGTTGGCCGCCTCGGAGTAGGTCTGCCGGGTGCTGCCGAGGATGCCACGGGTGTTCTCCGTGACCTTGTCGAAGACCACCACGGTGTCGTACAGGGAGAAACCGAGGATGGTGAGCAGGCCGACCACGGTCGATGGGGTGACCTCGAAGCCGACCACGGAGTAAACACCGGCGGCCAGCACGAGGTCGTGCAGCAGCGCCACAATCGCGCCGATCGCCATCTTCGGCTCGAACCGGAGGGCGATGAACACGCATACGGCGACGAGGAAGACGACCAGCGCGATCAACGCCTTCTTGGTGATCTCACGTCCCCACGACGAGCTGACCGAGCTGACGTTGACCTTCTTGGCATCCAGCCCGAACCGTTTGGCCACCGCGGTCTGGATCTCGCTCTGTTGCTCTGGCGTGGTCAGCGCGGCCTTGATCAGCACCCGCCGCTGGGCGCCGGCACCGACGTACTGCCTGGTCTCCACCGACGGTCCGGCGCTGCGCACCGCCTGCTCGGCCGCGTCTAGGTCGATGTTGGCGGACTCGATCAGGATCGTCGTCCCACCGCGGAACTCGATGCCGTAGTTGAAGCCGCGTAGAACGATGCTCAGCAGGCAGATCAGCAGCAGCACGCCGGAGATGGCGTACCACCGCTTGCGGTTGCCGATGAAGTCGTAGTGGACATCGCCGCGGTAGAGGCGACCAGCGAGAGACGACACGGCCCTGAGCTCCTTAGCGGGACGCGGCGCCGGCCGGCGCCAGGGTCTTCTTCCGGACCGCGCCAAGACCGGAGAACCGGGGCGAGGTGAACGCCCGGCTGCGCGCGGCCACCGCGATCAGCGGGTGGGTGAACAGGAACACCACCACCAGGTCGAGCACGGTGGACAGGCCGAGGGTGAACGCGAAACCCTTCACGTCGCCGGCCGCGAGGTAGTAGAGGATCGCCGCGGCCAGGAAGGACACCGCGTCCGCGGACAGGATCGTCCGCCGCGCCCGCACCCAGGCCCGGGGCACCGCCGAGCGCGCCGATCTGCCCTCCCGGATCTCGTCCTTGAGCCGTTCGAAGAACACCACGAACGAGTCGGCCGTGATGCCGACCGCGACGATGAAGCCGGCCACCCCGGCCAGGGTCAGGGCGAAGCCGATCTGGTTGCCGAGCACGACCAGGAAGCCGTAGGTCAGCAGCCCGGAGACCACCAGGCTGGCGATGGTGACGAAGCCGAGCATCCGGTAGTACAGCAGCGAGTAGAGCACCACCAGGACCAGCCCGATACCGCCGGCCAGCAGGCCCGCCTTGAGCTGGTCGGTGCCGAGCGTCGGGGAGATCGTCTGCGCCGTCTCCTGGGTGAAGGTCAGCGGCAGCGCGCCGTACTTCAGCACGTCGGCCAGGTCGGTCGCGGACTTCTGGTCGAAGTTGCCGGTGATCTGGGTCGCCCCGTTGATCGCGCTCTGGATGGCCGGTGCCGACACCACCTTGTCGTCGAGGGTGAAGGCCACCTGCTTGCCGACGTTCGCGGCGGTGTACGTGGACCAGATCGTCTGGCCGGTCGACCGGAGCTCGAGCGAGACGCGCCACCGGGCGTCGTTCTGGTCCGGCCCCTGCGCCGTGGCCGTGGCGACCTCGGTGCCCTCGAACAGCGCCTTGTCCAGCAGGTACTTGAACTGCTTGTCCTTGCTGCAGGCGGCGATCGGCTGGTCCGGCTTGGAGGTCTGCTGGGCGCCCTTGTCGCAGTTCAGCGCGGTGAGCATCGTAAGCTGGGTCGGGGTGGCACCTGGGTAGAGGCTGGCGTCCCCCGGCACGCTCGGTGTGGGTTTGGGTACGGTGGGCGGCCTCGGCGTCGTGGTCGGTGCCAGCGCCGGTGGCACCGGCCGGCCCCGCGGTGACGGGCTGGTGGTCGGCGTGCCTTTCGAGGTGGCCGGCGACGGGGGCGTGGTGGTGATGGGCGCACCAGCGGCCGGCGTGATCGGGTAGACCTGGGTCACCGGCCGGAACCGCAGCAACGCGGTCTGGGCCAGGTTCTTGACCTGCTCGCCGTCCTCGCCGGGCGCGGAGATGACGATGTGCTGGTCGCCTTCGGTGACCACCTCGGCGGACTGCACGCCGGTGTTGTTGACCCGGTCGGAGATGATCTGGCGGGCCTTGTCCAGCGACTCCTTGGACGGCGGGGCGCCGGTGTCGGTCTTGGCGGTCAGCGTGACCGTCGTACCGCCCTTGAGGTCCAGCCCGAGCTTCGGCGCGTGCGACGTGCCGGTGAAGAACGCCAGGGCGTACAGGATCACCAGGGTCGCCAGCAGCGCAAGGAAGTAGCGTCCGGCGCGCGGCTGTGCCTGCGGTGCGGCCACGGGTTGTCGATCTCCTCACCTCATCGCGCCTGCCGGGGCGGGCGCGGAACGTTCGCTGTCAGTATGGCCCGTCGCGATGCCGGCCCCTGGCTGCCTAGCCCGGGTCGGCGTCCGGCCGACGGGCCTCCGCCTCAGCCCCGCCGGGCAGCTCCCCACCGGGCTCGCCGGCCAGCTGCGGGACCTCGCGGATCGCCGCCTTCGCCCAGGTGGTCACCACGCCGGGCGCAACCTCGAGCTCGACGGTGCCGGCGTCGATCCCGACCACCCGGCCGTACAGCCCGGAGGACGTCATCACCTCGGTGCCGACGGTGAGCGCGTCCTGGACCTGCGCGACCCGCCGCATCTCCCGGTTGCGCATCCGGGCCGGCAGCAGGATCAGCAGGGCGAAGGCCAAGGCGAACAGCAGGAGCGGGATGAAAGCCCTCACGAGATGCTGATCCTCACGGGTGTGGGAGCGGGCGGGGTTGGGGAGCCGGGGCAGGTCTGTGGGGATGGTACGGCCGGCGGGAGTGTAGACCGGCCGCCCAGCCTACGCCGAAGGAACGAGACGAGACCGTAGCGGAGTTCCGCTCAGCCGGTGTCGAACAGGGTCGGTGGGCCTGGTGGGGCCGGCAGGCCTGGCAGGCCCGGCCTGGCCGGCGGGGCCAGCCCGAGGTGCCGCCAGGCCGCGGGCGTGGCCACCCGGCCGCGCGGCGTCCGGGCCAGCAGCCCGGCCCGGACCAGGAACGGCTCGGCCACCTCCTCCACGGTCTGCGCCTCCTCCCCCACCGCGACGGCGAGCGTGCTCACCCCGACCGGCCCGCCGCCGAACCGGCGCACCAGCGCGTCCAGCACCGCCCGGTCCAGCCGGTCCAGACCGAGGTCGTCCACGTCGTACACCGCCAACGCGGCCTGGGCGACGTCCCGGTCGATCACCCCGTCGGCCCGCACCTCGGCGTAGTCGCGGACCCGGCGGAGCAGCCGGTTGGCGATCCGGGGCGTGCCACGGGACCGGCCGGCGATCTCGTCGGCCCCCTCGGCGCGCAGCGGGATGCCGAGCAGCCCGGCGCTGCGGTCCAGCACCCGCTCCAGCTCGGCCGGCTCGTAGAAGTCCATGTGCGCGGTGAAGCCGAACCGGTCCCGCAGCGGCCCGGTCAGCAGCCCGGCCCGGGTGGTGGCGCCGACCAGGGTGAACGCCGCCACGTCCAGCGGGATCGCGGTCGCGCCCGGCCCCTTGCCGACGATGACGTCGACCCGGAAGTCCTCCATCGCGACGTAGAGCAGCTCCTCGGCCGGCCGGGCGATCCGGTGGATCTCGTCGATGAAGAGGACGTCGCCCTCGGCCAGGTTGGACAGCATCGCGGCCAGGTCGCCGGCGCGTTCGATGGCCGGGCCGCTGGTCACCCGGATGGCGCTGCCCAGCTCGGCCGCGATGATCATGGCCAGGCTCGTCTTGCCGAGACCGGGCGGGCCGGACAGCAGCACGTGGTCCGGTGGCCGGCGGCGGCGCAACGCGGACTCCAGCACCAGGCCGAGCTGCTCGCGGACCCTGGCCTGGCCGACGAACTCGGCCAGCCTGCGCGGCCGCAGCGACTGCTCGACGTCGCACTCATCAACCGCGGCGTACGGCGAGACCAGCTCCTCCCCCGACGCCTCGCCCGGTGCCTCGCTCATGGCCGGCCCAGCAGCCGCAGGGCGGACCGCAGCAGCGCCGGCACGTCGGTGCTCTGGCCCGCCTGGTCCGCCACCGCCTCAACCGCCTCGTCCGCCTCCCGGGCCGACCAGCCGAGGCCGACCAGCGCCTGCCGGACCTGGTCCCGCCACGGCTGGACCGGGGTGACGGCCCCGGGCTCGACCCCGGGCACCCCCGCGTCGCAGACCGGGCCGATCCGGTCCCGCAGCTCGACCACCAGCCGCTCGGCCCCTTTCTTGCCGATGCCCGGCACTCGGATGAGGGTGCGCACGTCGCCGCTCACGATCGCCAGCCGGGCCTCGGCCGGCGGCAGCACGCCCAGAATCGCCTGGGCCAGCCGCGGCCCGACCCCGCTCGCCGTCTGCAGCAGCTCGAACAGGCTGCGCTCGTCGTCGTCCGCGAAGCCGTAGAGGGTGAGCGAGTCCTCCCGCACCACGAGGCTGGTGGCCAGCCGGGCCGGCTCCCCCACCCGCAGCCGGGCCAGCGTGCCGGGTGTGCACTGCACCGACAGCCCGATCCCGCCGACCTCGACGACCACGCCGTCCGGGGCGAGGGCGACCACCGGCCCGCGCACGCTCGCGATCATCGCCGGCTCCGGGGCGGGACCGACCGCGACTCGACGTCTGCCAGCGCCGCCGCCAGCCGCGCCTGCGCCGCCCCGCGCCACACCTGGCAGACCGCCAGCGCCAGGGCGTCGGCCGCATCCGCCGGCCGCGGTGCCGCGGGCAGCCGGAGGATCTTCGTCACCATCGCCGTCACCTGCGCCTTGTCGGCCCGGCCGGAGCCGGTCACCGCGGCCTTGACCTCGCTCGGCGTGTGCAGCGCGACCGGCACGCCGGCCCGGGTCGCGGCCAGGATGGCGACCGCCGCGGCCTGTGCGGTGCCCATCACCGTACGCACGTTGTGCTGGCTGAACACCCGCTCCACCGCCACCGTGTCCGGCTGGTACTCGGTCAGCCAGCGCTCGATCTCCTCCTCGATCGCCAGCAGCCGCGCCGCGATGTCCTCGTCCGCGCCGGTGCGGATCACACCGGTGGCGACGAGACTCGGCGGCCTTCCGGGCACGCCGTCGACCACCCCGAGGCCGCAGCGCGTGAGGCCGGGGTCGACGCCGAGGACACGGGACGACGGGCGCGCGGTGTAAAGGGTCACCAAGCACACCTGGTCATCACGCGGACCATCCGATCATCAGCTAGCGAACATCTGTTCGCTGAAACACTACCGTGTCCCGCGCGCGGAGTCCCGCAGGCGCGCACGGAGTCCGGCGGGCGTGAGAGCAGGCTAGTGGTTGCGCCCGTTA
>DATILL010000028.1:0-53883 GCA_035476575.1 Mycobacteriales bacterium
TGCTCGGACACATGAAGATCCAAACAGGTCGCGAACCCAGACACCGGGAACGACACACCCACAACCCCACGACCTCAGATCACAGCCACACCAGCACGCTCAACGGCTGCCAACCCAGGAGAAGAACCTATCCAGTCACCCGGGAAGTTGCCGTAACGAGGCATCACCACTGGTTCACTCACGTTCACCCTTTCGGTCTTCCCCTCACCTGTGGCACCCGGTCGGAACGGGCACCCTTGGGCTTCTCTCTGAGCTTCGCACCCGGCCATTACTGGCCACGCACGCCAGAGACAGGGACCGGTCAAGGACACTGACCAGAGTCACGTCTTCGACATCGAGTCGAACCTCCAATCGACGGGACTACTCACCACGTGCGACTTCGTGTCGCACCGACCGTGCGGCAGAATGGCGCAACCTGGACACTGCCGTCGTCCGGCAGGCCGCGACCGCCGACCCGAGCGGGTTCGTCGCCCATCCCGGGCTCATGGTGGTCGATGAGATCCAGCGCGTTCCGGATCTGCTCCTGGCGATCAAGGAGCAGGTCGACACCGATCCCAGGCCCGGCAGATACCTGTTGACCGGCTCGGCCCGGGTGCTGGGCCTGCGGGGGCTGCCGGACACGCTGCCAGGCCGCATCGAGACGATCGAGCTGTGGCCGTTCTCGCAAGGCGAGATCGATGGGGTCACCGAAGGCTTCGTTGACGCGATGTTCACCGCGGGGGAGGCGCTCAGCTGCTCGAAGAGGTCTACCTGATCAAGCGGATCCCGGCGTGGTCGCGGAACCTGTCCACCCGCGCGATCGGGACGCCCAAGATCGCGTTCGTCGACTCCGGGGTCGCGGCCAACCTGCTCGACGCCGACGCCCGCGGCCTGCTGCGCCCGAACGGTACGTTCGGTCCGCTGATGGAGGGGTTTGTGCTGATGGAGCTGGCCCGCCAGCTCACCTGGTCGACCCGGCGCGCTGAGCTGTTCCACTACCGGACCAGGGACAAGACCGAGGTGGACGCCGTCCTGGAAGACCGGCGGGGCCGGGTCGTCGCCATCGAGGTCAAGGCGTCCTCGACCGTCCGGGCCGAGGACTTCCGTGGGCTGCGGCACCTGGCCGACCGGCTCGGCGACGACTTCGTGGTGGGCATCGTCCTGTACACCGGCACCCAGACCCTCCCGTTCGGCCCCCGCATGCGCGCTATGCCGGTCGCCAGCCTGTGGGAGCTCACCGCGAGCTGATCGTCGGATGCGGGTATGGCGGTCTCGCAGGTGGGACAGGTCCGGCTCCGGTCCTTCCCTTCCCGGCCGCTCTGTCCGGACGCATCGGATGGGTAGAACGGGGTATGGCCCCGGCATCGGGTGTTTTCCTGGCGTGGGAGGCGAGAGAGATGGTCCGAACGGTGCGTGAGATCATGACCGGCGACCCGGTGGCGCTGTCCCTGGACCGGCCCTTGGTCGAGGCCGCCGAGCGGATGCGGGATGCCGGTATCGGCGATGTGGTCGTCTACGACGACGACGAGGTGTACGGCGTCGTCACCGACCGGGACATCGTGGTACGGGGCGTGGCCGGTGGACGCGACATGATCAGGACCCCCCTACGGGACGTCTGTAGCCGGAACCTGGCCACGATCAGCCCGGACGCCCCGATCGACCAGGCGGTGACACTGATGCGGGAGCGGGCGGTGCGGCGCCTCCCGGTACTGGACGGCGACAAGCTGGTCGGCATCGTGTCCCTCGGCGACCTGGCCGTGGAGCGGGATGAGCGGTCCACGCTCGGTGGCATCAGCGCCGCACCACCGAACAACTGAGGTGAGCCCGGTGCTGAGGCCGTGCCACGTGCGGCAACGGACTATGACAGGCGTTCTCAGCGCGCACCGCCGATGGCACTGAGCATGTCTTCGACAGCATCGAGTGTGCCGCCCAGATGCCTGCATCATCCTGACGTGGGCCTGGCGCCGGCGGTCCAGCTAGCTGGGAGACGGCCGTGTGACGCCGGCGAGTCGAGGCGCCCGTTCCTGGCCTCGTTCTGACCACGGCGACGGCTAGTTGTCCAGTTGGGTCCGGACCGTCCACGAATTCGGTCTGCCCTTGGTCCATGCCTGGCGGCGATACTCGGCGCAGCGCCGCCATCTGGAGTCCTCAGCCAAGGGCGATAGTGACCGGCGCATGAGTCGGAGGGGATCATGAGCGGCACTGAGCTACCGGGGAAGCGTCCATTATGGCGGAAGAGCAGCCATTCCACTGGAGCCAACGCGACATGTGTCGAGGTCGCGATGACCGGCGATGCGATCCATGTCCGAGACTCCAAGGATCCGGCCGGGCCGGCTCTCCACTTCACCGCGATCGAGTGGGAGATGTTCCTCCGCGGTGTGGCGTGCGGCGAGTTCGACCTGTGAGCAGTGCTGCCCGGCGCTCAGCCGAGCACCGCGTCGGCCCGGCGAGCGATGGCCCGTACCGAGTCCTCCGGAGTGAGCGCTCGCTCGCAGGCGTCGGCGAAGGTGGAGAGGTAGATTCCGACGTCCGCCGGCTGCTCGACGTAGCTGTTTCCGGTGAGCTGCTCCAGGTACACGATCTCGGGCTCGGTCGGATCGGCAAACCTGAAGATGACGAACGCCATACCGAGGCCGGTATGCACGTCCGTGTCGAACGGCAGGACCTGTATGGTCACCCGCGGACGCTCGGCCATGTCGACGAGGTGTCGCAACTGAGCCGCCATCACCTGCTGGCCCCCCACCACCCGATGCAGCACCGCCTCGTCGAGCACCGCATGATAGGTGGGCACGTCGGAGCCGTCCAACAGCTTCTGCCGTCGCAGCCGGAGCTCGAGGCGACGGCTCACCGTGTCCGGCGAGAGGGGCCGAGGCGCGTTGAGCAGTGCCCGCGCGTACTCCGCGGTCTGCAGCAGGCCGGGCACCAGGACGACCTGGTGCTCGGCGATGCTGGCCGCGCCGTCCTCCAGGCCGAAGAAGGTGGCAGACTGGGGCGGGACCACGTCGGCGAACTCGTGCCACCAGGCCCGCTGCCGCGCGCGCCGTACGAGGTTGAGCAGATCGTCCCGTTCGGTGCCGCCAACCGCGTACAGGTCGAGCATCTCGCGCACGTCCTGCAGCCGGGCGCTGACCATGGCCGTCTCGATCCGGCTGATCTTTCCGGCCGAGCACTCCAGCGCCTCGGCGACGTCGTGGATGGTCTTGTTCGCTGCGGTGCGCAGTCTCCGCAGCTCGGCGGCGAGCCTGCGACGGCCGACCGCTGGACCCACGTCGGTGCGCACGTCACACCTCCTGCCGCGTCGCTGGCATTTGCCGGTCAATCACCTGATCGGGTGATGGTCTACCCATCTGTACCGCTAGTGCACCAACACACAGTAATTTGCCCTCCTGGGAGGATCTCGGCAACTTGCAGCTAGCCGGTTGCGGATGATCTGGTACGCCAGTGACGACGGGGGGATCCACGTTGACGACGGTTGTCTTCGTGCATGGCATCGGCGTGCGGAACGAGGACTATCCGAACGTTCTGCCCTGGGTGGAGGACGCGGTTCGGCGGGCCGACCCGACCGCGGTCCTGGAGTTCTGCTACTGGGGCGATGAGTGTGGTGCCCGGCTGCTCGCTGGTGGCGCCTGCGACCCGGCCATCTCGGTGCCCAGCGCCGCCCCCGACCAGATCGCGAACATGATCGAACTCTGGTCGCGGCTGGATCTCGACCCGCTCTATGAGCTCCGGCTGCTTGCCGCCGCCCCAGGTGCCAGGGCGCCCCGAGGCGCTGGTCCGGCGCCGGACCAGCCCATGCCCGGCCGGCAGCTCGAAGAGCGGACACGAGCGTTGGCGGACGACCCGACGGTCATCGCTGCCCTGGGGGAGGTCGGCCTTGCCGACGTTCTCGCCCCTGCGGTCGCGGTCGTCCTGGACGCCGCACCGACCAGGACCGCGCTGAGCCGGGCCGACCAGCTCGGCGACGGACTGCGGGTGACGCTGGCCCGAGCCATCGTCGCGACGGCGCTGCTGCGCGCCGGGGACGGCAAGCACGCGCCCGCCCTCGACGGCGAGCGCATCCAGGCGGTGGTCGACGTGATCACCGATCAGCTTGGCCGCCTTGACCTCGGCTTAGGAATGTGGGTTCTCGGCGGCCTGGGCCGAGTGGCCGCATGGCGCAGGGAAGCGCTTTTCCACAAGGTCATGCCGTACGCAGGCGACGTGATCAAGTACATCAACCGTGGCGAGCCGCTCCGGGCGAAGATTCGCAAGACGGTCGAGGCCGCCGAGCCGCCGGTCGTCGTGATCGCGCACAGCCTGGGTGGGATCGCCTGCGTCGACCTGTTCGCCGAGCCGGACCCACCGAAGGTGGAGCTGCTGCTCACCGTCGGCTCGCAGGCGCCGTACCTCTACGAGATCGACGCGCTGTCCAGCCTGCGGTTCGGCGACTCGCCGCCGCCGTCGTTTCCCCGGTGGATCAACGTGTACGACCGCCGTGACCTGCTGGCCTTTGTCGCGGAGCCGCTGTTTCCCGGGTGGGCGGCGGACCGGGAGATCGACACCAAGGCGCCGTTCCCTCGTGCGCACCTCGCCTACTTCAGCAACCCGGCGTTCCACCGGCTCCTCGGCGAGGTGCTCGGGTGACCGACCAGCCGACCCAGCCGCGGCTGACCCAGCCGATTCGGCCGGAACGCATGCGGGTGGTGTGCGTCGGTGTTGGCGGCTATGACGACGCCCCGGGCTGGGATCGTGCGAGCCCGGCCCTCGACGCCTGCCGGTTCGCCAGCCACATGGTGGGTCGCGGCGTGCCTCCTGGGCAGGTCACCGTATTTCTTACACCGGCCCCGGGCGCCCGCACCCAGGCCATCCCACCGGAGGGAGCCCAGCATCGACCGGCGACCTGGGAGGAGATCCACCCTTTCTTTGTGAAGGAGCTGCCGAGGCTCGAGGGCGACGGGCTGGTCGTCTACTGGTCCGGCCATGGCCTTGACGACGGCGAGAGCCAGCAGCTGCTTTTCCCCGACTTCGCCAATACTGGCAACACGCTCAGGGTGACCGCGCTGTTGCGCTGGCTGCGGACGGACAAATTCGGGTACAGCAGCCAGATCCTGTTCGTCGACGCATGCCGCCAGCTCATGCAGCACCCGCTGGCTCAGTTCCCCTTCCCGGTGAACGGAGAGCTTCGTCAGGATCTGGACCAGTGGGCGATGCAGGCGGTCGGGACGGGAGAGTACGCAGCGACCGGCGCGATGGACGAGACGGGTGCGTTCACCATGGCGCTCCTGGCCGAGTTGGATGTTTCAGAGGCATGGCCACCCGACGTACCTGCCCTCCGCGATGCGCTGGTTACGAATGCTGACCTGCCAGGCCCGGTCACGCTCCAGCTGACGGACCCGCGTAGTGGCCGGTCGAGGGTCGTCGTCAGCGCGCCGAAAGCGAGCCGAGGGGTGGAGGAGACCGCTGACTCAGCCACGACCACGCTGGCAAAGGTCCGGCATCTGCTCCGGCAGGTTCCAAGACTCGAGCTGCCGAGAAACTTACGAGTGCTCGCGTGGGCACTCAAAGGAGCATATGAGTACAACCTCGACATCGCATACCAGCCGTCGATCGCCCAGATCGTCGACGCGCTGGACGGGATGCAGGGGCGTTGGTGCAAGCTGCGGAAGGTCTGTCTGGTGCGGGAGGACATCTTCAACCCCCGCCACGAGGCAGTAATCGACCTGCTCCGCTTCCTGGACGAGCTCTGCGGCGGGCAGGCGGCATGAGTCCAGAGATCGACATCGGATTCAAAACAAGGCAGCGTGTCTTCGGGCTCTTGGTGGCCATGCCCTGGATGGCCAACCCGAGCAACGTCAGCCGCCTCGCCTCGAACCTCAAGGTCGGCACACTGGGTCGAGGTACTGCCAGAGAGAGGATCGGCGTCCTGCTCGACCGCCTCGAAGAACTAGCCGACGGGTGGGACAGGTTGCTGGCAGAGGTTGAAGCCGAGCCTGTTAGAGGTGGTATCCCGCAGGGCAACCGACTCGACGATCTACGGGGCTTCTTGCGGCTGGTGACCTACGATCCGGCCACCCAGGAAGCGATTTCTGATGTGCGGAAGTTCTGGGACGCGGTGTCCGTGCCGGAGGTATACTTTGTTGCCTACTGGCGGACCGTGGAGCGGGCCGGCCCGGTCATCCCGGACACCATTCAATCCTGTGTTGACACCATCCTGGGGGACCGTCTGCAAAGCCATCACAATCTTGTTCTCTTTCTCGAACGGGTTGCTTTCCTCCTGGATGTGGAGGGTCGCGGTCACGATGCCCTGGAGTTTCGCAAGTTGGTGGATCGGCTTGCGCTCTGTCTTTCGATGGACCAGCGGCGGTTCCGCTACCAGCGAGACATGGTGGCCAGCGAGTCGTCGGACGTCAGGCACCACGTGTTGATTCGGCTCGAAGATGGAGAGATGCAGGGCTGGCACTACTGGAGTGTCCGGTCAGGTCAGGGTTCCGTCGAGCTGAACCGTACCGTCAACAAGATCGCGACGGAGGCCGGTCCATTCGACAACGACGACGAGATCTGCCGGGCTCTCGGCCGGATGCTCGGCAAGGTTTCCGGGCTGGCCACCTCGGTGCGGCCTGAGCACCGCCCGATCGTCCAGATCATGCTTCCGTGGGACCGTCTGAACACCCGTGTCGAACAATGGCAGGTCAACCTGCCGGTCAACGGCGCCGGGCGGAGTGCGCTTGGCCAGCTAGCGCCAGTTGTCGTAAGGCCGCATCACAACCCGACGGAGGCGGATCTCGATGTGCTTCTCAGGCGTTGGGATCAGGCACATGCGGGACAACCTGTCCAGGTGTTGCAAATCGGCTCCCTGGACCAAGAGATCGGCGGGGAAGACTGGTCTTGCCTCGCTATCAAGTACCATGCTTCGGATCCCGACGCTAAGGTCCGTGCCGCCAGGAGCGCCGGAATTCCGGTGGCAATCTGGTCCCGCGACGGATCCGACCCACTGCGGGCGGTAAACGGTGGTGGGCCACGCCATTGGCCTCAGCAGCTCTACAACCGGCGATGTGGAGCGGACTCCTGCGACGTGGCGCTGGTCTATGACGATCCGCACTGGGTGCCGGACGGCCCGCTGCTCGAATGGAGAGGGTTATGAGCGAGACCACGTGGCCGATATTCACGGGGCACGGCGAGTTCGCCGGGCAACGGATCGAACTTCCCCCGGCGCCGTCGTGGCGGCCTTGCGGGTCGAAAGACGCCGCGAAGGACCCGCCAACAGACCAGCCAGACAGGGAAGGGCTGGCCGGGGTGAGTGACGACAAGGTCGTCAACATGGTGAATGCCGCGATCACCCTGCGCCGGCCACTGCTCGTCACCGGCCAGCCTGGCTCGGGAAAGTCCACGCTCGCTCGCCTCATCGCCCGCGAGCTTGGGCTCGGGCCGGTGCTCCGGTGGGCTATCACGAGTCGTAGCCGACTGGACGACGGACTGTACGACTACGACGCGATCGGCCGGGTGCACGAGGAGAACAGGCTGGCCCGGGAGGGGGGCGGGCAGCAGAGTGACATCGGTGACTTTATCCGGCTGGGCCCGCTGGGTACGGCACTGCTGCCGTGGACGCTGCCCCGAGTGCTGCTCATCGACGAGATCGACAAGAGCGACATCGACCTTCCGAACGAGCTGCTGCACGTGTTCGAGGACGGCAGTTTCACCATCCGGGAGGTGACCCGGCTGGCTCCTCGACAACTCCCGGTGCGGGTGATGACCAGTGACACGACGGCCGTTGGCGGCGCGAACGACTGGCGCGCCGACGTCGGGAACGGTGAGGTTCGCTGCGCGGAGTTCCCCATCGTGGTGATGACCAGCAACGGAGAGCGTGACTTCCCACCCGCGTTCCTGCGCCGCTGTCTACGGCTGCATCTGGAACCGATGGACAGCGACCAGCTCCGGAAAGTGGTTGACAGCCGCATCTCCGGGGCTCGAGACGTCGAGGAGCTCATCGAGCGGTTCGAGCAGGGCGGCACCGGGCCTGGGAGATCCCTGGCGACCGACCAGCTCCTCAACGCGGTCTTTGTTCTCACCTCCGCAAATTTTGAGAACGACGTCACCAGGACCACCGTTCGAGACGCTCTCCTCGCGGAACCGGGCACGCTGCCATGACACTCACGGACCGGGTCGCGGGCGCGTTGCGCGCCGCGGGGCTCGCGGCGGTCAGCCCGAACGAGATAGAAGACGTGCTGCTGCTGGCCAGCCGGATGCCGCTCACGCCCATGCCCGCCCGCTCCGATCGGCCCCGTTCGTTTCCCGCTCCTGCCGTACTCGCCCCTCCGGCCGTCCCCGATGAGACGTCGGGTTCCGGTCCGCATGGCGTCACCAGTCCGGCGCCACGTGTGGCGATGCGGCTGGCGGCTCGCCGGACGGGACCGGCCTGGATCGGCCAGGCGACCACCGTCATGCCAATGATCCCGGTGGAGGCGGTCCCGCATCGGCCCGCCGGGCTGGCCGGATCCGGCCTGCCCTCGATGCTGGAGAACCCGCTCGGTGCCGGGCGGGCACTCCGCCCCTTCCAGATTCGCCGGCCCGCGTTGGAGCGCACCGAGCTGGACGACGTCCTCACCGCCGAGCGCGCTGCCCGGCTGCGGCGCTGGGAGCCGGTGCTGCGCTCGCCGCTGGCCCGCTGGCCGGACCTGGCGCTGGTGCTCGACGTCTCGCCGACGGTGGGGCTGTGGACGGAGACCGTGCATGATCTTGAGCTGCTGCTCGGCCGCCTCGGCGCGTTCCGCGAGATGCGGACCTGGAGACTACACCCGCCGGTCGAGGATGGGGCCGCACTCCTGACGGCTGGCCTGGGGCAGCGGTTGGGGCAGGTGCGTGAGGCCACCTCGCTGGCCGACCCCACCGGGCGACGGTTGATCCTGGTGGTGACCGACGGCGCCGGGCCGCAGTGGTGCGGACCGTATCAGAGCCTGCTCAGCACCTGGTCCGCCACGAACCAGGTGGCCGTCATCAGCATGGTGCCGCCATGGCTCTGGCCCCGGGACGGGCTGCGGGCCCGGAAGGGCCAGGTCCGGGTCAGCCAGCCGCTCCAGCCGAACGCCCGCTGGACACAGGACGGCACCACCGGACAGAGCGCGCCACCGGTGCCGGTCGTCGACCTGCGGCCACGGTTGCTGGAGCGGCTCGGCGCGCTCGCCCGTGGCAGCTCCCAGTGGGTTAACACCCTGCTGGTCGACACGCCACCACGTGCCGAGGGTGGGGACGGGCAGGTCACCGAGCCGATGCCGGTCGAACCCGACAGGGTCGTGAGCCGGCTGCGGGGCACCCTGGAGCCGCGCGCGTTCGAGCTGCTGATGCTGCTGTCAGCCGGGGTGCTGGACGAGCGGGTGATCAGTTGGATACGGCGGCACCTGCTCCCGCAGGCCACCACCGCGGATGTCTACGAGGTCCTGCATAGCGGCATCCTGGAACCGGTTCCGCAACCGGACGGCGTAACGGGCCAGATCGCTGCGGTATATCGCTTCCGCGACGACGACGTCCGCGCGGAGCTCATGGGCCGGCTGAACCGGTCCGTCCGGACCGGTATCCACCGGCAGCTACTCCAGAACGCGGACGAGATCGGCATCAACCCGGACGTGCTCCAACTGTCGCTGGACGACCCGGACAGCACCGAGATCCTGATCCGGCTTGCCATCGCGTCCTCATCCGTTGACATCCTGCGCGGCGTCGACCGGGAGCAGATCGAGCGCTTCGTTCGCACGGAGCTCGTCCAGCCTGACCGGCACCATGCGGGCAGCCGGATCGTCGCGGTGACCGCGAAGGCCGTGCCCCGGCGGACGGCGGCAGCGCGGCTGCTCGCCGAGCTGTGCCGGGAGCACGGCCTGCTGGCCTCGGATCAGGTGGAGGCCGTTGCCGCGCGGGTCCTGTTCGTGGGGGAGCCCGGTGCCGGGGCGGCGGAGCTGACCTCGGCCGTACTTCAGCGGTCCGCCGATGGCCTGCTCGCGATCGACGGGACGGCGGAGCTGGATCCCCGTGACCGGGACTGCCGGCAGGCGGTCCGCGCTTTGCTTGCCGCCGTCGCGTCCGCCGACGCGCCGATGATCGTCTTCGCCGATCGAAGCGGACAGGTCGAGGCGTTGCGCTCCCGCTTTCCAGAGCTGGCCGAACGGCTGCCCGCCGCCCGCATCCTGAACCTGCCGGCCACCGCGGTCGAGGATGCCTACGTCGTCCTCCTGGGCTACCTGCCCGGGCTGCGCTGGACACCCCCAGCGCAGCGGGCGTGCTGGGCGGTGCTGGCCCGGCATCTTCGCGACCATCCGGAGACGACCAACGTCGAGCCGGCCGCGCGGGCCACCGCCGCGGCCGTCATCTCCCGCTGGCAACGCCGGGTTCATGGCGACCGCAACCAGCCCCTCACCGCTGCTGACGTGCCCGGCAGCGTATCGCTCGCACTAGCAGAGGGATTTGCACCATGAGATCGCGATCGGTCCTCGGGCTGGCTGTCGGGCTGGCCGTGCTGACGAGCCTGCCGCTGATGCAACCTGCCCGGCCGGCATCGGCGGCACCCGCCGGCCCGGAGCTTGACCCCCAGCCGGTCGGCATCGTGGTGCTGGTCGACGAGTCCGGCTCGCTGTCGGACCAGGCCGTCCAGGTCGAGCGGGAGGCGACCGGGCTCATCGCCCAGAGCGAGATCTCGCAGAGCTCGCAGGTCGCCGTTGTGGGCTTCGGCGGCAACACGGGGCTGCGCAACCAGGCACCGGTCAACGTCGTGTGCCAGCCGACCAGGGTCGACACCGGGCCCGACCGTGAGTACCTGGCCAACTGCGTCCAGGACATCCATCGCCGTACCGACGCCGAGGGGCCGGGCACCGACTACCCCCGGGCGCTGAGCCAAGGCCTGGCGCTGTTCGACCAGATGCCCGACGTGACGCGGAAGATCTTGTTCCTGCTCACCGACGGCAAGCTGGACGTCTCCGGTGACCCGTCATACGGCCCTGACGCCGAGACACGCAACAATGCCGCCCTGGGCCGGATGCGGGACTACCTTTCCCAAGCCAACCGGAACGGAGTGCAGATCTGGCCGCTCGGCTTTGGCAACAACATCGACCGCGACCAGTTGAACGCGTTCGCGGCGGCCGGCTCCCAGCAGGCCTGTGGCCCGAACGCGCCTCGCCCGCAGGCCCGGGTGGCCACGGACACCACGGCGGTGGTGAGCACCCTTATCGAGGCCTTCGCCTCGGCACGCTGCGCCGGCCGCACCGACGTCAGCACCGCCTCGCTGCCTACCGGTCGTTCTGTCAGCCTGCCCCTACAGGTCCCGCCGATCGCCACCGACGGGTCCATCGCGGTGCTCAAGCGGGACAGCCGGGTCACGGTCGCGTACTACGACCCGGCCGGACATCTGATGCCGAAGACCGGAACGCGGGATGAGTCCACGTTCCAGGTCAGCGGCGAGAGCAGTCCGGTCGAGGTGCTGCGCATCCGCAACCCGCGACCGGGCGGCTGGAAGGTCGTGCTGACCTCCGGACCCGGAGTGCCGGCGCAAAACGTCAGCGCCCAGGTGATCTGGCAGGGCTCGGTGCGCGCCTCGGCCACGTTGGACCCGCCCGCACCAGACCGGGGGACTGTGGTGAGTGCGCACGTCGTGCTGGCCACTCGGCTCGGTGCGCTGACCGACCCGACAGCGCTGCTCGGCCTGACGGTCGGGGCGACCTTGACCGGGGACGGGTTCGCGGCAGTCAACCTCGCGCTCGCCGATGACGGGAAGGGGCCGGACAGCCGGGCTGGGGACGGCGAGTTCACCGCACAGCTCACCATGCCGACGACCGCCACCGGTCATTATCGGCTGGTCGGCACCGTCAGCGGTCTGGGGATCGCGACCGAGCAGATCCCGTTCGACGGCGATCTTGCCGCCGCGGCGTCCGGGATCCGGCTGCAGATCAGCCGGCCGGCACCGAGAGTGACCCCCGGCGGGACGCTCAGCGGCACCGTCCAGGTGACGAACAGCTCCGGCCAGCCCACCCGGCTCCGTCTCCGGCTCGCGGAGCTGGACACCGGGGTGCTGGTCACTGTCAGCCCGCCCACCCAGAATGTCGCGGCGTCCGGCAGTACGGAGTTTGCCTACCAGCTCCGTTTCGATCCCGCCACCCGGCTCGGGGCAGGGCGCGTGCGGCTCCAGGTCGTCGACGACAGCGCACCCACCCGGGTGTACGGCGGCGGTTACGTCGCCTTCGACGTACGGACGCCGCCGGGGTTCCTCGAGCGGTGGTGGCCGTTGCTGGCCGCGGCCGGGGCCGCTCTGCTCGCCGTCCTCGCGGCCCTCGGCTACCGGTGGCGACGGCGCCAGCAGGACCGAGACGTGCGCGGCATCGTGCTGCTGCTCTTCCGGGACGGCCGGCAGCTCGGTTACCTGGCCGCACCGGACCGGCCCGCCGCGGAGTTCCGGTTCCTGATCCGCGACGAGCACGGGCCCCAACCCCGGCTGGACCACGCCACTGACGGTGCCAGCGGCTACCGGGCGGCACGTAACGGCTCCGGTGGGGTCCTCGTTCGGATGCCCGACACACTCGAGATCACCCTGCAGCCGGGCCGGCCGGAGCCGCTGAAGAGCGGCGTGTCCCTTGGCGTACGCGACAGCCGCCACGCCGACCGGTCCGGCCGGACCGGTGCTGCCAGACGTTCCCGGTTCACGCCGAAACCGACCTCCGGACGGGCGGCCGAGCCACCGCCGGACGCCCCGACGCCGCGGATCGCCCCGACGCGGGCCGGCCCGTCCAGCCCATCCCCGACCACATTCGACGACCTGCTGTGAGCGACCCGCGCCGCACCGAGGAGACCGCGTCATGAAGATCTATCAGCCGATGCTGTACGTGGGCTTGGGAGGCACCGGTTGCCTCGTGGGAGCAGAGCTCGAACGCCGGCTGCGGGAGGAGCTGTGCGGCCCGGACGGCACCGACCTGCAGGCGCTGATGACCGGCCTGGACTTCCTGCCGTACCAGCTCCCGTCGTGCCTGCAGTTCGTCTACGCCGACCTGAACGAGGCCGAGCTGACCCGGCTACGGCGGGGGGTCGTGCCCTCCGAGCAGCACGCGCAGGCAGCCGCCCGGACCACCCATCTCGTCGACGGGCTGGTGCCGCAGCACAACACCTACCCGGAGGTCGCCCGCAGCCTGCGGCTGAACGCGGGAGAGCTGGTCAGCGGGTGGCTGCCGCCGCCGGCCGGCGAGCCACGGGTCGCGCCACTGGTCCGGGGCGCCGGCCAGTTGCCGACGGTCGGCCGGGCAACCCTGCTGGAGACGTTTCGCCGCGGCCTCGGGCCCGCCCAGCGGCCGGTCACCGACGCGATCGGCCAGCTCAGCAAGTCTGGTGGAGAGATGCTTCGGCTGGGCGGCAAGCTCCGCGGGTCCATTGACGTGTTCGTTGCCTTCTCGGTGGCCGGCGGCACCGGCAGCGGCATCTTCTATGACTACCTTCATCTCATCGGCGATGCGGTGGCCGGCGCCGGGTACCAGGCCCAGATCTACCCTCTGGTCCTCATGCCGTCGGCGTTCACCGACGGCATGGGCGGCGGGCGGGCGGCTCGGCTGAACGCCGGCCGGGCGCTGCTCGACCTGTTCCGGTTGGTCGACGACCAGAACGGGCAGGCCGCCGAGACCGAGCTCAACGACCTCGGGCTGACCGGCGCGCTGTCCATCCGCTATCCCAACGGCACAGAGATCAGGCTGCGGCCGACCACGGTGCAGACCGGCTTCCTGTTCAGCCGCACCGCGGGGGTCGAGCGTGAGGATCTGCACCGCTCGGTGGTCTCGTTGATCCTGTCGCTGGTCGGCACCGAGCAGGGCGAGACTGGCGAGCCGACCAAGCCAAGCGACCGGCTTTACCAGTCCTTCGCCGACGACTTCATCAACCGCGGTGTCGATCGGCAGTTGCCAGCCGAGTCGGGCCTCGGCAGCCGGGGGGTGTCGACCAGCCTCGTCGCGTCGATGACCGTGCCCGTGGACGACCTCGCCGACATCGTCAGCTCCCGGCTGCTGGCGGCGGGCGTGGCAGAGCTGTCGGTGCCGCCGCCGGGAGTCGCCGAGACCAACCGGCCCTTGATCGAACGCGCCTTCGGGCTGGCCAACATCGAGCCGCTGCGGACCCGCT
Organism: Mycobacteriales bacterium; assembly: GCA_035476575.1. Classification (GTDB taxonomy): domain Bacteria; phylum Actinomycetota; class Actinomycetes; order Mycobacteriales; family JACQDL01; genus DATILL01. The sequence goes on from DATILL010000028.1 coordinate 14,086, forward strand.
CGCCATTGGAGTTCACCGAGCCGCAGGTGCCGAAGAAGGGCGCGGACGCGGTTGTCCGGGCGCTCAGCACGCGGGCCCAGACGATGGAGGCCTTCCTCGACGCGCTCGAGCGGACACTCGCCGAGCAGGTGCCGGTGCTGGCCCAGGACTTCGACCCGCGGCGCGCTGCCCGCGAGATGCTCGGTGAGATCGACATCTTCCGGCTGCACCGGGTGATGCTTGGCCACAAGGACATGCGCGACCCCGCCGACCAGCAGGGGTTCGTCCGGCTGCTGGAAGGCCGCCGCCGGGAGCCGGAGGCACCGTCCGGCATCACCGTCTATGCTCCTCAGCCTGGTCCGCTGCGCGACAGGTTGTTCCGCCGAGTGCGATGGGCCGACCCACCGGTGCTTGACGCCGTGGAGCGGCAGAACCAGTGGTATAGCTGGCGGGCGCGGCGGCTCTGGCATGCTGCTTGGGCGGACCAGACCCAGCGGTGGGAACGCAAGAGTTCGGACCTGCGTCGCGACCTGACGGCCATCCTCGACGCGTTCACCGAACACGTCCGGGCCGAGACGGGCCGGTTTGCCCGGCGCGCGCAGGATCTGTACCGACCCCGGATTGGGGTGTCCTACCTGCTGCCACCGCACAACGACCTTGAGCCGTTCTACCAGGAGGTGGTCCGCCGGTTCGTCGCTTACTTTGTGGCCCGCGGCCAGTTGCGGCCGACCGCCACCGCCGGGGACATCGTCCGCGAGGTCGTCGGCGCGGACACCTGGCGGGAGGCGCTCCGGCTCGGCATGGAGGTCAGTGCCGCGCAGGCGGTCGAGGTGGTCCGGGACCGGCTCAAGCAGGAGGTGCTGCGGCTGTTCCGGCACAAGGAGGCCGGCGAGCGGCCGCTCCTGCCGGCGCTCGCCGAGCTGCTCGCCGCGGCCGGGGGCAAGGAGGGCGCCAGCGTCAGCGACGCCGACCTGGCCCAGTTCCGGCACAAGCTGGCCGGTCTGGTGCCCGGCGGGTTCTCCCCGCAGGGCTCCGGCCAGTTGAAGATCCTGCTGTCCTACGCCGCGGCCGTGCGGGACAAGGAGCTTGAGGCGTATCTCCGGCAGGAGGTCAACCTGCCGCGGGCGGCCGGGACAGTGGTGGAGTTCAGGCCGATCGACGCCGAGTCGATCGTCGTGGTGCTGTTCCGTACCTCGATGAGCATCACCGAGGTGCCGGAGCTGCGTGACGTGCTCCGGCACTGGGCGGACGCCGCCCGCAACGAGCAGCCGCAGGACTACCTGCGCTGGCGGCAGCGCCTCGGCTACGACTTCGGCTACCTGATCTCCACCGAGGAACACCGGGTCCACATCCTGCACCGTCTGCTGTGCGCGCTCTGGAACGGGCAGGTGCACGTCCAGGACGGTGGCCCGTTCTCGCCGCGCCGGGTCAGCGTGCGGCTCGGGGTGCAGGACGCCGCGTCCATGACCCTGCCGCTGACGGCGTTCGAGCGATCCTCGTCGTGGGGGAGCATCCTGCGCGCGTACGAGGAGTGGTCGATCGCCGACGACGAGCAGATCCGGCGGGACTTCTGCGCACGACTGATGGCGACGGCGCCCGTCAACGTGGAAGAGAGCCCGGACCCGCCGAGCGAGCTGTACCAACTGGTTCGCGACATGGCCGAGGAGCAGGAGGCCACCCTGGTCGAGCTGATCCCACGGCTGCCGGAGAGCAGCAGGGGCTATGCGCGGGCGCTGTACACCCTGTGGTCGCGCACCTTGCCGGCTGCGCTTGACCTTCCGTTCAGCGCGAGCAACCCCGTCCGCGGCACGTTGCGTGAGCTGGAGAAGGCGGTCGGGCGGTGACCGGCGCCCGACTGGTCGGCAGCGGCGTGCTCCTCCTCGACCTTCGGGACGGCGCTGCGGGTCCGGCGGAGCACCAGGTGCATGAGGCGCTGCGCAACCACCGGTTCCGGGAGAGCGGCCGGGCACTGGTGGTCGACGACGTTGCCAACCTGACCGAGAACCATTCGGTCTACGAGGCGCTGCGAGTCTCCAAGCTGATCCACGGTGTCGTGCGGGTGGCCATCGGCCCGCCGGTAGGCCGGCCGACCGGGTCGGTGCTGCGCACCACACCGGTGCTCGATGGGGAAGGCGCGGCCACCCTCTGGGTCGGCGACCCGGACGGCGTCGGCTGGGAGATCGACCTGGCTCGGGTGCTCGCGCCCGAGGCGGTGCCCACGATGGCCGGGCCGGCCCTGCAGATGCTGCTCGACGTGCTGTGCATCCCGGACGTCTTCGATCGGGTGGTGACGCTCGCTGGGCATCTCCCCGGCCGGGTCGCCTGCCCCGGTGCGATCGTTGTCGCCGGACTGGTCGGGCCGGACGAGCTCGCGGAGGCGCAGGCCCGAGCGATCCGTGCGGTGGCTGGCACGAGCGACGAACCCGGTCTCGACCCGGACGAGCTGGATCCGCTGCTCGACCTGGAGGCCGGCGACCCGTACAGCCGAGTCCTGCCGAGCTCCGTTGCCGACCTGCGATACCGCGCGGCCGTGGGACAGTGCCAGGAGGCGCTCGACCAGGTCATGGCGATCCTGGGGCCGCTCGGTCCGGCCGTCCACGGCCAGCCCGGCCGTCTGGTGTGGCAGCAGGTGGTCGCTGCTGGACGGGCGTTGGCCGACTTCCGCGCGCTGCTGACAGAACAGTTTGTCCAGGTGGACGGCCGGAACGGGTTGGACGACGCCCAGCGCCAGCGGCTGCGCAACGAGGTGGGGATCGTTGCCGAAAGACCGCCCGACACGGACGGTCCGGCGCTCACCAGCCGGATCAGGGACCGGGTCGTGGCGGCGATCGGCGGTGGACGATCACTGTGGGCCGTGCGGTACGGGCTGCGGGACGTCGCCGAACGGGCCGCACCGGCGGGCAGCGGCGCGCGGGTGCATGAGCTCGCCGAGATCTGCCCCGACTCCACCATCGATCGGCTTGCAGCGCCCCCGCCGTTCTCATGGCGGACGTTCGAGCCGTGGGTCGTGGGTGCGGTCCTCGGCTGTTGCTTCCTCGCCGGCCTGGCTGGCTGGCCGGCCGGGCCGTTGCTCGGCCTCGGCTGGACGGCCGGAGTCGGGCTGGCCATGCTGCGCCGACCGGTCGCGGCCGACCACGGCAGTCACGTTGGCTCGGGCCCGGTAGCCACGTTGCTCCACCTGCTGCTCGGGCTGACCGGAGCCGCGGCCGGAGGCTGGGCCGGCGCCATGGTGCCGGTGCCGTTGCTGGGCCGGGTAGCTCTCCTGGTCGCGGCAGTGAGCGCCCTCGTGTTTGTCCTGCGCTACTGGTGGTCGCGCGCTGTCGACGACTGGCTGGCGGCGCTGGCGCTGCTACCCGCCGCTGCCGCGGCGATCGCGCTGAACGACGCACTGACCGAGGTGGCCTGGGCCGAGTGGGCCCTGTCCGACGTGCGCCGACGCAGCTCGGACGCGACGAGGGACGTCGCGCAGGTTCTCGCGGAGGCCGCGGCCGCTCTCACCGATCGTGCCGATCTGGAGTTTGGCGTCGACGTCGGATCGCGTACCGGTTCGAGCCTGCGTACCGAGCTCGACCGGGTGGTGACCGCCGACATCGAGGATGCGACGTTGCTGGCGCTCGCCCCGTGCTGGGACTCGCTCCGGATCGGCCGCGCCAACCTCGGTGATGGCCTGGTAGGCCGGTTGGACGACCTGCTCGCGGACTACCGGCGGCATCTGGAGCTGCGCGGCGCGGCGGAGCGCCCGCCGTTCGCCCGGAGGTCGGCCCATCGAGCCGCCTTGACCGAGACAGTTTGGCAGTCCTCGCCGGAGCTGGAGCGCATCCTGCGGAACCCGAGTCCGGCGGGGCTGATGGTTCAGCTCTGCGACGCGGATGACATTGGGCTGCTGCGGCCGGCGGCCGGGCTGACCATGCTGCTCCGCTTCGCCCCGCAGGCCGCGCAGGTGGTGTTTACCGATGAGACATCGCACGGACCTGGCGCGGCGGGGGACCTGGCAGAGGTGTTGTGGACGGAGTCCGGCAACCTCGGCGGCGCGCTGCGACTGGTGCCGCTGCGTACGGACGCGGTCGAGTCGGCCTGGCCCGCCAGCGCGAACGAGGACTACCTGCGATGAACGCGGACCTGCGATGAGCACAGCGGAGCCGGCGCCAGGGATCACCACATGGACGTGACCAAGGATGCGACAAAGAAGGCCGGGTCGGAGCTTGACTTCGTCGACCCACACGGGCGGCGTCAAAGCTGGACGGTCCACTACGGCCCGTCCAGTGACTCCGCTGGGACGGCCGTCCGGAGCCGGACGGTAACCTCGGACGGGGGCCGGACGGTCGTGCAGCGGTGGGTGCCCGCCGAGCTCGCGACCAGGGTGCCGGCGAGCTGCGATCCGCTGGAGAACGAGGTCAGGGCCGGGGTTCGGCTGGCCGGCAGGTTTCGGGACGCCTTCCCCACCGAGGTGGTTCGGCTGATCGGGTACGACCTGGACCGGGCCGAGCCATTTCTGCTGCTCTCGCCGTACCGGGGCGTTGCGGTCGCCGAGGTAGCTGGGCGGCTCGGCCTCGCCGAACAGCGTCAGTTCGAAGTTAGCCTGTTTCGCAGCCTGCTCCTCCTGGCCGAGGCGGACATCGTGCATGCTGGCCTGACCTCGACCGCGGTCCGCTGGGATGGGAAGGCAGTGCAGATCAGCGACTTCTCCTATGCTGCTGTGGTCGGCGATCCGCGAGTGGCGCGGCGGGAGTCGGCCTGGGCCTCGCCCAACCAACGGGCCGGCACCGGAGTGGCCGAGGCCGCGGATGACATCTGGGCGGCCGGCATGGTTGTCCTACATGCCGTCAGCGGGCGCGCGGACCCCCTCCCAGATCTCGCTGGCCGGGGACCGGCATTGCAGAACCTCCTGCGGGACGTCTTCGCCGCGGACGGCGCCCAACGGCCGTCCGCCGCTGACCTCCTGCGCAGGCTCGACGCTCATACCTATCTCCCACCCGCCGCGGACGGAGTCCAGCAGGCTTTCGCCGAAGGCCGGCAGGTCTTCGACCGGGTCCTCACCGAGAAATGGCCGCCGACGCCGACGGTGGCCCTCCTGCCAGCGCCCGAGCTCCCTCGACACAGGATGGCCAGGGGGCAGATCGCACTGTTGGTCGCGGCGGTACTGGTTGTCGCCACCGGCGTCGCAGTGGCCATGGCACTCCTGTTTGGTGGGTCGCGATGACGAGCTCCGCCGCGACGATGCTGGAGGGCCTCGCCGTGCGAAGCGTGCGTTGCCCGATCTGCCTGGACACCTTCGACTGGCCGAGCGGGGACGTGCTCTACCACTACGAGGAAAGGGGTGGGCGGCAGCCTCTCGCGATGCCGCTGGGGATTGATGAGCTGAAACGGCGCGACATCCTGCGAACCGCCGAGCTGCGCTGCCCGAACCCGTCTCGGGACACGCCCGCGCATTTCCTGCCAGTCAGCTACGCTTCTTATGCTGAGCCGCTGGTGGTCGGCCTGGTCGGAGAGACGGAGTCCGGCAAGTCCCACCTGCTGGCCGCGATGATTGCCCAGATCCAGCGTGGCGGCCTGCAGCCGTATGGGCTGAAGGTCGACCCGGTCGACATCGGTCAGCATGAGGACTACCTGCGGGACCGAGTCGAACCACTGATCCTCCGGGGCGAGAAGATACCCGGCACGGGGGAGGACGTCACCAGCTACGCGGATGCCCTGCTGATCACCTCGGCAGCCGGTACCAGGCCGGTCGCGTTCTTCGACGTCGCTGGCGGCAACCTGGTCAAGACCGGTCAGCCTAGCCGGTTCCTGGCCGGGGTGGGCGCGCTGATCTTCGTCGTCGACCCGGGAACCGCGCTTCAACAGCGCGGTCTCGGCGACCGGAGCGCACCGCGAGAGGCCGTCCGGTCGAGGGACCCCGCGTTCGACGTCGTGCTGAGCAGGCTGGGGGCGGGTGCTCAATACCTCGATGTGCCCGCGGCCGTCGTCCTCAACAAGGCGGACCGGCTACGCTTCCAGTCGCCGGTCGACTTCTGGATGCGGCGGCCCGGCAATGGTGGACGGATCGACAGCCGACGGCTCCGGGAGGAGAGCAGAGACGTCTATGCGCTGCTGTACGAACACAACGCGCATGCCTGGCTGCGACCGTTTCACGAGTGTCGTAGATGCACGCTGCATTTCGCCTCGGCGACCGGCGGCGAACCGGACGGTGACAGGTATCCGCGCGGTGTACGGCCGTGGCGGGTGCTGGATCCGCTGGTCGCCCTGCTGGCGATGACCGGGGTCATCCCCGGTTCGGAGTCGGCGGCGGTGGGTGTCCTATGACGGAGCCGCAGCGCGGGCAGGAGTGGATCGACCGGATGGTGTTCGCGCACCAGGAGTCCTTCGACTTCACGATGCTCGGCAGCTCGCTGGGCGCGGCGGCCTCCGACTTCGCCAACTATCTCCGGGGACACGTTCGGGTCGACCACCCTGAGCGGCCCGCCGTGAGCATGTGGCACTGGCAGGATGAGCTGAACGGGATCCTGCTCCGCCGAGTTCGGGGCGCGTCCGACGACAACCGACATGACCGGTGCCACGTGTTGATCGGCGCCCCGTCGACCCTGGCGGCGCCACGCGCGCTGGTCACCCACGACTGGCCGGGCTGGGACGGGCCGGAGTGGAACGCTCCCGAGATGCGGCCCTTGCCAGCCAGCCGCTTCGCTCCCGTTCAAGAGATCAACATCAAGCTGGACAACCGGGCGGCGCACCACTACGACGACCTCACCACGCTGGTAGAGGCACAGCTTCGCAGCAGCGGGGACCCGCTGTCGATCGTCTCCGACCCGACCGATCTCGCCGACCGCGCCGCGTTGCTATGGGGACTGCTGGCGATCGTGCGGGACCTCCTCGCTGCTCCGGACGCCGCCCCATGGACCTTCTCGACCTTCGAGGCGCGGCATGACGGCGGAGTGCGAAAGGTCCCACGGGTTGTGTTCGTGCCTCGCGGGCTCGCTAGGGACCGGCACTTCTCGGTCAACCGCCAGGTTGTCTACCTGCCGGAGCCGCCGGAGCCGCCGGACGGCTGCCGCCGGGCTGCTGAGCTTCTTGTCTCAACCTACGTCCACGATGGTGGAGGACCGGCGGTGGCGGCATTGCTGCGCCAGCACGATCTGCTTCGGCCAGACGTTCCCGCCGCGCGGGTCGCCCGTCTGATCGAGATCGTCGGCGGCCCGGTCGAGGTGCCCGCCAAGCCGATCCTGGGCTCGAACCCGTCCAGCGCAGGGTGGGGCACAGGCCCGCGAACGCCGCTGGTTCCGGAACCGGACCTCCCGAACCTGTCGACCACCGCGCGTCCGTCGTCCCCCCAGGTGGACACCGTGGCTTTGACCCCCGTGGCTTTGACCCCCGTGGCTTCGACTCCTGTGGCTTCGACTCCTGTAGCTTCGACCCCTGTGCCGCTGGCCCCGCTGACCGGACGCATGCTGAAAGATGTGTCCGACCTCGAGCTGGTTGACCTGCTCGGCGTCGGCCAGCCTGTTGCGCCGGCCACGGTCCTCGCCGAGATCTACCGCCGCCGGGTTGCCGAGGAGGAGACTCGGCCACGGGTCCGCGAGAGGCTGCTCGGACACGGCTTCTGGTACAGGGAGCTTCTCGCGCTCCCGCCTTCTCTCGCACTGTCCCCGTTCGACTTCCGGAGGGCAATGTACGATCTGGTCTGGTTCGGCTACGGTCCCGGTGCGTTCGCTGATCCCCAGGTCGTCGCGGTGGTGGTTGAGGCCCTTGAGTCCGAGGAGACACCCGCGGCCATCGTGGACGCGTTTGTCGACTACGCCGTCCACCAACAGGTTTACGATCGGATCCTGCCGGCCGTCGGCCTGCGACGGCTCCGGGAACGCTTCCCGCTTCTCGTACGGCCGTCCGCGAAGGAAACCCAACCAGATCCGCTGGACGGGCAGCCGGGCAGAAAGATCCGGTGGTTCGACCGGCCCGAGGTGGCGCCTAACGCCATACGGGTGATGAGCGTTGTCATTCTCGTGCTGCTCATCATTGTCGTCGTGAAATGGTGAGATGACCACGGCGGTGCCGCCGGAGGCCCCGGGATACGACTTGACGTGCCGGTGGCGTCATAGCCTTGGCTAACGGCGTCCTGGCCAGTGACGTGGAGCCGCTACGCCGACGTGCTGGTGGCCTGGTGCGCTCCGACCACCGGCGCCGAGGCGGTGTCACCGAGCGCACCCAGGGCGCCGAGCGCGGCGTCCAAGATCTCGGCCCGGACGTCCTCGGTGAGCCGCCCGTTGCCCAGCTCCCGGGCCATGGTCGTACCGTCCTTGATGACGGCCATCGCCACCCGGGCCCGGATCAGCCGGGCCAGCCCCGGCGACGGCCCGGCCAGCGCCCGGGTGATCTGCTCGATACGCTCCCCGATGCGGTGCCGCTGCGAGTACTCCTGCAGGTTCGACGTGTCCCCGGAGCAGACCGCCAGGTACGCGGCCGGGTGGCGGGCCTGTAGGTCGATCAGCGCGCCGAGCAGCTCGGCGGGCCGGACACCCGGCTCGCGTGTCGCCCGTTCGGCGATCCGTGCCAGCTCCGCCGCCGGCTCGGCCACCAGCGCGTCGAGAACGGCCTCCTTCGAGGCGAAGTGATAATAGAGAGCGCCCTTGGTCGCGCCGAGCCGACTAGCGATGTCGGCGATTGATGTGCCGACGTAGCCCTGTGACACGAACAGGTCACGAGCGATGTCGAGGATCTTGGCGCGGGTGTCCGAGGTATCGCGTGTCCGCATGCCCGGCAGCCTACTTGACGGCCTGGACAGCCAGTGGCTAGTTCTGACGCCGTGGAGCACGGCGACGGCGTGACGCCGCGGGCGCGATGCCACCTGCCCGCCGCTGGCTTGGTGGCAGTGGACCGGTCCGGTGCCTGGTCATGCGGTCAGGCCGGCCGGCCGAGCCGGGCGCGGGCGAGCGCGCGGGCGGACCGGATCTCCGCCTTCTGGTCGATGGACGGCCGGATCCGGATGGCGTTGTCCAGATCCTCCAGTGCCGAGGAGAACTCGCCGGTCTCGATCCGGATCAGGCCCCGGGCGACCAGCGCGTCGACCGCGCCGGGGGCGATAGTCAGCGTCGCGCCCAGCACGGCCGTGGCCGCCAGGAGCTGGCCGGAGTCCCGCAGTGCGCGGGCCAGATCGATCTGGATGGCTAGGTCGCTCGGCAACCGGACCTCGGCTCCATACAGCTCGGCGAGGGCCTCGGCGTACCGGCGCTGGCGCAACAGGATCCGCCCGATGCCGGCCAGCGACCGGCCCGCCCCGGCCGAGTCCTGGACGAGCTCGAACAGTGAGGCCGCCGCCCGGTAGTGCGACTCGGCCTCCTGGTTGTGCCCGACCTCGGTGGCGACCCGGCCCAGGCAGGACAGCGCCGTCGCCCTGGTGTGCAGGTCGCCGCCGCTGGTCCGGACCGCTTCGGCGGCGCACTGGGTGGCCAGCGCGAAGTTGCCCTCGGCCAACGCGCCCTCGGCAGCGACCAGGATGTCCGTCGGGCTGCTGCCCCCGGCTAGCGTCTCGGCCGCCCACCGGTCGGCGGCCTCCCGAACCGCTGCGACCAGCCGATCGTTCGTCAACTGGTACCAGCGCGAGCCCAGCCGGCTCTCCGCGGTGAGCAGGTAGCAGTCGAGGAGCTGGCTGGCGATCTCCTTTGGCACGCCGCCGACTCCGGCGACGCCCTCGTAGGCGGTGCCCCGCCCGCCCAGGTCGGTGATGAACGTGCGGGCCAGCCAGCTCCACACGTCGCGCTCCGGCACCTCCTGCGCCACCGCCACGCGCTGCACCGCCCGCTCGCAGAAGCGCACCAGCGCGCCGTCCAGGTCGCCCGGGCTGTACAGCAGCTCTTTGGTCACCATCTCGATCCCGGCGGGCAGCGCCCGCCATATCGCCGAGCAGGCGGCCTGTAGCTGGGCCGGCTCCACCGTCTCGGCCACCACCTCGCGGCTTTCGCCGAGCACGTCGACGATCCGGCTGGTCCGCAAGTTGCGGACCACCTCCTCGGCCACGCCGGGCGCGTACGACCGGTCGCCGCCGCGCACCGGGCCGGCCACCGCATCCAGGGCGGCATCCGGGCTGAGCGGACCCAGCCGATACCGGCCGGCATCAGCGACCGCGGCCAGCAGCGGCTCCAGTCGCGGTACGGCGTCCTCGCGGACCGCGAGCAGCAGCCGCAACCCCGGCATCTGGTGGACCGCCGCCAGCAGCTGGTCCAAGAGATCCTGCCGGTGCGGCTCGTCGTACTCGGCCGCGAAGACCTGCTCGAACTGGTCGATGACGACCAGCATGGGTGGTGCGTCCGCGGTGTCGACCGGCCGCAGCCGGCGCAGGAACTCCGGGATCGAGGGGGGCGGATCGACCGTTGCCCCGCCAGCCGAGCCAGCGGACCAGGAGTTGAGCACGCCCACGGTCAACGGGTTGGCGGCCAACGGGTACCACGCCGGCTGGTCCAACTGGTATGGCGCCGCCGTGTGTTCGCTGGCCGTGTGCTCGGTGGGGGTGCGCGGCCCGGCGACCGGGGTGATCCGGCCAGCCAGCAACACGAGCTGGCCTGGCCCGGCAGCGGCCTGCGCCCGCGGGATGACCGCGGCCTGCAGCAGCGATGTCTTTCCCATCCCAGGAGGTCCGTACAGCACAGTCAACGGCTGCGCCGTCCACCGTTCGAACACGGCCCGCGACTCTGACGTACGACCGAAGAACTGGTCCCGGTCCCCGGTTTCGTAAGGTCGGAGCCCGATATATGGCTCGCGTACCGCGTCAGTCACGTCGGCCGCCGCGGCCGCACGTTCAATTCGGTGTCTACTCTCCTCGTCTGGGGCGGATGGGCGGGTCCATGCCCTTCGGTGACGTCTGCGCGGAACGCATCTGCCCACCGGTGCCATGATAGACGGCAACCGATCAGCATGTCGTCCGGACGGCTGTGCTGGGTCGGTATTTTCGTCCTGGCCACGCAGGCTAGAACGAGTTGCCGGGCGGCGGGGTGCGTGCCTGCCGATGGGTGGCGCCTTGTGCTCACCGCTGGGAGACTCCCTGCCCGGTTCGTCGTACCCGTCGCCGCCGTCGGCGGTGAAGCACCGTATCAACATCAACATCAACGCCCGACCGACATCAAGCGGGTGGGTGTACGGTTAGCGGTGCGGACCCGCAGCGACTCGGCCAAGGGGGCCTCGGTGACGGACAGCCTGTAGGCTCCTAGGAACCTACCCGTCCAACAACGGGTTCCGGGTCCAGCAGGGGGGCTTTGGGTGTCTGGAACTGGCACTGTGGACACGCGAGGCGTGCCCGCCGTCTGGGGAAGCGTCCCGCAGCGGAACAAGAACTTTACGGGCCGCGAGTCTCTGCTCCAAGACCTTCGGCGACGCATGACCGGTGAGGTCACCGCGGTCCTTCCGCATGCCCTGCAGGGGCTTGGCGGGGTAGGCAAGACCCAGCTCGCGATCGAGTACGCATACCGGTACGCCACTGACTATGACGTCATCTGGTGGGTGCCGGCCGACCAGTCCGCGCTGGTCCGTTCCTCGCTGGCGGCGCTGGCGCCGCGGCTCGGCCTGACCGGGATCGCCCCGGAGCGGGTGGAGGACGCGGTCCGCGCGGTGCTGGACAGCCTGCGCCGGGGCGAGCCACACAAGCGCTGGTTGCTGATCTTCGACAATGCGGACCAGCCGGAGGCCATCCGGGAGCTGCTGCCGAGCGGCTCCGGCGACGTGCTGGTGACCTCGCGCAACCACCGCTGGCAGAGCATCGTGGACACCGTCGAGGTGGACGTCTTCACCCGAGCAGAGAGCCTGGAGTTCCTGCACCGGCGGGTTCCGGGCAGCGTGGACGACGACTCCAACCGGCTCGCCGAGGAGTTGGGCGACCTGCCGCTGGCCCTGGAGCAGGCCGGCGCGCTGCAGGCCGAGACCGGGATGTCGGTCGCTGAGTACTTGGACCTGCTCGGCAGCGAGGCGCGCAAGCTGCTGGCCGAGAACCGGCCGTCGGACTACCCGGTCCCGGTCGCCGCGGCGTGGAGCCTGGCCATGGCCAGGCTGCGTGACCAGATGCCGTTTGCGCTGGAGCTGCTGCGCCGGTGTGCGTTCTTCGGCCCGGAGCCGATCCCGCGGGATCTGCTGCAGCGGGGCCGGTACGTGCTGGACTCGCCGCTGCGGGAGGCGCTCGGCGACCCCATCATCGTCAGCCGCGCGATGCGCGAGCTGGGCCGCTACGCGTTGGCCCGGATCGACAACAACCGGAAGACCATTCAGGTCCACCGGCTCATCCAGAAACTGTTGCGCGATGAGCTAGCCGAGGATGAGAAGGAAATCGTCCGGCACGAGGTGCACCTGCTCCTGGCCGCGGCTGACCCCGGCGATCCGGAGGAGCCAGAAAACTGGCCAAAGTACCACGAGCTGCTGGCCCACCTGGAGCCGTCGGAGGTTGCCGAGAGCCAGGACGCCGAGGCGCGCCGGCTGGTGCAGAAAGTTATCGATTACTTGTATTTCGTCGGTGACTACACCACCTGCCTGACCCAAATTGACCGGGCATCGAAGCGGCGCGGCGACATCGGCGAGGTCGACCGTGACGTCCTCATCATGCTCGGCCAGCGGGCGATGGTGCTGTGGGCGCTCGGCCGGTACGGCGAGGCGGCCGAGATCCGGCAGGGCATCCTGGACCGGGCACAGGAGGTGCTCGGTCCGGACGACGAGTACACCCTGCACACCACCAACGGCTACGGTGCGGACCTGCGGTCGCGCGGTGACTTCGCGGGTGCTTTGTTGCTGGACGAGGAGCTGCTAGAACGGCACCGCCGGGTGCTGGGTCCGGATCACCCCAACACGTACATGGTGACGCACAACCTCGCGATCGACTGCTGCCTCACCGGCGACTACCGCCGGGCCCGGGCGATCGACGAGCAGAACTACCAGGACCGGCGCGACCTGTACGGCCGCGACGACAACCCGTGGGTGCTCACCTCGCTGGCCGCCATCGCCCGGGACATGCGGCTGGCCGGCGAGTACGGCTCGGCGGTACGCACCGCTGAGCAGGCCCGGCAGATGTTCCTGGACGTCACCGGCCAGCGGGCGCTGCCGGAGAAACACCCATGGGTGCTGCTGCAGGCTAAGGACTACTCAGTCGCGCTCCGCAAGGTCGGTGCCTTCCAGGACTCGCTCGAACTCGCCCAGCAGGTGTACCGCAGCCACGCGGACGTGCTCGGCGACTCCCACCCTGAGTCGCTGGGTGCCGCCATCAGCCTGGGCAACGCGCAGCGGCTGGCCGGGGAGTTCGACGAGGCCGTCGGGCGGATCGAGAAGACGGTGCAGCGCTACGGGGACGTCTGGGGTAAGGAGCACCCGTTCACCTTCGGCTGCGCGCTGAACCTGGCGATCGTCGAGCGGCTGCGCGGTCACCTCGACCTGGCCCAGTCGCTGCTGGAGCAGGCCCTGGACGGGCTGACCCGGACGATCGGCCCGAACCGCCACTACACACTCACCTGCCTGACCAACCTGGCCACCACGACGGCCGAGCGGGGCGACCCCCAGGCCGCCCGAGACCTCGGGGAGAAGGCGCTGCGCCAGCTCCGGGCGGTGCTGGGCCAGGACCATCCGCACACGCTGGCCTGCGCCGCCAACCTGGCGCTGGACCTACAGGCGCTGGGCCTGCATGCCGAGGCCGACGCGCTGGCCCGGGAGACCGGTGAGCGGTACCTGGCCGCGCTCGGCGAGAAGCACCCGGACGTGCAGGATGCGTTGCGCGGCGAGCGGCTGACGATCGACTTCGAGCCGCCCGAGGTCTGAGCTACCCTGCGCCGTCTGAGCTACCCTGCGCCGCGGGGCTCGGCTGGCTCCGCGCGGCTCAGATGGCGGCGATGGGTTGGCGGCTGACGCCCGGGTGCGGTACGCCGTCCAGCCAGCCGGCCAACGCCTCTGCGTCCGGTGGCTGGCCGGCTGCCGCGGCGATGCGTCGGTGCAACGCGTGCAGGCTCTCCGGGTACGCGACGAGGAAGCGCCGGGTTGACCTGCGCAGCCTGCGGTGCGCGAGCACCAGGCCGGCCCAGGCGTCGGCCCGGTCGGAGGTGTCGTCGGGAGCATCGGCGAGTACACCGAGGTAGAGCCCGGCCGCCGTCGGGTAGTCGGCCAGCGCGTACGCCGCGTCCGCCGGCCTGGCGCCGGGCACGCCAACCGTCAGCCATGCCTGGTCCGTGCACAGCGCCTCGAAGCGGCCCGGGTCGCGCAGCCGCCGGTAGGTCAGCTCAAGCCGGGCGTTGGCAGCCGCCCACCGGCGCGGGTCGGTGCGCACGGTGGCTGGCCCAGGGCGGCCAGGCGGGCACGGCGCGCCGGCCAGCCAGGCGGCGGCGCACGCCGCGAGGTGTTCCTCGTCCGGCTGCAGGTTGTGCAGCCGCCACCGGACCCAGTGGTCTGCAAGCGCGTCCCGGGCCAGCCGCTCGGACTCGATGGGTGCGGGATGCGCCCGCAGCTCGGCCAGCCGTTGGCGCATCCCGCCGAGGAAACGTTCTCCAGCGGCGGTGAGCAGCCCGGACGCGGCCACGGTCTGCAGTACCCGCCGCACCGCGTGCCGCCACCGGGTGAACTCGAAATGCGCTACCCGGCTGTGCGCTCCGACCTCGGCCAGCCGCTGGTCCTGCCAGTAGTCGACCAGCCCGAGGTAGGCATAGGCGCCCTGCAGCAGGCCGGTGACCGGCCGCGGATCCTGGCGCCAGGGGGCGTAGCAGGCGCCGTCGCCGCCGTCCCGGTACAGCCGCACCAGGTCGAGCAACGCGGACAGCTTGGAGTGCTGGAACTCGTGTACCAGCGTGACGGCGAGCGTCCGGCCGTCCGCCGGCTTGGTCAGCGCGACCGTGCCGCAGGCGTCGCTGGTCGAGGCGCTCCGCCCGTCCACCCCGTCCACCGGCTCGAGCGGGACCAGCGCCGCGACCCCGGCGGACAGCGCCGCCGCGCGCGGCCTGTGCCGGCGCACCAGGATCGCCCAGGCCTGGTCGAGCCCGGCCTGCCAGCCGCCCATCTCGGCGTCGGGTACCCGGCGTGCCGCGCCGATGTGGTTGCAGTCCCGGTATGGGTCGACGTCGTCGAGGCGGACCGCGATCCGGTGGCCGTCCAGCTCGCTGTCCAGCCGGCGGGCCGGCCACCAGTGTGGGCCGGTGGTCGCGCTGCGCACCGGCACCTCGACCACGGTGGTGCCGAGATCTACCCGGAACCCGGGCCCGGCAGGCTCGGCCCGGGCCTGGTACCACCCCGGCGGCACGCCGAGCCGGGCCAGCCCGAATGTCGGGATCATCACAGTGCCGTCCAGCCGTACCCGCAGCGTCAGGTCGAAGCCTTCCCCGGCGGCCAACGCAACCGCCGCGGTGATCGCGCCGAGGTGACCAAGGTCGTCGGCCAGCGTCCGCGGGTCCCCCACGCCGGTGCGCAGCCGGCGCAGCGTGTGCGTGGACCAGGCGTTGACGTGTGGGTAGCCCAGCACCGCGCCGGCAGCGGCCCGGGACCGCTGCCTGACCCCGGCCAGCGCCCGGAAGCTGGCGGCGAAGTGGTCGGCCACCGCCGGCTCCACATTTCTTTCCGGCAGCTCCCGGAGTATTGCCAGAACCTGCAGCACACATTTGCTCAACCGACCGGCCGCTAGCTCACCGGTAAGGCTTCCAGCGCCGCTGGCTAGCGTATCGAACTGGCTGCCCGGCAGGCGGTGCGTGCTGAGCATCAGCTCGCCATCCGGGCCAGCCGGCCAATATCCTGGGCTACCTGTGCCCGGATACGCTGGATGAGCGCGAGCATATCCGGGCAGTAGACAGACCTGTTGCGGAACCCGGCGCCGGCCCGGTAGCGGTGCGGGTAGAAACCGCCACCGCAGACCTCCAGGACCGCGCACTGCCGGCATTCTTCCGCGAGTCCGGCAATGCCACTCTGCCGGTCCAGAAAAGCGGGATGGCGAAGTAGCTGGTCAATGGCGTGGGTGGCCAGGTGGAGGCCGGTGGCGGCGGCGCCGGAAAATGTCGACTTCAGCGCGTCCACCTGTTCCAGGGACCCATCCGTTTCGAGCACCGCGATGCTGGCGGCGGCCAGCCCGAGACCCTCCAGATGGCTGACACCGCCGAGCAGCAGATGGATGATCTCGCGGAACAGCCGTAGCTCGGTCTCCTGCTCTGGTGCGGAGTACCACTGGTCGAACACCGCACCCAGCCAATCGGCGTATGGGGTGCCGGTGGGGTCACCGCTACGGCCCGGGGGCGGTGCCGTCCAGTTGCCCAGCGGCAGCAGGAAGTCCATCCGCGGCGGGGCGAACCGCAGCAGGTCCCGGTACGTGGTGACCGGATCGTGGGCGAGGTCGACCGTGCAGAGCAGGCCGGCGAACAGATGCCGGTACGGGTCCGACCGCAGCAGCTCCAGGCCGCGGGCGACATCGGCATGGCTGCCCCGGCCGTTCGGGTACCGGCGATGCCGGTCCTGTGCGGCCTGCCCGCCGTCCAGGCTGACGGCGACCCGGATCCCGTGCTCGGCCAGCACATTCAGCAGCGGCTCGGTAATCAGAGTCCCGTTCGACTGTACGGTCAGTCTCACGGCGGTGGCTGCCGGTATCCGCTGGCGCAGTGTCCGGGCGGTCTCGGCGAAGAATGCCGGGCCGGCGAGCAGCGGTTCACCGCCGTGTAACACGACCCCGACCCGCGGTAGCCGGTGTGTGTGCGCGTGCTCGGCAATGCGGTCCGCGGCGAGCTGGACCACATCCCGGCTCATCGCCAGCGGGCGGTCCTGCCAGCTCTGGTCCGCCATGCGGTACACGTAGCAGTAGTCGCAGGCCAGGTTGCAGCGGCTGTAAACTTTCAGGACGAACTGCCGAATCGGTGCCGGCTGCCAGCTACCGCTTTCCGCGGAGGTGTGCCCGGCGGCAGCATCGTCGGTCACCTGCCATTGTGGGCGAACGTGCGCGCGGGGCATCGGCGCGTCTCCACTCATATGCTCTGCTGGAAGGCAGAGGTCATTTCATCCGGATTGTCCGCAGTCTGCAGGATCCGCCGAAGCGCCTGTGTCAAGGCCGAATCCCGGAGCGTGGTGAGACGCATAAGATCGATCTCGCTCAGATCGATAAGGCTGGAGTCTATGTCGAGATCTTCGTCACCCATCCGGTTACCCTCCGTGGTGGCCCGATCGTAGCCTACCCTGCGCCCGGCCGACCGTCATCCACCGATATGGCGAGACCGGGTGGGTTCGGCAAACGCCTTCGGCGGCAGACCGCGTGTTCATGCTCGTAGCCGCCGGCCGGCTGTGGCAATGTAGGGGGGTGATTGGGGAGTCCGCGTCGGGTAGGCCGGTGGACTTCTACGTCTCGCATGCCGGCACCGATGAGGACTGGGCGACCTGGATCGCGCAACAGCTGGAGGACGCCGGTTACACCGTAGAACTCGACGTGTGGAACTGGGCGGCCGGCATAGATGTAATCGACGCGACGCAGCGGGCGCTGGATCGGGCAGACCGGGTGCTGGCGGTGTGGACGCCGGAGTACTTCATCAGGACGTGGGCCCAGCTCGAGCACCGGGTGTCCTTCGCCGCGGCGCAGGCCCAGCCCGGCTGGCTGGTCCCGATCGTGGTCCGATCCTGCCCGGACGAGGCGATCCCACGGCTGTACCGGACGTTGATCCGGGCGGAGCTGGTCGGCCTGAGCGAGCCGGCGGCGCGGGCACGGCTGCTCGAAGCGGTGGCCGGGCCGAGCCGTCCGACCAGGCCGCTGCCCTACCCGGGCGCCGCGGGGAGCAGCTACCCGGGCCGGCTGCCCCGGGTGTGGAACGTGACGAACCGCAACCCCTTCTTTGTCGGCAGGGAGAGCCTGCTGGACCAGCTACACGCCCGGCTGTCGGCGGCCCGGCCGGCCGCGGTGGTGCTGGCCGCCGAGCTGAGCGAGGGCGGCCTGGGCAAGAGCGACTTAGCCATCGAGTACGCCTGGCGGTACGCCGACCGGTTCGAGCTGGTGTGGTGGGTGGATGCCAGCTCACACGCCACCGGGGCGGCGGGCCTGCTGGAGCTGGCTGTGCTGCTCGACGTACCGACCGCCGGTGGCAGCCAGACCGCCCTGCCGGCGCTGTTCGCCGAGCTGGCCGGCCGGGCGGACTGGCTGCTGGTGCTCGACGACGTGGCCGGCCCCGAGCAGTTCGACCGGCTGCGCCCGCCGGAGTCCGGCCGGCTGATCGTGACCACGCGGCATGCCAGGGTCGGCCAGCCCGGCCAGCGGATACCGGTCGGGCGGTTCAACCGGGCCGAGTCGATGGGCCTGCTCCGCCGCCGGTGCCCGTGGCTGGCCCAGCCGGCCGCGGCCCGGATCGCCGAGATCCTCGACGACCTGCCGCTGGCGGTGGCGCAGGCGGCGGCATTCCTCGCCCAGACCGGCATGGCGGTTGAGGAGTACCTGCCGCGGCTGGTCGGGCACGGCGCGGTGGCCGACGACGGGCCGGCCAGCCTGGCCGCCACGGTGGTGGTCACGCTGGACCAGCTCGCCGCGCTGGACCCCGCCGCGACCGACCTGCTCGACCAGCTAGCCCTGCTGGCCCCCGAGCCGGTACCCCTCACCGCCGCCGCACCGGCCGCACCTGACGCTGCGCCGGTGCCCGGCCTGGTCGTCAGCGACCCGGAGACCACCAGCGAGATTGTCTCCAGCATCACCGGGCTGGGGCTGGCCACTCTGGACGGCACCAGCATCCAGCTCCACAGCCGGGTACACGCCGTCATCGCCGCCAGCCTGTCCGGGGAGCGGCGGGCGCTGGCGCTCGGCCGGGCGCTGCGCCTACTCGGTACGGCCGACCCGGGTGAGCCCGGCTGGCCGCGGAGCTGGCTGCGGTATGCCGCGCTCGCCTCGCACGTGGACGCCGCGGCCGCCGCCCTGGCGATCACCCCCGGCGTCCCCGAAGCCGCGACGTTCTTGCGGTTGCTCGACCACGTCTGCCGCTACCTGCGGCTGGCCGGCCAGCCGCAGGCGAGCTACGACCTAGCCGAGGCAACCTACCAGCGCCGGCACCGGGCGCACGGCCCGGACCATCCGCAGACGCTGCGGTGGGCGATGCACCGCGGCGCCGGGTTGGCCGCGCTCGGCTGCCCCGAGGACGCCCGGGAGGTGCTCGCGGACGCTCTCGACCGGCAGCGGCAGCTCACCGGGCCGGATCATCCGCAGGCGCTGCAGATGGCCGGGCACCTGGCTGGCGCCCTGGCGGCGCTCAGGGAGACCGAGAGCGCGCAGCAACTGCTGCTGGACACGCTGGCCCGCCGGCGCCGGACCCTCGGCCCTGATGCCGCCGAGACCCTGGAGTCAGCGACCGATCTCGGCGAGCTCCTCCGCGTCCTTGGCTATCACCAGCAATCCCGGCACCTGCTCGAGGAGGCCCTGACCCGGCGACGGCGGGTGCTGGGCGCGGATCACCCACAGACACTGGCCTCGGCGCACCACCTGGGGCTGACGCTGGCTGTGGTGGGCGATCACGACGCGGCGCGCAACGTGCTGTGGGAGACGGCCGGCCGGCGGCGACGGGTGTTCGGCGCGGATCACCCGGAGGCGCTGGCCTCGGCGCACCACCTGGGGCTGGTGCTGGCGGCGGTGGGTGATCACGACGCGGCGCGTGATGTGTTGCGGGAGACGGCCGGCCGGCGGCGGCGGGTGCTGGGCGCGGATCACCGGGAGGCGCTGGCCTCGGCGCACCACCTGGGGCTGGTGCTGGCCGCGGTCGGCGAGCACGACGCCGCCCGGCAGGTGCTGGACGACACATGGGACCGGCGCCAGCGCGTGCTCGGCCCGGACCACCCGGACACGCTGAGTACCGAGGCCAGCCGGCGCGGACCGTGGCCTCCAGTCCGGCCGGCACAACCAGATCATCCCGAGCTCGGTGACTGACCACCTGCACCCCGAAGGCGGGACCCTCGCGGGGCGGATCGGCGGCGTCAGGCCCGGATCGGTCAACAGGTGAGAAAGATGCCTGTCCCGGGGTGAGCACCCCGCCGTGGGTCGTACTGCGCCTTCGCCGCGGCGAACGCCGGTGCCGGCAGATCACCCCGGCGGCCACGAGCACCCGCCACACCACCACATGGGCTCCGCCACCCCAAGTGGTGACCTCTTGGGCTCCAGAGGCAACAAGAGGTCACCACAACGCCGAGTGGTCACCACACGGGCTTAGATTTCGGCGGTCTCCGGGAGGCGGTCATCGGCCGACGTCGGCGTTGGCGCGCCGGTCCTGGCCCTGAGCGCTAGTGCGGCGAGTGTGGCCACCGCACAGGCGACCGCGCCGATCAGGAATGGCTGGCTCGCGTTCGACTCGGTGACCAGACGGCCGGCGACAGCCGTGCCGACGCCGTATCCGGTCCACATGAACGTGTTGAGCCAGGCGAAGGTCTCCGTTCGAGACTGCTGGGGGCTTGCCTCGGCGAGCAGCGTCTGCTCGATACAGTCGCGGGGCCCGCCGACCAACCCGGCCGCCGCGAAGATAAGTGCCAGCGCGGTGACGCCTGGAGCGATGGCGGCGCAGGCGACCAGAGCGCCGCTGCCCACATACAGAAAGGCCACCTGGTAACGCTGGTTGCCAGGCCACGGCCGGGAACCGTAGCCGAGACCGCCGAGGACAGCGCCCGCGGACATTGCTCCCACGACAATGCCCACCGAGCCGGTTGCCCCGATTCGGGCCACCGTTGCCGCGGCACCGATCTGCATAGCGCCGTAGCACAGCGCACCCATCGCCGCCATGGTCAGGAGGAGACGCACCTGGCGTTCCGCGAGTGGACCCAGCCACCGTCGGGGACCGGCGCTTTTTTCCCTCGGAGCGGGGCGGCTGTGGCGCAGGGACGGCGTCAAGACCAACGTCACGACGCCCAACAGGGTGCATGAGCCAGCCAGCACGATAAGGACGTACGGCGAGGCAAACGTCACCACGGCGCTGACCAGGAGCGGGCCACTGACAAACGTCGCCTCGTTGATCGCGGAGTCCAGGGCGTACGCCGTGGGCAGCCGATCGGATGGCACGACTGCCGGCCAGGTGCCGCGAATGACAGCACTTGAAGGCGGCGTGCTTGCACCGAGCAATGCCGCACAGCCGACGAGCGCACCCGTCCAGGCCCGAAGGCCCAGTGCCGTCAGGACGCCGGCGTAGGCAAACAGGTGGAGCCCAAGGCAGGCCAGCAACACCGGGCGGGGATGCAGGCGGTCGACCCAGCGGCCGCTGATCGGGGCCGCGAGAGCCAGGGCGGTCGCATGACCGGTCAGGACCAGCCCGGCCACAGCGTAGGAGCCGGTTGCCGCGTGAGCCGCCAGCAACAGGGACAGGCTCAGCACTGAGGTCGACGCCCGGGTCACCACCGCAGCGGCCATGAGCCGCGACACGCCGGGCTGGCTCAGCAGGAGCCGGAACCTCCGCATGCCCCTTCCTCCTCACACGCATAGCGCCTACTGCGGCGGGTCCGGGCGGTGAACAAACGAGCTCGGCGGCCATGTCGGATCATAGCCGCCGAGCTCACACGGAACATGGAGTCACACGGAACATGGAGTCACACGGAAGGCAGAGTCAGCAGAAACAGGTCACCGAGGCGCGCCCGTACCCAGCCTTGGTGTACGCCCGGATCGGGTGCCCGAACGCCGCCCGCGGCGAGTGAGGGGCCGGCACGATCCCATCCGGCGCGAGCGCGAGCTCCATCTTCTCGAAGACGCCCTTGGCCTGCTCCCCGGTGCAGAACACACCCTTGTTGCGGAACAACATGTCGCCAATGTTTCGGTGTAGGTCATCGGCGTTGTCGCCCCGCCAGGTCGACACGCTCCAGTTGTTGTCGTCGACCCGCTCGTAGATCTTGACCTCGGCGTCGGTCTCGTTCTGCACGGTCAGCATGAACATCCGACGTTCCGCGAGGTCGAGCCCCGAGCCGTCCAGGTTCTGCAGGATCGCCTCAGCGTCGCCGTAAAAGTCGTACGAGTACGGGTTGAATGCCGACGCCGAGCACACAGTACCCTTCTCTGCCACGACGAGATGGGCATCGTCAAGCTCGAGATCCTGTTTGGTCATCGCAACTCCTTCTGAGGGGAAAACGTGATGGACGACACCAGCACACTAGAACACCCGGCCCGCATCCGGGAGATACCCGTTCGGGTATCACTCACAGGCGATGCGTCCGACACCACAGACACCAGCAAAACCAAAATGGACATCCGCTACTATCATTGATAGCCGTAACGCGGTCGGGCCTGTCAACTTTCGGTAAATAAATGGTTGGCTGTCTGCTGCGACCGGCGCTGGGGCGGCCGTCGAAGGCGACGTCGGCAAGATCGCCAAAAATGAGCTGGTCGCGGGAATGAAGGGTCCCAGGATCGGGGATCTCGCGGCTTTCCCACCCGAGGATCAGGGATCTCGCGGCTTTCCCGCCCCCCAGGACCTGAGGTCCTGGGGCCGGTCCTGGGGTCGGGCGTCCGTCCAGCCTCAGCCAGGTGCGGCGCGTCGGGTGACGACCTGGCTCCCGAGCGCGACAACCCCGCTCTGGAGCGAGGTCTCGAGCATCCGCTGGGCGCGAGCTCGCAGCAGCCGCGGCACGAGGCCGCGCCAGGTCTCCTCGGTCCGGACGACGGTCCGCTCTCCGGCGGAGACCACCTCCCAGCGGTGCACGGCGGAGATGCCGAGCGTGCGGCCGGTCCACGCGATGGACCTCCCGGGGTCGACGTCGGTGATGGTCGAGGTGATCCTCGACGGCCCGGACCTCCAGCGGAACGTGGTGCCGACGGCCACCGGCCCGTCGATGTGCATGGCCGTGACGCCGGGGCTCCATTCCGGCCAGCGGGGGAAGTCGGTGAGCACCTGCCACACGGCGTCCGCGGGAGCCTCGATGGTGGTCTCTGCCGTGGCGTGGGCGGGTCCGTCGGTCATCGTCGTCATCGAGGTAGGCCCTTCGTACGTCGGAGGTGGCGGGGATGCGGCTGCCCGCCACCATTCTGCGCGGACCTCGCCGAACGACGGTGAACGCCTCCGGCTCTTGACGAGTGACCATATGGTCACCTATTTTCGACCTATGACCGACGACGACCGCGTGTTCAAGGCCCTCGCGGACCGGACGCGGCGTTTCCTCCTCGACCTGCTCTTCGTGCGTGACGGCCGGACGCTCACCGAGCTGGAGTCTGAGCTGGAGATGACGCGCTTCGGCGTGATGAAGCACCTGCGTGTGCTGGAGGACGCGGGCCTGGTCGTCACGCGCCGGTCCGGCCGGGAGAAGCTGCACTTCCTGAACCCGGTGCCGATCCGGCTGATCCACGACCGGTGGATCGACAAGTACACCGAGCGCCAGGTGTCGGCGCTCACGGACCTCAAGACCGAGCTGGAGGAGGAAGCATGACCACCATGACGGGGACCACCGGGACTGTTCAGGTCTACCGGGTGTACATCAGGGCCACGCCCGAGGCGATCTGGGAGGCCATCACCACGCCCGAGTGGACGCAGCGGTACGGCTACGGCAGCCCGGTCGAGTACGAGCTGCGCCCCGGCGGCGCGTACCGGGGGCTCGCCACCGCGGAGATGAAGGCGATGGGCGGCGAGGACGTGGTCGTCGACGGTGAGGTCCTCGAGGCGGACCCGCCGCGCAGGCTCGTCCAGACGTGGCGGGCCCGCTGGCTGGGAGAAGGGTTCACCCGCCTGACGTGGGAGATCGAGGAGGGCGACAGCGGTGTCACGACGCTGACCGTCACCCACGACGTCGACGGCGCGCCGAGCACGGCGGCCCAGGTCGCCGGCACGGTCCCCAACGCCGGAGGTGGCTGGAGCTACATCCTCAGCGACCTGAAGACGCTGCTGGAGACCGGCAGGCCCCTCGCGGGCTGACCGGTCACGGCGGTGATGGGCGATGGCTGGGGCCGGCTTGTGCGAGCCGGCTCCCGGCTCCCGCTGGCGTTCGCGGTTCGGGTGGTCGCCGTCACGGGCCAAGGCCTCAGGGCTGGCTCCGCTCGGTCAGGGGGAGCCGGACGATGAAGCGGGTGTCGCCGGGCCGCGACTCGACGGTCAGGTCGCCGCCGTGCCGCCCGACCACGATCCGGTAGGAGATGTCGAGGCCGAGCCCGGTGCCCTGGCCGATCGGCTTGGTGGTGAAGAACGGCTCGAAGATGCGTTGCCGCAGTGCCGGGGGCACGCCCGGCCCGGTGTCGCCGATCTCGACCCGCACCCGGTCGCCGTCGAGGGAGGTACGGACGCTGAGCGTGCCCTGGCCGTTCATGGCCTGGACGGCGTTGTCGATCAGGTTGGTCCAGACCTGGTTGAGCTCGCCGGCGTAAACGGGCACCGGCGGCAGGGACCGGTCGTAGTCGGTGACCACCTCGACCTGCTGGAGCTTGCCGGCGAGCATGACCAGCGTGCTGTCGAGGCCGGCGTGGATGTCGACCCGCTCGTGCGGCGCGCGGTCCATGTTCGAGTACTGCTTGGCGGCCGCGACCAGGGTGGAGATACGGGTGACCGAGTCGGTGATCTCGCCGAGAAGGAGCTCGGTCTCCAGGGTGTAGGCCAGCCACCGTAGGGCACCCTCGAGCATGTCGCTGGGAGCTTGGTCGGCGAGCTTGTCCAGGAACTGCGGGGTCGTCCCGGCGGCCACGAAGATCGGCGCCAGCTCCCAGCCGCCGGGGACGCCGCGCTCGTCCAGCCAGTCGCTGATCTGGTCCTCACGCTCGGACTCCTGTACGGCGGTCAGCGTGGGTGCCCGCGCCACCGCTTGGACCGCCTCCTCCTGAACGTCGACCAGCAGCTCGAGCAGCCGCGGGTCAAGCTCGTCGTGGGCGAGCATGGCCAGCTTGCGGCGCATGCCGGCCACCCGGTCCCGCAACGCCGACGTGGCGCGCACCGCGGCTGCGGCGGGGTTGTTCAGCTCATGGGTGAGGCCGGCCGACAGCGCCCCCAGGGCCAGGAGCTGCTGCCGCTGCCCGATGATCTGCTGGGAGCTGCGCATGCCGAGGAACAGGCCCTCCAGCAGGTGGATCGCCATCGGGAACCAGGTGCGCATCGCCCACCCGAAGTCCTCCCCGTGCAGGCAGAAGAGGCGGGCGTCGCTCACCACCCGCAGGCTTGCGGTGTAGAGGTGGGACTCGTCGCCGTTCAGGTAGGCCTGGGTGGCGCCCGCGTAGACGCCGACCTGGTCGGTACGGACGACCTCGACATCGTCCGGCCCGACCCGGCGGCTCATCGTGATGGCGCCGCTGAGCAGGATGACGAACACCTCCGCTGGCGTGCCCTCGTCGAAGACGGTGGCACCGGTGGGCAGCTCGGCCACCCAGCCGTGCCCGGCGAGCCACTGAAGCTGCTCCTCGGACAGCTTCTCGAAGAGGAACAGCGTGCGCAGCTCGTCGGGAGACAGCCGCCCCGCGGCGTCCATGACGGTCATGGTGCGCCCAGGTAGCGGTGTACGAGCGTCACGGCCATGGCGCCCTCGCCGACGGCTGACGCGACGCGCTTGACCGAGTCGGCCCGCACGTCTCCGGCGACGAACACGCCGGGCATGCTGGCCTCCAGCAGCCACGGGTCGCGGTCGACCGGCCAGCCGCTCGGCCGCCTGCCGTCGAGGAGCAGGTCCGGCCCGGTGAGCAGGAAGCCCCGCTCGTCCCGGTGGAGCACGCCGGCAAGCCAGTCCGTGCAGGGCTGGGCGCCGATGAAGACGAACAGGTGGCTCGCCTCGACCCACTCAGAGGCACCGGACGGCAGGTGGCGCAGGCTCACCGCCTCCAGGTGGCTGTCGCCGTGGGCCTCCTTGACGACGGTGCACAAGCGTACCGAGATGGTGTCGGTCCGGCGAAGCTGCTGGATGAGGTAGTGCGACATGCTGCGCTCCAGGGAGTCGCCGCGCACCAGCAGGGTCACCGACTTGGCCACCCGCGAGTAGAACAGCGCCGCCTGGCCGGCGGAGTTGGCGCCGCCCACGATGAGCACGTCGCAGCTGGCGCAGTCGGCGGCCTCGGTCGCGGCCGAGCCGTAGTAAACACCGCGGCCCGACAGCTCGGCGACGCCCGGCGCGCCGAGCTCACGGTAGGCGACACCGGTCGCGATGATGACGGCGTGGGCCGTGACCCCACCGCCGCTACCGAAGGACATCGCCCGCGCCGACCCACTGGCCCGCAGCCCGGTGACATCGCGGGTGGTGAGGATCTCGGCGCCGAACTTGGCGGCCTGGCGGCGGGCCCGGTCGGTGAGCTGCGCTCCGGACACCCCGTCGGGGAAACCCAGGTAGTTCTCGATCCGTGAGGACTGCCCGGCCTGGCCGCCGGTCGCCTGGCGTTCCACCAGCAGCGTGCGCAACCCTTCCGACGCGCCGTAGACCGCCGCGCCGAGCCCGGCGGGGCCGCCGCCGACGATGACGAGATCGTAGAAGTCGGTGGCCGGCGTGGTGGACAGGCCCACGGCGTCGGCGAGCTCGGCGGCGGACGGTGCCACCAGCGCCGTCCCGTCTGGCGTGACGACGACGGGCAGCGTGCCGGCGCCGAGGCCGGCGGCCTGCAGCAGCCGGCCACCCTCCGGCTCGTCCACGGCGAACCACCGGTAGGGCACCGCGTTGCGCGCCAGGAAGTCGCGCATCGCGAACGACGGAGCCGACCATCGGTGCCCGATCACCTTGGTCTCGGCCACCTCGATGTCCGGCTGGGCGGCGTATGCCTCGATCATCGCGTCGACCACCGGGTAGAGCTTCTCCTCCGGTGGGTCCCACGGCTTGAGCAGGTAGTGGTCGACGTCAACGACGTTGATGGCGGCGATGGCCGCGTCGGTGTCGGCGTAGGCCGTCAGCAGGGCGCGCCGGGCCCGGGGGAACAGGTCCATCGCCGCCTCGAGGAACTCGATGCCGCTCATCTCCGGCATCCGGTAGTCCGCGAGCAGCACGGCCACCCGGCCGCCGCGCAGCTTGACCTCCCGCAGCGCCTCCAGCGCCTCGGCGCCGGAGCCCGCCCGCACCACCCGGTGGTCCTCGCCGTACCGGCGGCGCAGGTCACGTGCCACCGCGCGGGACACCGCGGGGTCGTCGTCCACGGTCACCAGCACCGGCCTGGCCGCCGCGGAGCCAGTCGGCGTGCGGGTGTCGTCCAACGTGTCCTCCGCTCGGGGGTCGAAGTTCCGGTCACGCTCACTCTGCCAGGAGAACGCGGAAATCGGGCTCCTCGATGGACCACCGACCACCCCTGGCCGCGCTCTACGACGGCCGGGCACCCCCGGCTGGCCACCCCGGCTGGCCACCCCGGCTGGCCACCCCGGCCATCCCGGCCTCTCCGGCTGGTCACCCCGGCCACAACCCGGCTGGCCACGGGTTCCGGCGCGGGGTTTGGTATAGGCGGTGTCGGTTTGGTGTGGGCGGTGCGGCGGTCGCCCACCGCATTTCCGGGGACAGCCCGGCCGAGACCCGGCCCGGGCCTTTCGGCCCGGCGCCCGCGGCAGTCACTCGCTCCTGTTTCATGCGGTTCGTTTTCGGTGTCGGTGGTGCCGGATCGGTTTGCGTTCCGGGTCGATTGATGGTGGTGGTAGGAGCTCTGGTAGTCCATCTTTCGCTATTCTTACGTCCCAGCCGTTGTGGTGTACGGCGCGGTGGTGAAAACCGCAGAGGAGCACGCCGTTGCTCTGGTCGGTGCGGCCGCCGTTGGCCCAGTGGACGCAGTGGTGGCAGTGGCACCACTGGTAGGGGCGGTCGCAGCCGGGGAAGACGCATCCGCGGTCGCGGAGGATGAGGGCGCGGCGGGCCGTGCCGACGTAGTGCCGGGAGCCGCGGCCGAGGTCCAGCGGCAGGCTTTCTCCGCCGAGGACGGCGGGGATGATGTGGGCGTCGCAGGCGAGGCGCCGGACCTGGCTGGCGGGCAGGATGTCACCGCTGTCGAGCTCTCCCACGCCGGTCGCCGCGACCAGCTTGTCGTACGGCATCGTCACCACGACGGTGGGGCGTTCGCCGCCGTTGTCGGGCAGGTCGTCCATCCGTAGGGACCGGTCGGCCAGATCCACCAACGCATCCGCCATCCGTTGCCCGTGGGTGCGGTCGTCCCGCACCCCGGTCTCCGGGTCGGCCGGACGGGGGCGCGGCCAGCGGATCCAAGGCGACCCGCAGCGTCTCGGCGCCTTCGGTGTCCAGGAACCCGCAGATCCGTTTCAGCCCAGGGCCGGCGGGGGAGATCCGCAGGTCCCGCCGCTTGTATGCCTCGGCGGCCTCCCGTTCGGCCTGCCGGGCCTGCAGCTCCGCGCTGCCGTCGGGGTCCACCACGTCCAACACGCGGCGCCCCAGCAGCGCGATCGCAGCCGGGTCGAGGGTGGCGCTGCGCTCGACCAGCTCCCGCTCGGCGGCGGCCCGGACGCCGGTCGGGATCTCGGCCTGCAGTGCCCGCATCGCCTCCGCGATCACCTGCGCGTGATCGACGCTGACCGCCCCATCAGCCAGCGCCGCCGCCGTCTCCGGCAGGTCGCCGTCCAGCGCGCGGGCCAGCCGGAGCAGCCGCCCCGCCTCACCGGGCCGCACGTTCAACGAGCCCCGCAGCCACGCCCGCGTGTCCGGCGCGTCATGCGCGGACGCAAGACCTCGCGCCTCGGCCTCCCGCACCAACGGCAGCAGCACGCTGCCGGTGAACCGCCCGACCTGCCGGAACCCCCGCACCAGCACCTCGTCAACCTCGGAGTCGGAAAGCGACGACCAGTCGACGCCACCACACAGGTTAAGCAGAGCAGAGACCTGCTCGACCAGGGCGACCGCGTTCGACATAGGAGAAGAATAAACGGAGCCACCGACAGAACCACCCCGCTAACCCGAGGGTCGGAGAAAAAGATGAGAAACTTCGGTGAGTACAGCGGCGAGCGCCCACAGTAGTTCGGCGTGAGGGATGAACGAGGAAGGCGAGAAACTTCGACCAGCACAGCGGCGAGTTCCCACGGTAGTCCCGGTGGCACGCTAGTCGCCGAAGGCGACTGGCGCGGCAGCCAGAAACCCGCGTACAGCAGCTAGAAACCCGCGAAGCATATGGTGACCGAAGCAGCCCACACATGCAGGCCGCGCCCGCCGCTCTCGTCGGCCGTGGGAGCCCCGACAGCGGCTGCCCGATGGCGAGCGCGGAACGTTCGCGCATCGTGGCAGCGCTGGAGGTTGCCGACCGGATTGTGGCAGCCCGGCCGGTGAGGATCCGGCGGCGAGCGGGACCTGTCCGCCGTTGGATCACTGATCTCGTGGTTAATTGGCCACAAGATCAGTGAAGCTGTTCGGCACCCCGGTTGACCCCGGAAATGATCAAGACGCTGACCTGGGCTGATGCAGCCTGATCAAGACGCGTCGCTTCCGGACAGCTTCACTGCCGGTGAGGAGCTCGAAGGAGGAAGGCCAGTGGAGGTCCGCGAGTACGCGCGGTACGACGCCGTAGGGCTCCGCGCCCTGATCGCGGCGGGTGAGGTGACCGCCGCCGAGGTCGAGGTTGCCGCCCGGCAGGCCCTCGACGTGGCGAACGCGCAGGTCAACGGCCTTGCGCTGCCGGTGTTCTCGCCGGCCCTCGACCACGCCGAGGACGGGCCGCTGGCCGGGGTGCCGTTCCTGATCAAGGATCTCGGGCCGGTGGCGGAGGGGGTGCCGTTCGCGCTGGGCAGCCGGAGCCTGCAGGGTCTTGTGGCGCAGCACGACAGTGAGCTGATGACCCGGTTCCGGGCCGCCGGCCTGGTCACCCTGGGCCTGACCACCGTGCCGGAGATGACGATCAGCTTCTCCACCGAGTCGGTCAAGCACGGGCCGACCCGCAACCCGTGGGACCTGGCGCAGGGCGTGGGCGGGTCCAGCGGTGGCGCCGCCGCGCTCGTCGCGGCCGGTGCGGTGCCTCTCGCGCACGGCGGTGACGGGGCTGGCTCGCTGCGGATCCCGGCGTCGTGTTGCGGGTTGGTCGGGCTCAAGCCGAGCCGGGGTCGCACGCCGTGCGGGCCCGACCTGGGGGAGCCGATGTTCGGGATGGCGTACGAGCTCGGGCTGTCCCGCACCGTCCGCGACACCGCCCACTTTCTGGACGCCGTCCAGGGGCCGGGCGTCGGCGACAAGTACACCGCGCCACCCCCGCTGGGTCGGTACGCCGACGAGCTGGGGGCTGACCCGGGCCGGCTGCGGGTGGCGGTGACCACGCGGGCCTGGTCGGGGGTGGCGGTAGACCGCGAGGTGGCCGCGGCGGCGGTCGCGGTCGGCGACGTACTGGCCGAGTTCGGGCACGACGTCACCGACGCGAGCCCGGCCGTCGACTGGGACGCCGTCCTGCGGGCAACCCGGGCCGAGCTTGCCGCGATCGCCGCGCCGTTCCTCATGGCGCCGCGAGCACCGGACCCGACCAGGCTGGAGGCCGTCTCCCGGCAGGTCCTGGCGGAGATGAAGGATCTCAGCGCGCTGGAGCTGATGGCCGGGCTGGACGCGCAGAACCGGGTGAGCCGGTCGGTGGGTGGGTTCTTCACCGAGTATGACCTGCTGGTCACGCCGACCCTGGGGCAGCTTCCCGCGCCGCACGGCACCCTGCGGTACGACGACCCCGGCCACACCGTGACAAGCTGGCTGCGGTCGCTCTTCGACTACGGGCCGTTCACCGTGTTGTTCAACGTCTCCGGGCAGCCGGCGATCAGCCTGCCGCTGGGGCAGAGCGAGGGCGGGCTGCCGATTGGCGTGCAGCTTGTGGCCCCGTACGGTCGCGAGGACCTGCTGTTCCGGGTCGCCGCGCGGCTTGAGCAGGTCATGCCCTGGGGAGGGCGGACCCCTCAGGTCCACGTCGGGAACCGCTGACTCGACCGGCACCGCCCAGTGTGGACTCGCCCGGTGCGTGGACCGTGGACCACACCTGCGGGCTAATAGCGAGCTGCTGGCTGGCTTTTAGGCTTCTGGTATGGGGGAAATGCGGATCTCCGCCGGGCGTCGTACCGTGCTGCTGCTGTCCGCGCTGTTGGTAGTGGCGGTCGTGGGTGAGGGTTGCGGCTGTTCGTGGGGGTCTGGCGGAGCGCGGGGGAGCGGCCCCTCGGCTGGCCCGACGTCGACGCCGGTGCCGCGCCCGGAGCCCAACCCGACGAACCCCCTCACCGGGACGGGGGCGCCGCCCGGCGGACCGGTCATCGCGGTCAAGATCGACAACGTGGCGGCGGCGCGGCCGCAGGTGGGGCTGGCCGGGGCGGACGTGGTGTATGTCGAGATGGTCGAGGGCGGGCTGACCCGGCTGGTGGCGGTCTACGCCAGCCGGCGGCCGCGGACAGTGGGGCCGGTACGCAGCGTGCGCAGCTCCGACCCCGAGCTGCTGGCGCACTACGGTCCGATTGTTCTGGCGTTCTCCGGCGGGGCCGCTGGCGTGGTGGCGCACTTTCGCCGCTCGCCGCTGGTGGACGGTTCGACGTACGCGCATGCGGGGGCGTACCGGCGGCTTGCCGGGCGGCCGGCGCCGCACAACCTGATGGTCGACCTGTACCTGCTGGCCAGGGCGTTGCCGAGAGCGGGTGGGGTGCGGGACGTGGGGTTCCGTTGGGCCTTGGGCGACCCTCGGCTGAGCGCGGCCCGCCGGGCGAGCCGGCTTGCGGTGCGGATGGGCGGCACGCTGGTCAGCTTTGCGTGGGACGGGCCGCATCACGTGTTCGACCAGACCGCGGACGGCGGTCCGGTGCGGGAGGCCGGCGGCCGGCCGCTGGCGACGCCGAACGTGCTGGTGCAGCTCTGCCCGG
Source organism: Mycobacteriales bacterium (assembly GCA_035476575.1). Lineage (GTDB taxonomy): Bacteria > Actinomycetota > Actinomycetes > Mycobacteriales > JACQDL01 > DATILL01. The sequence continues at coordinate 45,693 of DATILL010000028.1, forward strand.
TCACTGTGGACCGCACGGACGTGGACGTGGTCGGCAACCCGGCCCAGTACACGCACACCGTCGGGAGCGGGGCGGTGCTGCTCTTCCGCGACGGCAAGGTGATCGCCGGACGCTGGCGGCGGACGCAGGCCAGCGCTGCCACCGAGTATCTAGACGAGCAGGGGCAGCCGCTGCTGCTGCGGCCGGGGGGAGTCTGGGTGCTGCACGCGCCGCAGGGCAGCCTCGTCCACTACGGCTGACGCCGTACTCACGGCTCGGTCCGGGCGCCGGGGCACTGGTCACCACCCGCGCGGAGGTGACCAGTGCCCCGCCCGGTCAGAACGTCGCCGTGACCACGCCGAGGTAGTTCGCCTTGAGCGCGGTCCACGAGCCGGTGAAGGTCTTGACCGGATCGCTGGCCCAGCTCCAGTACTGGAACGACACCTTGTCGTTGGCCTCGTCCACGGTGATTGGGCCCTCAAGGGGGATCACGTGCTTCCCCTTGCTCGACTGCAGCAGAGCGGTCTTGATCCACAGCACGATGTGGTTGTTGTTCGTCTTGCTGATCGCCTTGATCTTGGCCGGGCTGGTGTCGTCGTCGAACGTGACCGAGGTGTAGAACCCGGTCTTGATGTACCAGTCCTTCATCTCCTTGGCCGAGGAGTAGATCGCGACGGACTCGTCGGGCGCGCCCTCGTAGTCAAAGAACCAGTTCTCGCTGTCGCGCAGCGCGGACATCAGCATCCAGTCGGCCTGCGGCGGCATGTCGTGCTTGGCGAGCAGCTTCCCGTAGTCGGCGTTGCGCAGGTCCCAGCCAGGCGCGACCTTCAGGTCGCCGAGGAAGCCGATGCCGCCGCCATAGAGCGCGTCGGCGAAGAGCTTGAACTCGGCGGGCTTGCGCTGGATGGCGTGGTGGTAGAACGCCGCCGCGGTGCACAGCCCGATCCCGGCCTGGTTGAACAGGTTGGCGTTGCCGGCCAGCGCCTTGATCCGGGTGAGCACCGTGTTCTCGTCGAGCTTCGGCCACGCCTTCCGGAAGGTCAGTGGGCTGGACGCGTCGCCGTCCCCGCCGAGGGCACCGCCCACCTTGTCGACGAGCTTCTCGACCAGCCCGGACGGCGACTGGCTGTCGCCCCAGGTCGCGGCGAGCGCCGCCGGGTTCTGCGAGTAGCCGCCGCTGCCGGGCCCCGAGCCGTTGCCACCCGCCGCGGAACCGTTGCCCCCGCCGCTGTGGCCTCCTCCCTGGACCGGCGTGGCGCTGCCGCCCGATCCGGGTCCCGAGCCGCCGGCCGCGCCCTGCCCCTGCGTCCGGTCGAAGTAGTTGATCTTCGCACCGTCCTGCGAGTGGCTGCCCCCGCCGCCGTGGCCGCCACCGCCACCCAGCGCCCCGCCGGTGTACGCCGACGCGGCCGTCCTGGCCAGGTCGGTGACCATCTCGGCCGCGATGCGCTGCCGCTCGGTGTTGGCCTTAAGCAGGTTGTTCATGTTTTCGCCTGCCTGCTGCCCGGCGGTGGCAGCACCGGCGGAGGTGGCCTGCAAGGCTGCCTGGGCAAGTCCGATCGTGGCCTGCAGGCCGCTCATGTCGCGGAACATGTTGCCGTTCTGGATCGCCGCGAGCACCGCCGCGGTGCCCATCGGGTCGGGCAGGCTGGTCGGCGCGGTGATGTTGATGATCGGGTTGCTGAGCTGTCCCGGCTTGACGTCCTCCGGGGTGGCCCGGGAGCCGGTCTGGATCGCGGCGATGTCGCTGGGCTGGATCGGGATCGGCGAGTCCTGCCAGTTCCAGAACCGGGTGATGTCCAGCTTCTCCGCGCAGTTGCTCCTGCCGAGCACGGCCTCGGCGAAGGTGCCGCCGGTGGCCAGCGGGACGATGTCCTCCTTGGCCGCGCCGATGGTGATGCCGCGGTCCTTGAGCCACTCCGCCCAGGTCTCGTCGTTGGCGGGGTCACTGTTCATCCGGAACGCGAGGTAGTTGCCGATGTAGCGAACCGGGCGCGGGTCGACAACCTGCGCGACCGGCACCATCTGGTCACCGACCTCGATCCCGTACCCGGACAGCAGGAGTGCGATCTGCGTCGCGTCCAGCGACCGGTAGATCGCCTGGCTGTAGTGCATCCGGTTGTCCATCAGGTGCTGCTTGAGGTTGACGTTCACGCCGCCGGGCTTGACCTGGACGACCGGGGTCTGACCAGCTTTGCCCTTCCGGATCCGGATGGTGGGCAGCTCGACGGGGAACCGAACCCCGTTGCGGTTCAGGGTGAGCGTCACGGTGGCGTCGATGTCGCGTTCGGTGCTCGACCCGGTGACCGCGATCCGCCCGACCTGGCTCATCGGCACCGGCGAGTCTGGCCCGACAGTGGTGATCTTGGCGCCGTTGAGGTCCCGGAACACGATCTTGACGTCGGCCCCGGCGCTCTCCACGGCACCGCCCTCGACCAGCACGTCTGTCGGCAGGTAGAGAGAGTTCGTCAACGGGCGTAGCACGTTCAGGTTCAGCAGCCCGGACAGCCGCGAGGTCTGGGCCGGGGTCCATAGCTGGTCGTTCATCACCTGGAGCACCGACATCGCGGCGCTTGGCTTCACCGACCCGGCTGCCAGGGCCGTGGCCGCGCCGGCCTCGAGCGCCTCGCCCTTCGTGGTCTTGTCGGTGTCCTTGCCCGCCGCCATCCTGCCCACGCTCAGCGCCGCCAACGTGGTGCGCGTCCTCAGCACGTCGGACGTGAACGCCGCGAGGCTGCTGCCGAGCAACGAGAAGTGGCTCTCCGTCTCCGGGGCGATCTCGAGCACGTCGAGGTTGCGCAGCGCCTCGGCGATGCCGTACGAGAGCGCCGCCCTGGTCAGCACGCCCTGGAACCGCCGAATGATCGCGTCGTTGGTGAGATCGGCCAGCGCGACCGGGATGAACACCACCCGATCTGCCTTCACCACGGACACCTCGACCCGGTAGACCTGCACGACCTCGTAGTACTGGATGGTCAGCGCGTGCATGTGGTTGTAGTTCGCCAGGACCCGGGTGCTGACGCCCTCGTGCTCGCTCTGCGACACCTCCTTGACGACGGACGCGCGGCGGCTGCGGTTGCTGTGCGCGTGCTGGTGCGTCCGGTCGTTGATCTGCTGGTTCATCGCGCTGGCGATGTTCCGGTGGCCCCACGACGTCGAGTAGCTGTCGGCGTTGGACTGGCTGCTCGCCTCGCTGCTGGTGTGCCCGACGGACCCGCTCGGACCGCCGAACAGCCCGCCGAGCGGCGCGCTGATCTCCGCCGCCGACGACGTGCCGGACTGGGTTGAGTGGCTGTTGACGTTCGACTCGGAGAAGCCGCCCTGTGCCTCGTTCGCGACGGCCTTGGTGACCTCGCTGATCGACCGGTTGCGCGACTGGTCGTTCGTCAGGTCGTCGGTCTCGTTGATGATCTCGGTCTCGCCGGCGCGGCTGCGGCGGGACCAGTCGACGACCGCGATCCTCGTGCTCTCGCCAGGGGCGAGGGACGTGCCGTGCAGGAGCTGGCCGAGCGTGACCCCCTGCGCGAACCAGGACTGGTTGAACGTCAGCAGCGCGCCGAACGCGGTCCGCTTGAACCCCGCGTCCGCCCTCGCCAGCACCTGCAGGTCGATCGGCTTGAACCCGAGCCCGGTCACGTCGACCAGCTGCTCGTTCTCGTTGAGCGGGATCGTGTCGAGCAGCAGGGTGGAGTACTGCACCCGCTCCGTGGGGTACTCGCCGCTCTTGGGCAGCAGGTCCGGCGGCTGTTCCGGGTCGTAGCCCACCGTGTTCTCCGGAAAGTACGCCGCGGTCAGCAGGCGCAGCGCCGCCCGGTACGGCGGGTACAGCGCGAGGTCGCGCACCGTCTGCGCGTCCAGGCCGTCGCGGACCGGGACCACCGCGGCGTCCGGTATGGCCTGCAGCACGTGGACCGGCAGGAACTGCAGCTCGGAAACGGCCTTGCCGGCGGCGTCCGCCTCGCGCACCAGGTCCGCGGTCGGGCTGCCGTGCTGGTAGAGCGCGCTTTTCAGGTCCGTGCCGGCGCCCACCAGCTTGGCCGCCGCGTCGAACACCGCGGACGTGGCGAGGTCGAAGACCGTGCCGATCTCCAGCAGCGTGAGGGCCGCGGTGGCGCCGTCGGTGACGCCGAGCAGGGCCTTCGGGGAGAGGTTCAGCAGCTCGCGGACAGGCTTGGTGCGGAACTCGGTCCTGACCAGGTCGACAAGCTGATCGTGCCCGTTGATGTCTACGGTCGGCGGCATAGCGGCTCCGATCCTCATATGCGGACGACGCACGATCGGTCCTTGGACGATCGTGCTACTACACAGCGGTGCAGCCGGGGTGGGGCCAGATACATCGGCTCCGAAATGTGCGCGTCACGCGACGAAACACCTATTTCTGGATATAGCGTCCTAGCGCGAACGCGCCGTCATGCCGCTGAGTGAGGTCACTCGATCTTGTGACAACCACGTCAGCATCGGATCCGCGGCCGGTGACAGCTACCTTGATACTGAGTGCCTGAGTGCCTGAGTGAGCTGCGGGATCCAGATCGACGGCGGCGAGCTGAGCTGTGGATGTCTGCGGGGGCTGGCTGGTCAGTGCACGGGTGTGGCGAGGATGACGCTGACCGCGGCACCGATGAAGGCGATGCCACTGACTTCGCCGAAGATCGCGTAGGCGAGCAGTCGCGCCTTGGCTCGGTTGACCTGGCGTGCTCGGACGAGCTGCCCGGCCAGTGCCTTGGCGAGGGCAAGCTCCACGTCGTCTTCCCGGGCGTTCCAGTCTTCGTCGCGGTGGATCCTGCCGAGCAGGTCGTCTGCCCTGATCTCGTGTTGGCCAGCGGGGAGGTTGACGACGATGGCTGCCACGGATGCGGCCAGCAACGAGGTGAGTGCCCCGACGAGCAGCCAGCGGGCGGGGACGGGCAGCACGTACCCCACCCGGCTGGTCACAAACGCGGCAATGGCAAACAGAACGGTGACCAGGCTGCCGGCGGCCGTGATGAGGCCGGCAGCGCGCGACTCGACCGAAGCCTTGCTGGCGCGTTCGTCGGCGACGAGGTCCTGGACCAGCCGGCCCAGGACCTGTCCGCCGGGGGCCCGAACGTTGTCGGTGGATGCCACACGGGCCGTCCAAGTCAGCGGACGGTCCGCTGCCGAGGCCGTGCCCATTGGCAGCGCCGCCGGGTTCCGCCAAGCATGGTGCTGTGCCGGGCGGGCTGCCCAGAGCGCGGGACGACCTCGGTCTCGAAGTCCGCGAAGCGGTACTCGGACCGGTCAGTCTCCGGCAGGCGGGGTAGTGGCGGCTCTGTCGTTACTGCCACCTCTGAGTCGTGTGGAGCCGGTGGGTCATCCATTGTGATCACCTTCGCTTCCAATCAACCTGCTTGCAGGAGCCCGAGCAGGACGCCCTGATACCGCTGGCAGCCGACCAAGCACGGAGAAGTGCGGTTACCGCCCTCAGACCGGGCCCGAGTCTGTCCAGGTGGAGGCAGGATGACCACGTGAAGTGGGTCCGGGCTATGCATCACCTTGACGCTCTCGCGGACAGTTGCGCCGAGATGGCCGCCCGTCGTGCCGCTGTGGAGATCGGTGCACGCACCGGTCTGGAACCACCACGGCCAGGCAGCCCTACGCCGACCCGCCAACGTCTGGGAGACTCCGATGCCCAACCACCTGCAAGTCCTGACCACGACCGACTCCCGGCAAGCCGCCGAGCAGATCGCCCGAGCCGTGGTCGAGGCGCGCGCTGCCGCCTGTGCCCAGATTGTCGGGCCGATCACCAGCACCTACTGGTGGGAGGGCAAGGTAGAGACGGCCGAGGAGTGGCAGGTACTCATGAAGACAACCACCGAGCGCTACGACGCCCTTGAGACCGTCATTCGCCAGGCGCACAGCTACGACGTGCCGGAGATCATCGCCACGCCAGTTGTGAGCGGCGGGGCTGACTACCTGTCGTGGGTCACCGAGGAGACCCGGCAACGCTAGGCCAGGTCTGCGTGCAGGCGCTCGCGAAGTTGGGCCGCGTGTCCAATGCCAGGGAGGTCCGCGGTTTCGGGTCGGGTTCGGGGTCGTCGCCCGGCCCCGCCTGACCCAAGCCTGACCGGAGCGACACGCGGCGCTGGGCTGGCCGGCGTCGACCTCTCCGGCGTCCGGCTGCGCGAGGCCGACCTGACCGACGCGGACCTGCGCAGGGCGGTGTTCCGCGACGCCGACCTGGCCTACGCCCGGCTGACGGGGGCGGACCTGCGCGGCGCCCGGACCCACGGCGTCGACTGGCGCAGCCTCGACGTGACTGGCGCGAAGCTGGACGTCGGGCAGGCGATGGCGTTCGCGACCGGGTACGGCGCCGACCTGACCTGAGCGGTCGCGCCCAGCGCGGTGCGTGGACCGGCCAGCCTGGCATGATCAGGGGTGGCGTATCGGTCGGTCGTCTCGTCGGATGGTATGCGGTGCGCCGGTATGAGGGAGGTGACTCGTGGAAGCGGATGAGCGCGATCCCGCGGCCGAGGCACCGAGAGGAGCTGAGCCGCCCCCGGCGGTCCGGGAGACAGGGCATGCGGCGGCTCGGCCTGTCCACGGTCCGATAGTCGAGCCGGCAGGGCACGAGATCGGTCGCCGACTTCGCGAGATCCGGTCCTGGCGGGACCTGAGCCTGCAGGTCGTCGCGGACCTGTCCGGGTTGTCCTATGGCTACCTGGGCAAGATCGAGCGGGGTGAGAAGCCGGTCACCCGGACCAGCACCCTGGAAGCCCTGGCCCGGGCGTTGCGGGTCAGCCCCGCCGAGCTGTCCGGCCGGCCCTACCTGCCGACCGATCCGGTCTCCGCCGCTGGCCGGGCCGCGCTCAACGAGGTCCGGGTGGCGCTGGACGAACTCGAGCTCGGCTTGGACCCCGAGGTGATGCCGCGGCCGTGGCCGCTGCTGGTCGCCGAGGTTCGCCGCCTCAACGTCGACCTGCGGGCGGACTATGCCGGCCAGGGCGCGATCCTGCCGGGGCTGCTGGTCGAGCTGCACGCAACCTACCTGCACGATCCCGACCACCGCCGGGACGCCCTGGTCGCACTGATGTACGCCTACTACGCGGCGACCTGCACCACCAAGAACCTCGGCGGCGTGGACGGCTGGCCGCCCGGCACGCCCGCGCCGTTGCCGAGGAGCTGGGCGACCCGCAGTGGCTCGCCTACGCCGCGTACCTGCGCGCGTACAGCACCGGGCAGCAAACCGACCCCACCAGTATGCGAGGGTCGTGGCGGCACCCCGAAACGATCCCCGCGCCCGACCGGCAGGGATCTACTGGTCCGACCTCGGCCGGGCGCTGGCCTGCGAGCCGAGCACCCGCGAGCAGAGCGTTCAAGCCCTGGTGCACGCCGAGAAGATCGCGCCCCAGCTCATCCGCAACAAGCCACTGGTCCGCGAGACCGTCTCGGCGTTGCTGCCCAGGGTGGCGCGCACCAGCAGCGACGGCCGGGAGCTGCGCGGCCTCGCCTACCGCATCGGGCTTCACCCGGCCGGGTGACTACCGGCTAGTTTGTCCCGCTAGGACAAGCCGCCGCCTGGCCTGCTCCTAGCGTCGCCGAACATGGCCGCTCTACCGTCGCGACCCGCCCACGACCCGTCGCGTCACGCCCAAGTCGCCGACCAGTGCAGGACTGCGCTCCGGACGGAGACGACACGCTACCCCTGCCGGTGGATTGGCGGGAGGCAACGTGGTGGCTGGCGTCGCCGTCCCGGCGGCGACGCGCGGACCTGTCCGGGGCTGACACTCGGTGAGTTGGTCGAGGGCAGGAGCGGCGGGCGGTCGCGGCGCTTCGCCACCACTCGGTTTGGGGCATCTCCCACCACCAGTTACTACGACGGATTGGAGTGACACGTCATGCCGTCATCATGTCCCCGACCTTTCCCAGGCCTGGGCGATGTCCCGCCGCCGCCGTTCGACGACCTGGGGTGGTCTGCCCGATGGCCCGCGAGGCGGGGTTGTCGGGCTCGGGGGTGGCCGTGGTCGGGCTGTGCCTGGGTGCCGGGGCGGAGGTGGCCGTGCGGTCACGCAGGTGTGCGTGCTGTACGTGCCGGACGGGATCGCGGCGGGGGAGCGGCTGACCTGGCACACCGGCACGCGCTCGCCCTGGCCTAGCGTCGCCCCGCGGCTGGCCGCCGCGCTGGCCGGGCGGGTCGTGGTGGTCGCCGCCCCGAGCGGCGGCCACCTTGCTCGCTCACCTGCCCGGCCTGCGCGCC
>DATILL010000029.1:0-16540 GCA_035476575.1 Mycobacteriales bacterium
TGGCGTGGGCGGTGGTCTCGGCCCGGTCCAGGTCGCCGGTTGCGGCGGTGGCCTGGGCCAGGCCGGCCAGCGCCTGCGCCTGCTGGTACGGGTGGGTGATGGCGTGGGCGGTGGTCTCGGCGGCGGTGGTCAGCCTCCGTGCCCGGCCCAGGTCGCCGGTGGCGGCGGTGGCCTGGGCCAGGTCGGCCAGTGCCCGCGCCTGCTGGTACGGGTGGGTGATGGCGTGGGCGGTGGTCTCGGCCCGGTCCAGGTCGCCGGTTGCGGCGGTGGCCTGGGCCAGGCCGGCCAGCGCCCACGCCTGCCGGCCCGGGTCGGTGATGCTGCGAGCCAATGACTCTGCGCGGCTGATGTGGCCGAGTCTGGCCCAGACGGCCGGCAGGTTGGTGGGGATGTTGGCGTTGCGCTCGCTGAGCCTGCCGTGCTGGATCGCCAGCCGCGCCATCGACAGCAGGTCGGGGTCTTGCTGTTGCAGGATCAAATCCTGAGCGGCGCGGATCTCGCCGATCGCGGCAGCGTCCCCGCCACTGATGTCCAGCATCCGATCGTGCCGCTGCTGGTCGGTCGCGCACACGACCAGGCGGGCGACGTCCCGTTCGGCTTCCAGCATGCTCGGGTAGCCGCGCAGGAGGTACAGCGGCGTACCGCTCGGCCAGCCATCATGCCGGTACCGGTCAGCCCAGGCATGCAGGCGCTCCCGGAAGCTGGCCAGTAGCGCTGGGCCGAGCTGCTCGGTCGCCGTAATCCGCAGTGTCTCGTGCGCGAACAGGTATACCCGCTGCGGGCCACCGCGCGTACCCCAGTCGCTGGCCCGGCTCCGGACGCTGCGGCCGAAGACCCCGCCCAGCAGCCGCACGACCAGGTACGGCGGCTGCCCAGTCAGCTCCTCCAGCTCCGCCTGGGTCAGACCACCAGCAGAGGCGGTGATGAGCCCAGCACGTCTCGCTGCAGCGTTTCTCCCGCCAGCAGCAGCTTGCTCAGCTCCTGCTTCGCCTGGGGCGCGATCGCCCGGGCATGCGGCGAGTCGTCCAGCCATCGCCGATGGCAGGTCCGCAACGGATGGTCCAGGTCCACGTCTAGGGGGATGGGCGGGTGCGGCCGGCTCGCGACGATGACCCGCAGCCCGTCCGGCGTCCGCCTCGGCAGCAGCGAGGCGATGCTGTTCGTCCCGGGGCCGGGCACGGTGTTGATGTCCTCGTCCAAGCCATCGACGACCAGCACCAGCCGGCGGCCGGCCCGCTGGGCCGCCTCGGCGGCCTCCCGCAACAGCCGCCGTCGATGCGCGTCACGCGCCGCCGGCTGGGCCAGCAGCGGCGAGACATCCTCGTTGCGGAGCGCGGCAAGCTGGTCGAGCAGCGCGCTGGTGAACGCGTCGCTGTCGGCCTGGCCGGCCAGCCGCCCGGTCACGAAGAACGACACCACGTCGACCCCGGCCGGCGGCTCCAGCACGAACGACGACATCAGCGCGCTCTTGCCCGCCCACGGCCCGGCCTGCCACCACAGGTACGGCGTGTCGCCGGCGCAGAACCGGGTGAGCTCCGCCAGCTCCTCCTCGCGGTCCCGCAGCCCGTCGTACGGCGCGATGTCGCGAACCTGCTCCCGATATGCCGACCGGACCAGGTACCCGGCCGGCCTGGGCACGACGTCCGGCAGCTCGTTGACCGGCAGGCCGAGCAGCTCGCCCAGCCGGGCGCGTTCATCGGCGGCCAGCCGGTCGAGGCAGCGGCCAACCCGGGCGGCCGCCAGCCGGCTGAGCCCGTCGTTCGGGTGGTGCTTGGCCAGCACTCCGACGATGTGGTCGCCCACCCATACCGTGGCGCCGGACATCCCCTCCCACGGCGACACTGCGGGGTCCGGGTCCGGGGCCGGGGGAGGGACGGTGACCTCAAGGGTGCCCTCGCGCCGGTTCGACAGCACCGTGGCGGAGCCGTGCGCGTCGTGCAGGTCCCGGTACACGGCCACGTCGGAGCCCGCAGCCACGGCCGACGCCGACGCCGCAGCCGCGTCGTCGTACCGGCGCAGCTTCCAGCGCGGAAAGCCGGCCGCGTGGACGGCGACGACGGCGGCCCGCTCGCCGAGCCGGCCGTACCGGACGGGATCGACGCCCCCGCCGACCGCGGGGATGGCCAACACCGCCAGGTCCGACCGCTCGTCGCGCCAGCAGACCTGGGCCTCAACGGCCCACTCGGCCGGCTGGTCGGCATCGAACCGGACCGACACGCTGACCGCGTCGGCGACCACGTGCGCGGCGGTCAGCACCGCCGTCGCCGTCACCCGATACCCCGACCCCCGAGACTCCGACGTCTGGTGTGCCGACGAGTCCCCGCGGGTCGAGATCACCTCGGCGACCCGGTGCACGTCGCACGCACCAGCGTCCGACCCGGACGGTTCGTGGTCCATCGCCGTCGGCCCCGGCTCAGCGCTCGCCCGGCAGAGCCTGCCCGGAGATCAGCGGACGCCGGTCCGGCTGGCTGGCCAGGCGCGGCTCCAGCGTGAGCTGGATACGCTGGGTCGAGGCGTTCGACCGCGAGCCTTCCGCGCCCAGCTCCAGTACCCAGAACCGGACCTTTCCGCCCGGTTCGACGGCCCTCTCGACCGATACCGTCAGCTCAAGCTGCACTGGACCCAGCTCGAACCGAAGATCCTCATCCTGGCCGGCCCTCATCGCCTCGCTCAGCTCACCCCTGAGCTGCTGGATGACCGCCGCCAGCTCCACCGCCCGATCCACCGGATCGTCCCCTCCGCCGACACTTCGTACCAGTAAGTTAGCCCAACTCCGAGCCCGGTCCGGTTGGTCCGGTCACAACCGGCGTGCGGGGTGTTCAGCAGGGAGAGCACACGTGACCGTGGCGGTCACGAACGTTGGGGAGACTCCGGCGACGTACCAGATCATCCTGGCCGGGGTGCCCGGGGCCGACGCGCAGGCAGCCCTGGACCGGATAGGCGCGCTGCCCAACTCGCTGGCACCGCGGTCGGCGACACCTTCTGGGCGCAGTGCGTGACCGCACCCACGGCAACCTCCGGCACCGCCGTAACCCTCGGTGTCTCCGCACCCGCAACCGCCGACCGCTGGCAGCTCGCCACGGCAGAGATCCGATCGGCGTCGTAACGCACCATCATCATCACCACCACCGGCAGCGCCCCCGGGTCCGCGCGCATGTGCGTACCCGGGGCGCCTCCTGTCCGCGGTGAGATCTGTTCGTTGACGACGAACAACTCAGTCGTCGTCGTAGGGTTCGGGTTTTGTTTCGTGCTCTCGGCGGGTGGGGCTTCTCCAGCGGAAGGTGTCGTCGTTTTCTCGTGTGACGGTCCAGCCTTGGGTGTGTTTGAGGTGGTGGTGTCGGCGGCAGAGGGTGCCGAGGTTGGTCTGGTTGGTGGGGTCTTGCGGGAATGGTGTGAGGTGGTCGATGTCGCATTGTTTGGCGGGTTTGCGGCAGCCGGGGAACTGGCAGGTCTTGTCCCGGGCGCGTACGTGGTCGGCGAGTGCGGCGGGTGGCCGGTAGGTGGTACGGCCGTGGTCGAGGAGGGCGCCGGTGGCGGGGTCGGTGAGCAGCCTGCGCGAGGTGCCGTCGGCGGCGAGCTCGCGGGCCATCGCGGCGGGGATCGGGCTGTACCCGGTGAGCTCGCCCGGCTTGTCGTGGGCCCCGGCTAGGGTGGTCGCGGCCACGGTCACGAGCACGGTCGCCGCCGTCGCGGGTGTGTCGTAGCAGGCCTTCCCGAGGAGCAGGTCCACGAAGACATCTGCCCGGCGCTGGTCCGTCGTCTTGTCGTCACGGCACATCCGGGCCAGGGTGTCCAGGCGCTGGTAGATGGCGGTGGCCTCCGGTGCGGTGATGGTGGCGGTCAGCTCGGCCATGCCGTCCTCGACCGGGTGGTCCACGACCTTGCGTTCGGCCTTGCGCTGCTCGTGCCGGGCCTGCGCACCCTGTGGGTCGACCCGCAGGACCGCACGGCGGGCGGCCTGGCGGAGCTGGGGCGCGGTCTGCTCCGGTGCCCTGGCCAGGACCTTGTCCTCCACCGCCCGCGCATGCTCGGGAGACAGCGGGTGGGTCAGCTCCTCCAGGACCCGGGCCTTGGGCAGGTCGATCTCACCGCGTCCCAGCGCCGCCAGGGTGCCCGGCAGCCGCTGGACCAGCGATTCGGCCAGGTAGAGCCGGTTGCCGGCGGCGTTGCGGGTGATGCGCAGCTCCAACGCGACCTCGTCGGTTGCGAGCTGTGCCAGCGGCTCCTCCGCCCGCACCTGGGAGAAGCGGGCGTAGACCCGGGCCTTGCGTGCCTCCACCACGGCGGAGATGCGTTCCAGGTCGTGCAGGACGTCCAGGCCTGGTCGGCGTCCAGATGGTCAACACCGGCCGCGAATATCGCGGTCAGGGTGCCACCAGGAGAGTCGGAGTCGAACACGTGTTCTATTCTCCCCGACGCGACCCAACAGTTCAACCCCAAAGCGAGAAAAGCGAACTAATTTCCGGCCAAAGGAACCACAAACCAAAGCGAGTCGGGGAGCAAAACCGAGCCGGCACCCGGACCTACCGTCGGCGCTGCTTTTATCCCAACGTAACCACCAGCGCATAGCAAGCCATCAGACCAACAGCTCTAAGCATCCACCTGCGACAGCCGCGCCGAACCACCCAGAAAGCCGAACTACCCAGAAAGTCAGCTACAGCAGCGATATATGGTGTTCAACAACGCCGTTCCCCAACGACCTGGCCCACCCGCCGGGCGGCGTTGCGCGGCACTGGCAGCGTTGGCACGTGGCACTGGCGGCGCCGGCACCGTCAGCCAGAGGCGGGCAGGCGGCGGGGCTCCAGCCGAGTGGCGTACCGCAGCAGCACCCGCTCCATCAGCGCGACCAGCACCTGCTTGACCGACTCCCGGTACCGCGCGTCGCAGTTGACGACGGGGACGCTGCTGTTCACCCCGAGCGCCTCGCGGATCTCGCCGACGTCGAAGTGCTCGGCCTCGTCGAAATGGTTGACCGCGACCAGGAACGGTATCGACCGCTCCTCGAAATAGTCGAGCACCGGGTAACAGTCCTCGATCCGGCGGGTGTCCGCCAGGATCACCGTACCCAGCGCGCCCTCGGCCAGGTCGTCCCAGAGGAAGGTGAACCGGTCCTGGCCGGGCGTGCCGAACAGGTACAGGATGATGTTGTGGTCCAGCCTGATCCGGCCAAAGTCCAGGGCCACCGTGGTGGTGGTCTTCGCCGCCAGCGTGCTGGTGTCGTCCACCCCGACCGAGGCCTCGGTCATGGCCGCCTCGGTCACCAGCGGCTCGATCTCGGAGATCGCCCCGATGAACGTCGTCTTGCCGACCCCGAACCCGCCGCTCACGACGATCTTGACGGCGGTGGGGGCGCCGGACATGGGAAGCGCCCGGTCTTCAGAGCTCCCGTGCACGATCTCTGATCCTCTCGCGTCGGTCATTGTGGCAGCGACTCCCGTAGCTCGGTGATCAGCGTCGGTGTGAGCAGGTCGCCGGCCCGCTCGATCAGCACCGCGATCTCGTACCCGATCAGCCCGACGTCGCAGTGGCCGTCAGCCAGCACGGCCACGCAGCTTCCATCGTTGATCATCGAGATCAGCAGGAAACCGCGCTTCATCTCGATCATGATCAGCTTGAGGCCGTCGAAGTCGTAGTACCGCGACGCGCTACGGGACAGGCTGGCCAGACCGGAGACCAGCGCCGCCAGCCGGTCCGCCGAGGTGCGGTCCAGGCCGTCCGACATCGCGATGAGCAGGCCGTCGGACGACACCGCCACCGCGTCGCGCACCCCGTCGGTCGTCCGGACGAAGTTGGCCAGCAGCCAGTTGAAGGTGTGTGGGTTGGCGTGCAGATCAGCGGTCATGCGGGGCCTCCTGGCTGGTCGTGTGGGTGGTCGTGGTCGGTGCGGTCGGGTTCAGCCGGATCGCCGGGCACCGGTGGCTGGCCCTGGCCGCGCGCGTGTCCGCTGCGAAACGCCGCCAGCATCGTGCGGACCTCGTCCGGTGACCGCTCCGGCCCCGTCGGACGAGTTTCGGCCCGGGCCGGCGGGTGCGCGGCAGCGGGCACGCCGTTGGCCCGCTGAGCGGCTGGGACCCGCTTGACCAGCCCGTTGCGAGTGCGTTCCTGGCCGGTCGGCGGGCCGGTCGGCGGCAGCGCGGCGGCCGGCTGGCGGGGTGGCGCCGGATGTGCACCGTTGCCGTTCGGGCTCCGGACGACATCCTCCGGGCCGAGGGCAAGCTGCTGCCGCTGGCTGGCCCGCAGCGGTCGGTGCGCGGTGCCGTACGGCGGTGCGGTCACGACGGGCTGACCGGGACCCAGAGGCTGCGGACGCACGGCTGGCGGCTGGGCAGGCTGGGCAGCGTCGGACGGAGGCGGTCCAGCCGGGTACGGGTCTGCCGGGGCCTGCTGGTCCTGGGCCGGGGTTGGCTCGGCCGACGTCAGCGCCTCCTCAGCCGCGTTGCCGCTCACGCTGTCCAACGCGACCGGGTGGTCGGTGAGCACGCTGGCTGGCAGCAGCACCCGGGCGGTGACCCCGGTGACCGGCGACGGCACGAGCTGGACCTCCGCGCCCAGCCGGTGCGCCAGCCGGCCGACCACGTAGTGCCCGAGGAAGCGGGTCGCGGCGACGACGAAGTCCTCGTCGCCGCGCAGCCGGGCATTGGCGCGGGCCAGCATGTCCGGCCCCATCCCGACGCCGTGGTCGACCACGACCAGCAGGTACCCCGACCCGGTCCGCCGTCCGTACACCTCCACCTCGAGGTCGGGTGGGGAGAAGGACAGGCCGTTCTCGATCAGCTCGGCCACCATGTGCGCCACCTCGGTCGTCGCCGAGCCGTTGATCAGCGCGTCGTCAACCCGGCGCAGCACGACCCGGCGGTACTCCTCGACCTCGGAGATACCGGCCCGGATGGCGTCGATGACCGAGAGCGGCTGGGCCGACGGCCGCGGGCTGGTCCGGCCGACCAGGACCAGCAGGCTTTCGGCGTTGCGGCGCATCCGGGTGGCAAGGTGGTCCAGCTCGAACATGTTCGCCAGCGTGGCCGGGTCAAGCTCCTCCCGCTCGAGCTCGCTGATCAGCCCGAGCTGGCGGCGGACCAGGTTCTGGCTGCGCCGGCCGAGGTTGGCCAGCGACTCGGTCGTGTTCCGCCGGATGGCGGCCTGCTCACTGGCCAGCGTCAGGGCGGCGCTCTGTACCCGGTCCAGGGCATGGGCCACCGACCGGATCTCACTGTCGGCATGCTCCGACGCGGTCGCCGGGACGGTGGTCGGCAGGTGCTCGCCGTCGGGGCCCCGCAGCGCGGCCACCGCCTCCGGCAGCCGGCGCGAGGCAACCTCGTCGGCCTCGCGGGCCAGCGCGCCGAGCGGGCCGATGATCGAGCGGGCGGCGCCCACCACCAGCAGGACCTCTGCAGCCACGGCCAGCGTGGCCAGCAGCAGGAAGGCGAGCAGGGTGCGGGCTGCCGACGACCTCAGCTCGCCGGCCCGTGCGGTGACGTCGGCCCCGGCCGAGCGCTGAACGGTGCGCATCTGGTCGATGACGCTGGTCATCTGCTTCCACCAGTCCACCGGGTCCACCTGCCCGACCAGCCTGCCGGGGGAGCTGGTGGCCACCGCTTCCAGGCGGTCTGCCTTGGCGGCGGCGGTGGACCGCAGCGCGGCGTCCAGCCGGCCCCGCTGGTCGGCCGTGGCGAACCGGACGTACGCCGCCAGCCCGGCGTTCTTGCCGCCCCGGATGTCGGCGAACTTCAGGTACTCGCCGGCCCCGAACCGGCCGGCGGCGAAGACGCCGTTCAGGAAGCCGCGCTCCTGGCCGGTGAGCTCCTTGGCATCGCCGAGCGCGTACAGCGCCTGCAGCCCGCGCCGCAGCTCTGGGTCCTGCGCCCGGTCCAGCCCGAGGTCGAGCTGGTTCAGCGCGGTGATCGCGTCGGTGTAGAAGCCGAACGTGCTGCCCCGGTTGGCCCGGCCGCTGTCGACGTCGGCGCGCACGGCCGGCAGCCTGGCCAGCCTGCCCAGAGCGTCCCGGACCCGCCGCGCGTCGGTGTCCTGGCGGCTGGTGAGCCTCTGGTCCAGCGCGGCCAGCGCCTGGTCGGTCTGGGTCCGGGTGCTCGTCACCTGGGCACGGAACCGGTCCTCGCCACCGAGCAGGCCGTTGGTCAGGCCCCGCTCCCGCTGGAGCTGATGGATCGCGTCCTGCACCCGCAGGGCCAGCGAGACCGTGCCCGCGGTGCTGGTCGCGGACCGGAAGGACCTGACCTGCTGGACCGCCATTGCCCCCAGCAGCACCAGCACGATCGTCAGCGACAGGAGGAGGATGCGGGCCAGCCTCGCTCGGATGGACGACGTCCGGACCGTCCCAGACGCTCGGGCTGCCAGGCCCTTCAGCGCCGCCAGGCCTTTCGGTACGGCGGGCGGCTCCGGCGCTGGCCCGATGGGGTCTCCGGTCTGCCCGGTGGGTGTTGTCGTGGGTGCGCTCGTGGACGGCATCGCCGTTGGACCCGCTGTTGGCCCCGTCGTGGACGTCGTCGGCTGTGGTGCGGGCGATGCGGTCCGGCCTGCGGGGGGTCTGGTGGACGCGGGCGCCGGGCCGAGGCCTTCGTGGACCTCAGGCCGCGGCACTCGGTGACGTGCGGCCACTGCACCTCCGGTTCGAACGCTCACCTCACGTCCGTCGCGGGGCCACATGCGAAACGGATCGGTCGGTGGAAAAGTCGTCCCGCGCTCTCCGCCGTTGGACGCTCTCGTTCAGGAACCGGCGAAGCCTATCCCAGCTCGCCGAAAGCGTGGCGCCCGGTCTGGCAATGACCTGACCCGCGCAGCGAGAACGTAACATGTTCGAAATTGCGTTACGTGCTGCGCTCGGCGTGTGATGCTGACAGTGGCTGGTTGGTTCTCTGACGTCGCCATGCATGCCGTCGCGGGCTCGGTCCGAGGTTTGGACGACGCCCTGGCCCAGCGCCCACTGCGCTCTTCGCGCGTTGGCATTTCACCTGCCCCGCCGGGTAACCGAGAGTTTGCTTAGGTCCCGATACAGATAGACGTACCGTCCGGCGACCTTCATATACCTCTCGCACACACGGGGGACGTGCTGGCAGGTTCGGGCCGCATCAATGCGCGGCGGGGTGAAACGCGGCGCCGCCGAAAGTTCCGGCCCACTTGTCGGGGGAAGTTCGGCAGTTCGGTGCCCGATTTGCTCGACTTATCCTCGACAAGTCGCAGGAAAAAAGAACTGACCCGCAGGTCCAGTGGACCTGCGGGCCGGCTCTACCAGCGGATGATCGTCAGATCATCGGTGCATTGCCCGGGAGCGGCGCCGGGTCATGAAGACCAGCGTGCCTCCGCCGACCAGGAGGAGCAGCGCGACCGCAGTGAGCGGCAGTGCGTTGCTGACCCCGGTGTTACCGAGCTGCCCACCAGGACCAGGCGCGGGAACCGTGCCCTTGCCGCCACCGCCACCAGGCACCGTCGCCGTCGGCGGACCGGTCGGAACGGTGGGCGTCGCGGTCGGGGGACCTGTGGGAGTACCCGTCGGAGGAACGGTGGGCTTCGTCGGAGACGGCGTAGGCGGCGGGCAGATCACGCCGCCCCGCGGTGCGGTCGCGTCGACCTCCAGCTCACCCAGGTTCAGGTCGAGAACCTTGACCAGGTTGAGCAGGGTGACCGAGACGTGCAGCAGTGCCGCACTCGCGGAGACCTTGGTCGGTGACACAGACTTGACCAGGTCGGCGAGGGAGAGCTTGACCTGGGCCAGGCCGATGTTCACGTCCAGCGACGCGTGGGGGGCGTCCAGGCGACCCAGCGTCTTGCCGCCCTGCGCGATCTCCAGGATCGGGGCCTTGAAGTCGACCCGGGACCGGCTGGTGCCGGCGGCAATCCCGCTGAGCGTCGGGGACGAGATCACCTTGATCTGGATCTCGTAGGGAGAGCCACCGAACAGGACGATCTTCGCGGCCTGCACGGCGGCGGTGGTGCCAACGCCGAGCCCGGCCTGCCCGGGCACCTTGACCAGGCTGGTCCGCGAGGCCGAGTAGACCGTGCCCGGGAGCGAGACCACGCTGCCGTGGAAGACGCCCGGAATATCGGTGATCAGCGCCTCGGCGTCCAGGGTCGAGGCGGTCGCCCGCGAGATCGTGCCCTTGGTCGTGCACCCGCCCGGGCCGACACCGGGCGCGAAGGCCGTGGTGGTCGCGACCGCGGCGTTGAGCAGCGGGGCGGCCGAGACCCTCAGCAGCCGGTCAAAGGCCTGCCTGGTGTGCGGGGGAGGCGCGGACTGGCTGGCCTCGCTGATCTTCAGCTTGATCGGGAGCAGGTTCCCGCCGAGCGCGGTCTTGATGTCAACGGCGTGGGCGGTCGCGTTCTTCCGCGCGGTGGAGTCGGCCTCCGCGGAGGAGTCAGCGAGCTTGAGCTTGACCAGCGTGCCGAGGGAGGGCAGCCCGACCGCCTTGACGTTCAGGAACGTGGCGTCAGCGGACGCAGTGTATGCCTGGGCTGTCGACGCCGCGGCCGACGAGCCAGTGGTGGCTGCTACCGCGGCTGATAACGGGAGGAGCGTGGCAGCGCTGAGCAAGGCAGCGATGCGTCGGTGCATAACAGGTGCCTTCCTTGAGACGGCTGTTCTGAAGAGGGCCCGACCCACCCCATAACGGATGGGGAGCATAGCGGCTTTGACACAAGCTTGCTAACCCCAGGCGTTTCGGCGTGTCGATCTGTCCTCGCTTAGCTGCGGTGAGAAACGACTGGGCGGCCCCGGGGCTACGGGTCGAGGCACCACGATCTTGCGGCCACGCTCAGCAGGGCCGGTCCGGGGGCAGGCGGGGTCTTCGGCCGGTGCCAGGCGATCTCGCGCACCAGGCGGGCAGCCGCCGGTGCCTGACCCGTCCTGGGACGGGGCCTCGGCACCGGTCCGCGACGGGTCCGGGTGGGGCCGGTAGACGTAATCGTGGGTGTACACGAAGCTGTCCGGGCCACGGGACCTGGCCATGTTCAGCATGGTGCCTATGGGACGTTTGTTCACCTTTGCCAGGACGTCGACGGCGCGCGTCATCTGGTGGCACGTCGTCCGGCCGACCGCACGATCAGGAGGATCGCGTCGGCGAGCGCGGCAGCCTGCGCGCCGTCGGCGACGGGGAGCAGCGGCGCACTGTCGATGATCGTGTAGTCGATCTTCTCCGCGACCTGCTGGAGCACAGACCGGCTCTGCTCCCGGACGATCAGCGTCACTGGTCGAAGTGCTCCCGGTAAGGCTCCCAGCTCGCCGTGTCCTCCGCCGCCCACCGGCCCGCTGGTCCTGGCCGAACCGGGCCTCGGTGACGATCCCGACCGAGCCCGGAGCGGGCCGGTGCCGCCCAGCCGTAGCCGGGGCGGTGGCGGCGGGTCCGAACAGGCTGCGCGCCAACCGGTGGATCTGCCGGCAGCTCCGACCCGATCGACCCACCCGCCCCGGTCACCAGGACCCGCCTGCCGGTCAGGTAGTGCGCGATCGCCGCGACGTCGGTGTCGACCGGATGCCGGCCGATCATGTCCGGCACGTCGACGTCGCGGACCGCGGCGAGGGTGCCCTCGCCGTCGGCGAGCTGGTTCAACGGCGGCAGCACCAGGCAGCGGAGCCCGGCGGCGGCCGCGTCGCAGGCCCCCCTGGACCAGCGTCGCGTCGGCGCGACCGATCGCCATGACCACGCCGGTGGCGGCGGTGTCCCGGGCCGCGGCCGTCAGCGTGCCGCTGGTGCCCAGCACCCGGACGCCGCTGCTGCGCAGGTTGCGCTTGCCGGGGTCGTCGTCCAGGAAGCCCACGGGGAGGAACGGCGAGGTCGGGTCGTGCAGCATGCGCCGGGCGAGCTGGGCGCCGGCCTCGCCCGCGCCGTAGATTGAGCACCCGCTCGGCGGACGACGCGGGCCGGTGCCTGTGCTCGGTCACCGCTCGCTTGACGTAGCGCCCCCGCTGGTGAGCACCAGTGCAAACGGGAAGGCGAGCAGGGGCAGGCTCCGCGGCAGGCCGGTGCGCGGGAAGGCGTTCACCGCCGTCGAGCCCAGCGCGGACACCGCCAGCGCGGTCGCTGCCAGCGCCAGGACCTCGTCGAAGCTGCCCGCCGCAAGCCGGTCGCGGTACAGCGAGACGGCGTAACCGGCCAGTATCTGGGTGAGGCCGACGAAAACAGCGAAGATAGTGACCGGCCGCCAGGAAACGCGATCGACGGCGAAATAAACTGACACAGGTTGGCCCACTCGACGGCGACAACCCAGAGCAGCCCATCGGTAACCGCATTGACCGCGCACAGCACAGAACGACCGCGGACAGAACGATTACGGCGGGTCGGGGTGGAACTGGTCAGCCATCGGCATATCAGCGCGAACATGCGGCGCCACAACGAGTACCTTCGTAGCAGGTCCGGCAGCGTTGGGCCACCGCCGTGCAGCGTTGGGGCTAGCACCACCCGCGGGAGATCGAGTCACCTACCGTCATGGCTCATGGTCCTACTCGGGCGGAAGAGGCTCATAAATCTGACCGAAAGCCTGGCGCGGCGTGATCTTTGACCGGACGCTGGGGCAGTGTACCTACGAACAGCTCGTTACTTCAAGTAGTCACATGGTTACTTTATGTAGTAAAAATTGCACATGAAACAGGCTAAACGTCCGCCTCGCCGTCCATTTTGTGAGAATCTCCTGGGTGAGGAACTCGATTCCAGGTCGGCTTCCTCGGGCTATCGAGAACCGATACAATGCCGCCATTGTGGCTACTCTCAGCAACATCAAAACCTACGCCCACTGGTCTACATGCCAGTGCCCGCGCCGTCAGCGCCAGAACTCCGTGCCGAGACTCTCAGCACCCAGCCGCATGGGGTTCCTTCTACGCGTGTAGGGGAAGGTGTTGATGCCTGTTCGCCGCCTGACCATCCCCAGCCTGACCATCCCCAGCGTGGGTCTCCTTCTGGTCGCCGGCTCGCTGGTAATGTCCCCGGCGCGCCTTCGCTCAGCCCTATCCGCCGCCCCCGCCATCCATCAGTGTCAGCACATCCACGCCCTTCGCGGGAGGTCCGCTTACGATCTCCTTCGCCGGGGTTCGCTGCGCGTGAGCGGGTGTCGATAGATCTCCATTCCCGGACGGTGCACCCCAGGACCGTCCGGGCAGACGCACACGGCGCCGGCAGGGTGAGGGTGCGAATCCCGGCCGGCCGCTGGGGAACCCCACAAGCTGACCCCACCGGCCTGTCGAGCCACCGGGTTGTGTCGACGACGATCACGATCGTGCGCCTCAGGCTGCCCCCGGGCCAGGTCGGGGACGGCGGTGCTGGGCCTGGTGTCGCTGGGCCTGGTGTCGCCGCCGGGACTGGTACCGCTGGGACCGGTGTCCCGGTGACCGGTGTTCCGGTCCTGCCATACGGCGTCGCCGCTGGTGGCCTGCTGCTCGGCGCGGCCCTGGTCGTCGCCGGCCGGCGACGACGCGGCCGGCCGGCTGTCGGCGGTACCGGCCCAGCCGGCCCAGCCGGATCTGGCGGATCTGCCGAATCGGCTGGATCGCGGCGGCCGCACGAGTAACCTGACGCCCCGATGCGGCGGCCCGCGCCGATGACCGCCCGCGCCCGCGGTCACCCCGGGGCTGCCCGGACAGAGGGACGCGCGGCCGGGGGGCGGTCCGGGCGGCGGTCATCGGCACCAGAGGGGTGGTGCTGGCGGCCGTCGCCTGGATCGTGGTCACCGCGTTCATGGTCCGGCACGAGCTGGACCAGGTCTCGGCCAGCGTGCCGCGGCTGCGGGTTCTGGTCACCGAGGGGAAGCTGGGCGCGGCCCGGGTCGAGGCGCGGGACCCGCGGCGGCACGCGGACTGGGCGCACGCGCTCACCACCGGGCTGGCGTGGTACCTCGGCGCCGCCGTCCCGTACCTGGGCGACCCGTTGCACACCATGCGCGGGGTGACGGCCGGTGTCCACAACCTCGCCGGCGCCGCACTGCCGGCATCGCGGCCCGGCTCGACCCGGCCACCCTGCTCATCGGCGGCGACCGGGTCGACGTGGACGCGCTGGCCGGCGCGGCTCCGACGTTGCGGGCCGCCGAGGGTGCGGTGGCCAGGGCGCGGTCGACCGTCGCGGGGCGGCGGCCCGGCACCTGGCTGGCCCCGGTGGACGGCGCCCGATCGGCCGTGCTCGCCCAGCTCGACCGGCTGTACGGCGTGGTGTCCGGCGCCGCGCGGACCTGGGCGGAGATGTGGCGCAGAAAGACAGGGGAGCGGGTGGACGGGCGGTCGTGATCGACCTCACCGCGCTGGGCTACCTGTTGGCGGTGACCGGGCCGGCGACCCTGCCCGACGGCACTATGGTCAGCGCGCGGAACGTCGTCGCGCTCACCCAGCGGACGGCGTACGCGCGGTTCTCCGACGATGCCGCGCGCAAGCGGTACCTGCTCGACGTCGGCCGGGCGGTGGGCGCCCGGCTGCTCGGGGGAGCCGGCGACCCGGCTAGCCGGGTGTGGGCACTCGTCCGGGTGGCGGGCGAACGGCGCCTGCTGGTGTGGAGCGCGGACCCGGCCCTGCAGGGGCAGCTCGAACGGACGCCGGTGGCCGGCACGGAGCCGCGCCGTACAGCGGGCTCGTCGTTGTCAATGGGGCCGGCAACCAGTCCCGCCGATGCCGCGAGCCCCGGGTACTCACGGAGGGTGGGTGACAACCTGCTCCTGGTCAGCTACTACGCGACGGCTGGGGCGCAGTTGGTGGCGGTCACGCTCGACGGGGTGCCGACCACGGCCAGCCCGCAGCGGGAGAACGGGCATCCGGTGTACACGCGGGCGGTCGAGCTGCCGGTGTCGCGCACCCGGACCCTGGTGGTCGACCTGCGCGAACCCGCCTTGGCCGGCCCGGTCACCGTGCTGCGCCAGCCGCTGGTGCGACCGCTGCGGGTGACGACGGTGGATCGCCGCTGCGGCTAGCTCCCGCCGACGACCGTTTGTCGTCCTCATTCTCACGCCGGAGCCACCGCTACGCTCGCCGAGGTTTCTCGCTTCCTCCTTCGTCCTCACGGCGGAGCCGCTGGGCGCCGACAAGCACGCGGTCCTGGTGCTGCACTAGTTTCTCGACGTGGTCCGGATGCGGGCTCTGGCCCAATGCCACTTAGTTAAGGGCCGTTCGAGGCCACCTGCGAGCCGCGACCCGCGGGAACGTGCGGTCCGATCAAGATCATCAGACACTAACTACGTGGCATGTTCCCGAGGTTTCTCGTCTTCCGCCTCACGCCGGAGCCACTCTGGGCGCTCGCCGTCTCACGCACCGAAGTTTCTCACCTTTTTCTCCCGCCCTCGGGGTTGGCGGGGCGGTTTTGTCGGTGGCCTCTTTTATTCTTCTTCTATGTCGGATGTGGTCGCGTCGGTGGTTGAGCAGATCTCGGTGCTGCTTGGCTCGTGTCGTGACGCGCGGTTGTGGGGGCTTTCCGACGCGGCGGTGGGGGATCTGTTGGTGCGGGTGCACCAGCAGGTCGGGCAGATCACGGGGACGTTGCTGCTGCCGCTGGTGCGAGAGGCGGAGTCGCGGGGTCTGGCGTCTGCGCATGACGCGCCGAGCATGACGGCGTGGCTGCGGGACAGCCTGAACGTGCGGCCGGGTGAGGCGGGGCGGCTGCTCCGCCTCGCCCGTGACCTGGACGGCGACCTGGCTGAGACGGCGGCGGCGCTGGCTGATGGGGCGGTCAGCGTCGAGCACGCGCAGGTGATCGCCGAGGCGATCCGGGCGCTGCCGGCGGAGACCCCGGCCGAGACCAGGGTCGCGGCGGAGCGGGAGCTGGTCGCGCACTCCGGCACCTTCAACCCCGACGAGGTCGCGCTGCTCGGCCGCCGGGTCCTGGACGTGGTGGACCCCGACCACGGCGACGAGCTGCTCCGCCGCCAGGCCGAACGCGAGGCCGCCGAGGCCCACACCCGCCGTGACCTACGGATCTGTCCCGCCGGTCCCGGGCTCAAGCGGATCTCCGGGTTCCTGGACACCGAAGGCGCCGAAACCCTCCGCGTCGCCCTCGACCCCCTCGCCGCGCCCCGCCCCGCCGACCCGGCCACCGGCGTGCGGGACGAACGCACCCACGGGCAACGCATGGCCGACGCACTCGTCGAGCTCGGCGAACGCGCCCTACGCATGGGTGAGCTGCCCGACAACGGCGGCGAACGCCCCACCCTCATCGTCACCATGCCCTATGACAAGCTCGCCGCCGCCACCGGCGCCGGCACGCTGCCCACCGGCGACGTCCTGCCCGCCAGCCAGGTACGACGCCTCGCCTGCGACGCCCACGTCATCCCCGCGGTGCTCGGCGGTGAAAGCCAGGTGCTGGACCTGGGGCGCGGCTCCAGGCATTACGTCGGGGCGGCCCGCCGCGCCATTGTTCTCCGGGACCGCGGCTGTGTCTTCCCCGGCTGTGACCGCCCCTACCAGTGGTGCCAGGTCCACCACTGCACCCACTGGGCCAACGGCGGCAGAACCGACCAGAACAACGGCGTCCTGCTCTGCGGACACCACCACCGCGCCGTACACCACAACGGCTGGGACGTACACATAGCAGCAGACGGACTACCCGAGCTCCTACCCCCACCATCA
>DATILL010000030.1:0-8978 GCA_035476575.1 Mycobacteriales bacterium
CCATCACAGCCACACCGTGATCAGTGAGCACGACACGCGGAGAGCCCGGTGCCGGGAAACTGGCACGCCGGGTTCGGGTCGGCGGCCTGCGGAAACGGACCGGCCGAAAGGCCAGCACCGCGCCGCAGGCCGACCGCACTAACTCTCCGAAACGAGGAGTCGCCGGGAGTGATGTGATGGTTGAGGTTCCCGCCGTCAAGGTCGAGGCCGTCGGCTATGACCGGCGCGCCGCCGAGGCCGGGTCGGGGGCAGCTCCCGCAACACGGGGCCCGGACCAGGACGTTCCTCACCAAGGTCGGTCCCATGGCCATCGCCGGCCGTCACCGACCCCGCCACCGCGGCGGGCGCGAGCGACTCCGTCGTCCTGGTACGGGGGTCTTCGCTGCAGGATCTGTAGACGCCGACGGCCGGCCGTTAACGGCATTCAGGTACGGAGCCATCGTGGCCGACGGGTACGAGGTACCCGGCATAACCCCAGCCTCGGTACTTATCGCTGGGCTGGGAGTTCTGGACTGCCGTGCCTAGCTGATCCGTCGGCCATCGAAGCTTGAGCCATACCGGCCCTGGACCACCTGCGCCAAGAGGATCGAAGTTGTTGCGTATCCGGCAGTCGACCCACGCAACAGCGCGCTCAGTGAGTGTCCCG
Source organism: Mycobacteriales bacterium (assembly GCA_035476575.1). Taxonomy (GTDB): domain Bacteria; phylum Actinomycetota; class Actinomycetes; order Mycobacteriales; family JACQDL01; genus DATILL01. The sequence goes on from DATILL010000030.1 coordinate 647, forward strand.
ATTTGCCTTCCGGCCCGGCCGGGATCGTTCCGGACCTTCAGCCCTAGTTCACCAGCCCCAAGGATCGCGAACGGCCAAGGTCCAGGTCCTAATGGCTTAGTGCCCCGGCCAGCTATAAGCAATTGGGTACGGATTGTCTCGGCTGTGGCTTCTGGATCTTGCAGTATCTTCACGGCGTTGTTGTTGACAACGCAGGAGTTTCTCTGACCACTTATTTGACAGTTGTTGCCATGGTTGTCGTTGGAGGAACCCTTGGCGGGTCCGCCGCCGGGCGGCCAAATCTGAACGACAAGCGTGACGACAGCGACGATCGCGGCGACAACGCCGGCCCAGAGGCCGATCTTCTTGGCCATGCTCATGCTCCCAGCATGGCACATGAAGACCTCGAGGGTCATACCAGGTGCCAGAGCATCGGCCTGTAGCGGCGCATCGCCCAGTTTAGGGATCCTCGGTCCCTCAAACTTCGACACTTAAGCCGAGTTTCGGGCGGCGTAGTGTCCCTTCTTGTCCGCTCCCAAACAGGCGTTTCAACCGCCTGACCAGCCACGATGGGTGGCACAACGACGGCGGCTCTGGTCGCCCGACTCGGCGCAGCGGATGGCGACGGTCGGCCTGGCAGACCGGGAGTCCCTGCGGGAGCTTGCGCTCAGGAAGCCGCAAGGACCCTCTAGCGTGCCACAGGCTGGGCGGTCCGAGGCGGAGCCTCACTAGTCTCCTGGCAGGCGCATCGCCTTGAACGACCGGCCCGCTGCCGCCGGCTGGACATGGGCCTTCGCCGCCGCCTCCTGCTCACCCGGCGCGCAGGCCCGCTACCCCCGCCGACGAGAGCTCGACGACCGGCACGTACCAGCCCTACGCAACCGGCTCCTCGGCTGTCTGAACCACTGCCTGTTAGAGGGACTGTAACTTCAATGGTGTAGCTCCTGAGGTGTAGGAGACACCAGTGACTGATGTGGCAGTGAACGGGGTGGCTGTAGCGGCCGCTGGCAAGGTCGTGGATGACCGGTTGGTCCGCGAGATGGCCGAGCGGGTCCGAGCCGGGGCTGCGGTTGACCGGTGAGGATGGCCTGCTGGGCCGGTTGACCAAGCTGGTGGTGGAGTCGGTGCTGGAGGGCGTGATCCTGGCGCGGTCAGGCAGCTCAGACCACATACGGGGACGATGTGACACCTACGTCGAGACGGGTCGACAGCTAACCTGCGAAATCTACTGTCCGGAAAGTCGGGCACGCACATACTTCGGCAGGCTGTCCACAACCCGTTTGTACGCGTGCTCGACCATCTCACGCACCTCGTCGCTCGGGACGGTGCCGTCCAGCAGAACAGTGTTCCAATGCTTCTTGTTCACGTGGTACCCCTCGGTGACCGCGGAGTACTGCGCGCGCAGCTCCAACGCCAGGCTGGGCTCGCATTTGAGGGTCACCTGCGGCATCTCGCCACCGGGCTGCAGGATCGCGAACACCTTGCCTGCCACCTTGTAGACGTTGGCACCCGGGCCGAACGACTCCTCCTCGGTCACCTCGGGAAGGCCCAGGGCGAGGTCGTTGACCTCCTGGGGACTCATGCCCGGCAGGATACCCGGCCGGCGTACGGTCACCAGTCGCACGGGTTACGTCGTCGCCGGGTCAGCCGGCGGCGGGGGCTGGGGCGCCACGGGAAGCAGCCGGGCGGCGACGACCGAGCCGAGGAGCCCGAACAGGACCGCCTTGATCGGGATGAGCAGCAGGAGCGCCATTCCGGCTCCCATGTTGTCGCTGACGGCGTAGGTGGCCAGATCGGGTGCGCCGCTGGTGTGGAAGTCGCGGACCAGGCCGGCGTCGTAGGGCCCGCCGGCCGTCAGCAACGTCATTCCGACCCAGCCGAGGAACACGACCAAGCCGGCGCCGACGGCCCACAGGAACACCGCCTGGCGGCCGGTGCGCGCGGCTCGCCCGCGCCACGTGCCCGCGGCTCCGACCGCGAGCGACCCTACCGGCACCGTCAGCAGCAACAGCATGTTGACGTACTGTTGCGTCCCGAACGAGGCGAACACGCCGACGACGACCCACAGGGTCGCGACCAGCACACCGGCCAGCAGCGCGACGCGGACGGGGCGCAGCGACGGCAGGCTCAGCCGGTGCACGACCCGGCTCGCCGTCGTCAGGTAACCACCGAGGACGGCGAGGAACACCGCCAGCTCGACCCAGGTGGCGGCCCCGGTGACCACACCCGGGTATCGGACCAGGCCGTAACCGACCAGGCCGACGGACGCGGCGACTGCGGCCGCCACTCCTGCCACGATCGTGCGGCCGTGCGCATCGCGCCCGGGCGGTGCGAACACTGCCACCCGGGCGCAGCCCAGGACGAAACGCCAACGTGCGGACCGGGTGGTGAGCCCGGCCAGCTCCCCCACCATCGCCCGGCCCCACTCGGCGCGGTCGGCGGCCAGCAGGGTGACCGCCGCGGCGAGCAGCCGCTCCGGCGCGTCCCTCGCCTCGCCAGCGGGCAACACTCCCTGGTCCGAGCCCGGACCTGGACGCCGTCGCGCGCGGACCGCATAGGCCAGCAAACAGATGCCGAGCACGGCGATGAGGACAATCATCAGGCCTGCCCCCACCGCTGGCGCAGCACCGACGCCCGACCGTGGACCGGGCGCGGGTGAACGCGCGCGGCCTCCTCGACGCCACGGCCGGTGAGCCGATAGACGTGCCGCGGCGGCTTGCCTGGCGGACCCGGCTCCCACGCCGACTCCAGCAGCCCGCGGTCGGCCAGCCGCATCAGGATCGGGTACAACGACCCCGACTTGAGGTGCACCTCCGCGGCCAGGTCGTAGCCGTACCGCCACCGGGGCGGGTCAGCGGCCAGCGCGGCCAGGACACTGATCGTCTGCGCGGAGTGGGTGCGGGTACGGGTCACGGCCGTAACTCTACTCATGTAGCACCAAGGAGCAAGGTCTCCGTGGAACGTCCTGGGCACAGCGCATGCGGCGAGGACGCGCCCTGGCCGGACAGCCGTCACATGCCTGTCACATCGAGCGCGGGGCAGCCTTGGTACCGATCCGCTACCGCGTGGAGGGACCATCGTGCTGCCCGCTCTTCTCCGGGGACCGTGCCAGCTTGCTGGCGCGGTGGTGCTAGCGCTGGCCGCGGCCGGCTGTATGAGCCGCGCGGCGCCGCCACCGGATGCCGGTACGGCGACGGCCACGCCCCCGGCGACGACGGCCTCGGTTGGTACCGCGGTGCCGTCGGGCTCGCCGGTGCCGGTGGAGAGCAACCCGCCGGGCGACATACCGGACTCGGTCGCGTACCTGCCGTGGACCAGCGCGGACCGGCGGGTGACGGTGACGCACCCGGAGGGCTGGGCGCAGCGGACCGTGCCAGGCGGGGCGCGGTTCAGCGACAAGCTCAACGCGGTCGCCGTGACGGTGCGGCCCGGCGCGCTGCCGAGCCTGGCGCAGGCCCGCGGGTCCGCGCCGGGCCTGGCCGAGTCGGGCACGGCCGAGTCGGGCACGGCCGAGTCGGGCACGGCCGGGTCGGGCACGGCCGGGTCGGGGCGGGCGTTCGAGCTGCGGGCGGTGGAGGCGGTGCGGCTGCCGGCCGGCCCGGCGGTGCGGGTGACCTGGCGGGTGAACTCCACGCCGGATGAGGTCACCGGCAAGGTGTACCGGGATGAGGTGGTGACCTACCTGGTCGGCGCGCCGGGCGGGCGGCTGGTGCGGCTGGACCTGTCCGGGCCGGTCGGCGCCGACAACGTCGACCCCTACCGGATCATGAGCGAGAGCCTGCGTGTCTCGTGAGCGACCCGACCCCGGCGCTGCGGGCCGATGAGCTGTACCGCTTCTACCATGCCGGGCAGGAGGAGGTTCTCGCGCTGCGCGGCGTCACGCTGGCCGTACGTACGGGTGAGCTCGTGGCGGTGGTCGGCCCGTCTGGCTCCGGCAAGAGCACCCTGCTGGCCTGCCTGGCCGGCATCGACGACCCGGACGGTGGTGCCGTGCACGTGCTCGGCCAGCGGCTGAGCCGGGTGCCGGAGCGGGACCGGGCCCGGCTGCGGGCCCGGTCCATCGGGGTGCTGCTGCAGTCGGGCAACCTCGTGGAGCACCTCACCGTCGCGCAGAACGTCGGCCTGGCGCGCGCTGTCGCGGGCCGCCGGTCGCGGCGGGCGGCCCGGTCGTCGGGGCGGGCCGCCCGGCCGCGGCGGACCACCCGGCCGCTGCTGGACCGGCTCGGGCTGGGCGGGGCGGCAGGCAGGCTGCCGGCGACGCTGTCGGGAGGCGAGGCCGCCCGCGCCGGGCTGGCGGTGGCGCTGGCCGGCGACCCCGCGGTGCTGCTGGCTGACGAGCCGACCGGCGAGCTGGACTCGGCCACCGGCGCGGAGGTGGTGGCGCTGCTGCGCGAGCAGGCCGACCGGCACGGCCGCGCGGTCCTCGCGGTCACCCACAGCCTGGCGCTGACCGGCCGCGCGGACCGGGTGCTGACCCTGCGCGACGGTCGGCTGTCCCCATGAGCCGGGTGACCTGGCGGCGCCGAGGCCCCACGGTGCCGCCGGGCACCCGCCGTCCCGACCGCGACCGCGCACCGGTGGTGCGCTGCGAGCAGGTGAGCGTGCGGTTCGGCGCCCGGACCGTGCTGGACGCGGTGTGCTGCGCGGTAGATCCCGGCCAGCGGGTCGCCGTGATGGGTCCGAGCGGGTCCGGCAAGACGACCCTGCTGCACGTGCTGGCCGGGCTGCAGCCTGCCACGGGCGGTGCGGTGCGGTGGCCCACGCTGGGCTCCCCTGCCGGCTGGGCGCCCGGCACGGTGATGGTGTCGTTCCAGGCCCCGAGCCTGGTGGCGTCCCTCGACGCGGCGGAGAACGTCGCCCTGCCGCTGGTGCTCGCCGGCGTGCCGGACCGCGAGGCGCGGCAGCGGGCGCTGGCCGAGCTGGCGGGCCTCGACCTGGCCGGGCTTGCCGCGCAGCTACCCGAGGAGCTGTCCGGCGGGCAGGCCCAGCGGGTCTCGCTGGCTCGGGCGCTGGCCGCCCGCCCGGTCCTGCTGCTGGCCGACGAGCCGACCGGGCAGCTCGACGGCACCACCGGCATGGCGCTGGTCCGGATGCTGGTCGAGCGCGCGCACGCCGCCGGGTCCGCGCTGGTCGTCGCGACCCACGACCCGCAGGTACAGGACCTGCTGGACACCCGCTGGTCGATCAGCGACGGGCGGCTGGACGCGGCGGCCCGCCGGTGATCGGGATCTGGCTGGCCGGGCTGGTCCGGCGCCGTCCCGGGAGGCTGCTGGCGGTGACGGCCGGGACCGCGGTCACCGTCGCCGCGCTGGCCAGCCTCGCGGTGTTCCTCACCTCGGCGAAGCAGGCCATGACCGCGCAGGCCACCCGGCGGGTCGCGGTGGACTGGCAGGTCGCCGTACCCGACCCGGCCGCGACGGACCGGGCGCTGCGGGCCGTCCGCGCCGACGCCGGCACGGCCGCGGCGGAGCCGGTCGGGCTCGCCACCGTGCCGGGCCTGGCGGCGAGCACCCGCGACGCCGGCGGGTCGGTGGTCAGCCAGCAGACGGCGTCCGCCCGGGTCCTTGGCATCACCGCCGGATACGCCGGCACGTTCCCCGGCGAGCTGCGGGTGCTGGCCGGCACCGTCTCCCTGTCCGGGCCGGGCGGGCCGGCCGCGCTGCTCGCGCAGCAGACCGCCAGCAACCTGGCCGCCAGGGTCGGCGACGTGGTGCGGGTACGGCGCCCCGGCCTGCCCGTGCTGGCGGTCACCGTGGCCGGTGTGGTCGACCTGCCGCAGGCCGACTCACTGTTCCAGCGCGTCGGTGCGCCGGCCGGGTCGCAGCCGGCCGCGCCGCCCGACAACGTGATGCTGCTGGACCTCGCCGAGTGGCACCGGGCGTTCGACCCCATGCTGGCCGCGCACCCCGAGGCGGTCACGGCGCAGGTGCACGTCCGCCGCGACCATGCGTTGCCGGCGGACCCGGCCGCCGCGTTCGTGGCGGCCACCGGGCAGGCGCGCCACCTGGAGGCGGAGCTGGCCGGGACGGTGACCGTCGGCGACAACCTGGCGGCGGCGCTGGACGCGGCCCGCGGCGACGCGCTGTACGCCGAGGTGCTGTTCGTGTTCCTCGGGCTGCCGGGCGCGGTCCTCGCCGCGGCGCTGACGGTGACCGTCGCGGCCGCGGGGGCGGCCCGCCGGCGCCGGGAACGGTCGCTGCTGCGGCTGCGCGGCGCCAGCCCCGGGCAGGTGCTGGCCGTCGCCGCGGCGGAGGCCCTGCTGGTCGGGGTGGCCGGCGCCGTGCTCGGGCTGGCTGGCGCCGCGCTGGTCGGGCGGGCGGCGTTCGGGGCCGCCGCATTCGGCGCCACCCCGGGCGCCGCCGCGGGCTGGATGGCCGCTGCGGCGGCAGCGGGCCTGGGGCTCGCCGCGGCGGCGCTGCTGGGCCCGGCCCGCCGCGACCTGCGGCACGCCACCGTGCTGGCCGGCTGGCAGCAGGTCGCCACCGCCGCGCGGCGTACCCGCGGCCCGCTGTGGGCCCGGCTCGGCCTGGACCTGGCCGCGCTGCTGGGCGCGTACGCCGTGTACCGGGTGACCAGCCGGGCCGGGTACCACCTCGTCGTGGTTCCCGAGGGCGTGCCGACGATCAGCGTCAGCTACTGGGCGTTCGCCGGGCCGGCGCTGCTGTGGCTCGGCGCGGCCGGCCTGACCTGGCGGCTGGTCGACCTGCTGCTGCACCGCGGTCGCCGGGTGGTCGCCGTGGCCGTCCGCCCGGTCGCCGGGCGGCTCGCCGGGCTGGCCGCCGCCGGTGCCCGCCGGCAGCGCCGGATGCTCGCCCGCGCCAGCGTGCTCGGCTGCCTGGCCATCGCGTTCGCGGCCAGCACCGCGGTGTTCAACTCCACCTACCTCGCGCAGGCCGAGGTGGACGCCCGGCTGACCAACGGCGCCGACGTCACCGTCACCGAGCCGCCGTCCGCGCACGCCGGTCCGGCGGACGCGGGCCGGATCGCCGCCGTCGCCGGGGTCCGCGGGGTTGAGCCGCTGCAGCACAGGTTCGCCTACGTCGGCTCCGACCTGCAGGACCTGTACGGCGTGCGGCCGGCGACCATCCTCGGCGCCGGCACGCTGCAGGACGCCTACTTCGACGGCGGCACTGCCCGCCAGCTCATCGGCCGGCTGGCCAACGCGGCGGACGCGATCCTGGTCAGCGCCGAGACGGCACACGACTACCAGCTTCAGCCCGGCGACGCGCTCACCCTGCGGCTGCGCGACGCCGGCACCGGCCACACCATCCCGGTCACCTTCCACTACGCCGGCGTCGTCAAGGAGTTCCCCACCGCGCCGCGCGACAGCTTCTTCGTCGCCAACGCCGGCTACGTCGCGACGGCGACCGGCGACGACTCGGTCGGCGCGTACCTGGTCAGCACCGCCGGGGACCCGCACCCGGTCGCCGAGCGGATCCGCGCGCTGCTCGGCCCCGGCCCGCGGGTCACCGACCTGACGACCAGCCGCACCGCGGTCGGATCCAGCCTGACCGCCGTCGACCTGGCCGGGCTGACCCGGGTCGAGCTCGGGCTCGGGCTGCTGCTCGCGGTCGCGGCCGGCGGCCTGGTGCTCGGCCTCGGCCTGGACGAGCGGCGGCGCGACCTCACCGTGGTCGCCGCCCTCGGCGCCCGGGCCAGCCAGGTGCGGGCGCTCGTCGGCGTGGACGCGGCACTGGTCACCGCCGCCACGTTGCTGGCCGGCGGGATGCTCGGCGCGGTGCTGTCCCAGGTGCTGGTCGCCGTCCTCACCGGCGTGTTCGACCCGCCACCGGAGTCCCTGGCCACCCCGTGGCCCTACCTGGCCGGTGTCGCCCTGGCCACGGCGTCCGGCGTGCTGGGCGGCGCGGCCGTGGTCAGCCGGCGCGCCCAGCGGCAGGTCACCGCCAACCTCCGCCAGGCGTGACCGGCGCCCCTACATCTTCCTCACACCCACCTGCCGGCAGGCTCGGCAGGCCCGCCCCACCCCCCCGCGTACGAGGAGACCCGTGAGCTCGCTGACCTACCCCGAGGCCGCCGTGATCGGCCTGCTGCAAGGCGTCTCGGAGCTGTTCCCGGTGTCCAGCCTCGGGCACAGCGTGCTGCTGCCGGCGCTGGTGGGTGGGCGGTGGGCGGCCGACCTGTCGGTGGGCGCGCCGGAGTCGCCGTACCTGGCGTTCATCGTCGGGCTGCACGTCGCGACCGCGCTGGCGCTGCTGGTCTTCTTCCGCGCCGACTGGGTACGCATCGCCCGCGGCCTGCTCACCTCGGTCCGGGACCGCCGGGTGGCCACGCCGGACCAGCGGCTGGCCTGGCTGCTCGTGCTGGCCACGATCCCGGTCGGGATCACCGGCCT
>DATILL010000031.1:0-38462 GCA_035476575.1 Mycobacteriales bacterium
GGCCGAACGCGAGGCCGCCGAGGCCCACACCCGCCGGGACCTGCGCATCTCCCCCGCCGGCCCAGGGCTCAAGCGCATCTGCGGGCTCCTGGACACCGAAGGCGCCGAAACCCTCCGCGTCGCCCTCGACCCGCTGGCCGCACCCCGCCCCGCCGACCCCGACACCGGCGTGCGGGACGACCGCACCCACGGGCAACGCATGGCCGACGCGTTGGTGGACCTGGCAGACCGGTCCCTGCGGATGGGGGACCTGCCCGACAACGGCGGCGAACGCCCCACCCTCATCGTCACCATGCCGTATGACAAGCTCGCCGCCGCCACCGGCGCCGGCACGCTGCCCACCGGCGACATCCTCCCGGCCAGCCAGGTCCGCCGCATCGCCTGCGACGCCCACATCATCCCCGCCGTCCTCGGCGGCGAAAGCCAGGTGCTGGACCTCGGCCGCGGCTCCCGCCATTATGTCGGCGCGGCCCGCCGCGCCATCATCCTCCGCGACCGCGGCTGTATTTTCCCGGCGTGTGACCGGCCGTACCAGTGGTGCCAGGTCCACCACTGCGTCCACTGGGCCAACGGCGGCAGAACCGACCAGAACAACGGCGTCCTCCTCTGCGGACACCACCACCGCGCCGTACACCACAACGGCTGGGACGTCCGAATAGCACACGACGGACTACCCGAGCTCCTACCCCCACCATCAATCGACCCGGAGCGGAAACCCATCCGACACCACCGACACCGAAAACGAACCGCATGATCCGGCAGACCCGATGCGTCCGGGGCGCTGGCCGCCGTGCTCACCGCGATCCCGTACGCCCTCTTCCGGACGCTCAGCTTGGCGGGGTGGTACTGCCGGTCGTACTACGTGGATGCGGCCTGCCCGGGCGCGGTCACGCTGGCCGCGGCGGCCGGGCGCGGGGCGTCCGGGTGCTCCAGCGGCGGGCCGTCCACCGGGCAGGCCCAGTGGCGGTCGGGGGCCGTACAGGGCACGACCGGCCGGCGGATCGTCAGCCAGGCCAGCAGCCCGCCGGCCGCGAGCAGCGCCGCGCACTGGGTCAGCGCCACGCTGAAGCCGGCGGTGAAGGCCGCCGGGTCGCGGTAGTCGTCGCCGTGCAGCCCGGAGGTCAGCGGCAGGGTGGCCACCGCCAGCAGCCCGGCGGCCCGGGCCACCGCGTTGTTCACCCCGCTGGCGATGCCGGCCCGGCGGTCCTCCGCGGCCGCCAGCACGGCCGTGGTCAGCGGCGCCACGGTCAGCGACAGGCCCAGCCCGAACAGCACCATGCCGGGGAACACGTCCCGCAGGTACGTCGCCCCCGGCTCGATCCGGGACAGCAGCAGCACGCCGGCCGCGCACACCAGCGGACCCACCGTCATCGGCAGCCGCGGGCCGATCCGCTGCGCCAGCGCGCCCGCCCGGGCGGACAGCGCCAGCATCAGCACGGTCACCGGCAGTATCGACGTACCGGCCGCCAGCGGGGAGAAGCCGACGGAGACCTGCAGGTCCAGCGCGACCAGGAAGAACACCCCGCCCAGCGCGGCGTAGACCGCGAAGGTGACCGCGTTCGCCGCGGCGAACCCGCCGGACCGGAACAGCGCGAACGGCAGCATCGGCTGGGCCGCGGCACGCTCCCGCAGCACGAACGCCACCAGCGCCAGCAGCCCGGCGAGCCCGGCCAGCGCCACCGACGCGGTCCAGCCCGCCTCACCGGCGCGGACCAGCGCGGTCGTCGTACCGGCCAGGCCGAGCGCGCCCAGCACCGCCCCGGCCACGTCGAACCGGCCGCTGGCGTCCGGGTCCCGGCTCTCCGGCAGGTGCCGCGCGGCCACCGCGAGCACCACCACGGCCAGCGGCACGTTGACCAGGAACACCAGCCGCCAGCTCACGCCGAGCAGCCAGCCGCCCAGGAACGGGCCGAGCGCGCCGGCGATCCCGCCCAGCCCGGACCAGGCGCCGACCGCCCGGGCCCGGTCCTCCGGCACGAAGCTGGCCTGGATGATGGCCAGGCTGCCCGGGGTGAGCAGCGCGCCGCCGATGCCCTGCAAGGCGCGGGCCGCGACCAGGGTGGGCAGGTTCGGTGCCAGGCCGCACAGCAGCGAGGCCGTCGCGAACCAGGCCACCCCGATGCAGAAGATCCGGCGCCGGCCGTACCGGTCGCCGAGCGCGCCGCCCAGCAGGATCAGCGCGGCCAGGGTCAGGGTGTAGCCGTTCACCGTCCATTGCAGCCCGGCCAGCGAGGCATGGAGCTCGGCACCCAGGGTAGGTAGCGCGACGTTGACCACGGTGGCGTCCAACATGGCCATGCCGGAGCCGAGCACCGCGGCGAACAGCACCCAGCGCCCACGTGCCTCACCCAACCGCAGCACGCCCGCCAGCCTAGCCTGGCCCGAGTCCTAGCCGGGACGCGACAAGGGGGCGGGGAAAGTAGGGTGCGGGCATGCCGGTTTACGCTCGCCACCTGTTTGGTCCCGGACCCAGCAACCCCTATCCCGAGGCGACCGCCGCCCTCGGCCTGCCGCTGCTCGGCCACCTCGACCCGGAGTTCCTGCGGATCCTGGACGAGACCTGCGACCGGCTGCGCGCCGTGTTCGGCACGTCGAACGTCCGAACCCTGCCGCTGTCCGGCACCGGCTCGGCCGGCATGGAGGCCGCGTTCGTCAACTCCGTCGGCCCCGGCGACGTGGTCGTGGTCGCGGCCAACGGGCTGTTCGGCGAGCGGATGATCGACGTGGCCGGGCGGTGCGGCGCCGAGGTCGTGCCGGTCCGGTTCGACTGGGGCACGCCGGTCGACCCGGACGTCGTGCTGGCCGCGCACCCGGACCCGAAGTTGATCGCCGTGGTGCACGCCGAGACCTCCACCGGCGTCCGCAACGACGTGGCCGCGCTCAGCGCCGCCCGGGACGGGCAGTGCCCCGACGCCCTGCTCCTGATGGACTGCGTGACCTCCGTCGGCGGCATCGAGGTCGCCGTGGACGGCTGGGGGGTCGACATCGCCTACGCCGGCACGCAGAAGTGCCTCGGCGTCGCGCCCGGGCTGGCGCCGTTCAGCTTCGGCGAGCGAGCCTGGCAGCGGCGGGTCGAGCGGCCGAGGTCGTGGTACCTGGACCTGAACCTGCTTGGCGGCTACGTCGGCGCGGCGGCCGGCCAGCGCGGCCGGACGTACCACCACACCGCGCCGGTGGCCATGGTCGCCAGCCTGCACGCCGGGCTCGGCCGGATCCTCGACGAGGGCCTGGATGCGGTGGTTGCCCGGCACCACGAGGCCGGCCGGGCGTTGCAGGACGGGCTGGGCGACCTTGGCCTGGAGCTGTTCGCTGCCGAGGGCCACCGGCTGCCCGAGCTGACCGCGGTCGTCGTACCGTCCGATGTGGACAGTGCGGCGATCCGGCACCGGCTGCTGGAGCACTACGACATTGAGATCGGCGCTGGCGCCGGGCAGTACGCCGACCGGGTCTGGCGGATCGGGCTGATGGGTCATAACGCCCGGCCGGACGCGGTCGCGTTGGTGCTTAGCGCGCTGCGCGAGGTGCTCAAGCGGTAGCGCATGCCCGACCCTGGCTCCCAGCCCGGCCGGATAGCGTGGCCGCTGTGGCATCCCTTGACGAGGTACTGCACGGCATCGACGACTGGCCGGTGTCCACCGCTGCCGCGGCCGTGGTGGGGCCGGACGGCGTGCTGGCCGGCTACGGCCCGACCGGCCGCGACTTCCGGCTCGCTTCGGTGACCAAGCCGCTGGCCGCGCTGGCTGTGCTGGTGGCGGTGGAGGAGGGCGCGGTGGAGCTGGACGAGCCGGCCGGGCCGCCCGGTGCCACCGTCCGGCACCTGCTCGCGCACTCCGCCGGGCTGGCCTTCGACGGGGCGCCCGCACCCCGCCGGCCGGTGGCCGAGCCGGGCACCCGGCGGATCTACTCCAACGCCGGGTTCGAGGTGCTCGGCGAGCACCTGGCGGCGGCGACCGGGATGGCGTTCGGGGAGTACGCCGACGCCGCGGTGTGCGAGCCGCTCGGGCTCGGCCGCACGGTGCTCACCGGCTCCCCGGCATACGGCGCGACGTCCTGCGTCGACGACCTGGCGGTGCTCGCCCGGGACCTGCTGCGGCCCACGCTGCTACACCCGACCACCCTCGCCGAGGCGACCGCGGTGCAGTTTCCCGGGCTGTCCGGGGTGCTGCCCGGCTTCGGCCGGCAGGAGCGCAACGACTGGGGCCTGGGCTTCGAGATCCGCGCGGAGAAGAGCCCGCACTGGACGGGCAGCCGCAACAGCCCGCGGACGTTCGGCCATTTCGGCCGGGCCGGCACGTTCTGCTGGGTGGACCCGGTCGCTGGGCTCGCCTGCGTGGTGCTGACCGACCGCGAGTTCGCCGAATGGGCGGCGCGGTGCTGGCCGTCGCTGTCCGACGCCGTGCTCACCGCCGCACCCTGACCGGCCGGGCCGGTGGTGAACCTGGTGGTCCGCGCCTCAACCGGTCTGCGGGCTGACCGGGCTGACCACCGCACGCGGCGCTGTCGTCGCTGCTGGCATGTTCGGGATGATCGGCGCGGGCGGTGCCGTCGGCAACGGCGGTGCCGGCCGGGCGGCGAGCTGCCTGGCCTTGGCGACCGCCAGGAGGTCGATGAGCTCGGCCACCGTGCCCCGGTGGTGGGCCAGGGCGAGCTCGATCATCAGCCGCACCTGGGCCGGCTCCATCCCCGGGTAGGACAGCCCGGACACCGTCTCCGCGTCGCTGACGTGCAGCAGGGTCAGTGGCGCGCGCAGGGCGTGCTCGACGCCGATCAGCCGGTCGAACGCCCACTCCCGGTCGGGCGCCCCGTGGAACACCACCCGGCGGTCGCTTACCGTGACCTGGCCGTGGGCCCGCACCCGCGGCCGTTCGGCTGGCCGGCCGAACGGCACGTCACTGGCTGCCACGGCGGAGTACGCGGTGTAGCCCAGTCCGCTGCTGCCCGGCGGCCGCGCCACCTCGACCAGCGCGACCCGGCCGAAGTGCCAGAACACCCGCTCGTCCGGGCGCACCGCCAGGGTGCTGCCGGCGTGCGGCCCACCCGGTTGGCCGGCGTACTCCTGGGCGGTGCGCAGTGCCCACCCGAGCAGGAGCCCGACCCGTTCCCAGTCGGCCAGCCGGCATCGATAGTCGGCCTGCCGCCGTATGTTCTCCCGGTCTGCCCAGCGCTCAAGCCAGGACCTGCGCGTGCCGTTCGTCATGAGTCCCCCCAGAGCCCGACAGCCCTGAGGCTAGAGGGGTACGGCCGGCGTGTCCCGGTGTTCGGTGAATCCCACCCCGTACCGCCGATCGGTCACCCGTCGGTGCGCCGGCCCGTCTCGATGGGTGACTCGTCTCGGCGCGTGACTCGTCGGCGCGTGACTAGTCTCGGTGCGTGACCGATGGGCCGACGCTGTTTGACGAGGCGGCCGAGCAGGCCGCCCACGCCGCCGCCCCGCTCGCGGTGCGGATGCGGCCGCGCACGCTGGGTGAGATCGTCGGGCAGCGGCACCTGCTCGGGCCGGGCAGCCCGCTGCGCCGGCTGGTGGAGGGCGACGCGCCGGTCTCGCTGATCCTCTGGGGTCCGCCAGGCACCGGCAAGACGACCATCGCACACGTCGTCTCGCAGGCCACCCGACGCCGGTTCGTGCCGCTGTCGGCGCTGTCCGCGGGGGTCAAGGACGTCCGGGCGGTGATCGAGCAGGCCCGCCGCGAGCTGGGCTTCTCCGGCCGGCAGACGGTGCTGTTCATCGACGAGGTGCACCGCTTCTCCAAGACCCAGCAGGACTCGCTGCTCGGCGCGGTGGAGGACCGGATCGTCACGCTGGTCGCCGCCACCACGGAGAACCCGTTCTTCTCCGTCGTCTCGCCGCTGCTGTCCCGGTCTGTCCTGCTGACGTTGCGGCCGCTGTCCGATGACGACGTGCGCGAGCTGGTCCGCCGGGCGCTGGCCGAGGAGCGGGGCCTCGGCGGCGCGATCGAGCTGGCGAACGACGCCGAGGAGCACCTGCTGCGGATGGCCGGCGGGGACGCCCGCAAGGCGCTGACCGCGCTGGAGGTGGCGGCCGGGTCGGCCACCGCCGCCGGGAGCGACCGGGTCGACCTGGCCGTCCTGGAGGCGGCCATCGACACCGCCGCCGTACGCTACGACCGGGCCGGCGGCCAGCACTACGACGTCGCCAGCGCGCTGATCAAGTCGCTGCGCGGCTCCGACGTCGACGCCGCGCTGCACTACCTGGCCCGGATGCTGGTGGCCGGCGAGGACCCGCGGTTCATCGCCCGCCGGCTGGTGATCCTGGCCAGCGAGGACATCGGGATGGCCGACCCGACCGCGCTGCAGATCGCGGTCGCGGCGATGCAGGCGGTGCAGCTCGTCGGGATGCCGGAGGCGCAGCTCACCCTCTCCCAGGCGGTGATTCACCTGGCCACCGCACCGAAGTCCAACTCGGCCACGACGGCGATCGGGGCCGCGCTGGACGACGTGCGGGCCGGGCTGGCCGGTCCGGTGCCGGCGCACCTTCGGGACGCGCACTACGCCGGCTCGGCCAAGGTCGGACACGGCAAGGGGTACGTCTACCCTCCCGACGTGCCCGGCGGGGTGGCGGCCCAGCAGTACGCGCCGGAGGGCGTGCGCGGCCGGGACTACTACCACCCCACCGGGTATGGCGCGGAGCGGCCGCTGGTGGATCGGGTCGCCCGCCTGCGCGGCATCCTGCGTGGCGGCGAGGACGGCGAGGTGGCCGAGCCCGAGCCTGGGTGAACGCCCCGGGATCGGGGAGTGGTGGTGTTGGCAGAGCTGGCGAGGAGGAAGATCGCGGCGGCGACCGTCGAGCTCGACGTCGTTCGCCGGCAGCTCTGGCTAGCTACACTGCCGCGTTGGTGGCCCTCTCACCAGCTATATCGGGCTTTCGGGGATCATTCAACCGGGATCCAGGCCCGCTCGGCGAGGGTGCCGAGATCATTGGCCTGGAGACCAGCCCGCGACAGCGTCCACAGGATGTCGCCGATGACCAGCGACCGCTGCACGCTGCCAACCACCGCCGCGCTGCCTCGGCATGCCGCACGACGCCATCTCGGTGAACCCGCCGTCGGTCGCGGTCAGCACCACGGCCCACCGGTTGGCTGCGTCATACCGTCATACACCTCCAGCGGGATGACCAGCGTGCCGGTCTTCGGCCAGTACAGGAACGCGTGCGAGTCGAGCTCGGCGGCGGAGTGGCCGAGCGCGACGTGGTGTTGGGCGATCCGTCGTGGGCTCGCCGGCGTCCCGACGTCGAACAGCGACACCTGGACGCCCGTGGTGCGCTGCTCGGACGCCTCCTGGCCGACGCCGGTCAGCCGGTGGTCGTCCACCGGGTGCAGGGACGCGAGTAGCCGGTGATCGTCAGCTCGCCGGCGACCCGGGGATGCGCCGGGTCACGCAGGTCCAGGGTGTAGAGCGGGTCGGTCTGCGGAACGTCATCACGTAACCCGTCGGGCCGACGAACCGCACCGCGTAGATGCGCTCGCCACGGCCCAGCCCGCCGGCCCTGCCGGTCGCCACCAGCCGGGGGCCGCGCTGGCTGAGCAGGTAGACCGTACCGGGTCGCCGTTCCCGAGCGGCCGGGTCAGGTCGACGGTGAGGACGGTCAGCAGGGGGAGGAGCCGGAGAAGCTGGCCGGTCGGCTGAGCGCCATACAGTCGACCCGGCCGGTGGTTCTCCGCCCGCCCCGGCTCCAGCCGGTACCGGGGCAGCCAGGCCTCGATGGTCGAGGCCTTGATGACCTCGCGGGTTGGGGGCGACCCGCTGCTGGTCCGTCGCCTGGCCGCCGTACGGGAAGGCCACCCGCGGGTCGCGCTGACCACGACCCGCGCGGTCGAGCCCACCATCCGGGCATCGACGTACCGCCCTCGCCGTGCCGCGTTCGCTCATGGGCCTGCGACGCGGCCGGCGCCCGCCTGGTTCTGTGCTGCCAGCCCGGGCTCGGGGGGGGCAGCCGCCGTGCGTGGCTGGCGCCTGCACGACCCGGGCTGCCGAGGGGGTAGGGTCGCGCAGTACCCGCCCAGCCCTGAGCCAAGCCCCGGGGGTTTATGTGTCCGGTGGAGAGATCGCCGCGGTCATCGCCGCGGTCGCCTTCGTGTTTCTCGTCGGGTTGCTGGCCGTGCCGATCATCAAGCTGGGCCGCACCCTGGACGAGGCCACGCTAGCCATCCGAAAGGCGCACGAGGGCGCCCAGCCGATCCTCACCAACGCGGTGAGCACCGTGGCGCAGGTCAACAGCCAGCTCGCCCGGGTCGAGGACATCACCCAGAACGCGCAGGCCGTGTCGAGCAACGCCGCCGCGCTCACCTCGCTGTTCGCCAGCACGCTCGGCGGACCGGTGGTCAAGGTCGCGGCGTTCTCCTACGGCGTGCGCAAGGCCGCCGCACAGCGCCGCAAGGCCGACCTGGACAAGCGGGCCCGGGCCGAGATCCGGGCCGAACGGCGGTCCGGCCGGCACCAGCGGTGGCGCGGCCTCGACGGGGCGAGCGCCAAGGCCGAGGTGTGAGGCGATAATGAGACGCCGCGAGGCGACAGCGAGTGAGCATCGTAGGGCCGCCAGGCCCGAGGAGCGGAGCGAGCGCGGAGCTGAGCAATGAGAAGACTGTTTTGGCTGGTGACTGGTGCGGTCCTCGGCATCGTGGCCTTCCGCAAGGCCAGCAAGAAAGTGGAGGCGTTCAGACCGTCTGGTGTCGCATCCTCGATAGGGAGCCTGGCGGATGCGGTGCGCGGCTTCGCTGCCGACGTACGCGACGCCATGGCCGAGCGGGAGTCCGAGCTCCTCGCGGG
Organism: Mycobacteriales bacterium; assembly: GCA_035476575.1. Classification (GTDB taxonomy): domain Bacteria; phylum Actinomycetota; class Actinomycetes; order Mycobacteriales; family JACQDL01; genus DATILL01. The sequence continues at coordinate 8,785 of DATILL010000031.1, forward strand.
CATCGGGCTGGACGGTCGGCTGGGCGCGAAGCCGGCGGACTTCGAGTAGCGCGCGGCGGCCAGACGTGGCCGCCGCACAGTGAGGGACAGATGAAGACCGAGGACATCCGACAGCGGTTCCTGCGGCATTTCCAACGCCTGGACCATCTGGTGGTCCCGAGCGCGCCGCTGCCGGCCGACGACCCGACGCTGCTGTTCGTCAACGCCGGCATGGTGCCCTTCAAGCCGTACTTCCTGGGTCAGCAGACCCCGCCGGCCCCGCGGGCGACCAGCGTGCAGAAGGTGCTGCGCACGATCGACATCGACGAGGTCGGCCGGACCAGCCGGCACTGCTCGTTCTTCCAGATGAACGGCAACTTCAGCTTCGGCGACTACTTCAAGGCCGAGGCCATGCGCTACGCCTGGGACCTGGTCACCCGGTCCCAGGCCGATGGCGGGTACGGGCTGCCGGAGTCCACGCTGTGGGTCACCATCTACACCGACGACGACGAGTCCGCCAGGCTCTGGCAGCGTGAGGTCGGGCTGCCGCCGGAGCGGATCCAGCGCCGCGGCATGGCGGACAACTTCTGGTCGATGGGTGTACCGGGGCCGTGCGGTCCCTGCTCGGAGATCTACGTCGACCGCGGCCCGGAGTACGGCGCCGAGGGCGGGCCGGTCGCCGACGAGGACCGGTACATGGAGATCTGGAACCTGGTCTTCATGCAGTACGAGCGCGGGGCCGGCGGCGGCAAGGACGACTTCCCGATCCTGGGCGAGCTGCCCGCGAAGAACATCGACACCGGCATGGGCCTGGAGCGGGTGGCCAGCCTGCTGCAGGGCGTGGACAACGTCTACGAGATCGACATCTCCTACCCGGTGCTCGCCCGGGCGGCCGAGCTGACCGGCCGCAAGTACGGCGAGGACCACCGTAACGACGTGGCGCTGCGGGTGGTCACCGACCACCTGAAGGCGGCGACGATGGTGATCGCGGACGGCGTCACGCCGTCCAACGAGGGCAAGGGCTACGTGCTGCGCCGGCTGCTGCGCCGGGCCATCCGCAACGTGCGGCTGCTGGGCTACGAGCAGCCCAGCCTGCCGGTGCTGCTGCCGGTCGTGCGGGACATGCTCGCGCCGAGCTACCCGGAGCTGGTCACCGACTGGGAGCGGATCACCTCCTACGCCTTCACCGAGGAGGAGTCCTTCCTGGCCACGCTCGCCAAAGGCACCACGATCTTCGACGGGGCGGTCGCGGCCACCCGGTCGGCGGGGGCGGCGACGCTGGCTGGCGCGAAGGCGTTCGAGCTGCACGACACCTATGGCTTCCCGATCGACCTCACCCTGGAGATGGCGGCCGAGCAGGGCCTGTCCGTCGACGAGGAGGGCTTCCGCCGGCTGATGGCCGAGCAGCGGTCGCGGGCCAAGGCCGACGCCACGGCCCGCAAGACCGGGCACGCGGACCTGTCTGCGTACCGCGCGGTGCTCGACCAGCACGGCCGGACCACGTTCACCGGGTACACCGAGGTCGCCCGCGACTCGGTGGTGCGCGGCGTGCTCGGCGTCGGCGGGGCACTGTCCGGCGCGGCCGAGGGCGACGACATCGAGGTGGTGCTGGACGCGACGCCGTTCTACGCCGAGGGCGGCGGCCAGCAGCCGGACACCGGACTGATCACGTTGTCCGGCGGTGAGGTCGAGGTGTACGACGTGCAGGCCCCGGTGCCCGGGCTGGTCGTGCACCGGGCCCGGGTGCTGCGCGGCGAGGTGCGGCCCGGCGACGAGGCGCACGCCCGGATCGACGTGGCTCGGCGGCGGGCCATCTCCCGGGCGCACACCGCCACCCACCTGATCCACACCGCGATGCGCGGCGCGCTCGGCGAGCACGCCACCCAGGCCGGATCGCTGAACGCCCCCGGCCGGCTGCGGTTCGACTTCAACACCCCCGGTGCGGTGCCGGACAGCGTGCTCGGCGAGGTCGAGGACGCCGTCAACACGATCCTGCTCGACGACCTGGAGGTCCGCGCGTACCTCACCTCGCTGGCCGAAGCCCGGCGGATCGGCGCGATGGCGCTGTTCGGCGAGAAGTACGGCGACGAGGTGCGGGTGGTCGAGGTCGGCGACTACGCCCGGGAGCTGTGTGGCGGTACGCACGTGGCGCGGTCCGGGCAGCTCGGCGTGGTCAAGATCCTCTCCGAGGCGTCGATCGGGGCCGGGGTGCGCCGGGTTGAGGCGCTGGTCGGGCTGGACGCGTTCCGGTTCCTGGCCCGCGAGCACGTGCTGGTCTCCCAGCTCGCCGAGACGTTCAAGGCGCAGCCGGAGGAGATCCCGGAGCGGGTCCACGGCGTGATCGAGCGGCTGCGGGTGGCCGAGAAGGAGCTGGAGCGGATGCGCGCCCAGGTGGTGCTGGCCGGGGCCGGGCAGCTCGCCGCGGCCGCCACCGAGGTGCATGGCGTCGCCGTGGTGGCCGCGCGGGCGCCGGCCGGGGTCGGCGCGAACGACCTGCGCCGGCTCGCATCCGACGTCCGCGGCCGGCTGCCCCCGTCCCGCCCGGCCGTCGTCGTGCTGCTCGCCGCGGCCGACGGCGCTGGCAGCGACCCTGGTGCTGGCAGCGGCCCTGGCAGTGGCAAGGTGTCCTTCGTCGCCGCGCTGAACGACGCGGCCCGCCAGCGCGGCCTGTCGGCGAACGACCTGGTGCGCGTGCTGGGGCCGGCGGTGGGCGGCCGTGGCGGCGGCAAGGCCGACCTCGCCCAGGGTGCCGGCACCAACGCGGCGGGCATCGCGGACGCGTTGGCGCTGGTGCGGCGGGCGGTCTCCCAGCAGGTGGCCGGCCAGCCGGGTACCGGGGCGGCATGACCGCCGCGCTGCCTGGTCCTCCGGTGGCCGGTCGCCGGCTCGGGGTGGACGTCGGCTCGGTCCGGATCGGCGTGGCTCTCTCCGACCCGGCCGGGGTGCTCGCCACGCCGTTGACCACGCTCACCCGTGACCCGGCCGGCGGCAGCGCCGGCACCGACCTGGCCGAGCTTGCCGCGCTGGTGCGCGAGCACGGCGTGGTAGAGGTCGTGGTCGGCCTGCCGCGCTCGCTGTCCGGGCGGCTCGGGCCGGCCGCGCAGCAGGTGACGGCCTACGCTGAACGGCTGGCGAGCCGGCTGGCGCCGATACCGGTACGGTTGGCCGACGAGCGGCTGACGACCGTGTTGGCCGCACGTACCCTCACCCAACAGGGAGTGAGGGGGAAACGGCAGCGGGCGGTGGTCGACCAGGCCGCGGCCGTGCTCATCCTGCAGGATTGGCTCGACCAAACCCGGCACCGGGGCGGGCCAGTGGACACCGGAGCGGCGTACCCTCACGCCGCGGCTGGAGAAGAATCGTGACCGACCGAACCGGCGTGCGCAGCAGCGCCTCTGATCGGGCCGCTGGGTGCGGCGAGGTGGCCTCGTGAGTGACCTGTCTATTCTCGGCGTCTACGACGACGACTACGACCGGTCGGGCGACGGCCGGCAGGGCCGGCGGGCCGGCGGGCGCGGCTCCGGCCGGAGAGGCTCCCGGCGGGGCCGCGGCCGGCGCGGCGGCGTCGTCGTCCTGCTGATCGTGGTGGTGGTGCTGGCTGGCCTCGGCCTCGGCGGCAAGATGCTCTACGCCAACGTCACCGGGGGGGCGGACTACTCCGGCGACGGCACCGGCAGCGTCGACGTCCAGGTGAAGCGTGGAGACTCGGCCCGAGACATTGGGGTCACGCTGGCCCACCAGGGCGTGGTGCAGAGCGAGGGTGCGTTCGCCCACGCGGCCGCTGCCGAGCCGCGGTCCCGCACGATCCAGCCGGGGTACTACCGGCTGCGCCAGCGGATGAGCGCGAGTGCCGCGCTCGGCCTGCTGCTGGACCCGCGGTCCCGGCTGAACACCAAGGTCACCATCCCGGAGGGGTACACCAGCCGGCAGGTCTACACCCTGCTCGGGCAGCGGCTGAAGATCAACCCTCGGGTGTTCCTCGACGCGGCGCAGAACCCGCAGGCGCTCGGCGTGCCGGCCGGCATCCGCAGCGTGGAGGGCTTCCTCTTCCCGGCGACGTACGACCTCGACCCAGGCGCCACGCCCGTCGAGGCGCTCCGCCAGATGGTGGCCACCTGGACGGCCCGGGTGAACGTCGACGTGCTGACCGAGGCGGGCCGCCCGCTCGGGCTGAACTGGTACCAGGTGCTCACGGTCGCCTCGTTGGTCGAGGAGGAGGCGATCACCGCTGACTTCGCCAAGGTGGCCCGGGTGGTCGACAACCGGCTGCGGACCGGCATGCGGCTCGGCTTCGACTCCACCATCAACTACGTGCTGAACCGGCCGCGCATCCGGCTGTCGGAGCAGGACACGTTCCTGGAGACGCCGTACAACACCTACCGGCACGCCGGCCTGCCGCCGACCCCGATCGCCAACCCCGGCCTGGCCGCCGTCCTGGCGGCGATGAGCCCGGCCCGCGGCAGCTGGCTCTACTTCGTCAAGATCGACAAGGCTGGCCACTCCTACTTCACCGGCAGCTACGACGACTTCCTGCGGCACAAGGCGCAGGCGCAGGCGAACGGGATCTACTAGGGTGCCCAGGGCCGCTGTTCTCGGCTCGCCGATCGCTCACTCGCTGTCGCCGGTGCTGCACCTGGCGGCGTACGATGCGCTGTCGCTGCCAGACTGGCGGTACCAGGCGGTCGACTGCGACGAGCACCGGCTGCGGCCGTTCCTGTCCGCGCTGGACGAGGAGTGGGTCGGCCTGTCGCTTACCATGCCGCTCAAGCGGCTGGCGCTGGAGGTGGCCGACGAGGTCTCCCCGCTGGCGGCCGCCGTTGGCGCGGCGAACACGCTCCTCTGGCGGGACGGGCGGTGGCTGGCCGACAACACCGACGTGGGCGGGATGGTAGACGCGCTGCGCGAGGCCGGCGTGGAGACGCCTCGGGACGCCGTGCTGCTGGGGGCCGGCGGTACAGCGCAGGCCGGGCTGGCGGCGTTGCGCGAGCTCGGCGTGGTTGAGCCGGTGGTGCTTGTGCGTGACCCGTCCCGCGCCGCTGGGCTGCGGGCGGCGGCGGTCCGGCTGGATGTGCGGCCGGACATCCGCGCTGGCCTGACCGACCCGGTAGCGTACCGCACCGACCTGCTCATCTCGACCCTGCCGCGGGACGTCGCCGACCTGCTGGCCCAGCCCTCGCGGTGGACCGGCAAGGGGGTGCTGCTGGACGTCGTCTACGACCCCTGGCCGACGCCCGTGACGGTCAGCGCCGCGGCCGCCGGCTGGCGGATCGCCAGCGGCCTGGACATGCTGCTGCACCAGGCGGCCCGGCAGGTGACCCTGATGACGCAGCAGCCGGCCCCGGTCTGCGCGATGCGTAAGGCGCTGTGTGCCGCCACCGCCCACTGACCCGTGTGGTCACCTCTGCGCCTTGTGGTGACCTCTTGGGGTCTGTTGACAACAAGAGGTCACCACAACGCCGAGAGGTCACCTCACCGGTTTTGGGGACGTAGGCTCGGTGGGGTGCTGCTGCGGCCGGACTACCCGCTGGAGACCGAGCGGCTGCTGCTGCGGCCGTTCACCCTCGACGATCTTGACGCGCTGCACGCGATCGAGTCCCGCGAGGACGTGACCCGGTACCTGTACTGGATGCTGCGAACCCGGGAGCAGGTGCGGCGCAAGCTGGTCGCGCGGGCCCGGCTGCGGACCCTGACTGCCGAGGGCCAGGTTCTCAACCTGGCCATGGTGCTGCGCGGGTCCGGCCAGATGGCCGGCGATGCCAGCCTGCGCTGGATCAGCCGGGAGCACCGCCAGGGCGAGATCGGGATAGTCCTGCATCCGGACTTCCACCGCCGCGGGCTGGCCGGCGAGGCCTCCCTGGTGCTGCTCCGGCTGGGTTTCGACGAGCTCGGGCTACACCGGATCATCGGCCGATGCGACGGCCGCAACACCGCGTCGGCGACCGTGCTGGAGCGGCTCGGCATGCGCCGGGAGGCCCACCTGCGGCAGAATGAGCTCGTCAAGGGGAGTGGACGGACGAGCTCATCTACGCCCTGCTCGTGGCGGAATGGCGGACGAAGCGCCCGGCGGGTGCCGGCCGGCCGCGGTGAGCGGTGCAATACTTGGCCCGTTGGGCAGTGGGAGGAGCGGAGATGGCAGGTGCTTCGGCGCTCGCTGTGACACCCGGGCCGTACGCGGTCGCCGACCTGCTCGCCATGCCAGAGGACGGCCAGCGTTACGAGCTCATCGACGGAGACCTGCACCTGCCCCCCGTACCGGCCGGTCGGCACCAGCTCGCAGCCGGCCGGCTGTGCACGTTCTTCGCCGCCGCGCTGGCCGACGAATGGGAAGCGGTTGAGGCGATCGATGTGCAGTGCACGCCCGGCACGATCCTGCAACCCGATGTGGTCGTCGTGGCCGCGACCGCGCTGAGCGGCTGCACGCGCGTGTTCAAGGTGAGCGACGTGGCGCTCGTGGTCGAGATTGTTTCTCCGTCGAGCGTTCGGATGGACCGCTTGCTCAAGCCGCAGGTGTACGCCGACGCCGGCATCGACAACTACCTGCTGGTCGACCTTGATGGCCCGACTGTCACCTGGTTCGGGCTGGCCGGGGATGGTGGCTACGCGGTCCGTAGTGTCGCTGCCGGCGAGGAGCCGCTTGAGCTGCCCGCGCCGCTCGCCGTCTCGATCATCCCGGCCCGCCTGGTTGGTCCGCGAGGCTGACTGGATGGCGTCGCCGTCGGTCGAGCTGGTCGTCCCGGGTCCGGACGGCGAGCGCAGGGTCCGGCTCAGCAACCCGGATCGGGTCTACTTCCCGCGGCTCGGGCTGACCAAGCGCGACATCGCGGAGTACTACCTGTCCGTCGCGGACGGCATCGTTCGCGCCCTGTACGAGCGTCCCTGCATGCTGCACCGCTTCCCGGACGGCGTGACCGGCGAACGGATCTACCAGAAGCGGCTGCCCAAGGGCGCGCCGGAGTGGGTGCGGACCGCGCACGTGGCCTTCCCGAGCGGCCGGACGGCGGACGAGCTGTGCGTGACCGAGCCGGCCAGCGTGGTGTGGGCCGTGCAGATGTCGACGGTGGAGTTCCACCCCTGGCCCTCCCGGCGGGGCGACACCGAACGGCCGGACGAGCTGCGCATCGACCTGGACCCGCAGCCGGGCACCGACTACGCCGACGCCCGCGAGGTGGCGCTCGCCGTGCGCGAGCTGCTGGCCGAGTTCGGCTTCACCGGCTGGCCGAAGACGTCGGGCAACCGCGGCATCCACATCTACGTCCGGATCGAGCCGCGCTGGGGGTTCACCGACGTACGGCGGGCCGCGCTGGCCTTCGCCCGTGAGCTGGAACGCCGCCGGCCGGAGCTGGTGACCACCGCGTGGTGGAAGGAGGAGCGCGGCCCGCGGGTGTTCGCCGACTACAACCAGAACGCCCGGGACCGCACCATCGCCTCGGCGTACAGCATCCGCGCCTTTCCGACCGCACCGGTCTCCACGCCGTTGCGCTGGCACGAGGTGCCGGACGCCGAGCCGGCCGACTTCACGGTGCGGACCGTGCCGGGACGGTACGCCGAGCTCGGCGATCTCACCGCGGGCATCGACGACGTACCGCACTCGATCGAGCCGCTCCTGGAGTGGGCCGAGCGGGACCAGCGGGACCGCGGCCTTGAGGATGCGCCGTATCCTCCGCATTTTCCCAAGATGGACGGCGAGCCGCCCCGGGTGGCGCCCAGCCGGGCCCGGCAGGACTGAGCCTAGCCCGGGCCCAGCCGGAGAAAGAAAAGATCAGAAATGACCCGCCTCGCCAAACGAGCGGCGGAGCGGGTCACATGATGCGGTACCTCACCCGGTACGGCGTACCGGGTGAGGTACCGTCATCGACCCGAAGCGGGCCGGAGTCGGGCCCGAGGATCAGACCCGGAATATGCCGCTCCCGGCCAAGGCGGCCAGCTCGGCTGTACTGAAAATCTCCTTGTTCAGCGGCGGCAGCCCGGCGATCCCGGTCAGCGACTGCGTGACGCAGACCACGGAACCGGGGAAGACCGCGATCGCCCGGTAGATACGCAGCCCGTTGGTGAGGTTGATCCAGTCGAGCCGCACGGGGATACCACCAACGGCGGGCAGCAGCTTGCACCCGGAGATCGCGCCCGGGATCAGCCGCAGCGCGCACAGGTCGTCAACCGGCAGCCGGGTCTTGGTGGTGCGCACGTCGACCGCGGCCGAGCCCGCCCGCCCAGCCGAGGAGATGTCGGACTGGACGTGGTAGCTGAAGGTGTCGTCAGGGTTCTTGAGAACCCGCAGGCCCTGCACGTTGGGCAGCACGCTGGTGATGGGCAGGCTACCCAGCGCGGGCAGCTTCGGCAGCGCCGGCAGGACAGGCCCACCGCCCACGACCGGCAGCTTCGGCAGCGCCGGCAGGACAGACCCACCGCCGAGGACCGGCAGCTTCGGCAGCACAGACCCACCGCCCACGACCGGCAGCTTCGGCAGCGGGAGCTGCGGCAGCTCCGGGATGCCGGGCAGGTCGGCCACGCCGGGAAGCTTGGGCAGCACGGACAAGCCGGGCACGCCGTAGCCGCTCGGCAGCGACCCGAGCAGGGCGGTGAGCATCCTCTGGGCCAGCTCGAACTGGGTACCGGAGGTCACCGGCACGGGCAGGTCCGACAGGCTCGGCAGGGCGGGTGCGCCGATGCTGGGCACGCCGAGGTTCGGCAGCGCACCGAGGGGTAGCGCCGGAACCCCGCCGAGTGGCAGCGTGGGGAGCACCTGGGTCAGCGGCTGGCCGACGCTGTTCAGGTCCGGCCCATTCAGCGCCGAGGCGGTCGCGGTGCCCAGGCCGACCACGCTCAACGCGATCGCGGAGGCGACACCCGCGCGTACCGTGCGGTGCCGGCGCCGGGCCCGGTGCGCCGTGCTCAGCATCTCCTGGCGGGTGAGCTCCGTTGGCTCGGCTGATTCGAGCATCTGCTTGAACAGTCCCTTCACATGATCGTTGGTGTTCACGCTGTTTTCACCGCATCCCGGTAGTTGCTCGGATCTCTCTCCAGCAGCGCCCGCAAGGTCTGCAGCCCCCTCGCTGTCTGGCTCTTGATGTTCCCGACTGAGCACTCGAGCAGCTCCGCGGTCTCCTCGATCGAGAGGTCTTCCCAGTACCGCAGCACCAGGGCGGCGCGCTGCCGGGGCGGCACCTCGGCGAGCACCCGCCAGAGCACCATCCGCTCCTCGGGGGCGTCCGCCGCGGGACCCGGGGCATCCGGCAGCTCGTCTGTGGTGCTCTCCCGTCGCCACCAGCCACGCCGCTTCTCGTCGATGAACGAACGGACCAGCACCCTGCGCAGGTACTGGTCCAGCACGTCACGACGGGCCACCCTCGGCCACGCCAGGTAGAGCTTGGTGAAGGCGATCTGGACTAAGTCTTCGGCAAGATGCCAGTCTCCGCAGAGCAGGTAGGCGGTCGCCCGCATCCCACCCATCTTTGACTCGAAGTAGTCGCCGAACTCCGCGTCCGGACCACGCATCCTCGCCGCTCCCCTCGATCCAGCGAGGCCGGATGCGAGTAGTCGCGTAGCGGTGCCTGAGGTCAGGAGGCACCGCGTGTCAGTCAGTTAACGACGCCGGGGTCGGTTGGCATCGCGGGTTAGACACGCAATCGCGGCCGCCGCGGGTTGCATGACCTGACCGACAGGGTGCCGCTGGGCCCGAAGTACATCCGTTCGGGTGATTTTGGGTCGGCGGGCGTATCGTCCCGCGACAAGGAGCGCTCAGCCGGACGGCAGCAGGGCGGCCAGCCGCTCGCACTCCTCGTCCAGCGCGAGGGCGTGCTGGCGGGGCAGCTCCGCCTCGGTGTCGCGGCCGGTCGCGCCGAGCCGCTGGGCCAGCCGCTGGTACGCCGGGACCACCCACCGGATCCAGCCCAGCGTGGCCCGCACCGCCTCCACGGTGACCCAGACCTGGCCGGTGGAGCCGGCGGACAGCCCGCCGATGCCACCGTCCGGACCGCACAGCGCCGCCCTGGCCAGCTCGCCGTGCTCAGCGTCCGCGCGCAGCCCCGCACGGTCGACGCCGTAGTACCCCAGCAGCTCCTCGGTGGTGTGGAACTGCGAGAACAGGTAGATCTCGGGGAACCGCGCCACGTCGAGCAGCACGTAGCCCGGGTACTGCTCAGCGCCGGCGTCGGCATCGCCGTACTGACCGCCGTCGTACAGCATCGCCACACCGTCCTCCCGGCCCGCACGCAGGCTCTCACGCTCTCGCGAGTGTCCGGTCACCGGTCATGTCCGGTGACCGTCCGGCGGGACGGCCCCCGGGGCGAGGCTTGCTGCCCGAAGGAGCAGCTAGCGTGGGCAGACGTCCGACGGCGGCGGCACGGTGCCCGCGATGAGGTAGGCGTTGACCGCGTTGGTCACGCACGGTGTCTTCGGGTACGCCGTATGCCCGTTGCCCTCCCAGGTCAGCAGCACTGCGTGGCCGAGCGCCCGGGTGAGGCGCTGGGCCGAGGCGTACGGCGTGGCCGGGTCGTGCCGGGTGCCGACCACCAGGATGGCCGGGGCGGACGGGGCACGTACCGTCGGCAGTGGCTCCCGGGGCGCCTTCCAGAGCTGGCAGGTGATCAGGCCGACCGCGAGCGGTGGCCCGAACAGCGGGTACTTCGCTCGCCAGGCGGTGATCGTCGCCTTGATCGTCGCGTCGGTCAGCCGCTTGGCGGAGTCTGCGCAGTTAATCGTGACGTTGGCGTCCAGGATGTTGCTGAACTTGCCGTCGGCGCTGCGCTGGTTGTACTCGTCGTCGAGCGCGAGCACTCCGGCGGCGTTGCCGCGGTCGGCGTCGGCCAGCGCGGTGGTCAGCTTCGGCCAGTCGTCCTTGTCGTAGAGCGCGGCGACCGCGGCCAGCAGCACGTTGCCGGCGGTGGCCTTGCGGGACTCGCCGGCCTGGGCGCTCGCGATGGGAGCGGTCCGCGCCTTGGCCAGCAGCCGGGTGAGGAAGCCGCGCGGGTCCGCCCCGAGCGGGCAGGCGGCGCCCTTGCCGGCGCAGTCCTTCGCGAACTCGGCGAAGGCGTCCTCGAAGCCACGAGCCTGGGCTTCGGCGTTGCCCCGCTCGTCGGCGGTGGGGTCCACCGCGCCGTCCAGGACGAAGGAGCGGATCCGGTTCGGGTAGAGGGTGGCGTAGACCGAGCCGATCAGGGTGCCGTAGGAGTAGCCGAGGTAGGACAGCTTGGCGTCGCCGAGAGCCTGCCGGAGCAGGTCCAGGTCACGGGCGGTCGCCGTGGTGTTGAACCGGGCCAGCCCGGCGCCGTACCTGGCGTAGCAGCCGTCCGCGACCCGTTGCGCCAGCGCCTTCTGGGCGGCGTACGCGGCGTCGTCGCGGGCGTCCGGGTCGGCGGCCGTCGACTCGTCCTTCAACGCGCCGCTGATGCAGGTGACCGGCTCGGACAGGCCGACCCCGCGCGGGTCGAAGCCGACCAGGTCGAAGCGCCGCAGCACCGCCTCGGGGAGCTGCAGCGCGAGCCCGATGGCGGCCTCCACCCCGGAGCCGCCGGGACCGCCCGGGTTGATCACCAGCGAGCCGATTCGGTCCCGCTGCCCGGCCAGCCTGGCCCGGATCACGAACATCGACAGGGTGCCGGCGGCGGGCTTGGCGTGATCCTTCGGCACCGGCATGGTGCCGCAGTCGAAGGTGAGGTCGCGGCCGCCACCGGGCTGGTCCTGGATCATCGGCACGATCTGCTTGGTGCAGTCACGGAAGCCGATCTTGGGTGCGGTGCCGGCCGCGCCGGGGGACGGGGTCGTGCCGCCGCCTGCCGTGCTGCCCTGGCCGGCCGTCCCATAGGTGCAGCCAGACAGCAGGACCACGGCGAGCGCGGCCGCCAGCCTCCGTCCACGTGCCGGGCCCCGGGTCACCGCAGCACCTCGGCGAGGTCGTAGCGTACTGGCTCCTCGAGCTGTGCGTAGGTGCACGACCGGGGCTCGCGGTCCGGCCGCCAGCGAGCGAACCGCGCGGTATGCCGGAACCGCCGACCCTCCATGTGGTCGTAGCGCACCTCAACCACCCGGGTCGGGCACAACGGCTCCCAGGACAGGTCCTTGCCAGCGTTCCAGCGACTCTGCGCGCCCGGCATCCGCTCCGGCTCGCCGCCCCCCCGCTCGGTCGACGCCCAGCCTGCCCACGGGTGCCCCTCCATCGCGCCCTCCCGCAACGGCGCCAGCTCCACCACCAGGTCGGCCCGCCGGGCCACGGTGAACGACGCGGCCACGCCGACATGCTGCAGGTCGCCGGCATCGTCGTACAGACCGAGCAGCAGCGAGCCGAGCAGCGGCGCCTCCGGCGTGCTGGTCTTGTGCCAGCGGAAGCCGGCCAGCACGCAGTCCGCCGTCCGCTCGTGCTTGACCTTGAGCATCAGCCGCTGGTCCGGCCGGTACGGCAGGTCCGCCGCCTTGGCGACCACGCCGTCCAGCCCGGCACCCTCGAAGGTGTGGAACCAGCGCTCGGCGACCCGCGGGTCGCTGGTGACGGCGGTCAGGTGGACCGGCGGGCCGGCCCCGGCCAGGGCGCGTTCCAGCAGCTCCCGGCGGTGCGCGAACGGTACGTCGAACAGCCCGTCGTCACCCAGCGCGAGGGCGTCGAAGGCGACGAACGACGCGGGCGTCTGCTCGGCCAGCAGGTTGATCCGGGAGGCAGCCGGGTGGATCCGCGACAGCAGCGCGTCGAAGTCCAGCCGGCCGTCGCGGGCGATCACGATCTCGCCGTCGAGCACGCAGCGGCTCGGGAGCTGTGCTCGGACGGCGGCGACCACCTCGGGGAAGTACCGGGTCAGCGGGCGCTCGTTCCGGCTGCCCAGCTCGACCTCGTCGCCGTCCCGGAAGACAATGCAGCGGAAGCCGTCCCACTTCGGCTCGTAGTAGTACGGGGGGCCGTCGTGGTGCCCCGCGACCGTGGGCAGGCTCCGCACCGACTTGGCGAGCATCGGTGCGACGGGGGGCAGCATGGGCAGGTCCACGAGCACCATCCTGTCACCGGTCGGTCATTCGGGTCATGACGTAGCGGCAGAACAGCGCGCCGTCCTCCTCCAGCAGGTGGGCCAGCCGCATCCCTGCCGGTTCGGGCAGCGCCGGCCCGGCGACGATCCGGCTGGCGCCCGGCCCGGCCAGCAGCGGCGAGACGGTCAGGCACAGCTCGTCCACGCAGCCGGCCGCCAGCAGGCTGCCGAACAGGTGCGGCCCGCCCTCGCACAGGATCCGGCCCAGGCCGCGCCGGGCCAGCTCGGCCAGCGCGACCGGCAGGTCGACGGCGGTGTCGCCGGCCACGATCACGTCGGCGACCTCGGCCAGTGCCGCCCGCCGGTCCGGCGGCGAACCGGCATGCGTGACCAGCACGGTGCGCGGGCCCGGCCGGGCGAACAGGTCGGCGGCCGGGTCGAGGTCCAACGCCGCGCTGACCACCGCGGTCACCGGCGTCGGGAGCCGGCCGAGCGTGCGGCGCCTGGCCTGCCGCCGCGGACCGGGCCGGATCGGGCCGTAGCCTTCGGCCCGGACCGTGCCGGCGCCGACCAGGACGACGTCGGCGAGATCCCGCAGCAACCCGAACACCCGGTTGTCGCCCGGCGTCTGCAGGCCCTTGGACACGCCGCCGACGGTCACCGCGCCGTCCGCGCTGGCGACGAAGTTCAGCCGTAGCCAGGCCGTGCCCGCCGGCGCGGGCGGGCCGCCGGGCTGATCGTCTGGCCGTTCGTGGTCCGGCCGGTTGTAGAGGGCGGTCAGGGCGTTGTCGTCGAGCTCGTCGACCGGGCTGGGCAGCAGGCTGCGCATGACGGTCATCCCAGCAGATCCACGGCGTGGCGGATCCATGGCCCAGCCCAGCCGCGTCTAGCACAGCAACGTCTAGCACAGCAACATCCAGCACAGCAACGTCCAGGGAGCTCCGAACGGACGGCCGGCGTACGCCAGTCGGCCGAGAGGCTTCGTGGTCACATCGAGTCATTTCGGAGTATTGCTGTTCCGTGTCATCCCGATGTACGGCACCGTTACCCATCGCGAGCACATGCCGTTAAGGGGGGTCAGCCGGGTCGGTTCGGCACGGTGTGGGCTATGCGGAGCCGGTCGCGGTTTCGAGGGGAGACTGCTTTCGGTGGCACGGGGGGGCGAGGTCGGGAGCCTGACGGTGGGGTTTGTCAGGCTCCCGACCAGCTCGTCTGCTGTCGGGCCGGCTAGCTGGCGGAGCGGGCGGCGAACGCGAGCAGCCGCCGGACTCCCGCGAGCGGCATGGCCGGGGCAAGGGTGAGCAGGCTGCGCCACTGCCGGTGCCGGCGGGCCGCTGTGATCACCGCCCGTAGCGTCTGGTCGTCCATGGCCGTCACCAGCGCGGCCACGGCGGCCCGGTTGGTGTCCGGCAGCAGCGGGAGCAGCGGCAGCAGGTCGCCCCACCGGCCGCATTCCGTCGTACCGGCCACGACGGCGCTGAGCACGGCCGGGTCGGCGAGCTCGGGCAAGCTGGCGATCCGGCCGCGCTCGGCCTGGCCGAGGTGCCGGACCAAGCTGAGCAGGTCAGGCAGCGCCGTGCCCGCGATCGCACCCCGGATCAGGTCGCCCAGCGCCGCGTCGGAGAGCCCCATCGCACCGGCGAGCAGCCGCGTCAGGGTGCCGGCGCGGACCCGGCTGAGCAGGCCCAGGCCAGCGGCCACGACGTCCGGCGACCCGGCGGCCACGGCCGCGACCAGCCCCGCCCACCGATCCTCCGGCAGGGTGTCGAGCACCGTCTCCAGCCGCCGCACCGACCCGAGGTCCGCCTCGCCGAGCAGCAGCACGATGGACTCGTCCGGCAGGTGCTGGACCAGGCTGGCCAGATGCGCCGGGGGCAGCAGGTCGACCAGCTCGGCCGCCCGCCCGGCCGGCTCGGCCGCGAGCAGCCGGGCCGCGTCCCGCGCTGGGAGCCTGGCCAACGCCGCCGCCCTCTCGCGGGAGTCCGCGGGCGGGCCGCGTGGAGGGTCGCCAGCCGGTCCGGTCATCGCCGCCTCACCCGTGGGTGTCCGGGTCGCGGGTACCCAGGTCGATGACGGCGACCGACTCGGCGGGCAGCTCGATCTCGCCGTCGCGGAAGACGAAGCCGCGCTCGCTGGCCAGCATCACGGTGAGCGGCGCGCCGTCGAGAGGGATCCGGCGGCGCTCGCCGGCCAGGTTGCAGGCGACGGTGTACCGGCCGCGGCGGATCACCAGGTAGGGGTGGCCGGCCAGCTCGCCGCGGCGGACGTCGACCCGGTCCAGCCGGGGGTCGCTGAGCTCGGGCAGCGCGTGGCGCAGCGCGATGAGCCGGCGGTAGTAGTCGAGGATCTCGGCGTGCCGGTCGTCGTCCAGCTCGGCCCAGTCCAGCTTGGACCGGGCGAAGGTCTCCGGGTCCTGCGGGTCGGGTACGTCGTCGGCCGGCCAGCCGTGCGCGGCGAACTCCTCTCGCCGGCCCTGCCCCACCGCGGCGGCCAGCCCCGGCTCGGGGTGGCTGGTGAAGAACTGCCACGGGGTGCCGGCCGCCCACTCCTCGCCCATGAACAGCATCGGGGTGTACGGCGAGGTGAGGATGAGGGTGGCGCCGATCTTGAGCTGGCCGGGGGACAGGGTGACGGACAGCCGGTCGCCGAGCGCCCGGTTGCCGATCTGGTCATGATCTTGCAGGAAGACGACGAACCGGTGGCCGGGGAGCCGGCGCCGGTCGACCGGCCGGCCGTGCGAGCGCTCGCGGAAGCGTGACCAGGTGCCATCGTGGAAGAACGCGCCGGTGAAGGTCTTCGCGATGGCGTCCGGCGCGGCGAAGTCGGCATAGTAGCCCTGGGTCTCGCCGGTCAGCAGCACGTGTACGGCGTGGTGGACGTCGTCGTTCCACTGCGCGTGCAGGCCGTAGCCGCCGGCCTCCCGGGCGGTGACCAGCCGGGGGTCGTTCAGGTCGGACTCGGCGATCAGGGACAGCGGCCGGCCGAGGTGGGTGGACAGCGCGTCCACCTCGGCGACCAGCTCTTCCAGCAGGTGGGTCGCGCGGTGGTCGACCAGGGCGTGTACGGCGTCCAGGCGCAGCCCGTCGATGTGGTAGTCGGACAGCCACATCAGCGCGTTGTCGATGATGTACCGGCGGACCTCGTCCGAGCCGGGGCCGTCGAGGTTGACCAGGTCGCCCCAGGTGTTGCGGCCGGGCTTGAGGTACGGCCCGAACCGGGGCAGGTAGTTGCCGGACGGGCCGAGGTGGTTGTAGACGACGTCCAGGATGACGCCGACGCCGCGCTGGTGGGCCGCGTCGACGAACTGCTTCAGCCCGTCCGGCCCGCCGTACGGCTCGTGCACGGCGTACCAGCCGACGCCGTCGTAGCCCCAGTTGTGGGTGCCGTTGACGGCGTTGACGGGGAGCAGCTCGACCAGGTCGATGCCGAGGTTGACCAGGTGGTCGAGCCGCTCGGCGGCGGAGCTGAAGGTGCCCTTCGGGGTGAACGTGCCGACGTGCAGCTCGTAGATAACGCTGCCGGGAAGCTGCCGGCCGGTCCAGCCGGCGTCCCGCCAGGCGTAGTTGTGGTGGTCGTAGCAGCGGGAGAGCCCGTGCACGGTGTCCGGCTGCCAGCGGGAGCGTGGGTCGGGAAGCGGCGTGTCGTCGTCGATCAGGAAGCCGTAGTCGGTGCCCGCGGCCGCACCGCCCACCTCGGCGCGCCACCAGCCGTTGCCGGCCGGCTGCATGGCGTGCTCTGTGCCCAGGCTCGGCTGCTGGTGTCCCGCGGGCTGCAGCAGCCATAGCCGTACCTGGTCGGCAGCCGGAGCCCAGACCGCGAAGCTCGCCACTGTCCCTCCTTACGGGACACCCCTCCTCACGGGACGCCCTCAGCACGGGACGCGCCGGAATGAGTAGTGTCGTGAGCGGCGCGTCCCTGCGTGACATCCTCCGCGTCCCGGCCGGTCCCGTCGAGCCGGCCAGGGGGGCGCAGGTGCCCGCCGGAGACGCTGACCGAGCTCAGGCCACAGCACCCGACGGTCGGCGTGGACGTGCGCGGAGCCCGCTCCCTGCTGCTCGGCCAGGTGGCTGATGGGGCGGCGGCGGGTGCGGGGGGCAGTGTCAAGGGCGGGGCCAGTGAGATGGGCAGGTACCCGCTCACCCAGTCCAGCGCCGGTCGGATCGCCGCCTGCCAGGTCCCGTAGTTGTGCCCGCCGGATATCTGTGCGATGTAGCTGGGCAGCCGGCGGGCGTGCCGGCTGATCATCGCCGCGAGCTGGTCGTCCTCACGCATCGTGGCCGGGTCGTCGGTCGAGGCGACGAGGTAGAGCGGTGGAGCCGACGGGTGGCGGTGCATGATCCACCACAGGGGGGAGTTGCGCTGCCGGGCGGCCTGGCTGTGGCCGTAGAGCCGGGCCGTGCCCGGGTCCTGGCCGGGGGTGAAGAAGCCGGACAGGCTGGCCGCCGCAGCGTACCGGTCGGGATGGTGCAGAGCGAGGTTGACCGCGCAGAACCCTCCGGTGGAAAAGCCGAGAGCGGCGAAAGAGCGGCCCGGAAGCACCCGAAACGCGGTTTCCACGTCAGCCGGGACGTCGACCGCCAGATAGGTCTCGTCCCGTTCGCCGTGGACCGCGTCCACGCAGTCGCTGTACGTCCGCTCGTAGGTCGTCGGTATGACGGCGAGGACTGGAGGCACCCGCCCGGCCGCGATCTCGGCATCGAGGATGGTGTCGATGTGCATCTGGTCCCGGTAGTTCCGGGCCCGGCCAGGCGTGCCGTGGAACAGCTCGATGGCGGGCAGCCGGCGGTCCTGCTGGGAGGTGAAGTAGACGGCGGGCAGGTAGAGCAGGCCCGGCCGGCTGATGCCGCTCCGCCCGCCTCCGTAGATGACATCGAGGAGTATCCCGCGGCCAGCCTGTGCGGCGCGGCTGCCCAGCGCCTGCCATCCTCGGGTGAGCACCGTCAGCCGGGTCTCCTCCGGCCGCACCCCGAAGGAGTCCGGCGGCTCGTACGAGATGGCCGAGCCCTGCCCCAGCAGGTCGGTGAACGAGGCGTAGAGACCGAAGCGCCGGTTGACCACGTCACCGGCGAGGACCGCCCCCATCGCCATCACCAGCAGCAGGCTCACGCATCGCCCGGGAAGCCGGAGACCCCGCGGCCACCGCGGCCACAGCAGCCCGACCCCCGCGCACAGCCCGACGGCGACCACGACAAGGATCAGCAGAAACGACAGCCCCAGCAGGTCCACGCTGGCATTGTGGCAAATTACCGCCGGCAGGACGGCTGGAGGCCTCAGCGCGGGGCCTTGATCCGGCCGACCCCGCGCCTCTAGCCTCGGGGGGACCTGCCGACCGCCCGCCGGCTCGGACGGGCTTGACCCCCAGATTGCCCGCATGCCGCAGCAACAGCCGGAGACCCCCGAACCTCGTAGCGTCCGGTATCGGCGGATCGTCCTGACCACCGCGATCCTGGCCGCCACCGGGACAGTTGCCATCAACGTGGCGTCCCCTGCCGTGTCCCCGGTCGACCGGATCACCACCGTGGTGACCGGCCCGCACCTTGCCCGAGGCGCGCAGCCGGCCGCGACAACGCTGGTCGGCCTCGGCGACTCGGTGCCGGCCGCGTCCGGATGCGACTGCACCAGCTTCGTGGCCGGCTACGGCGCGCGGCTCGCCGACCGGACGGGCGGGCCGGTCATCGTGCACAACCTCAGCGTCCCGGGGCAGACCAGCGCGGACCTGCTCGCCGGGCTCGCGACCGGCCAGCCCGCTGCCGCCGCCGTCGCGCAGGCCGCCGTCGTGACGGTGACCGTCGGCGCGAACGACTTCAGGGACCAGGCCGCCGCGATCCAGGACGACGACTGCGGGGGCGACGACGACCTGGACTGCACGGCGGACACCCTGGCCTCGATGCGGCAGACCCTCGGCGCTGTGCTCGACCGCATCAAGAGCCTGCACGGCCGCCGGCCCGTCGCGATCGCCCTCACCGGGTACTGGGCCGTCTTCGAGGACGGCGCGATCGCCCAGCAGCTCTACAGCCCCGTGGTGCTGCGCCGGTACGACGAGCTCACCCGACGGGTCAACGCCGCCATCGTCGGCGTCGCACGGGCCGCCCACGCTGCCTATGTCGATCTTTACGCCGCCTTCAAGGGCACCGACGGCCAAGCCGACGACACCCGTCTCCTCGCACCGGACGGCGACCATCCCGACCAGGACGGCCATGACCTGATCGCCGACGCCCTCCTGGCCAGCCTGTCGGGATGACGGTGCCGCGCCACGAGGCGACGCGGGCCCGAACGGCTCAGTCGGTACGGCCCGGGAGCGCGTCGGGGTGTGTGTCGAGGTGCTGGCCGAGGTCGGTGCCCAGCTCGGCGAGCAGGTCGGCCAGCCGGGAGTCCGGGCGGACCGGGGCGGCCAGCCCGCGCCGGACCCACCCCAGCGCCTCCTCCGGCCGGCCCGCGCCGCGCAGCACGGTCGCGATCCGCAGGTACTGGTACCCGCTGGACAGGTTCTCGGCCAGGACCGCGACCAGCGCGTCGACGCTACCGATGATCTTCTCGGCGTACTGTTCGCGCAGGTGGTTGATGGTCGACCGGCGGTGGCTCCACTGGTCGCCGTCGGGGGGCAGCGTCGCGGCCAGCTCGGCGAGGTGGTCCTGGTAGGCCGCGAGCCCCTTCTCGCCGAGCGCGTCGGCGAAGTCCACGACCGCGATCTCCGGCCAGCCCGGGCCGTCCACCGGGACGTCCACCAGCCAGCGGGCGAGCTCCACCGGGTCCGGCGGCGCGGCCTGGCAGGCCTCGGCGTAGGTCTCGACGGCGACGGCGAGCACCTCGCCGACCACCCCGGAGGAGTCGTCGATCCGCTCCAAGGCCGAGGTCATGTGCTCCACGGTGCGCCGCAGCAGCGGCCCGGCGACCTCGGCCCGCTCGGCGATCAGGTCGGCCAGCGCCCCGAGCAGGTCGTCCGCCTGGGCGGCGTAGTCCGAGGCACCGGCGTAGTCCACGAACCCGCGCAGCCGCAGCCCGTCGACCTGATCACGCAGCGCGGCCACGTCCACCCCGTCGGTGGTGGCCGCCCGCAGCACGAGCCGCCGGTACAGCACCGGATCCTCACCCGCCTGCTCGACCAGCAGGCTCACCAGCTCGTCCCGGTCGAGCGTCTCCAGCACCGCGCGCGGGTCGACCCGACGGCTCGGCGCGCCGTCCAGCAGGATCAGCCCGACGGCGACGCAGTGCTTGCAGAACGCGCCGTCCTGGCCGTGCGGGCAGCTACAGTCCCCAGCCAGCCGGCCGTCCCGGTCATACAGGCGCACCCGATAGCTGGCGCTGCCGTGCACGGTGGCGACCACCCCGTCGGGCAGCTCCCCGACCTCCGCCACTGCGTCGCGGTAGCCATCGCCCCGCTCGTAGGACCGCCCACCCGCCAGCCGACGAAGATCGGCATCGGTAAACCACGCCACCGCGGCATCCAACCACGTCCGGCTCGGCGTTCCCTAATGGCCTCTCGGATGGTCGTGTAACCATACGTTTGAAGCGGCTCAGCCCTGTTTCGGCAGCGCCGCTGTCCAGCCCTACAGCTCAGACGGAGTCTGGTCAGAGTTGGGGTGAACCGGCGACTGCGCTGTCGGTCTCTATAGCAGGGCCGGCTGGCTGGGCGTTCTCGGGCCGGTTGGGGACTTCGGGACTTTCGCCCCTGTCCGGAAACCGGCATAGCAGCGACCGTGAGTACAGACATTGTCACGGGTCCGGCAGCCAGCACGAGGGAGCGACCGCGATGCGCATGGTGATGGAGCACGGCTGTCCGGACGAGTACCGGACGACAGCGTTGCAGAGCCGGGTGCAGGATCTCGAAGCACGCGTCCAGCGTCTCGAGGAGGAGCTGGCCCTGCTGCGGTCACACCGTGCCGGGCCGCCGGCTCTGGATCGGCAGCCAGCCTGGGACGTGCCACAACCCTGACCCTGCTGGGCCCTTCGCGGAGCGCTTCCTGCGCGGTTCCCCTCGACCCCGTGGCTACGACGAGCGGGCGTCAGGCGGTGCCCAGCGCGGCCCGCAGGACGCCGACGGCCTGGGTGATGGCGCCCTGCGCGGCATGGGTCTGGCGTAGGGCGTTGATGCCCACGAAGTCATGGATGATGCCCTGGTAGCGCACCGCCGTGACCGGAACGCCGGCCGCCCGCAGCTTGTTGGCGTACGCCTCGCCCTCGTCGCGCAGCACATCGGCCTTGCCCACGATGACCAGCGCCGGCGGCAGCCCACCGAGTCGCCGGCCACCACGACCCGGGTGGGGTCGAGGCCGTGCTCCGCGCCGGACTCCACGACCCAGGCCGCCACCGCGTCGATCTCCTCGATCGCCGTGGGGTACCTCGCCTCGGGGGAGAGGCTGTACTCGGGGAACACCACCGCGGCGTTCGCGCCGACCGCGAGCTCGCGGACCAGCCGGTCGTGGGTATGGCTGTTGCCGAACACCCAGCCGAGACCATGGATGTAGAGGATCACCGGCAGCGTCCCGGTGGCGCCGGGCGGCCGGACGATACGCACCCACATCTCGCCGGCAGGGCCACCGGGCACCGTCAGGTCGGTCAGGTCGGCGTCGAGCAGGTTCGGCGGGTCCGACTGGAGGTCGTCGACGATCTTGCGGCCTTCGCTGGTGTCGAGCTGGTAGAGGTACGGCGGGTTCGCGTTGGCATCGGCGAACTGCTTTGCCGCGGGCTCGAGGACGACGGGCGGAGAGTCAGTCACGGCTGGCTCCCTGGCTGTGGACGTGGTCATCGGCTACCGCGTTGGGCGGGACGGCGGAGCGGGGTGGATCGCGAGGCTGACGGGCCCCAGCCTGCGGTCGAGCAGGATCTGGGTCAGCAGGCCGCCGAAGGAGTGCCCCAGGATGATAGGCGCCGCGCCGAGACCCCGGATGATCCTCTCGTAGCGTTCATGGGCAGCTCCTCCGTCCCTGGCCGCCCGCATTGTCGCATGCCCCTGGCGGCGTAGTGCGGATCAGATGGCGTGCCGGCGGCGGCCGAGCCAGAGGCCCACGGCACCGACGCCGAGCAGGCCCAGCCCGCCGACGGCGAGCAGCAGCGGAGCGCGGGCGCCGGTGTTCGGCAGCGCACCCGTGGTCTCGCTGGACGGCGCCGCGCCGCCCGGGGCGGCACCAGCACCGGCACCAGCACCGGAGCCAGCCGCGGCGGGGATGGCGACGTCCACGACCAGCCGGTTCGGCCCGGCCAGGGTGAACGCGCGGAACCCGGACCGGCTGGCCAGCCCGAACCCGTACGACGTCACCGCCTCGAAGTCACCGGCTCCCTTGACCTGCTTCAGCATGGGGAAGCCGGGCGTGATGGTGTTCTGCGGCGCGTGCACCGAGGTTGACGTCGGCTTGATCACCACGTGCAGGAACGCCGACCCGAGCAGCGGCACCACCGCCCCCGACCCGTCCGCCGTCACCTGGTCGACGTACGAGACGTCGTAACGCGGCAGCGGGCCGTTAAGGGAGAAGACGACCCGGTCAAAGCCCGCGTGATGGCCCACGGTCACCGAGCTGATGATCGTCTGCGGTCCCGCCTCCGAGCCCCCCGAGACCGGCGCCGTGCCGAAGCCGGGCACCCCAGGGCTCGGTGCGGCCGGGATGGCGAAGTCGATCACCAGCC
The DNA here is from genome assembly GCA_035476575.1 of Mycobacteriales bacterium. Taxonomy (GTDB): domain Bacteria; phylum Actinomycetota; class Actinomycetes; order Mycobacteriales; family JACQDL01; genus DATILL01. The sequence goes on from DATILL010000031.1 coordinate 31,332, forward strand.
GGGCCGGCCCGCTGAGGGTGAAAGCCCGGAACCCCGACCTGCTGGCCAGCCCCACCCCGCAGGACAGCACCGCCTCGAAGTCCCCGGTCGACTTCACCTGCCGCAGCATCGGCAGCTTCGGCGTACGGACGGTGAACGGCGAGTGGTTCGGGTTCTGCATCCCGATGGTGAGGAACGCCGAGCCGAGCAGCGACACCGGCCGGTCGGACGGGTCCTCGGTCACCCGCGACACGTACCGGAGCCGGGTCTGCGGCACCGATGCGGCAAAGGAGAACACCAGCCGGTCGAACCCGGCGTGGTGCGTGGTGCTGACCCCGGTGATCGCGGTGGAGCCGGACCCGACCGGCGCGATCTCGACCTCCCCGGTCCCGAATGCCGGCGGTGCGGCGGCTGCCGGCGCGGCGGCGAGGATGGCGGCCGTGGCCAGGACACCGGCGGCCACCCCAGCGACGACACCGGCCACGGCGATACGGCGGACGAACATGACAGACCCCCCGGGTCTACCTCCCCGGCGCGGGAACACTCCGTCCCGTGGAGCGGGGAACGTAACCAGGACGCCGTACCGCCGAGCCCGGTTGGCAGCGACTGGGCCGCCAACCGGCTGGCAACCGGCTGGCGGCGGGAGCTACGACGCCTGCTTGGCCTCCGCCGCGGCCGCGATCGCCTTGCTCGCCTCGTGCTCCGGCATCGGCTCGTGCCGCAGGTACCGCCGGCTGAACCTGCCCGTGCCCGCCGACAGCGACCGCAGGTCGATCGTGTACCGGGTCAGCTCGGCCTCCGGCACCTCGGCGTTGACGACCGTCCGCTCGCCGGGTATCGACTCGGTGCCGGTGACCCGCCCGCGCCGCCCGGACAGGTCGCTCATGACGGCGCCGACGTACTCGTCCGGCACCGTCACGGCCACCTGCTGCACCGGCTCCAGCAGCGCCATCCGGGTGGCCTTCGCCGCCTCCCGCAGCGCCAGCGCGCCGGCCGTCTGGAACGCCGCGTCGGAGGAGTCCACGCTGTGGGCCTTGCCGTCGACCAGCACTACCCGGATGTCGACCACCGCGAACCCGGCCGCCAGCCCGCGCTCCATCTGCGCCCGCACGCCCTTCTCCACGCTCGGGATGAACGAGTTCGGGATGGCACCGCCGACGACCTTGTCGACGAACTCGAACCCGTCACCACGCGGTAGCGGCTCCACCTCGATGTCACACACCGCATACTGGCCGTGCCCGCCGCTCTGCTTGACGTGCCGGCCGTGCCCCTTGGCCGGGGTGCCGAACGTCTCCCGCAGCGGCACCACCACCGGCACCGTCTCCAGCTCGACACCCGCCTCACGCAGCCGGTCCAGCAGCGCGTCGGCGTGCGCCTCGCCCATGCACCACAAGATGAGCTGGTGGGTCTCCGGGTTGCGCTCCAGCCGCAGCGTCGGGTCACCGGCCGTGAGCTTCACCAGGCCCTTGGCCAGCGCGTCCTCGTCGCTGCGGGTCTTGGCCTGGACGGCGACCGGCAGCAGCGGCTCGGGCATCTCCCACGGCGCGACCAGCAGCGGCGCGTCCTTGCCGGAGATCGTGTCGCCGGTCTCCGCCGAGGTCAGCTTGGTGATCGCGCAGATGTCTCCGGCCACGCACTGGGTCACCGGCCGCAGGGTTGCGCCGAGCGGGCTGAACAGGTGCGCCAGCCGCTCGTCCATGTCGTGGTCGTCGTGACCCCGCTCGGCCAGCCCGTGCCCGGAGACGTGGATGGCGGTGTCCGGGGCGAGCGTCCCCGAGAACACCCGGACCAGCGACACCCGCCCGACGTAGGCGTCCACCGTGGTCTTGACCACCTCGGCGACCAGCGGGCCGGCCGGGTCGCAGGTCAGCGGGGCGCGGTCCGAGCCGTCGACGCCGGTCACTGGCGGCACGTCGTGCTCCAGCGGGGAGGGAAACGCGCTGGTCAGCACCTCCAGCAGCTCGGCCGTGCCGAGGCCGGTTGCCGCGCAGACCGGGACCACCGGGTAGAACGAGCCGCGCGCCACCGCGGTCTCCAGGTCGTCGACCAGGATGTCCATGTCGATGTCCTCGCCGCCGAGGTAGCGATCCATCAGGGACTCGTCCTCGCTCTCGGCGATGATGCCCTCGATCAGGGTGTTGCGCGCGTCCTCGATCAGGTCGAGCTGGTCCGGGTCCGGCTCGCGGTGCTCGGCCGGCACGCCCTTGGAGTAGTCCAGGAGCCGGCGCGACAGCAGGCCGTGCAGGCCGGTGGGCTGCCCGTCAGTGCCGGCCACCGGCAGGTACAGCGGCAGCACGCCGGGGCCGAACACCCGCTGGCAGACCGTCACCGCCTCGTCGTGGTCGGCCCGCTGGTGGTCCAGCCGGGTGATCACGACGGCCCGCGGCATGCTGACGGCGGCGCACTCCTCCCACAGCGATATCGTCAACGCGTCCACGCCATCCACCGCGGACACCACGAACAGGGCGGCGTCGGCGGCCCGCAGCCCGGCCCGCAGCTCACCCACGAAGTCGGCGTACCCGGGGGTGTCGAGCAGGTTGACCTTCACCCCGTCGTGCTCCACCGGCGCGACGGCCAGCGAGACCGACCGCTGCTGCTTGTGCTCGACCGGGTCGGAGTCGCTGACGGTGGTGCCGTCGGTGACCGACCCGGCGCGGGGGATCGTCCCGGTGGTGGCGAGAAGTGCTTCGACCAGGGTCGTCTTGCCCGCACCGGAGTGTCCGACCAGCGCCACATTTCGGACCTTCTCCGGGCGGTCGACCGCATTGACGGCGGCGGCAGCCCCCTTGTCTGAACCTTTGCCAGCCATGGTGCCTCCCATGTCCCGCGACCATTCGCGTGTCTCGCGATTCGACACCCATCGGGAAGGGGGCGGCAAGGTCCCCCGCCGGACAGAGTGGACAACCATCCGACCCGTGGTGCCGCCTCGGCGCAACCCGGGGGTTGATGTCGCCGCTGGCAGGCTGGTGGTCAGGGGCTGGCCGCGTCCGCCGGGCTTGTAGGGGTGGATGGTGACCAGCTCGGCGCCGTCGGGTGCGGGGTCGGTGTGCCAGCCGGCGGTCAGCGCCCGACCGACCGAGCGCTTGAGCTCCCGGACGAGCCGGGCCCGCAGGTCGTGGGACAGGTCGGCGAACCGGACGGGTAGGCCAGCTCTGGGGTGGCTCCTGGGCTGGGAGACCGATGGCGTCGACGAGTGTGCCGAGGCCGTCGATGATCCGCTCCATGCCGTCGTAGGCCTGGACCTGCCGGCCGTGGATGATCGCGGAGACCTCCGGCTGTGACTGTCCGGTGAGCGCGGCGATCCGTTGCTGGGTGTAGCCGTGGGTGACTAGGCGGCGGGCCGCCGTGACTGATGTGGCCGGTGAGGGCGAGCAGCAGGTGCGCGACGTCGTCGGCCTCACCGGTCGCGCCGGGCGTGGCGCGACCGGGGCCGAGGACGGCGGACAGGGTGTGCCGGTCGTAGCCGGGTAGGCCGGGCCAGAGCCGCTCGGCGAGGTCGCCGGTGTGGAGGACGGCGTCGGGTCCAGTCGGGCAGGTGCCGGCGGAGCACGTCGAGGCGGTCGGTGTCGTGGGTGATGACGGTCCGCCCGACCAGGCCGGAGCTGTACTCCCGAGCGGGCGCCGACGTACACCTTTGCCCTCGTCCGGTCGCGGCGCGACCCGGCCCGGCGTCGCCGGAGTCCGCGGCGGGTCGCTCAGGCCGGCGGGCCGGACCCGCGGGGTACCTTCCGGGGCATGGCCAAGCCCCTGGACCTGCCCTTCGACCCGATCGCGCGGGCCGGCGAGATCTGGGCGTCGACCTGGGGGCCGACGTCCTCGATGCTGGTCGCGACCTCGGTCATGCGGGCACAGCAGATCCTCATCGCGCGCTACGACGAGCTGCTGCGGCCGCACGGGCTGACCTTCGCCCGATACGAGGCGCTGGTGCTGCTGCGGTTCGCCCGGGACGGCGCGCTGCCAATGAAGGTGATCGGCAGCCGGCTGATGGTGCACCCGACGAGCGTCACGAACATCATCGCCCGGCTGGTCGCCGCCGGTCTCGTCATCCGCCGGCCCAACCCGGACGACGGCCGCGGCGTGCTCGCCGAGATCACCCCGGCTGGCCGCCTGCTGGTCGAGCTGGCCACCAAGGACCTTATGGACGCTGACTTCGGGCTGGCCGCGATGCCCGAGGCCGAACGTGAGCAGGTGTTCGCCGCGCTGCGCCGGATCCGCGCCGACGCCGGCGACTTCCGCGGCTAGCCCGCCCGCCGCGCTATCCGGCACGCCACCCTCGGCGGCTCCAGTGAGCATGAGCTCCAGTGAGCATGAACACGGTGCGGATAACTAGTAGGACGTCCTACTATTTCCTGGGGACCGGTTTGCGGGATGGGTCGAGGGGAGCCGCGGTGGACGCCAGGGAGATCGCCGAGGGCCGGCAGCGCTGGCAGCGGCGGTACGACGCCGCGACCAGGCGCACCGCCGACTTCACCACCCTGTCCGGCACGGAGGTCGAGCCGGTCTACGGGCCGCCGCCCGGCCAGGCCGTGCCAGGCTTCGAGCGGATCGGCTGGCCCGGGGAGTTCCCGTTCACCCGCGGCCTGTACCCGACCGGATACCGGGGCCGCACCTGGACGATCCGCCAGTTCGCCGGCTTCGGTAACGCCCAGCAGACCAACGAGCGGTACAAGATGATCCTGGCCAACGGCGGCGGCGGGCTCTCGGTCGCCTTCGACATGCCGACCTTGATGGGCCGTGACTCCGACGACCCGAAGAGTCTCGGCGAGGTGGGGCACTGCGGCGTGGCGATCGACTCCGCCGCGGACCTGGACGTGCTGTTCGGCGGCATCCCGCTGGGGCAGGTCACCACCTCGATGACCATCTCCGGCCCGGCGGTGCCGATCTTCTGCATGTACGTCGTGGCCGCCGAGCGGCAGGGCGCCGACATCCACAAGCTGGACGGCACCCTGCAGACCGACATCTTCAAGGAGTACATCGCGCAGAAGGAGTGGTTGTTCGCACCGGAGCCGCACCTGCGCCTGATCGCCGACCTGATGGAGTACTGCACCCGGGAGATCCCGCGGTACAAGCCGCTGTCGGTCTCCGGCTACCACATCCGCGAGGCTGGCTCGACCGCCGCGCAGGAGCTCGCCTTCACCCTCGCCGACGGCTTCGGCTACGTCGAGCTCGGGCTGTCCCGCGGGATGGACGTCAACCAGCTCACCCCCGGCCTGTCGTTCTTCTTCGACAGCCACGTGGACTTTTTCGAGGAGATCGCGAAGTTCCGCGCGGCCCGCCGGATCTGGGCCCGCTGGATGCGCGACGTCTACGGCGCGACCAGCGAGAAGGCACAGTGGCTGCGGTTCCACACCCAGACCGCGGGAGTGTCGCTGACCGCCCAGCAGCCGTACAACAACGTCGTCCGGACGGCGGTCGAGGCGCTGGCCGCCGTGCTCGGCGGTACCAGCTCGCTGCACACCAACGCGCTGGACGAGACCCTTGCGCTGCCCACCGAGCAGGCTGCCGAGATCGCGCTGCGTACCCAGCAGGTGATCATGGAGGAGACCGGCGTGACCAACGTGGCCGACCCGCTGGGCGGCTCGTGGTACGTCGAGGCGCTCACCGACCAGATCGAGGCCGAGGCCGAGCGGATCTTCGCCACGATCCGGGAGATGGGCGCCGACCGGGCCAGCCACCCGATCGGGCCGATGACCTCCGGCATCCTGCGCGGGATCGAGGACGGCTGGTTCATGGCGGAGATCGCCGAGGCGGCGTTCCAGTACCAGCGGGCGCTGGAGAAGGGGGACAAGCGGATCGTCGGGGTCAACTGCCACCACGGCTCGGTCACCCGGGACCTGGACATCCTGCGGGTCAGCCACGAGGTCGAGGTGGAGCAGCGTCGGGAGCTTGCCCAGCGCCGGGCGGAGCGGGACGACGGCGCGGCCAAGGACGCCGTTGCCCACCTGGTCACCGTGGCCCGGACCGAGCAGAACCTCATCCCGGCGATGCTGGACGCCGCCCGCGCCGAGGCCACCCTCGGCGAGATCTGCGACGCGCTGCGGGCCGAGTGGGGCGACTATCGCGAGCCGCCCCGGTTCTGAGCGTAGGTACGGCGCATCGGTGCGAGAATCGGACCCATGCAACCTGGCAACGCATCGTTGAACGCGGCCCTCTCTCGCGCCGTCGACCTCTCCGCGCTCAGGTCGAAGGCACAGGCACCGCCCTCGGGCGGGGCCGGGTCGGCCGGATCCACCCCGTACGTCGTCGACGTCACCGAGGTGAGCTTCCAGGTCGAGGTGCTGGAGCGCTCCCTGGACGTGCCGGTCGTGCTCGACCTGTGGGCCGAGTGGTGCGGCCCCTGCAAGCAGCTCAGCCCCGTCCTGGAGAAGCTGGCCGCGGAGGGGGGCGGCGCCTGGGTCCTGGCCAAGATCGACGTCGATGCCAGCCCCGGGATCGCCCAGGCGCTGCGGGTGCAGGGCATCCCGGCCGTCAAGGCGGTGTTCCAGGGCCAGCTCGTGGCGGAGTTCACCGGCGCCCTGCCCGAGCCGCAGGTGCGGCAGTGGATCAACGCGCTGGTGGAGGCGGCAGCCGCCGAGGGCGCCCGCCAGCCAGAGCCCGGCGGCGAGCCACCGGACGCGCCCGCCGAGCCGGAGGACCCGCGGCTGGACGCCGCCGAGGACGCGCTGGCCCTCGGTGACCTGGACGAGGCGGCCCGCCGGTACGCCGAGATCCTGGCCGGGGAGCCGGCGCACGAGCAGGCCGCCCACGCGCTGCGGCAGGTGGACCTGATGCGCCGGGTCCAGCAGATCCCGCCCGGCGTGGTGGCGGTTGCGGACTCCCACCCCGACGACGTCGACGCCCAGCTCGCTGCAGCCGACGTCCAGCTCTCCAACGGCGCGCTGGAGGAGAGCTTCCGGCGGCTGGTCGAGCTGGCCCGGCGTACGGCCGGTGCCGAGCGCGAGCGCGCCCGGACCCGGCTGCTCGAGCTGTTCGCCATCGTCGGTGACGGGGATCCGCGGGTCGGCAAGGCCCGCCGCGACCTGGCCGCCGTCCTGTTCTGACGCCGAACCCTGCCCAACCGCCGTTGTGGTGACCACTCGGCGTTGTGGTGACCTCTTGTTGCCCGCGCCGCCCGTGTGGTCACCTCTCGGCGTTGTGGTGACCTCTTGTTGT
>DATILL010000032.1:0-2362 GCA_035476575.1 Mycobacteriales bacterium
GTGTTTCCCCGCGACGAGCTGGCCGAGGCGCGCACCTTCGAGCCGGTCGTACTCGCCCTGGAGTCCGTTGCTCCGGCCGTCGAGGTCACCCGGCCTGGCCTGGCCGCGATCGGGGTTCGAGGCCCGACCCGATACTTCGGCAGTGAGACCGGGGTGCTACATGCCCTGTCCCGGGCGGTAGCCGACCTCGCCACGAGCACCACCGACGTGCTGATCGGCATCGCGGATGGCGCCTTTGCCGCGGAGCTAGCCGCCCGCCGAGGTCTGGTCATACCGCACGGCGGATCACCGCAGTTCCTGGCCGACCTGCCGGTGAGCACGCTGGATCCGTCCGGCAACTCGCCGCTGATCGGCCTGTTGCGTCGGCTCGGACTGCGCACTCTGGGAGCGTTCGCGGAGTTGCCGGCGCGCGATGTGCTCGCCCGGTTCGGACCAGAGGGTGCCTGGGCGCATCGGCAGGCCGGCGGCCGGGACGATCGCCCGGTGGCGGCACGGCGCCCCCCGGTGGAGTTCACCGCCACGCTCGACCTCGAACCACCGGTCGACCGGGTGGACACGGTGGCGTTCAGCGCCCGAAGCCTCGCCGAACGCTTCATCGGCGACCTGGCTGGGCACGGCCTGGCCTGTACCTGCCTGGAGCTGCAGGCGCAGAGCGAGAACGGCGAGGAGACAGTGCGGCGCTGGCGGCATGCCGGCGTGTTAGGCCCGGTCGACGTGCTCGACCGGATTCGGTGGCAGCTCGAAGGATGGCTCGGTGGCACCGCGCGACCCACTGGTGGCGTGGCCAGGCTGCGGCTGGTCCCGATCGAGACCGTGCCGACCGGGGCCCACCAGCAGGCACTGTGGGGTGGTTCGGGCGCGGAGGACGAGCGAGCACACCGAGCTCTGGCCCGGGTCCAGACCCTGCTCGGGCATGGATCTGTGCTGGTTCCCGTGGTGCAGGGTGGGCGCGGGCCGGGACAGCGCACCCGGCTTACTCCCTGGGGCGATGACCCCGAACCGATCCGGCCACCGGACCAGCCGTGGCCAGGCCGGATACCGGCGCCCGTTCCCACGGTCCTGATCGATCCGCCGCGGCCGATTCAGGTGCTCGACGACGACGGTCGGCCGGTGCGGGTGACCGACCGCGGCGCGGTGCCGATGCCTCCGGCACAGTTCGGGTTCGACGACGGCAGCACCACCATCGCGATCACGTCCTGGGCCGGCCCCTGGCCGGTGGACGAACGCTGGTGGGATCCGGCGTCAGCCCGGCACGTGGCTCGCTTCCAACTCGTCGACGTGCAGGGCCGCGCATATCTGGTGAGCTGCGAGATGGGCGCCGGCAACGGCCCACGCTGGCAGCTGGAAGCCTGCTACGACTAAGGGCGTTCCTGGCGCCGGCTTAGGTCGGCATGAGCGTCGCCGCCGTCGTGGCGCCCAGATCCCAGCAGGCTTCGAGGTCCGCGCGGCTCGGCGTACCCAGCACCGTGACCGGCTCGTGCACCGCGACCCAGCCCAGCCCCTGCACGATCGACCGGATGGCGCGTAACGCACCCTCGGTGTCCGAGTTGCCGTGGATGTAGACGCCGTAGCCGGCACCCACCTTGGCGGTCAGACACGGGTAGTAGATCTGGTCGAAGAAGTGCTTCAGAGCCCCGGACATGTAGCCGATGTTCGCCGACGTGCCAAGTAGGAACGCGTCGGCGGACAGGACATCAACGGCCGTTGCGGCCAACGCTGGACGCACTCGCACGTCCACGTCTTCGATCTCTTCGGTCTGCGCGCCGTCGAGCACGGCCTCGAGCATCGCCTGTAGCGACGGCGAGGTCGTGTGATGTACGACCAGCAGGGCACGCCTGCCCGGGGAACTCAGGGCGCCACCGCCCTCGTCGTCATAGGAAATCACCCCATGCGATCGGCGCCTGCACACTACGCTCCGGCCATGTCCCTGGAGGTGCCAACACTGTATGACTGGGCGGGCGGCGACGACGCGTTCACCCGGCTGATCAATGCGTTCTACGACCGGGTTGAACAAGACGACCTGCTCAGCCCGTTTTTCCCTGGCGGAGTGAGCCAGCAACACCGTGAGCACGTCACGATCTGGTGGCGCGAGGTTTTCGGCGGCCCGGCTGAATACACCCGAACCCTCGGCGGATACGAGGGCATGCTGGCTCATCATCGGGGCCTCGACATCACGCCTGAACAACGGCTGCGGTTCGCGACCTTGATGAGCCAGGCGGCCGATGACGCAGAGCTTCCCGATGACCCCGAATTTCGGGCAGCGCTTGTCGGCTATCTCGAGTGGGGCACCCGGCTGGCGATGCACAATTCACAGCCCGGTGCGGCCGTCGTCGAGCATGCGCCGGTGCCGCGGTGGGGGTGG
>DATILL010000033.1:0-10826 GCA_035476575.1 Mycobacteriales bacterium
CACCCCACGGCACGCTGGATCTTCACGACAGGCCGGGGTACGGACAGTCAGCCGGTCCTGGCGGACTGGCTGACCTCGACCCAGCGGACCAGCAGATCGGCCGCGGCGCCGGAGTCGACCGCGTACGCCGCCCGGTTCAGCCCGGCTCGCAGCGCATCCTCGACCGGGCCGCCCAACCCGTCGTACGCCGCGATCCCGGCCGCCGCGTTGAGCAGCACCGCGTCACGTACCGGCCCACGCTCCCCCGCCAGCACCGCCCGCGCCACCTTGGCGTTGAACGCCGGGTCCGCGCCGCGCAGCGCGTCCAGGGTCGTGGCCGGCAGGCCCAGCATTCCAGCGTCCACAGTGGACGGTGTCACCGCGCCGTCCCGGACCACCCAGACCGCCGAGGTGGTGGTCGTCGTCATCTCGTCCAGCCCGTCCGCGCCACGGAACACCAGCGCGGTGGCACCCCGCCCGGCCAGCAGCGTGGCCAGCACCGGAGCCATCCGCTCGTCCGCGCAGCCGATCGCCGCGGCCGCCGGCTGGGCCGGGTTGGTCAGCGGCCCGAGGAAGTTGAACGCCGTCGGCACCCCCAGCTCCCGCCGCGGCGCGGCGGCGTGCCGCAGCCCAGGGTGGAAGACCGGGGCAAAGCAGAACCCGATGCCCACCTCAGCCACGCACCGGGCCACGCCTGGACCCTCGAGGTCGATGGCGACCCCCAGCGCCTCCAGCAGGTCCGCCGCACCGCAGGAGGACGTGGCCGCCCGGTTGCCGTGCTTGACCACCGGCACGCCGGTTGCCCCGGTCACGATCGCGGCCATGGTCGACAGGTTGACGGTGTGCGCCCGGTCACCACCGGTGCCGACGATGTCCACCGCCCGCACGTCCACCGACACCCGCTGCGCGTTGGCCAGCATGGTGTGGACCAGGCCGGCCATCTCGGCCGGCGTCTCCCCCTTGGCCCGCAGCAGCACCACGAACGCGGCGAGCTGCGCCGCGGACGCCTCGCCGGCCATGATCTCGGCCATCGCCCACGCGGTGTCGGCGTCGGACAGCGGCTCGGCGCGCAGCAGCGCGCCGAGCACACCCGGCCAGCTCCGGTCTGTCACCGGACACCGGCCCGCTTCCGCAGCAGGCCGCTGACGGTCTCGGCGGCGGTCACCGCGTCGACCGGGTACATGATCGTGCCGTCGGCCTGCGACCAGGTCGCCAGCCAGCGGTCGTCCCGGCGGCGGATCAGCACCAGCAGCAGCGGTGGGTCGGCGACCTCCTGCCGGATGGTCCGCACGATGCCCATGCCACCGGTCGGCTGTGCCTCGCCGTCCAGGATAGCCAGGTCGACGCCGCCAGCGTCGACGTAGGACATCACCTCGTCGCCGGTCCCGACGTCGACGTACTCGATGCGGCCGACATCACCGGCAGGACGCCGACCCACCGCGGTCCGGATCTGCTCCCGGACGGCGGGATCCTGGCTGAACACGAGCACGGTATGCGACACGGGCACAGTGTGCGCGCCGCGCTCGGTCGGGCTGCTCATCGACGTCATGCTCCCGGAAGACGGCCGGCAGGACGGCCGAATCCTAGTCCTCAGGGCGGTCGCGGATCAGCCCGGGTTCAGCCGCTGCCCGACCGTCGACGCGGTGGTGGAGTGAACGAAGCAGTTCGGTCCGGGGTTGTATGTCGACAGCTTCTCCCCACACACCGAGCAGTGCCGGATGCTGCTGTCGTACTTTCGAACGGGCTTGCGTGTGACGCCACTGGGACGTGTGCCGGCGACCAAAGCCGCGCACCTCCTCGGTCAACCCCCGTTGCGAATGGTGGGCAAACGGTAGGCCGGACGGGTGAGTATGGTCAACGTCATGTGTCCGGTGGGTTGCGATCCGTCTCTGCCGCCGGCTCGGCGGTAGGCTCCGCGACCGCCGCCTGCCGGGCGGCCTGCGCCTCCAGCCGGTCCAGCCGGCGGTCCTCCCGCTCGGCCTCCCGCTCCGAGGCCCGCATCCACTGGAACGCGACCGAGCCGAGCATGAGCAGCCCGACCAGGTCGCCGGAGGCCCATAGCAGGCCGCCGCCGACCCGCTGCTCGCTCGCCGGGTCGGACCAGGCCAGGTGCAGCCCGGCGTAGTAGTCGCCAGCGATCACCTCATGCCCGCTCATGATGGACAGCCCCAGGATGGCGTGGAACGGCAGCGCCAGGAACAGCAGCAGGAAACGCAGCGGGTAGGCCACCCGCCCGGGGACCGGGTCCAGCCCCACCAGCGGCCAGAGGAAGAGGCAGCCGACCAGCAGGAGATGCAGGTGCAGCGCTTCGTGCAGCACGTCGTTGCGCAGGCTGGCCTCGTACAGCGGGGAGAAGTAGAGCACGAACGGGTTGGCGACGAAGGCCAGCCAGCCGACCAGCGGGAAGGTGAGCACCCGGGCCACCCCGCTGTGCAGCACCGCGACCAGCGCCCGCCGGCGCGCCGGAGACAGCGTCCGCAGCGCCAGCGTCACCGGCGCCCCCAGCGCGAGGAACACCGGCGACACCATCGACAGCACCATGTGCTGGACCATGTGGACGCTGAACAGCGTGTCGTCGTAGGTGCCGAGCCCGGTCATGGTGGCCACCGCGACCGTGCCCAGGCCGCCGCCGACGAAGGACGCCGTCCGTCCCCGGCTCCAGGTGTCGCCTCGCAGCCGCAGCCGGCGGACCCCGGCCAGGTAGGCTGCCCCGGCCAGCAGCAGGCAGGTGGCCAGGAACGGGTCGACCCGGCTCTCGGTGAAGAACCGGGCCGGGGTGAACGGCGGCAGCGAACCGGCGTCGGCCAGCGCTGTCGCAAGGCTGGGCAGGGCCACCCGACGAGCCTACGACGGCGTCTTCGACAAGCTGTAGGACCCCGCCGAAGCGGCCGATGAGCCGGGCGCGATAATGACCAGCGTGACGGCGACCTCCCTGCGGGCCAGCGACTTCGAGCCGAGCCGGGTGCACTCCCTGACCAGGCCAAACATGGTCAGCGTGGGCACCATCGTGTGGCTGTCCAGCGAGCTGATGTTCTTCGCTGGGCTGTTCTCGATGTACTTCACGGTTCGGGCGAGCAGCTCGGTGGGCTGGCCGCAGCCGCCCACCGAGCTGAACATCCCCTACGCGCTGGTGGTCACCACCGTCCTGGTGCTGTCCTCAGTGACCTGCCAGCTTGGCGTGTTCGCGGCTGAGAAGGGCGACGTCTACGGGCTGCGCCGCTGGTTCACCCTGACCTTCTTCATGGGCCTGTTCTTCGTGCTCGGCCAGGCCAACGAGTACCACAGCCTGGTCAAGGAGGGCACCACCATCTCCTCCACCGGCTACGGCTCGGTGTTCTACCTGACCACCGGCTTCCACGGGCTGCACGTGATCGGCGGCCTGTTCGCGTTCATCTTCTTCCTGATCCGCACCACGATGGGCCGGTTCACCCCGGCCCAGGCCACCAGCGCGATCGTCGTCTCCTACTACTGGCACTTCGTCGACGTCGTCTGGATCGGCCTGTTCACGGTGATCTACTTCATCCGGTAGGAGCCCGGTAGGAGCAACGCCGCCCTGTCCGCCGCAACCGCAAGGTGACACATGACCAAGCCGACCGCCAGCGAGGCGGACGAGAAGCCGGGCCAGCCCGCCCAGCAGGCGGGCACCGCATGGAGCCGCCTGCGTCGCCGGACGTCCGGCGCGCTGGCGTTGGGGCTGGCCCTCGGCGCCGTCGGCATCGGCTACGCCGCGCTGTCCCCCACCGGCCGGGCGAACGCCGGTGCGCCATCGGCGGACGTGCTGGCCGGCCAGCAGCTCTACCAGACCGCGTGCATCACCTGCCACGGCCGCAACCTGCAGGGCGTGCCCGGCCGCGGGCCCAGCCTGCTCGGCACCGGCGAGGCGGCGGTGTACTTCCAGGTGACGACCGGCCGGATGCCGGCCACGATGCAGGGCGCGCAGAGCGCGGAGAAGCCGCCGCGCTACACCGAGGAGCAGGTCCGGCAGCTCGCGGCGTACGTGCAGGCGCTGTCCCCTGGTCCGCAGGTCCCCGGCGGCAACCTCCGCAACGACGCCGGCATGGCGAAGGGCGGCGAGCTGTTCCGGCTGAACTGCGCCCAGTGCCACAACTTCGCCGGCAAGGGCGGGGCGCTGTCCTCGGGCAAGCACGCGCCCGGCCTGGAGAACGCCACTGACGAGGTGATCTACGCCGCGATGCTGACCGGCCCGGAGAACATGCCGGTCTTCGGGGACAACCAGATCTCCCCCGAGGAGAAGCGCGCCATCATCAGCTACCTGCAGACCCTGAAGACGTCCAAGGACCCGGGTGGGCACGGCCTCGGCCGGCTGGGCCCGGTGCCGGAAGGCATCGTGATCTGGGTCGTCGGCGTCGGCCTGGTGGTGTTCGCGGCGATGTGGATAGGAGCGAAGTCGTGACCGGCGAGCCGCAGCCGACACTGGCCGCCGCCGATCTGGCCAGCAAGTCCGACGCTGAGCTCACCCGGCTCGGCGCCACGCTCGACGGGGTGACCATCCTGCACCGCGAGCTGCGCTACGAGCCCGGCTCGAAGGCGGACAAGCGGGCCGAGCGGCTGGTCGCCGGCTGCTTCCTGCTCACCTTCGTCAGCACGGTCGCGTTCATCGTGATCTACGGCTGGTTCCCTTGGAAGTTCTCGCTGACCGACGAACGCTACTACCTCTACACCCCGTTGCTCGGTGTGACCATGGCGCTGGCGCTGTTGGGCGTCGGTGCCGGCATCGTCTTCTGGGGCAAGCTGCTGATCCCGCATGAGACCGCGGTCCAGGAGCGGCACGACGGGTACTCCGACGAGATCGACCGGCAGACCGTCGCGGCGACCCTGCGTGACGGGCTGGACATGACCGGGGTGGCCCGGCGGTCGCTGCTCAAACGCTCGCTCGGGCTGGGCGCCGGTGCACTCGGGGTGCTGGCTATCGTCCCGCTCGGTGGCTTGGTCAAGAAGCCGAAGGGTGAGCTGCTGCACACCCAGTGGGCTGACGGCGTCCGGCTGGTGCGGCTGGACAACACCCCGCTGCGGCCGGAGGACCTGCGCCCCGGCGGCATGGAGACGGTGTTCCCCGGTGTCCCCGGCGGCACCAGGTCCGCGGACGGCCCGGTCATGCTGATCCGGCTCTACCCCGACGTACAGCGCATCCCGCGCACCGGCCAGGCCGACTACAACTGGGGCGACTACCTCGCCTTCTCCAAGATCTGCACGCACGTCGGCTGCCCGACCTCGCTGTACGAGCAGGAGACCAACAAGATCCTCTGCCCGTGCCACCAGTCGCAGTTCGACGCGACACAGGACGCCAAGCCGATCTTCGGACCGGCGACCCGAGCCCTGCCGATGCTGCCTATCACGGTGGACGCTGACGGATACTTTGTAGCGCGGAGTGACTTCCGTGAGCCCATCGGCCCGGCCTACTGGGAGCGTGGGAACTATGACTAACCCAAACGGGACTAACCCAAACGGTGCGGCCCGGCTGGCCGGTCCACCAAGCAGGCCAGGGCCGGCCGAGAAGGTGGCGAACTGGGCCGACGAGCGGCTCACGTCGGCCAACCCGCTCCGCCGGGCACTGAACAAGGTCTTTCCGGACCACTGGTCCTTCATGCTCGGCGAGATCGCGCTGTACTCGTTCATCATCCTGCTGCTCACCGGCACCTATCTCACGCTGTTCTTTGACGCGTCAATGGCCGAGACGAGGTACAACGGGATCTACGACCCGCTGCGCGGCGTGGACATGTCCCGTGCGTTCAGCTCGACGTTGAAGATCTCCTTCGACGTGCGCGGCGGGCTGATCATCCGGCAGATCCACCACTGGGCCGCGCTGCTGTTCGTCAGCGCGATCGTGGTGCACATGTTCCGGGTGTTCTTCACCGGGGCGTTCCGCAAGCCGCGCGAGATGAACTGGCTGATCGGCTTCACGCTGCTGGTGCTGGCCATCGTCGAAGGCTTCGCCGGCTACTCGCTGCCGGACGACCTGCTCTCCGGCACCGGGCTGCGGATCGCGTCGGGAATTATCCTGTCCATCCCGGTGATCGGCACCTGGTTCTACTATCTGGTCTTCGGTGGCGAGTTCCCGGGTGACGAGATCATCGGGCGGCTCTACATCGCGCACGTGCTGCTGATCCCGGCGATCATCCTGGCTCTGATCGTGCTACATATCGGGCTGGTGGTCAAGCAGAAGCACACCCAGTTCCCCGGCCCTGGGCGGACCGAGAGGAACGTCGTCGGCGTCCGGGTGATGCCGTTGTTCGCCACCAAGGGCGGCGGCTTCTTCATGATTGTGTTCGGCGTGATGGCGCTGCTCGGCGGCATGGCCCAGGTCAACCCGATCTGGCTGTACGGGCCGTACGAGCCGGCCACAGTGTCGGCGGGCTCGCAGCCCGACTGGTACATGGGCTTCCTCGAAGGGGACACCCGGATCTGGCCGTCGTGGGAGTTCCGCGGCTTCGGTCACACCCTCCCGGCGGTGTTCTTCCCAACGGTGTTGGTGCCGGGGATCCTGTTCACCCTGGCGGCGATGTACCCGTTCATCGAGGCCCGGCTGACCAAGGACCGCGCCATGCACAACCTGCTGCAGCGACCGCGAGACGTGCCGGTTCGGGCCTCGCTCGGCGTGATGGCCCTGACCTGGTACGTCTGGATGTGGATCCTCGGCGGCAACGACGTGTGGTCGAAGGTGTTCGACATCAGCCTGAACGCGACCACCTGGATGGGCCGGATCGGCATGATCATCCTGCCCCCGGTCGCCTACTGGGTGACCTACCGGATGTGCCTCGGCCTGCAGCAGGCCGACCGGCTGGTGCTCGAGCACGGCGTGGAGACCGGCATCATCAAGCGGCTGCCACACGGCGAGTTCATCGAGGTACACCAGCCGCTCGGCCCGGTGGACCCGCACGGGCACGGCCAGCTTCAGTACGCCGGGGCGCCGGTGCCGAAGAAGATGAACCGGCTCGGCGGGGTCGGCCGGGCGGTCCGCGGCTTCTTCTCGCCGGTTGAGGAGCCGACCGCGGTCGGTGCCGGACCGGCGCAGGGCGAGCCGACCGTCGACGACACCCAGCAGCGTGAGCTGGCCGGCCGGCCGAAGGCCGACTAGCCGACTAGCCGGGTAGCCGGGCCAGGTGACGACGACCTGGGCTTTCGGAACGGTCGTGGGACGGGACGTGGACGGGGCCGCGTGGATCGGACGGCAACCTAGACGCCGGAACCACGCGGCCCCTTGCCGCAGGGCCCAGCCGGCCGGTAGCCGAGTCCTCGCATCCTCCGTGACGGATATTGTCATATGGGACACGGCGGCAGGCGGACGGCTGCGCAGGCGGCTAGGTGCGGCACGAGTTTTGCTCGTACGACCAGGGTGGCAGGCAGCTCGGGGTGCCGAGCCGCCCTGCCACCTCATCCCTCCGTACGTGATCCCCCGTGTACCGCGGCGCGGGACCGTCCCTCTTCGGCTGCGTCCACCGGATCCTGCGCCGTACTGCCGATGCTAGGGACCGGGGGGCCACTTCCAAAAGCATGCGGCGTTACTGTCCACATAAGACACTCGATCGAGCGACGGATCTTGCCGGTGATTCAGTCGTTAGTTGCATACAGCGCAGATGCCACGGTCGATCATAAAGCGACCAACCCGTGCGGAACGAGCCGGCGAGCGCCCCTGGTCAGTGCTCGCTGATGAAGTTGGACGACTCGACGTTCTGCCCGGCGTAGTACTCGAAGAGCAGGCCACCCACGGTGAGCAGGATGGCCGCCACCCCGATGATCAGCAGCCACACCTGCCAGAAGGCGGCTGCCAGGCCGGCGGTCGCCGCAGCGGCGGCCATGCTGATCGGCCAGTAGCTGCCGGGACTGAAGAAGCCCAGCTCGCCAGCGCCCTCAGCGATCTCGGCGTCGTCCCGGTCCTCCGGGCGGGCGTCGATGCGCCGGGCCACGAAGGCGAAGTAGCTGCCAATGATCCCGCACAGCCCGGCGGACAGCAGGATGCAGACGGTGCCGATCCACTCCAGGCCGCGTGGCTCCGCGGCGGCGGTCCACCAGCCGTACCCGATCGTGGAGACAACCAGGAAGACGGCTACCGCGAGGAAGACCCGAGCCTCGACGCGCATGACTCAGCCACCCTGACTCTCACTCGCCCCACGGGCGGTGCGGTTGGTGTTGAAGGGGTAGGTGGTGGTGGCGTGGTCCACCTCGCCGATCGCGTCCAGCGCCTTGCGCTGCCGGTCCGGGTCAGTGCCGCCGATCTTGGCCAGCGCGTCGAGGTAGGCCTGGTACGTGGCCCAGCTCACCGCTCGGACCTCGAAGTTCATCTGGGAGTGGTAGGTGCCGCACAGCTCGGCGCACCGGCCGACGTAGGAGCCGGCCCGGTCGATGGTGATCTCGAACTCGTTGCGCAGCCCGGGGATGACGTCCCGCTTGAACAGGAACTCCGGCACCCAGAAGGAGTGGATGACGTCCGCGGAGTCCTCCACGATCCGGATCGACCTGCCGACCGGGAGCACCAGCACCGCGATCTCCTCGGCACTGCCGACGGTGTTCACGAACGGGTTGGCACCCTTGGCCTCGGCCTCGGGGCTGGCGGCGACCACCGGGTCACGCCGGTCGAGGTAGTCCCACTCCCAGTTCCACTTGAAGCCGACCACCCGGACGGTGGTGTCGGGGTTGGCGGTCAGCCGGTTGACCTCGTTCTCCGAGGTCGCGGTGTAGGCGAACAGCACGGCCACGATGAGGAACGGGATGATCGTGTAGACGATCTCCAGCGGCAGGTTGAGCTTGGTCTGCCGGGGCAGCTCGTCGTCCCGCTTGCGGTGGAAGGTCACCGTCCAGAAGATCAGGCCCCACACGCCGAACCCGACCAGCAGCGCGGCCACCGTGGACCAGGTCCACATCTCACGCATGACCACTGCCTTGTCAGTCACCCCGCGCGGCCAGCCGAAGCGGAGCTTGTCCTCAATCCCCGCCCTCGTGCATCCGGTCGCCGCCAGCGCCAGCAGGCCGGTGGCCGCGCTGAGCCGCACGAGTCGACCCGATCGACTGCGACCCACGTGGTTCGCCTTCCTCGACTGGGCTCCCGCCCGGCTGGGATGCCTCACCGAGCCGGGCGCCAACGCGCGAAAGCTTACTCGACAGGCTGTCGAACATGTGCTCTGGGGTGCCACCCGGAGCGCTACCGTCGAGGACATGCCGGCCTACCTCGACGCGGCCTCGACCGCCCCACCGCACCCGGTGACGCGGGCGGCGCTGCTGGCCGCGCTCGACGACGGCTGGGCCGACCCCGGCAAGCTGTACGGCGCGGCCAGGCAGGCCAGGCTGCTGCTGGACGCCGCCCGCGAGAGTGTGGCCGACTGCCTCGGCGCCCGGCCGGACGAGGTGAGCTTCGCCGCGTCCGGCACCCAGGCCGCCCAGCTCGCCGTGCTCGGCGGCCTGGGCGGGCGGCGGCGGGCCGGCGGCCGGCTGGTGCACGCCGCGGTGGAGCACTCCTGCGTGCTGCACGCCGCCGCGACGCACGCGGCGGCCGGCGGCACGGTCACGGCGGTGCCGGTGGACCGGCTCGGCCGGGTCGACCCCGAGGCCTACGCCGCCGCCGTGCGGCAAGGCGGTGTGGCGCTGGCCGCGCTGCAGTCGGCCAACCACGAGGTGGGCACCGTGCAGCCGGTGGCCGAGGTCGGCGCGGCCTGCACGGCGGCCGGGGTGCCGCTGTACGTCGACGCCGCCCAGTCCGTCGGCCGGGTCCCGGTGCCGGCAGGCTGGGCGCTGCTGAGTGCCAGCGCGCACAAGTGGGGCGGCCCGCCCGGGGTCGGCGTCCTGGCCGTGCGCAAGGGCACCCGGTGGCGCAGCCCGTGGCCAGCCGACGACCGCGAGGGCGGCCGGGTATCCGGCTTCCCCAACCTGCCGGCGATCGTGGCTGCGGCGGCCTCGCTGCGGGCGGCGTGCGCCGAGGCGGTCGCGGAGGCGGCCCGGCTGGCGCCGCTGGTGGACCGGATCCGGGCCGAGGTGCCGCGGCTCGTGCCGGACGTGGAGGTGGTCGGCGACCCGGTCGGCCGGCTGCCGCACCTGGTCACCTTCTCCTGCCTGTACGTCGACGGTGAGGCGCTGCTGACCGAGCTGGACCGGCGGGGGTTCGCGGTGTCCTCCGGCTCGTCGTGTACGTCGTCCACGGTGCGGCCGAGCCACGTGCTGGAGGCGATGGGGGTGCTCTCGCACGGCAACGTGCGGGTCTCGCTGCACCGAGGCACGACCGACGCCGAGGTGGCTCAGTTTCTGGCCGTGCTGCCGGAGGTGGTGGCCGAGCTGCGCCGGACCGCCGGGGTGGCCGGCCTGTGAGCCCGACAGCGAGTGAGCATCGCAGGGCCGCCAGGCCCGAGGAGCGGAGCGAGCACGGAGGCGAACAAGAGTGCCCGTGATCCTGGACTGCCGCGGCAGGCGCTGCCCGCTGCCGGTGATCGAGCTGGCCCGGATGATCGGCCAGGTCGGGATCGGCGCGACCGTGACGGTGCTGGCCGACGACCCAGCCGCCCGGCTCGACATCCCGGCATGGTGCCGGATGCGGGACCAGGAGTACGTCGGCGCGTCAACATGGGACGGCGTCCCAGCGTACACTGTCCGCCGCACCGGCTGAGACCCGCTCATGAGCATGCCAGCCGGACTTCGTAATAGTGTGGGGTGCGCGCTTGTTGGTGGCGTCGGCACTGCCGACCCGGGGTCAGGTCTGCGCCCGGCCAGGACAACCTGCGGGACGTGAGGGACGTCGAGCACCCGCCACGTTTCGGTGGCAGCCCGTTGCTGAAGGCGGTGGCGGTGGCGCGGCAGCCGAGCCCGGCCTGGCTGGTGACGCGCCGGCACCCGTGGCGCCGACG
>DATILL010000034.1:0-18212 GCA_035476575.1 Mycobacteriales bacterium
ACAACAACTCGATGATCGTCGGAGGAGGAGGGGAGGGGAGGAGGGAGGTGTACCGGCTGGGACCGGCGAGGGGTGGCGTTCGCCCAGCGCGTACGGGCTGGCGGCTGGATCGTTTCCGGCGTTCACTTGTCATCACTGCAACGTTGTAATCAATGACGTGACTCAGCGGAGGATGACATGCCTCGAGGATTTGGGCGCCCCGGCGGCTGGCAGCAGGCGGACCTCCCGCCAGCCGACGACGTGGCGGGCTGGCTCGCCGGTCGGCTGCCGGACGGGTTGTTCGAGGGCGAGCCGGAGGTCACCGTCGACCGGGACGAGATCCTGATCGTCGGGACGATCGCCCAGCCCGACGGTGCTGAGGCGGGCAGCGCCGCGGCGGCCGAGAGCGGCCGGATCGCGCGGTTTCGGGAGGAGACCCGGGAGGACCGGATCGGCGTCGCCCAGCAGGCCGAGCGGCGGTACCACCGGAAGGTGTCCTGGGGCGTGCGGTGCGGCGAGAGCCACGAGCTGTTCAGCACGCTGTCCGCGCCGGTGATGACCAGGCTCCGGCAGTCCCAGCGGCAGGTGCTCGACACGCTGGTGGACGCCGGGGTGGCGCGGTCCCGCTCGGAGGCGCTGGCCTGGTGCGTCCGGCTGGTCGGTGAGCACGCCGACGCCTGGCTGGCCGAGCTGCGGCAGGCGATGGAGCAGGTCGACGAGCTGCGCGCCCGCGGTCCGGAGCTGTAACCGGCGCTGCCAATTTTTCGCGTCCCGGCCCCTTGCTGTCGCGAAGATCCGGTGGTACACGCCCGCGTCTACCACCGGATCTCACGACAAGGGGGTGGGCGGAGCTGACGGGCGGCGAGGCTAGGGTATGCGCAGAAGACAGGGAGGGGTTGACCGTGCGCGCCGCCGTCTACGAGGGTCCTGGCAACATCCGGGTTGAGCAGGTCGCCGATCCGGAGATCATGCTTGACACCGACGCACTGGTCCGGGTCACCCATGCCGCGATCAGCGGCAACGACCTGTGGTCATATCGCGGCTACGGCCAGCGCACCCCGGGCTCGCGGATCGGCCGGGAGCTCCTCGGCGTGGTCGAGGACGTCGGCACCGAGGTCCGCACGGTGCGCCGCGGCGACGTGGTGATCGCACCCTCAGCGTTCTCCGACGGCACCTGCGAGTACTGCCTGTCCGGGCTGCACACCTCCTGTGTGGACGGCGGCGTCTGGGCCGAGCCGGGCCACGACGGCGGCCAGGGCGAGGCGGTCCGGGTGCCGAACGCCGACGGCACGCTGGTTGTCGTGCCCCGTACGCTGGCCACCGCGTGGGCGCGGCTGCTGCCGCTGGCCGACGTCCTGCCGGCCGGGCACCACGCCGCGGTCTCGGCCGGTGTGGGCTACCGCAAGACGGTCGCCGTCGTGGGTGACGGCGCGGTCGGGCTGTCCGCGGTGCTGGCGGCGCGCCGGCTCGGCGCCGATCGGGTGATCATGCTCGGCCACCATCCCGAGCGGCTCGACCTGGTGCAGTCCCTCGGCGCGGCGGAGGCGGTCTACGGCCGCGACGACGCCGCGATTGAGCAGTTCATGAGCGTGTCCGGCGGCGCCGACTGCGTGCTGGAGTGCGTCGGCGCCCAGTCCGCGCTGGACACCGCGATCAAGATCGCGAAGGATGGCTCGACGATCGGCTACGTCGGCACGCCGCACCTGGTCGAGGGCCTGGACCTGGCCCAGTTGTTCGGCCGCAACATCCGGCTGGCCGGCGGTGCCAGCCCGGCCCGGGCGTACCTGCCCGCGCTGCTCGCCGACGTGCTGTCCGGGCAGCTCGACGCCAGCCCGCTGTTCGATCTCACCCTGTCGCTGGACGACGTCGCGGACGGGTACGTCGCGATGGACGCCCGCAAGGCGCTGAAGGTGCACCTCGCTATCTGAGCAGGTGGCGATCTGAGCGGGAGGCTGCTGGCGGCCCTGCCGGCCCGCGGCGCCGCGCTCACTCGACGAGGTCATGGTCGGATGCGAAGAGTGCTGCTAGCGTCACGGTGGGTCACGATATGGAGGTGGACGCGATGCAGGCGAAACCTGACCTTGTCCCAGTGGCGCGGTTCTGCGGTCAGTGTAGCTGTGGCTGCCCGGAGCTTTTCCTGGACACCGGCGCCCCTGACGAGCGGCGCGTAGTGATCACCGATGACTTCGGGCAGCGCGTCCAGATGAGTCTGGACCAGTTGCGTGACCTGGTGGACCAGGCCCGCGGCGGTGCGTTGGGTGAGGCCCTGATCTCGGCCAGCCGTCCTTAGCCGGCGTAGACGGCGAACCAGACCGCGATGTAGTGGCACGCCGCGGCCACGATCGTGCAGGCGTGGAACACCTCGTGGAAGCCGAACAGGTGCGGCGCCGGGTCTGGCCAGCGCAGCACGTACACCACCGCGCCGAAGCTGTACATCAGCCCGCCGACGAGCAGCAGCACCAGGGCGGTCACCCCGGCGCCCCGTAACAACGGCTCCAGCACGGCGACCGCAACCCAGCCCAGGCCAAGGTAGAGCGACACGGCGAGTGACCGGGGCGAGCTGGGCCAGATCACCTTCAGGATGACGCCGCCGAGCGCGCCGCCCCACACCACCGCCAGTATCACCCGGCCGACGTGCCACGGCAGCGCCAGCAGGGCGAACGGCGTGTAGCTCCCGGCGATGAAGACGAAGATCATCGAGTGGTCCAGCCGCATCATCACCGCCTTGGCCTGCTGCGACCAGCGAAGCCGGTGGTACGACGCGCTGGTGGCGAACAGCAGCAGCACGGTGCCGGCGTACACCGACGTGGCCAGCGCGGCCCGCGGCCCACGGGTGGCCGAGGCGACGGCGACCAGGCTGGCTCCGGTGGCGACGGAGACATAGCAGGCCCACGCGTGCAGCCAGCCACGCAGCCGCGGCCTGACGTCGGGCTGGACGACGAGGACTGCGGCGTCGGTGGTCACGGTCACGGTCACAGGTTACGGCACCGTAGGTTATGGCGGCGTGGATACACGGGTGTCATTCTCGGAAACCCCCGCCCTTCTCGGCGTAGGCTCAGCCGACGTGAACCCCCGATCCCTCATCTACTCGGTGTACGAGCGGCGGTTGCTCGGTCAGCTCGCCGATGGCCCGGTCCCGCGACATGTGGGCGTGATCCTGGACGGCAACCGTAGGTGGGCCCGAGACGCCGGCTTCGAGGATGTCAACGACGGGCACCGGGTCGGTGCCGAGAAGATCGGGCAGCTTCTCGACTGGTGCCACGACACCGGCATCGACGTGGCCACGCTCTGGCTGCTGTCCACCGACAACCTGGCCAGAGACCCGGCCGAGCTCGACCCGCTGCTCGCCATCATCGAGGACGTCGTCGACAGCCTGGCCGAGCGCACCAACCAGTACCAGCTCAAGATCGTCGGAGCACTGGACCTGCTGCCCACCCGGACGGCGCACGTGCTGAAGACCGCCGAGGAACGCACCCACGGCCGCTCCGGGGTGCTGGTGAACATCGCGGTCGGCTACGGCGGCCGGCGGGAGATCGCCGACGCGGTCCGGTCGCTGCTGTCCGAGCACGCCGAGCTCGGCACCTCGATCGAGGAGCTGGCCGGGATCCTGGACGTCGACCACATCGCCGACCACCTCTACACCAAGGGCCAGCCCGACCCGGACCTGGTCATCCGGACCAGCGGCGAGCAGCGGCTGTCCGGCTTCCTGCTCTGGCAGAGCGCCCACTCGGAGTTCTACTTCCACGACGCCTACTGGCCGGACTTCCGCCGGGTCGACTTCCTGCGCGCACTGCGGGAGTACGCCCGCCGGCACCGCCGCTACGGCACCTGACCCCAGCCCGCTAGGCCACTGCGGCAACCGACCCCGGAGTGACAGACTGCCCCAATGGATCTGGTCGCCGAGTACCTCCGCCTTGGCCTGCGGTTCGACCGGCTCGAAGAGGGCTTCGTCGACGCGTTCACCGGCGATCCGGCGCTGCGCCGGCTGGTGGAGAACGAGCCCAAACCCAACCCGCGCGCGCTGCACGCCAAGGCCCAGGAGCTGCTCGCCGCGCTGCCCTCCTCGGGG
Source organism: Mycobacteriales bacterium (assembly GCA_035476575.1). GTDB lineage: Bacteria > Actinomycetota > Actinomycetes > Mycobacteriales > JACQDL01 > DATILL01. The sequence continues at coordinate 4,049 of DATILL010000034.1, forward strand.
CTGCCGGCGGATCGGGCGGCCTTCCTGGCCGGTCAGCTCGGCGGCCTGGCGGTCAGCGCGCGCAAGTTCGCCGGCGAGCAGGTCGGCTTCGTCGACGAGGTCACGGCGTACTTCCAGGTGCGGCCGGAGCTCGGCGATGAGGACCAGTACGCCGAGGTGCACGCCGAGCTTGGCCGGCTGCTGCCCGGCGACGGCACGCTGACCGAGCGCTACGCGGCGTACCGGCGCCGCGACGAGTGCCCGCCGGCCAAGCTGGAGGGCGTCGTCGAGGTGCTGAACAGCGCGCTGCGCGACCTGGCCCGGTCCGGGTACGGCCTGCCGGAGCAGGAGACCGTCGAGTACCAGATCGTCACCGACAAGCCGTGGAGCGGGTTCAACTACTACCTTGGCGGCTACCACTCGCGGGTGGCCATCAACGCCGACCTGCCGCACCGGCTGGCCCATCTGCCGCACCTGGTGGCGCACGAGTCCTACCCGGGCCACCATACCGAGCACTGCCGCAAGGAGCGTGGCCTGGTCCGCCGTGCTGGCCAGGACGAGCAGCGGATCTTCCTGGTCAACACCCCGCAGTGCCTGCTCGCCGAGGGCTTGGCCGACCTCGGGCTGCGGGCGACGATCGGGACCGGCTGGGGGCCGTGGGCAGCGCAGATCTACGCCGACCTCGGGCTGGGCTTCGAGGGCGAGATGGTCGAACGGGTCACGGCCGCGGTCGGCGGGCTGGACCGGGTGCGCCAGGACGCTGCGCTGCTGCTGCACGACCGGGGCCGGGACCCGGACGAGATCGTGGCGTACCTGACCAGGTGGCTGCTCGTCGGGGAGGACCGGGCTCGCCAGTCGCTGCGGTTCCTGTCGCACCCGCTGTGGCGGGCGTACACGTCGACCTACGTCGAGGGCTACCGGCTGCTGTCCGCCTGGCTGGACGCGCGCCCAGCCGGGCAGCCGGTGGCGGACCGGTTCGTCCGGCTCCTGGACGAGCCGCTCACCCCGGCCGGCGTGGCAGCCGAGCTCGACCCGGAGCCCAGGGTGGGCACCGTCCCAGCCTGAGCCGGCGAGGCAACGGCGAGCGGGCGTCGCAGTGCCGCCGGGACCGCGGGACCACCGGGACCGCGGGACGACCAGGACCGCCGGGACCACCAGGACTGCGAGGACCGTCGGGGACCGCCCACGGCCGGGAGCGGGCGCGGTGCCCGAGCACCGGACGGACCTCCACCCAATCCGGCGAGAGGTGCCCGTGCATTTTTGGCGTGTAGAGGTCGCGTTGGCAACGGTCGGCACGTACCTTCGTTCCAGGCGGCCCGCACCCAACGAGCTGCCCCAGGAGGTCCCACAAGGTGTTGTCGTCACACCGAGGCACCGAGGGGACCGGCACCAGTCCCCTGCGTCTCCAGCACTGGGACGGTCCGGACCCTCGAGTAGCGGGTAGGGTGCACGCCCGCTGGGAGAGCCCATGGCTGCTCGCCGTACGACGCGGACCCACGCCGAGAGAGCGGAGGTCCCGCGGACCGACCATCGCAACCGTGCGACAGTACGCACCGAGCCCGGCCGCCGTACCTACGTGCTGGACACCAGTGTCCTGCTGTCCGACCCCGGCGCGCTGGTGCGCTTCGGGGAGCACGAGGTGGTCCTGCCGCTCGTCGTGATCACCGAGCTGGAGGGCAAGCGGCATCACCCGGAGCTCGGCTGGTTCGCCCGGCAGACCCTCCGGCTGCTGGACGACCTGCGGATCCGGCACGGTCGGCTGGACGCGCCGGTCCCGGTGGGGGACCAGGGCGGCACGCTGAGCGTCGAGCTCAACCACGCCGACTCCGCTGTGCTCCCGCACGGCTTCCGGGCGGACACCAACGACGCCCGGATCCTGGCGGTGGCGCTGAACCTCGCCGCCGACGGCCGGGACGTCGTCCTGGTCACCAAGGACATGCCGCTGCGGATCAAGGCGGCCGCGGTCGGGCTGACGGCGGACGAGTACCGCGTGCTGGCTGTGGTCAACTCCGGCTGGACCGGCATGGTCGAGCTCGAGGTGAGCGCCGAGGACATCGACCGGCTGTACGACGGCGAGCGGCTGGACCTCGACACCGCGCTGGAGCTGCCCTGCCACACCGGGCTGGTGCTGGCCTCGCCGCGCGGCTCGGCGCTGGCCCGGGTCACGGCGGACAAGCAGGTCCGGCTGGTGCGCGGGGACCGCGAGGCGTTCGGGCTGCACGGCCGGTCGGCCGAGCAGCGGGTCGCGCTGGACCTGCTGCTCGACCCGGACGTGGGCATCGTCTCGATGGGTGGGCGGGCCGGTACGGGAAAGTCGGCGCTTGCGCTGTGTGCCGGGCTGGAGTGCGTGCTGGAGCGCCGGCAGCACAAGAAGGTGGTCGTCTTCCGGCCGCTGTACGCCGTGGGCGGGCAGGAGCTGGGATACCTGCCCGGATCCGAGGGCGAGAAGATGGCGCCGTGGGCGCAGGCGGTGTTCGACACGCTCGGCGCGCTGGTGTCCCGGGACGTGATCGACGAGGTGCTCAGCCGCGGCATGCTGGAGGTGCTGCCGCTGACCCACATTCGGGGCCGGTCGCTGCACGAGGCGTTCGTGATCGTGGACGAGGCGCAGTCGCTGGAGCGTCAGGTGTTGCTGACCGTGCTGTCCCGGTTGGGTGCCGGGTCGCGGGTGGTGCTGACACACGACGTGGCGCAGCGGGACAACCTGCGGGTCGGCCGGCATGACGGGGTGGCGGCGGTGATCGAGACGCTCAAGGGGCACCCGCGGGTCGCGCACGTCACGCTGAACCGGTCCGAGCGTTCGCCGATCGCCGCGCTGGTGACCGAGATGCTGGAGGACATGCCCTTCTGAGTGCCCCTTCCCAGCGATCCCTTTTCCCGGCGATCATCGGAGTTGTTGTCGCTGTTGGAGATCGACGAGCGACAACAACTCCGATGATCGCCGGGAGGTTGCCGGCGGGCGGGGCGGGCGGGGCGCAGGTCAGCGGCGGCGCTGGCGGCGCATTCCGTCGACCTTGGCGACGAAGTCCCGAGGCCGCAGGACCGGCGTGCCACGCCACGGCGACATGCTGGTGAGGTCGACGTCGTCGGAGACGATCAGCAGCGCGCCCACCTCCGCGGCGAGGTCGAGGACTCGGTTGTCCTCCCAGTCGGGGCAGTCGGTCACGGCCGCGGGTGGGTCGACGAGGCCGCCGCCGCTGTGGGCTGCCACCCGGATCAGCACGGACAGGAATCGCTCGATGTGGTCCTGGTCCCAGTTGAGGCCCTTGTCGAGCACCCGGGCGGTGCTGTCGAGCAGGTGCGGGGAAAGCCAGAGAGCGAACCCAGCCGCGTCGACAATGACGCCGAGGCAGTCCGCGAACGGGTTGCCCCAGGTCGGCGGTGGCGACGGCCAGGACCGGTACGGGCTGTTGCCACCGGCCGCGGCACCGACCAGCACGTTCACGTCATAGACGAGCGAGACCGGATGCGTCACTCCTTGCCCTTGAGGACCCGTCGGGTGATCGCCGCGATGTCATCCAGGCTGAGCTCCGCGGTCGCCAGCCTGCCCTGACCGAAGGCCTGCAGCTTACGCAGCTCCTCGGCCAGCTTCACTGACTTCATGACCTTCAGCGTGGCTCGCAGGTATGCGGACCGGTTGCCTTTGCCGAAGTACTCCACCAGCTCTTCGAGATCAGCGCGATCTTCTTCGGCGACGGCGAAACCCCCGGTCGTCGTACTCACGGTCATCACCCCTCGGGGGGATAGCACGTCGCATGCAGTCCAGGTGCATCTCGCTGCATCCCCAGCCCCCTCCCGGCGATCATCGAGGTCATGGGGCTGTTGGAGATCAACTAGCCACAGCAGCTCGATGATCGCCGGGAGGTTGCCGGGGGGAGGCGGCAGCGCCTGTCAGCGGGAGCCCGGATCTTGTGCGACAGCCTTGGCCTGGTCGCGTTCGATCACCTCGCGGACCTGATCGGAGAAGGCCGGGCGCCGTCAGGTGTGACAGCCGTGGGTGGGCGGGTCATCGCGAGCACGTCGAGCGCGGCGTCGAGCTCGGCCGCGGTGAGCGTGCCGTTGGCCAGGTGGCCACGCTCGACCACCACGGCCCGGATGGTCTTGCTCTCAGCCAGGGCCTGCTTGGCCACCTTGGTCGCCTCCTCGTAGCCGAGGTACCGGTTCAACGGGGTCACGATCGACGGCGAGGACTCGGCGTACTCCCGGCAGCGTTCGACGTTCGCGCTGATCCCGGCCACACATCGGGTGGCGAAGACCCGGCAGGCGGCGGCCAGCAGCCGGATCGACTCCAGCACGGTCCGGCTGAGCAGCGGCAGCGTGACGTTCAGCTCGAACGACCCTGACGCGCCCGCGAACGCTGTCGCCGCGTCATGCCCGATTACCTGCGCGCAGACCATGACCAGGGCCTCGCAGAGCACCGGGTTGACCTTGCCCGGCATGATCGACGAGCCGGGCTGCAGGTCGGGCAGCGTGATCTCGGCCAGCCCGGTGCGTGGCCCGGAGCCCATCCAGCGCACGTCGTTGGCGATCTTGGTCAGCCCAACCGCGATGGTGCGAAGCTGCCCGGAGGTCTCGACCAGCGCATCCCGCGCGCCCTGCGCCTCGAAGTGGTTGGTCGCCTCGGTCACCGGCAGGCCGGTCGAGCGGGCCAGCTCGGCGACCACCCGGGCGCCGAACCCGGCCGGCGTGTTGATACCGGTGCCCACCGCGGTGCCGCCCAGCGGCAGCTCGGCCAGCCGGGGCAGCGCCGACTCCAGCCGCCGTACGCCGTAGCGCACCTGCGCGGCGTACCCGCCGAACTCCTGGCCGAGCGTCACCGGCGTGGCGTCCATCAGGTGGGTACGGCCAGACTTGACGACGTCGGCGAGCTGCTCGGCCTTGGCCTCCAGCCGGTCGGCGAGCAGCTCCAACGCCGGGATCAGGTCGTGCGTCACCGCGCCCGTCGCGGCCAGGTGGATCGACGACGGGAACACGTCGTTGGAGGACTGCGAGGCGTTGACATGGTCGTTCGGGTGCACGGCGCGGCCTAGCCGCTCGCTCGCCAGGGTGGCGATGACCTCGTTGGCGTTCATGTTGGACGAGGTGCCGGAGCCGGTCTGAAAGATGTCGACGGGGAACTCGGCGTCCCAGCGCCCGGCCGCCACCTCCTCGGCGGCCGCCGCGATGGCCTCGGCCAGGTCGGGCGGCAGCACCCCGAGCTCGGCGTTGACCCGCGCGGCGGCGGCCTTGATCTGGCCCAGCGCGGCGATGTGCGCGGGTTCCAGCCGCAGCCCGGAGATGGGGAAGTTCTCGATCGCGCGCTGGGTCTGCGCCCGCCACTTGGCGCTGGCCGGCACCCGCACCTCGCCCATCGAGTCGCGCTCGGTCCGGTAGTCGTTCATGGCCCCCGTGCCCGCGTGTCCCGTGCCTGTATGCCCCGTGCCTGTATGCCCCGTGCCTGCGTGTCCTGCGCTCATCTCCCCAGTGTCCCAACCCGCGTGGTAAACCGGTGCCCCGCATGCGGTATCAGAGTTTCCATACATGCCACCTATTTAAGTGACTAATCGGGGGAACATATGATGATCAAGCATTGCCGGGGCCCGCTCGCGGCTGGAGCTCTTCTCCTGGCCGTGGCCGGTTGCACATCGCATCCGGTCAGTGGAGGAGGCCAGGCTGGTCCGCTCGCCGTCGATGGCGGTACGAGCGGCCCGAGCGCGACCATCTCGGCTGCCGCGACACCCACCACGCCAGCCATCACGGCACCCACCGTGACACTCACTGCGGGACCTACCCCGCCAGCCGCGGCGGCGTCCGTGCCGACCGACCTGCCGCGGGGTTTCCTGCTGCACGAGAACGAGGCGACCGCAGATCCGCTGCGCGGTCAGAACGACCGCGACGGCTGGTCCCGCGGCGACAGCCGCGCCGCGCGATGGTACGTCCAGCCATGCCAGACCAGCGCCGACTACGCCTCGGACAGCGCGCGCACCGCCGCCCGCACCCTGCAGCACCTGACCCACGATGCGAGCAGCGTCGAGCAGCTCGTGGTCTACCGCGACGCGCGGGCCGCGGTCGCGGCGATGGCCGAGATGCGCCAGCGGCTACGCAGGTGCGCCTACGACACCAGGGGTCCGCAGACGCCCTTGCGGTACACGGTGCAACCCGTGGCCATCGGCGGTGAGGCGTTCCGGGCGCTGGGGACCACCGTTGCGGCGACGACCCAGGCAGAAAAGATGATCGTCGTCCGGAAGGGTGCGGCAATTGTCCTGTACGGTGCTTTCGGCGAGGTTGGCCCGGTCACGGCCGGCGGTACCGCCGACCTGGAGAAGGATGCCCGCCGAATGGACGGCCAGCTCTGCCGCTACACCGTCGCCGGCTGTTGACCTTATCTGTCCGTCACGGGGTCACCCGCCATCGCCGGAGACCTCGACACGAAGGGACGCCGCCGCGGCCGCGGTGATCGGCTCGATCGATCCGTCCAGGGGCGCGTCGACCATCACTGACACCGCGCGCTCGTCGGAGTCAGTGATCGGCCCGAGGTGGTCGCCCACCCGGCGGTTGACCAGCACCCCACATGTCCGCGCGGGCTCGTTGGCCCCGACGGGGTCGAACCGCGGCCAGCGGCCGTCGTGCTGCATCCAGGTGATCGGCACGCCGCTGGGCGCTTTCACGTCGACCAGCCGGCCGAAAGGGTGCTGGACGTAATGATGCCTGGCCTGCCGCAACGGCACCGGGTAGCTGGCGGGCAGGCCCAATGCGATATCCAGCAGGACCGGCTCGACTGGTTGGCCGGTGGCCAGCTCGTACAGGATGGTGATTCCATCACCGGGCAGCCGGGCCGCGATCTCCATCAGCACCGCACGGCCGTCACAGACCCGAAACTCCGCATGGCTGATGCCGTCCCGGAAGTCGAGCGCCGCCAGCACTCCCTGGTTGGCCGAGATCAATGCCTGCGCGTCGCCGGGTGAGAGGCCCGTTGCCGGCACCGTGTGCTCCAGCTCCGCGAAGAAAGAGCTGGATGTCTCGGTCGTCACCTTTGCGGTGATGCTTTCCCAGAACACCCGGCCATCCTGGACCAGCGCCTCGACCGAGAACTCCGGACCCTCGACCCGTTCCTCCACCAGCAGCCATTCATCCGATGGGTAGGCAGCGGTTACCTCGGCCAGCTCCGCCGCCGACCTGACGAGCCGTACACCGGAGCTCGAGGTACGGCCGACCGGCTTCACCACGACCGGAAAGCGGTCCGCCCGCCCGGCCGCCGCGGCCTGATCGCCCGGCAGGACCAAGCGATGCACCGGGCTCCACTCCGCCAGGTAGGAACGCTGTAGGTGCTTGTTTCGGCATACCCGTGCGGCACGCAGGCCGGGGCCGGGCAGGCCGAGCAGGTCGGCGGCCATCCCGGCTGGCTCGACGAAGATCTCGCCACACGAGAGAACACCTTGGATGTCATACCGCGTGCGCCATTCGGAGACCTGCGCGAGAATGGGCTCGACCGCTGGTTCGGGCCAGAAGAACGCCTCCGCGACGTGTGCGAAGGCATGTGCGGTATCCTGCCGGAGCTCGCTGAACTGTCGCGCTTTGGACTCGTCTCCCCAACCTATCAGGAGCGGAGCAAGGCTACGGGAGCACGACTCGGTGATGATGGCGGCGTGCCGGATCATCATGGGAACCCTGCCGAACAGCAGCATCGCCGACGTTCGCGTCTCAGCCCTCATGATCCCTTCCGGCGGATCGACCTGGCCGTTCGCGCGCAGAAAGGTAGCATCTCGGCCAGGGTCCGTCTAGGGTCTGGCCGCGTCGCTGGTTCCACGGGAGGGTGGGCTCGAATGGTCAGCTCTGCGTCGAGGCGGGCGCCAGATCGCCGTACCCGACGCGGGCTGGCCGCATCCGCTGACGTCCGCCGTTTCGTCGTTGTTGGCCTTGTCGACGCACTTGGCTCCGGCCTGTTCCTGCCGGTGTCGGTGCTATATTTCACCCGCTCTGTCGGGCTCAGTGTGGTGTCAGTGGGGTTCGGCCTGTCGCTTGCCGGCCTGTTCGGCCTGCTGAGCACCGTGCCGGCCGGAACCCTGCTCGATCGGATCGGCCCCAAACGGGTGCTGCTCTGCTGCCAGATAGCCGGCGCGGTGGGATTTCTCGGGTTTATCGCCGCTCATTCGTACCCGTTGTTCCTGCTCACCGCATGCGTGGTCCGTGTTGGCGACCGCATCACCCGCCCGGCCCAGGTGGCGCTGGCCGCGCAGCTCGGTGGGGAGGAGCAGCGGGTCCGGCTCAGCGCGGTCAACCATTCGATGCGCAACCTCGGCTACGGCCTAGGCGGCGTGCTGGCCACTATCGCGCTCAGCCAGGACACCAGGGCGGCATATCTGGCCCTCGTCGTCGGCAACGCGATCTCGTTCGGGCTGGCCGCGCTCGTGCTCGCCGGAGTGACGCCCGGTCATCGACCGGTCTCCACCGACCGGCCACCCGCCGGCTACCGGACCGTCGTAAGAGACCGGCGTTACGTCACCGTGGTGGTCTGCCATGCGGGCGTGACGCTGCTGTTCACCATGCTTACCGTCGGAATGCCGTTGTGGGTGGCGCGGACCGGTGCTCCGTTGGCGTTGACCGGGGCACTGTTCACCCTCAACACGCTGCTGGTCGTGCTGTTCCAGGTGCGGGTGAGCGCGATCGCGGCAACGCTCTCCGGCGCCGGGCGTTCGTACCTGCGAGCGGGCTGGCTGACCTGCGGCGCTGCTGTCGCGTTCGGCGGCGCGGCGCTGTTCTCCCCAGGGCCGGGCGCCAACCAGACGTCGCGGCACATCGCTGTGGTCGCGGCGTTGGTTCTCGCCACGATGGTGCTCACCGCTGGTGAGCTGTTCAACTCGGCCGGGCAGTGGGGGCTGTCCGTGGGCTTGGCGCCGGAGCCCCTCCGGGGCCGGTATCTCGGCTTTTTCGCTGTTGGCTACGGCATTCAGGAGACGGTCGGACCGGTCCTGGTGACCTCGGTGCTGGCTGGCCTCGGCGCCCGGGGATGGCTCGTGCTCGGAGTCGTGCCGGTGATCGCCGGAATCGTCGCATGGCGGGTCGGCGTCACTGCCGAGAAGGACGAGCGAATGGCGGCGGCCGCCCGGCAGGAGGTCGCCCGGTAGGGGGCGGCCAGGCGGCCACTGCCATCCGTCATACCGACCGGGTCTCGGGCTGCCCGGATCTCGGGCTAACGCAGCTCGGCGTGGTCGAAGTCGATGGCGCTGTAGGCCCGCAGCTTGGTCAGCGAGTGGTAGCTGTCGATCAGCCGGATGGTGCCACTCTTGGACCGCATCACGATGGACTGCGTACGTACGCCGCCCGCGCGGTACCGCACCCCACGCAGCAGCTCGCCGTCCGTGATCCCGGTGGCACAGAAGAACACGTTGTCACCGGAGACCAGGTCGCGGGTGGTGAGCACCTGGCTGAGGTCCAGGCCGGCGTTCAGCGCCTTGGCCCGCTCCTCGTCGTTGCGGGGCCACAGCTTGCCCTGGATCACCCCGCCCATGCAGGTCAGCGCGCAGGCCGCGATGATGCCCTCCGGCGTACCGCCGATGCCGAGCAGGAGGTCGATGCCGGTGCCCTCGCGGGCCGCCATGATCGCGCCGGCGACGTCGCCGTCGGTGATGAACTTGATCCGGGCGCCGGCGTCGCGCACCTCGGCCACCAGCGTCTCGTGCCGCGGCCGGTCCAGGATGCAGACCGTGACGTCCTCGACGGACGAGCCCTTGGCCTTGGCCACCCGCCGGACGTTCTCCCCGGCCGGCACGGTGATGTCCACCACGTCGGCGGCCTCCGGGCCGGTGGCCAGCTTCTCCATGTAGAACACGGCGGACGGGTCGTACATCGAGCCCCGCTCGGCCACGGCCAGCACCGACACGGCGTTCGGCATGCCCTTGGCCATCAGCGTCGTACCGTCGATCGGGTCGACGGCGACGTCACACTCCGGGCCCTCGCCGGAGCCGACGGCCTCGCCGTTGTAGAGCATCGGGGCGTCGTCCTTCTCGCCCTCCCCGATGACCACGACGCCCCTCATGGTGACGGTGCCGATCAGCGTGCGCATGGCGTCGACGGCCGCACCGTCGCCGCCGTTCTTCTCGCCCCGGCCGACCCAGCGGCCGGCGGCCATCGCGGCGGCCTCGGTGACTCGGACGAGCTCGAGTGCCAGGTTGCGGTCAGGTGCTTCCCTGTGAACAGAAAGCTCTGGCGGTACGTCGGGCATTTCGGCGACCTCCTGAACGTCGTCAGCCGATCAATCCTCCCAGAGAGAGCTTCCCCATGGGCGGGTGAGGGCCCTTCGAGATTGGGCAGGGCTGCACGCCGGGACGACGACCGCGCAGCGGAGCCCAGGGACAAAAAATGGTTTACCCTGACTTTCTGACCGAATCTGCGAGTAGCTAGTGACGGTCGGCACGGCCCCGAATGACACGGCGGCCCGACAGGCCGCTGCCCGGTGCTATCCGTGCACGAGGTTGCGTGAGGAGGGGATTCGGATCACATCGTCCAGCCGACCGCGGACGTTCTCGGCCTCGAACAACCATACCCCCCAGCGGGCCAGGCCGCGGGTCAGGGTGCCGCGTTCTGGTTGTTCCAGCAGGCTGCGGAGCGTGGGCTGCGCGGCTGGTTGGCGGGTCACCGCGAGGGTGTAGGTCGCTGCCCACTGCGCCGGCTCCTGCTCGCTCTGGGCGATGTTCGACAGTACGTTGACGGGGACGTCGTGACGGTGCTCCCAACGGGGTCGTTGACCGCAGATGTCCCCGATTCCCCAGGCGGCCGCATGGAACCGGCGGCGGGTCCCGACCGTGCTGGCCCGGTCGGTACGCCGGGAGAGCTACCTCGACGCGGTCCTGACCGAGTCCACACGACGTGATGTCACCGGCCTGGACGTGCTGGCACCCCGTCTGGCATCAGCGGGCGACGGCAAGCGGACGATCCGCGCGATCCAGGACGCCTGGACGCAGATCAACAAATCGGGCCGGGTCCGAGTCGTCACGCTCTACTCCGACGAGTGCCTCAAGGCAGGCGCCGAGCTGCTCATCGGCGGTATCGAGGTCCGCGTCACCCGACCCGAGCTCGGCAAGGAAAGTCTCAGCTACCACCTCTTCAAGGGCACAGTGTTCACGGGCGCAGCGCCGACTGCCCTGGTCAACCATCACCAGGGTGGCAAGGACCCGGCCGGTCCGCCTCAACGGCGGTGCCTTCAGCGTGGAGCACGAGACCCACATGATGCCCGCCCTACAGGCGCTTGCCCAGGCTGTCCGAGAGCAGGTGAACGACAATGAGGTCACCCTGGTCGAGCTCGCCCGCGCCGATCTCGTCGCCGCCCTGCGGGAGTTCGACGAGTTCCGAGCCCGATCCATGGTGATCCACGTGTCGGCGCCCGCCGACCTACGCGCCAAACGCATCGACCGCCGCGCGGAACCGCCGGAGACCGCTGTCGAAGAAAACTCGGTCAAGATCGACCTGTCCGACAACCACCGGCTCCCGAGCAGCGTCGAGCAGACCATCTACACCACCGATGGCATCGACACGCTCGACTCCTCGCGGCGCTGGCGGATCTGGAAGATCGAGAACGACGCGGACGGCAACGGCACCGTCATCAACGACCGCCTCCATGCCTTCGTGAAGGATCTCCTCGACCGCTACCCAGCCACCCCAGGCCAAACCCCCTCAGGACAGCCACCCAACCCCCGACCCCACATTCGTCCGGACGGCAACCTCAACGCACCGCTAACCAGCCGACCCGGGTGGCGGCACTCCGCCCCGCACCGGCATCCACCGCGCGCTCAGCGGTGGATGAGCAGCTCGGCGATCTGGACGGCGTTGAGGGCGGCGCCCTTGCGCAGGTTGTCGTTTGACACGAACAGGGCCAGGCCCCGGCCATCCGGAACGGTCGGGTCGCGCCGGATGCGTCCGACGAACGACGGGTCGGCACCGGCCGAGCGCAGCGGGGTGGGCACGTCGATGAGGGCCACGCCCGGCGCCTGGGCCAGCAGCTCGGCGGCCCGGGCGGGCGGCAGCGGCCGGGCAAGCTCGATGTTGATCGACAGCGAGTGGCCGGTGAACACCGGCACCCGCACGCAGGTGCCGCTCACCAGCAGGTCGGGCAGGCCGAGGATCTTGCGGCTCTCGTTGCGCAGCTTCTGCTCCTCGTCGGTCTCGCCGCTGCCGTCGTCGACGATGGAGCCGGCCAGCGGTACGACGTTGAACGCGACGGGCGCCGGGAACGTGACCGGCACCGGGAGCTCGACCGCCCGGCCGTCGTAGGTCAGCCGGGCGGCGCCGTCGTATGCCTTGCGGACCTGGATGTCGAGCTCCTCCACGCCGGCCAGCCCGGCGCCGGAGACGGCCTGGTAGGTGCTCACGGTGAGCCGGACCAGGCCGGCCTCGCGGTGCAACGGCATGAGGACCGGCATGGCCGCCATGGTGGTGCAGTTGGGGTTGGCGACGATGCCCTTGCGGTCCTTGCGGATGCCGGCCAGCGCCTCGGGGTTGACCTCGGCGACGACCAGTGGCACGGCCGGGTCCATCCGCCAGGCGGAGGAGTTGTCGATGACGACGGCGCCGGCGGCGGCCACCCGGGGGGCCAGCGCCCTCGACGCGTCCTTGCCGGCGGAGAACAGCGCGATGTCGATGCCGGAGTAGTCGGCGGTGCCGGCGTCCTCGACCGTCACCTCGCCGTCCCGCCACGGCAGCGTGCGGCCGGCCGAGCGGGCCGAGGCGAAGAGGCGGAGGTCGTCGATCGGAAGGTGGCGCTCGGCGAGCAGGGCGCGCATGACGCCTCCGACCTGGCCGGTGGCACCGACGACGGCGATTCGCATGCCTGCCAGGCTACGGGAGGCGGGGTGGGAAGATGGCGGGGTGACCACCGCGCCGCCGTCTGGGCCGCCGCCGTCGAACCCTCGGCTGGGGAAGGCGTTGGGCGACATGGTCCGGTCGCTGTTGCCGCTGGTCGCGATCATCCTGATCGTCGTGTGGGTGCGCTCGCCCGGCGGTGAGCGAGTGCACACGATCGACCTGACCGACGACATCCGGGCGGCCAGCGAGGTCGCGCCGTACCCGGTGCTGTCCGCGCACGGCCTGGCATCCGGCTGGCGGCCGACCAGCTCGCACCTGGACCGGCCGGCGGCCGGGGTCGTCACCTTCGAGGTGGGCTATGTCTCCCCGGCCGGCCGGTACGCACGGTACGTCGAGAGCAACGTCGGCGCGGCGCAGCTCCGTACGGCGCAGCTTCCGGACGCGACGGCGGACGGTACGGCGTCGGTCGGCGGGCGGCGCTGGGAGCGGTACCGGACCGGGCAAGGTGAGATCGCGCTGTTCCGGCCGGGCACGGTGGCGCTGCTGGTGACCGGCAGCGCCGGCTTGGACGAGCTGCTCACCCTCGCCGCGTCCCTGCGCTGAGGCAGGGCGGACTCTCGTTTACGGATAGCGATATGAAGGTATGATGTTGGTCGCGCTGTCCGGGGCCGCGCCGACACTGGACGTGACCGATGCAGCTCAGGCACGGTGGTCAGGCGCCCTCCGCACTGGCGCGGGCAGACCCCTGTTTCGGGCGGCGGAGGGAGCGTCACGTGGCAGCGTGACAGAACGCATACGGAATCGTCCTGGTCGAGCTGTGTGCTTTCATTTACCTGGTCCTCTCCGTTGCTAACCGGCAGTGGGTGAATGCCATCTTGGCCCTCTCCATTGAAATCGCCATCCCATGCTGGGTGTTCGCCGTCAAAGCACCGACATACTGCGGAGTCGCGACACTAACCGGGCGGCCGTGTCCAAACCGTACGACGGGCATTCTCTTTGGCTGCGGGCAGGCGAGAAGCGGTGTCCATGTGGGAGAAGTTCTTTCTACGACTCGGCTGGCGACGAGGGCTGCCGTCATCCTCGCGAGATAGGTCACGTACGACGGGACGAAAACCACAGGCGGCGTTCCTAGAACCCGCCTTAGGCGACGAACCCGAGGCTATGTTGGTCCGAATCGAAGAAGACCGCAAGAGCACCGTGCTATTCTGGTTAGCGATCATGTCAACGCTTGCGGGCACCATATCGGCGGTGGTTGAAGTGAGTAGCGTGAGGCTTATGCAGAAGTCGGTTCGAGTGAACTGACATGATCGGCGTGTCGCAATCGTTCAGGCAACGGTCCCTACGGGATAATTCGAAGGTTCGACCAAGAATCTTCACTCCCGGAGGGACCATTGCCCGGCCAGGCTAC
>DATILL010000035.1:0-98187 GCA_035476575.1 Mycobacteriales bacterium
GGCGCGCAGGCCGGGCAGGTGAGCGAGCAAGGTGGCCGCCGCTCGGGGCGGCGACCACCACGACCCGCCCGGCCAGCGCGGCGGCCAGCCGCGGGGCGACGCTAGGCCAGGGCGAGCGCGTGCCGGTGTGCCAGGTCAGCCCCCCCGCGATCCCGTCCGGCACGTACAGCACGCACACCTGCGTGACCGCACGGCCACCTCCACCACCTCCATCCGCCCCGGTACACCAGGCGTGGTGGCCCTCAGCCCACCACCAGACACGCCGCGAACGCGGCCCGGCCGGCAGATCCCCAACAGGCTCGCAAACGACAACACGGAGACCGTGGCGCCGGCGCACCACCTCCTCTTTTCGTGTCATGCTGTTCATTGTCGGTGTCGGTGGTGGCGGATGGGTTTGCGCTCCGGGTCCACCCATCTGGGAGGCAAGAACTCGGGTAGTCCGTCAGGGGCTGTACTCACGTCCCAGCCGTTGTGGTGTACGGCGCGGTGGTGGTGACCGCAGAGGAGGACGCCGTTGTTCTGGTCTGTTCTTCCGCCGTCGGCCCAGTGGACGCAATGGTGGACCTGGCACCACTGGTACAGCCGGTCACACCCGGGGAAACACACCCGCGGTCCCGGAGAATAATTGCCCGGCGGGCGCCCCGACGTCATGCCAGCTCCCCCGGCCGAGGTCGAGGGGCAGGCTTTCGCCGCCGAGGACGGCGGGGATGACGTGAGCGTCGCAGGCGAGGCGTTGTACCTGGCTGGCGGGCAGGATGTCGCCGCTGTCCAGCAGCCCTACTCCGGTGGCGGCGGCGAGCTTGTCATACGGCATGGTGACGATGAGGGTGGGTCGTTCGCCGCCGTTGTCCGGCAGGTCCCCGGCGCGCAGCGCGTTCGCCGAGCTCGACGAGGGCGTCAGCCATCCGCTGCCCGTGCGTACGATCATCGCGGACGCCGCTGTCGGGGTCGGCGACGTCGTCCAGGACGCGGCGGCCGAGCAGGGCGACCTCGTCGGGGGTGAAGGTGCAGCTGTGCCGGACCAGCTCCCGCTCCGCGGCGATGCGGGTCTCGGTCGGGGTCTCGGCCGGCAGCGTCCGGATCGCGTCGGCGATGGCTTGGGCGTGCTCGACGCTGATCGTGCCATCGGACAGCGCCGCGGCCGTCTCCGTCAGCTCGCGGTCCAGGTCACGAGCGAGCCGGAGCAGCCGTCCCGCCTCGCCGGGCTGCACGTTCAGGTGTCCCGCAGCCAGGCCTGCATGGTCGGCGCGTCATACGCATGGGCCAAGTCACGGGAATCCGCCTCCCGCACCAGCGGCAGCAGCAAGGTACCAGCGATCTGTCCAAGCTGCTGATGCAACCGCACCAGCAGCTCATCCACCTGCGCGTCGAAAGCCCCCACAAACGCGCGTCACGACAAGAGTCAAGCAGCACCAGAGATCTGCTCGACCACTGAGGCGACCACATCCGACATAGGAGAAGAATAAAGGCGACCACCGACAGAACCGGCCCGCCAACCCGAGTGCCCAGAAAAGACTTGAGAAACTTCGGTGAGCACAGCGGCGAGCGTCCACAGCAGTCCCGGTGGAAAGCCAGCCGCCGCACAGCGGCTGGCGCGGCAGCAAACCCCAAACAACAGCACCCACGCCATCCGCTGCGCAACGCCCTTGATACCGCACACGACACCACTCGGGGCATCCGGCAACCTTGGAGGTTATGCAAAACTCAGCAAGGACCTAGCGATCACCTCGTGACCTGCGAGCATGAGAGTCAGCTAGCTCGATTTCTGCGCATTCTTGCCGGCCCAGGCGCCGCGCTAGGCGCGGCCGCTCAGGTCAGGTCGGCGCCGTACGCGGCCGCGAACGCCATCGCCTGCGCGACGTCCAGCTTCGCGCCGGTCACGTCGATGCTGTGCCAGTCGATGCCGTCCACCCGGCCACCGCGCAGGTCCGACTCCGCCAGCCGGGCGCCGGACAGCCGGGCGTAGGACAGGTCGGCGTCGCGGAGCACCGCCCTGCGCAGGTCCGCGTCGGTCAGGTCGGCCTCGCGCAGCCGGACGCCGGAGAGGTCGATGCCGGCCAGCCCGGCGCCACGCAGCACGACGTAGGACCAGTCTCCGCCGTCAACCGTGAGCGGCCGCAGGTTGCCTTCGGTGAAGACCGAGCCGGTCAGCTTGCAGCCGTGGAACGCCGCCCCGAACAGCTCGGTACGCCGGAACGTGCAGCGCAGGAACGCCGTCCCGTGGTGCTCGCTGGACGACAGCCTGACGCCGGAGAAGTCGCACTCGTCGAACACGCAGCGCCAGGTGGCCAGCTCCAGCATCCGCGCGTCGTTGAACCGGCAGCGCAGGAAGTGCGCGTCCGACAGCTCCGCGTACTCCCAGTCGACCCGGGCCAGGTCCTCCTCGACCCGCGGCCCCGTGCCCGTGCCATCCGGCTCCGGCATGGCTTAGTAGTAGAAGTGGGCTCAGTGGTAGAAGTGCCGGACGCCGGTGAGGTACATCGTGACCCCGGCCTGCTTGGCCGCCGCGATAACCTCCTCGTCCCGCACCGAGCCGCCGGGCTGTACCACCGCCCGCACCCCGCCGTCGATCAGCACACCGAGTCCGTCGGCGAACGGGAAGTACGCATCCGACGCCGCCACCGTGCCGCGCGCCCGGTCGCCGGCCCGGGCGACCGCCAGCTTGGCCGCGTCGACCCGGTTGACCTGGCCCATCCCGACCCCGACGGTGGCGCCGTTGGCGGCAAGCAGGATCGCGTTGGACCGGACCGCCCGGACCGCCCGCCAGGCGAACGCGAGGTCGGCCAGGGTCGCCTCGTCGGCAGCGTCTCCGGCCGCGAGCCGCCAGCTCGCCGGGTCGTCGCCGGGCTCGGCGACCCCGTCGGCGGTCTGCGCCAGCACGCCGCCCGAGATCCGGCGGAGCTCCACGCCGTCCGGCCGCCACCGCGGGCAGGCGAGCAGGCGGATGTTCTTCTTCGCCCGCAGCAGGTCGACCGCACCGTCCAGATAGGACGGTGCCACCACGACCTCGGTGAAGACCTCGGCCACCTGCTCGGCCATGGCCACGCTGACCGGCCGGTTGGTGGCGATCACCCCGCCGAACGCTGAGACCGGGTCGCAGGCATGCGCCTTGCGGTGTGCCTCGGCGATGTCCGCGCCGACGGCGATGCCGCACGGGTTGGCATGCTTGATGATCGCCACGCACGGCTGGTCGAAGTCGTGCGCGGTCCGCCAGGCGGCGTCCGCGTCGACGTAGTTGTTGTACGACATCTCCTTGCCGTGGAGCTGCTCGGCCTGGGCCAGCCCGGGCGGCGCGTCGCGGTCGACGTACAGCGCCGCCGCCTGGTGCGGGTTCTCGCCGTACCGCAGGATCGCCGCGCGCTCCAACGCGACCCCGGCGAAGGGGGGCCAGCAGGCGGCCCCCGGGCCGGTCTCCGCCAGCGGCACCAGCGTCCGGGCGAACCAGCCGGCCACCGCCACGTCGTACGCCGCCGTGTGCGCGAACGCCGCCGCTGCCAGCGTCTGCCGGGCAGCCAGGTCGAACCCGCCGTCGCGCACCGCCACCAGCACCTCGCCATACGCGGCCGGGTCGACGACCACCGCGACGCTGGCGTGGTTCTTCGCCGCGGCCCGCACCATCGACGGGCCGCCGACGTCGATCTGCTCGATCACGTCGTCGCCCGCCGCGCCGCCGGCCACGGTCTGCCGGAAGGGGTACAGGTTGGACACCACCAGGTCGAACGGCTCGATGCCCAGGTCGGCGAGCTGGGCCAGGTGGTCGGCGTTGCGGGTGTCGGCGAGCAGGCCGGCGTGCACGGCGGGGTGCAACGTCTTGACCCGGCCGTCCAGGCACTCGGGGAACCCGGTGAGCTGCTCGACCGCGACGACCGCCACGCCGGCCTCGCGCAGCACCGCCGCGGTGGAGCCGGTGGACACGATCCGCACGCCGTGCGCAGCCAGCCCACGGCCGAGCTCGACCAGCCCGGTCTTGTCGTACACGCTGATCAGCGCCCGCCGGATCGGTCGGCGGTCCGCCTGCGGTGGAGTCACGGGATGAGCACCCTTCTGCCCTCGATGTGGTAGCCGTAGCGGACCATCCGGCCCACGGTGTCGACCAGCAGCGTGCGCTCCACGCCCTTGATCCGCCCGTGCAGGGACGCTACGTCGTCATGCTCGCCGACCGGTACGGCGGCCTGCGCCACGATCGGGCCGGTGTCCACCCCCGGGTCGACCATGAAGATCGTCACCCCGGTGATCCGGACGCCATAGGCCAGCGCGTCACGCGGCCCGTGCATGCCGGGGAACGAGGGCAGCAGCGCCGGATGGGAGTTGATGAACCGGCCGGTGAAAGCTGCCAGAAACGCCGTCCCGACCAGCTTCATGAAGCCTGCCGAGATGACCAGGTCGGGCTCGTGCTTGGCCACGGTCTCGGTCAGCGCCGCATCCCACGCCGGGCGGTCGGGGTAGTCGGACACTCGCACCGTGAACGTCGGCACTCCGGCCCGCTCGGCCCGGGCCAGCCCCTCGATGCCGTCCCGGTCCGCGCCCACCGCGACCACCTGGGCGCCGTACGCCGAGTCGGCGCAGGCGTCGAGCAGCGCCTGCAGGTTGGTCCCGGAGCCGGAGACGAGTACGACGAGCCGCGCTGCCACGCGGCCAACCCTAGCTCGTTGCCCCTCGACGGATGACGGCCGCGGTAGCGGCGCCGGCGACCGCGAGCTCGAGCGCGCCGGCCAGCCCGACGTGCCAGGGCGACGGGCCGAGGTGGGCCATCCGGCCAGAGCCGAGCGGCCCTCCGGACAGCGCGGCCAACACGGCCAGCCCGAGACCGGCGAGCACACCCGCCGCCGCTGCCCACCCGGCGGCCACCCGCCAGCCGGCACTGACCCGCTGGCCTACCACGTACCCGGCAAGCACCCCGGCCAGCACCGGCACGACCAGCACGAACGGCGCGCCGTGCGGCGGCCCCGGTCCGGCCGGCAGCGCGGCCAGCAGCGGGAACGCCGGCACCGGACCGAGAGTGCCGCCGAACGGCCCGACCGCCGTGCCCACGCCGACGTCGAACCCTGGACCGAGGATGTACGCCGTGGCCCACAACGCCGCGTTCGGCACGTACAGCAGCCCGGCTACGGCCAGCCCGGCTCCCTCGGCCAGGCCAGGGGCCAGCCCCCGCGACACCCCGACCGCCCGCTGATGACCCAGCACCAGGGCGAGCCCGGCCAGCACCGCACCGGCCGCTACCAGCACGGTCACCGCCACCGCGGCGGCCCGGCCAGCCGCCCGGGCGCCGGCCGGCAGCAGCCCCGCCAGCCTGCGACGCAGCTCAGAGCTGGCCAGCAGGCCAACGCCGCCGGCACCGACCGCCAGCCCACCGGCGCCGAGCAGCGTGGCGAGGGGGTCGACCCGCACCGCCGCAGTGTCGGCCAGGCCGGTGCCCAGCACAACCAGGACGGCGTAGGAGCAGGCCAGCGCCGCCAGCGCCTTGGCCGAGGTGGCCACCGCACCGTCCAGCAACCGGGCCAGCGACGTGCCGGCGCGGTACAGCAGCACGCCCGGCAGCAGGGTCAACCCCAGCGGCACCAGCCCGACGTCGGCGAGCAGGAGCTGCAGCCGACCATGGTGCGCCAGCAGCCACGCCTGGGTGGCCACCCGCACCGCGTCCCCCGCCGAGGCGTGGGTCGACGACAGCCCCCAGCCCAGCAGTACCAGCGAGGAGGTGACGGCGAAACCGGCCAGTGCGGCGGTGGCCGCCGCCACGAACGCCGACCAGACCGTCGATGGGCGGCGACCCATCCCCGCGGCACCGCCCCGGCCCGGCCCGGCCAGCGTCTCGGTCACCCCGTGACTGTCGCATCGACCGGCCGGCACACCGGACAGGCGCGCCGCGCCCACCCGCCGTGTTACCCCGTGTGGTCACCTACCGGCGTTGTGGTCACCTGTCGTTGCCCAAGGCCCCCGTGTGGTCACCTACCGGCGTTGTGGTCACCTCTTGTTGGTCGAGGACCCCAAGAGGTCACCACACGGCGTTGTGGTGACCTCTTGTTGTGGCGTGGCTACGGCTGCTGGCCCCAACCGCCCTGCGGCGGCGGGGGCGGCTGAGGCGGCGGCCACCCACCCTGCTGCGGCGGCTGGTCCAGTGGCGGCTGGCCCCAGCCTGGTGGCGGCGGCGCGGCCGGCTGGCCACCGTTGGCCGGGCCGCCGGTCTGCGGCGCCGCCGGGGTGCTCCCGCTCGGCCAGCCGGACGGCTGGGCCGGCGGCGGCTGCCCCCACTGCGGCGGCTGCTCAGGCTGGCCCCACTGCGGCTGCTGCTCCCACTGCGGCTGGCCCCACTGCTGTTGCGGCTGGCCCCACTGCGGCGCCTGCTGAGCCTGCGCGTGCTGGGACTGCCGCTTAGCCAGGATGCCCTTGACCGTGTCCAGGGCGCCGGAACTCAAGAAAGCCAGGATGACCCCGGCGTTCACTGCAAGCACCAGCAGCAACCCAACCCACTGCGCCCAGCCACGAACGATGTAGTCACCCCCGGGCTTGTTGACGAAGGTGACCAGCCAGAAGATGTCGGCGACGATCAGCAGGGCAACAGCGGTCAGCTCAGCCGGGATGGCAGCCGGCAGCACCTTCAGCGCCTTGACCACAAACAGCACAACGATCACCAAGAAGAGGATCAGCGCGGCTGTGGTGACGCCACGCTCCCAGGCACTGGCTGCACCGACATCGCCGTAGCCGCGCTTGCACGCCTCGACGGCGGCCGAGCTGTCCGGCAGCCCTGGAAAACCGACCTGGGCCTGGCACAGCTTGTCGAGGTTCGCCCCGTACCACTTGAAGAAGCTGACGATGAACAGCAGCAGCCCGCCACCAATCGCGATCACGCCACCGGGCATGATCGACTGCAGGTCGAACCCGATGCGGCGCTTCGGCGGCACGGCGTACGGGGGTGGCGGGCCGTAGGCAGGCTGACCGTACGCGGGCTGGCCCCACTGCTGCTGCGGCGGCTGTGGGTAACCGCCCTGGGGCGCCGGCGGGGGCGCTTGATGCGGGTACCCACCCTGCTGCGGGTAGCCACCCTGCTGGGGGTACCCACCGCCCTGCGGGTTGAAGCCGCCGGGCGGGTTGTTGTAGCCGCCCATCTGATCCGACATGAGACCTTCCCTCGTCACGTCATCAGTGCGGGCCACAGCGTGCCCGCCGTACCGCGCGCGCCACAAGTCTCCACACCGCGCGCTGTGCTGTAGCGATCCGTGACGCCACGACCCGGGTTTCCCCGCTGGCAGCGTGGACCGGACACTACCCGACGGCTGAGATCCGCCAGCGTCGTTGTCGGTTTAACCGCCAGCATTACCCTCGGTCGCCATCCCAGTCCAGCCGGAACCGACAAAACATCACCAAGTCGCCCTCTCGGGCTCACCAGCGGTGCACTTGGCCGAACCGTCAGAGTCCGGACGGCGGCTGCGGCGTACCCGGGGTCTGCCCGAGCCTGCGCAGGTCGCCGCCCGTCGCCCGAAACGCCAGGAACGACGCCACGGCCGCCGCGATCGCGCTGATCAACCCGAGGTACAGCCCGAAGCCGGCGCCGACGCCCGTGTCCAGGGTGATCCAGCGCAGCAGAATCAGCAGCACCGCGAACCCGGACAGGCCGAGCGTGACCACCGCGACCGGCAGGGGCAGGCTGACCTGCACCCCGGCCGCCTTGGCGAACACCAGTCCGGCTGCCGCCACCAGCAGCAGCGTCGCGAACCAGCTCGCGAACGAATGCCACGCGTTGACGCTGCCTGAGGCAACCTCGATGCCGCCGAACTTCAGGCTGATCGTGTACCACGCGAAGAAGCTGGCGATGAAGGCCAGCACCCCTGCCCCGATCACCACCCAGTCGAGAGTGGACACCTTTTTGGGATCGAATCCCGCCATACCACTACGCCTCCTTTAGGTAGAGGGCCTCCCTGAGGTAGAGGCCTCCCTAGGCAGAGCGGCCATCCGCTAGCAAGCGACCGTACCGCTGTGCACTCCGCGACCGGTCGACAATCCGCGAGCCACCGACGAACGGGCAGGAAGATCCGCCCGGAGATGCAGTGTCAGAATGGCGCACCACCCTCCAAGCCGGTCCGGACCTCACCAGACCGGGACAGCCCGCCTACGCTGTGTGGTCAACGCTACCCCCGGTCATCAGCTCGCGCATCAGCCCAGCGGTCTCGCTCGGCGTCCTGCCGACCTTGACCCCGACCGCCTCCAGGGCGTCCTTCTTAGCCTGCGCGGTACCGGCGGAGCCGGAGACAATGGCGCCGGCGTGGCCCATCGTCTTGCCCTCCGGCGCGGTGAAGCCGGCCACGTAACCCACCACCGGCTTGGTCACGCTGGCCATGATGTAGTCGGCCGCGCGCTCCTCGGCGTCCCCGCCGATCTCGCCGATCAGCACGATCGCGTCGGTCTCCGGGTCCGCCTCGAACGCCGCGAGCGCGTCGATGTGGGTGGTGCCGATGACCGGGTCGCCCCCGATGCCGACGCAGGAGGAGAAGCCGACGTCGCGCAGCTCATACATCATCTGGTAGGTCAGCGTGCCCGACTTGCTGACCAGCCCGACCCGGCCCGGCTTGGTGATGTCAGCGGGGATGATGCCGGCGTTGGACCGGCCGGGGCTGATCAGGCCGGGACAGTTCGGCCCGATGATCCGGGTGCCGCTGCCCTGCGCGTATGCCCAGAAGCCGGCCGTGTCGTGCACCGGGATGCCCTCGGTGATCACGACGCACAGCCCGACGCCGGCGTCCACCGCTTCCAGTACGGCGGCCTTGGCAAACCGCGGCGGCACGAACACGACGGTGACATCCGCGCCGGTCTCGGCCACCGCCTCCGCGACGGAGCCGAAGACCGGCAGCGTGACCCCCGAGCCGGCGGTGTCGAAGTCGACCTTCTGGCCGCCCTTGCCCGGGGTGACGCCCCCCACGACCTGGGCGCCCGAGCGCAGCATCCGCTGGGTGTGCCTGCGGCCCTCGGAGCCGGTCATGCCCTGCACGATGATCCTGCTGTGCTCGGTCAGCCAGATCGCCATGTCACGCCCCCTGCGCGGCAAGCTCGGCGGCCCGGTCGGCCGCACCGTCCATCGTGTCCACCTGCTCGACGCCGGGCAGCCCGGCCTCGGCCAGGATCCGCCGGCCCAGCTCGGCGTTGTTGCCGTCCAGCCGGACCACCAGCGGGCGGGTCACCTGCTCGCCGCGCGACTCCAGAAGCTGGAAGGCATGCACGATGCCGTTGGCCACCGCGTCGCAGGCGGTGATGCCGCCGAAGACGTTGACGAACACGCTGCGCACCGCCGGGTCGGACAGGATGATCTCCAGCCCGTTGGCCATCACCTCGGCGGAAGCGCCGCCGCCGATGTCGAGGAAGTTCGCCGGCGTGACGCCACCGTGTGCCTCGCCCGCGTAGGCGACCACGTCCAGGGTGGACATGACCAGGCCGGCGCCGTTGCCGATGATGCCGACCTCGCCGTCCAGCTTGACGTAGTTGAGGTCCCGGTCCTTGGCGGCCTGCTCCAGCGGGTCGGTGGCCTCCTTGTCGGCGAGCGCGGCATGCGCCGGCTGGCGAAAAGCGGCGTTGTCGTCCAAGGTGACCTTGCCGTCCAGCGCGACGATCCGGCCGTCCGGGGTCTTGACCAGCGGGTTGACCTCGACCAGCGTGGCATCCTCGGCGACGAAACAGTCCCACAGCCTGGCGACCACCTCGGCGGCCTGGTCGAGGACGTCGGCAGGGAACCCGCCAAGCACCAGGATCTCCCGGGCCGCGGCCTCGTCGACGCCGGCCAACGGGCTGACCGGCACCCGGGCCAGCGCCTCGGGCTTCTCGACGGCGACCTGCTCGATCTCCATGCCACCCTCGCGCGAGGCCATGGCGAGGAAGGTCCGGTTGGCCCGGTCGAGCAGGAAGGAGAAGTAGTACTCCTCGGCGATCTCGCTCGCCTCGGTCACCAGGACCCGATAGACGGTGTGTCCCTTGATGTCCATGCCGAGGATGGCGGCGGCCCTCTCCGCAGCCTCGGCGGGAGTGGCGGCCAGCTTCACCCCGCCGGCCTTACCGCGCCCGCCGGTCTTCACCTGCGCCTTGACCACGACCGGGCCACCGAGCCGCTCAGCCACGGCGCGCGCCTGCTCCGGGGTCTCCGCCACGGCGCCCGGCAGCACCGGGACGCCGTGCTGGGCAAAGAGGTCCTTCGCCTGGTACTCGAACAGATCCACCGTGCGACCGTCCCGCTTTCGCCCGTCTCGGTTGCCTGCGGGCAGACTAGCCCGACCGCCGACCCTGCCGACTCGCGCCACCCGTGAACCCGCTCACCCGGCCCACCATCTAGACCCATCGGACGGCGCCAGACCACAACTCTGATCTATGAGGTCTGATCTATGAGAACTCTGGCACTGTCCCGAGGCGAAGGCCCACTTGTCCGAGCTCGCCGAGGAGGTCAACCGCACCCACGAGCGGTTGCTCGTCACCAAGAACGGACGCGACTACGTCGTGGTGCTGGCCGCCGCGGATCTGGAGTCGATCGAATCCACCCTCGAACTGCTGGCCAATCCGGCCGCCCAGGCTCGGATCGGCCAGGCGGGGCGGGAGATCGGTCGTGGTGAGGATCTGAGTGAACCGGAGATCCGCGCGCTGCTCAACCGGCCGTTACGGCGATAGGCGGAAAGCTCGCCCAACGGTCACGGTAGGTGCCGCGTGCCGCGGAGTGCGGCGACGATCCGCTCGAACCGGCAGATCGGCCCGTCGGCCGGCAGGAAAAGCAACAGCCCCAGCAGTACGGCGGCCAGCGCGACGGCGGCGAACAGCAGCCAGCCGGGCAGGCTGGCCAGCCCGGCCCAGGACACCGCCACCCCGCCGGTCAGGCCCAAGGCGCGCATGGTCAGCCATCCGGCCTGCGGGGCGCCAGGCCAGGAACCGGCGCTGCCAAGCTGCGACGTAGCACGACACACCGGCTCACTACCCGGAGCGCATGGGCGAGCTGATGCCGACGGGCACTCGGCAGCCCGCCCAGCTCCCACAACTCGGCGCACCACTCGTCGGCGTAGCGCGGCCGGTGGACCGCCGGCAGCACCCGCACCGCCCCGCCCATGAGCCGCCGGCACACCCACCCTGGCAACCCCGACCTGGCATCAGCCAGCTGCTCGCCTTCGCCCATGCGGGCAGCGCTCTTGCCCAAGGCCCGATCGATCGCGCGGGCGACCTCCAGCAAGTTGTCGAGCATCGTGGCGAGATCACGATAGTGGGGCATCCAGGAAGGCAAGATCGCGCGGGCAAGGTCGTGGGCGTAGACGAGGTCGTGAGCGTGGGCGAGGGCGTGGGCGAGGGCATGGGCGAAGTCGCGGGCAAGGACGAGGTCGAGGTCAAGGGCGCGGGCGAGTGCATGGGCAAGGTCGAGGTCAAGGGCGCGGGCGAGATCACGGACACGGGCGAGATCGCGGGCGCGGGCGAGTGCAAGATCGCGGGCACGGGCGAGGTCGAGGACGAGGTCGTTGTCGCGGGCATGGGCGAGGTCACGGGCGAGGTCACGGGCGAGGTCGAGGTGGGTAGCGAGGTTGTGGGCTCGGGCGCGGATGTCGTCCAGGTCGGCGCTCACTGGGGGCCTCCGGCGAGGCCGGGACGGAGGCGGGCGACCGTGGCGGTGGAGGCATACGCCCGGGCCAGCGCGTCCCGGGCTCGCTCGGCACCGTCCGCCGTCAGCACGTAGTACCTCCGCCGCGGCCGGCCCGCCACATGCGGGTCGATCTCCTCCCACGACGACTCCAGCCACCCGACCGCCTCCAGCCGGGCCAGGATCGGGTGAATCGTCCCGGACGGCAGTCCGGCCGCCTGGCCCAGCTCCAGCCCGTACCGCTCCCGGGTCGGAGACTCCAGCAGCGCCCGCAGCACCAACTGCGTCGGCAACGTCATCCGCGGACCCGCGGTAGGTTTGTTCATGTAGTAACTCTACCTAGACCCTTGGTAGAGCTGCAAGCCCTGGTCAGTTCCGGGGGGTGCCGGCGATGTGCTCGGGGGCGATGGTGCGGACGCCGTGCAGCACCTCAATCGGCGCTAGCGCGGCCCGGTCCAGCGGCACCAGCATCGGCGCGCGGGCACCGTACAACGTGACGGCGAGCGCGGCTGGCCCGTTGGCGACCAGCGCAACGCGGCTGACCTCATCCCAGCGATAGGTGGTCGTGCCATGCTCATGCATGACGACCAGGTGCTCCGGGGTCGCGGCTAACAGCACCGGCCCGCGCTGCTGCGACCAGATGGTGAGTCCCGCGACCAGCACCGACAGCACAGCGATCACCAGATGCGGGGTGGACAGCCCACCGCGCAGCACCCCAACCACGAAATAGGCGGCGAACGCCATCAGCCCACAGGCGAGCACGACGAGCAGCCGCCCCTCTGCTCTCATCTTTGTCGCGACCCGAAACTCGTTCACCCTTCCACGGTACCGACGTTAGCCCGGACCCAGTCAACGATTGACTGAGTGGTCGCGCCCGGCGTGAAGACCTTCGACACTCCCAGCGCCGCCAGCTCCGCCAGGTCGGCGTCCGGGATAATGCCACCACCGAACACCAGGACGTCGTCCGCGCCCCGCTCGGACAGCAGCTCGAGCACCCTCCGGAACAGCGTCATGTGCGCACCGGAGAGCACTGACAACCCGATCACGTCGGCGTCCTCCTGGATGCTGGTCTCCACAATCTGCTCCGGGGTCTGGTGCAACCCGGTGTAGATGACCTCCATGCCGGCGTCCCGCAGCGCGCGGGCCACCACCTTGGCGCCACGGTCGTGCCCGTCGAGGCCGGGCTTGGCGATCACGACCCGGATGCGTCCACTCATACCGGCAGGCTAACCCGGCCCACTAGAGCCACGGCGGGTAGTTCGCCCAGCCGCCAGCGCCAGCAGCGCACACCCGGCCGCGGCCAACGCCAGCAGCACCGCGCCGGCACCTACCGACAGCGCCGTAGACCGGATGACCAGCAGGAACACACCGAACGCCGAGCTGGCCAGCAGCGCCGCCAGGCCGGCGTACATCCCGACCGTGGCCAGCCGGGGCCGCAACGTGGCGGCCAGCACGATCGACAGCGCGGCGGCGACCGCGACCAGCAGCCCGCCGAGCTGGTCCAGCGCCGGCCGGTCGGCCAGCGCGGTCGCGGCCGCGCTGCTGGCCGACAGCGGCAGGTCGGGCGAGGCGAGCTGGAGCCCGAGCTGGCTGAGCCCCAGCCGCTGGTCCACCGACAACGTGGCGCCGGTGTCGCCCACCGGGTCCGCCGCCGCCAGCACGACCCCCCCCATGGCCAGCATCGCGACCACCGCCGACAGTCCGGCGAACAGCGGCCGCAGCGGGTCGAACGACCCGTCGTCCTCCATCTCGGTACGGCGCCAGGCCAGCACGGCGAGCATCCCGGCCAGCACCAGCAGCGCGCCGCTGCCGAGCTGCAGCCACAGCCCCGGCCCGGCGACATACTGGAAGACCCGGGTCTGGCCCTCCGGCAGTGGCAGGTCCAGCCCGAGCCGCTGCCGGGTCTGGGCCAGGAACGCCGTCCGGACCAGCTCACCGAGCCCGACCGCGCCGCTCGCCGCCAGCACCGCCAGCCCGAACCGGGGAAGCTGCCGCAGCACGCACAGCACGCCGGCGCAGCCAAGCACCACGGCCGCGGGCAGCGGCACCACGAAGTCCCAGGCGTTGTGCGCCGCACCCAGCGGCTCGACGTCGCCGCCCAGCGGCCCGGCCGTGCGTACCAGCGGGTACGCCGGGGTCACCAGCAGCAGTACGGCGGCCAGCGTGCCGGCCACGCCGGCCACCCGGGCCAGGGGCGAGACCGGACCGATGACCAGCGCCGGGATGGGCGGACGGCGGTTGCGCGTGCCGGAGCCGGTGGAACGAGCGTCGCCGGCGCGGCCCGTCCGGGCGTTCGAACCGCGCCGCTGGGTCGGCCGCCCGGTGGCCGCGGCGCCACCGCCCGCACCGCCCTGCGCGCCCGGCGGCCGGGCCTTGGTCGCCGCCGGACTGGCAGCCTTCTTGCTGGCCGAGCTCACACGCACTCGTCCTCCGTACTCCTGGGTCAGTCGTTCGTGCGGGCCGAGGGCACCCGAACGAGCTGAACCTAGCAATCACACCCCCTCCATGGCCCGGCAACGCGACCAACGAGCCTGACCGCACTACGGCAACCGGGTGATGTTGCGGGCTCCCAGGCGCTTCCCGGTGACCGAATGTGCGAATTCTCCCCCCGGGCTTCTTGCACCCGACCGTTCGGCTTGGTTAACGTCCATCCCCGGTTGCCCGATGGGGCACCACCTGTGGTAGCCCGTCGAGCACGAAGGGTCTGGCATCCGTGGCGAGACACCGCACCTCCCGCGGCCGTCATCGCGTCATCACGCCCCCTTCGAACCGGTCCGCCTGGCTCGCCGCCTCGGTGGCCGGTGCCGCCGTCGCCGCGCTTGGCTCCGGCCTGCCGGCCGCGACCGAGGGTGCCCGCACGGCAGCCGACAGAGCTCTGGTCGGGGTCTCGCCAGCGCCTGCCGAGGCCCCGGCCGGGGGCCAGGGCATGATCAGCGCGGCGGTCGCCCACGACCGGGTCAACACGATCATCGCCGCTTCCCGGCACAAGCGGGAGGAGCTGCGGCCGCGCTGGGTGCGGCCCGGCACCGGCCTGCTCAGCTCCTGCTTCTGCGCCCGGTGGGGCACCTTCCACTTCGGTATCGACCTGGCCGCGCCGTACGGCTCACCGATCTACGCGGCCGGCGACGGCGTGGTGCTCAAGGCCGGCTACGCGCACGGCTTCGGCCAGTGGGTGGTCATCGAGCACGCGAACGGCGACGTGTCCATCTACGGGCACGAGTACAAGATTCTGGTGCACGAGGGCGAGCGGGTGCAGGCAGGGCAGCTCATCGCGCTGGTTGGCTCGGAGGGCGAGTCCACCGGCCCGCACCTGCACTTCGAGGTCCGGGCCGGCGGCCTGGACGGCCCCCGCATCGACCCGATCCCGTGGCTGGCCGAGCGCGACGTCACGATCTGAGTGTCCGGCCGCCATCGGGCGTGCTGCATCATGGAGCGTCGTGAACGCCGACCCCGCTGACCTCGCCGTCGCTCCCGCCCGCCCACCGCACCTGCGGGAGTCCGCCGCCGTACCCGCTGATGCCGACGTCGCCGCTGATACCGCTGTGTCCGCTGGTGTCGCCGGGCCCGCTGCCGGCGAGCCCGGCGGGTCCTTGGGCTGGCGGTGGATCGGACGGTGGTGGCTGGTCACCCGGGCGCTGACGGTGTTCCTGCTGGTGCCCGAGACGTTCGAGGTCTTCGGTGACATCCGGTACTACCTGCGCAACGTCACCGCGCTGCTCGGCGGCGCCGGGTTGGACGGCACGCTGCCGGAGTACCCGGTGCCGTCGGTCGGGGTCTTCCTGGTGCCGCGGCTGGTGGCCGGCGACCACACCCGGCCGTACGAGTGGGCGTTCGTGGCGCTGATGCTGCTGGTCGACGCGGCCTTCACCGCGGCGCTGTGGCGGGCGGCCGGGCGGCGGCCGGCTCCTGGGGTGCGGCTCTGGCTGTGGTTCCTGCCCGCGCTCGGGCCGCTCACGCTGTGCCGGCTGGACCTGGTGCCGGCGGTCCTGGCGGGGGGTGCGCTGATCGCGGTGCCGCGGCGGCCGGTGCTGGCGGGGGTGCTGGCGGCGCTCGGAGCGGTGGTGAAGCTGTGGCCGCTGGCCATGGTGCCGGCACTGTGGCTACACCGGCCCGAGCCTCGGGGTACGGGGTGGCCTCGGGGAGGCCGCTGGACGCTGCTGGCCGGGTTCGCGGTGGTGGCGGCCGGCGCAGTGCTGGCGGTGCTGGCGGTGGCCGGGCCGGCGCGGCTGGTCTCGCCGTTGACCTGGCAGTCCGACCGCGGCCTGCAGCTCGAGTCCTACCTGGCGCTACCGCTGCTGGTGGCGGACGTGTTCAGCCCGTCGCACTGGCACAGCGAGTACACCCGTTTCTACGCCTTCGAGGTGGTCGGGCCGGGCGTGGGGGTGATGCTGGCGCTGGCCAGCGTGGCGATGGTGGCGGCGGTGGCCGGGCTGGCGATGCTCTGGCTCCGGGCGGCCCGGCCGCTCTGGGTCCGGCCAGCCGGGACGGTGCCACCGGCCGCCGTCGGGCTGCTGGCGACCGGCACGGTATGCCTGATGATCATCACAGACAAGTCGTTCAGCCCGCAGTACCTGATCTGGCTCGGCGCGCTGCTGGCCGCGATGGGGGTCGCCGCCGTCGACGCCGAGACCACCCGGCTCAACCGGCTGCTGCTGGCGCTCGCGGTGCTGACCCAGGTCGTGTACCCGGGCATGTACGGGCTGCTGGTCAACATCAACCCGCTCGCCGTCGTCCTGGTCATCGCTCGGGACGCGCTGCTGGTGCTGCTGGCCTGGGTGGCGCTGCGGCGGTTCTGGACGCTGACCGGCCGGGCCGCCGGATGACCGGGCACCAGGCTGCCAAGGGCGCCGTGACCACGGGCGGGGTGACCGAGGATGGGGTGACCGAGCGGGACACCGTCGGCCGGGTGCGGGCCCGGTCCGCGGACGTGGCCCTGCTCGCCGTATCGATCATCGCGGCGGCGGTCACCCACTACCGCACCTACTCCACCGAGTGCGTCATCGTCCTGGCCTGCTGTGTCGGCGCGCTGGGCTGGGCGGTCTGGCGGGACGCCGGCTGGCAGCGGCCGCACCCGGTCTCGGTCGGGCTGGCGCTGCTGGTCGCGGCCGGCTACCAGCTCTACGAGCCGCCGCACAAGAACGCGGTCGTCACGGCATGGCTGTGGGCCGGGGTATGGGTGAGCGCGGCGGTCACCGTGCTGGCGGTCGGGCTGCTCGCCCTGCGTGGCCGGTGGCGGGGGCGGCTGGCTGGTGGGCTGCTCGGCGGGCTCGGGCTGGCGTACGGCCTGGTCATCGTGGGCAGCCCGCGGGCGCTGATCGACGTGTGGGCCATCCTGCAGGGTGCCGCGCTGGGCTTCTGGCATGGGCTGAACCCGTACCAGATGACCTTCGACGGCGTGCCGCCCGGCCAGGTCAACGACTGCTTCAACTACCTGCCGGTCACGTTCCTGGCGCCGGCCCCAGCCCGGCTGCTGGTCGGCGACGTCCGGTACGCCGAGGCGGCCGTGCTGTTCGCCGGGGTGGCCGCGCTGGCCTGGCGAGCGTACCGGGTGCGCACCGCCGGGTCGGTCGCGCTGCCGCTGGCGCTGCTGGTCGGGCTGCTGGCCGGGACGCTGCACGACGTCCAGCAGGCGTGGAACGAGACGCTGCTGGTGGGCCTGCTGGTCGGCGCCGCAGTGCTGGCCGACCGGGGCCGCACCTGGTGGGCGGTGGCCTGCGTCGCGGTGGCGCTGGCCACCAAGCAGCACGTCGTCGTGCTGCTGCCGCTGCTGGCGCTCTGGCCGGCGTTCGGGTGGCGGCGGATGGTGGCGGCCGGGCTCGGCGGCGCGGCGCTCTGCCTGCCGTGGCTGCTGTGGGACCCGCCGAGGTTCACCGGCTGCACGGTGGGGTTCTTCCTCCACCTGCCGGCCCGGGCGGACTCGCTCTCGGTCTGGCAGTGGCTGCCGGTCGGCCTGGGCACGCCGATCCTGCTGCTCACCGCGGCTACGGCATACGCGCTCGCGGCGACTCGGCTGCCCCGCGACGGTGCCGGGCTGCTGCTCGGCTGGGGGCTGGTCCTGGGCGGTTGGGACTTGATCAACAAGCAGAGCTTCCTGAACCAGTGGCTGCTGGTGGCCCAGCTCGTGGTCGCCGGCCTGGCCCTGGCCGCCTCCCGCTCCCGTCTCTCTGACGATCATCGAGTTGTGGTCGCTCGCAGAGATCAACAAGCGACAATAACTCGATGATCGTCAGGGAGGGCCGACCGGTCAGAGCTTCTCGATCGGGGCGTAGCGCAGCAGCAGCCGCTTGGTGCCGTGCTCGCCGCCGAAGTCGATGTGCGCCTGGGCCCGCTCGGCCTCACCCTGGAGGGCGACCACCCGGCCCAGCCCGAACACGTCGTGGGTGACCCGATCGCCGATCGCAAGCACCGGGATCGGCCGGTTGCCGACGCCGCCGCGGAGCTGACCGGTGGCCAGCGCCCGGGCCGCCACCCGCGCCTGCGCCGGCTCCTGCCGGGCCGGCTCCTCCCGCTCCCAGGTGATCAGCTCGGGCGGCACCTCGTCCAGGAACCGGGAGGCTGGGTTGTACGACGGCTGGCCCCAGGCGCTGCGGGTCACCGCCCGGGACAGGTAGAGCCGGCGTTTGGCCCGGGTGATGCCGACGTAGGCCAGCCGGCGTTCCTCCTCCTGCTCCTTGGGGTCGCCGAGCGTGCGCTGGTGCGGGAAGACGCCGTCCTCCAGCCCGGAGAGGAAGACGACCGGGAACTCCAGCCCCTTGGCGGTGTGGATCGTCATCAGGGTGACCACCCCGCCCTCGGCGTCGGGGATCGAGTCGGCGTCCGAGACCAGCGCGACCCGCTCCAGGAACTCCGGCAGCCCGCCCCCCTGCTGCTCCTCGAACTCCTGCGCGACGGTGACCAGCTCGCGCAGGTTGTCCGCCCGGCTCTCGTCCTGCATGTCCTCCGACGACTCCAGCTCGGCCAGGTAGCCGGTGCGATCGAGCACCGCCTCCATGATCGCGGCAGGGCCGTTGCCCGCACCCGCCGCGACGGCCCGCAGCTCGGACATCAGGGCCAGGAAGTCGCGGATCGCGTTGAGCGAGCGAGGGTTGATGCCAGGTGCCTCGGCGACCCGCTCCAGCGCCTCGGGGAAACCGATCCGCTCCCGCGAGGCCAGCGCCTCCACGCATGCCTCGGCGCGCTCGCCGATGCCGCGCTTGGGCACGTTGATGATCCGGCGCAGGCTGACCACGTCAGCCGGGTTGACCAGCACCCGCAGGTAGGCCAGCAGGTCCTTGATCTCCCGCCGCTCGTAGAACCGCACCCCGCCGACCACCTTGTACGGCAGCCCGACCCGGATGAAGACCTCCTCGAACACCCGGGACTGCGCGTTGGTCCGGTAGAAGACGGCGACCTCGCCGTGCGTGATGTCGTCGTGGTCGGACAGCCGGTCGATCTCACCGGCCACCCAGGCGGCCTCGTCGTGCTCGTTGTCCGCCACGTAGCCGGTGATCTTGGCGCCGGAGCCGGCGTCGGACCACAGGTTCTTGGGACGCCGGTTGGGGTTCTTCGCGATGACCGCGTTGGCGGCGGTGAGGATGGTCTGGGTGGAGCGATAGTTCTGCTCCAGCAGGATGGTCCGGGTGTCCGGGAAGTCCCGCTCGAACTCCAGGATGTTGCGGATCGTCGCGCCGCGGAAGGCGTAGATGGACTGGTCGGCGTCACCCACCACGCACAGCTCGGCCGGCGGCACGGCGGAGGCCTCCCGCAGCACGTCGCCGTCCGCTGTGGCCAGGCCGCGGTCACCGGCCGCGAGCTCGCGAACCAGCATGTACTGGGCATGGTTGGTGTCCTGGTACTCGTCCACCAGCACGTGCCGGAACCGGCGGCGGTAGTACTCGGCCACGTCCGGGAACGCCTGCAGCAGGTTGACCGTGGTCATGATCAGGTCGTCGAAGTCCAGCGCGTTGGCCTGCCGGAGCCGGAGCTGGTAGAGCCCATAGGCCTCGGCCACCACCTTCTCCAGGCCGGTGGAGGCCCGTTGCGCCCAGGTCTCCTCGTCGACCAGCTCGTTCTTCAGGTTGCTGACCTGGGCGGCCAGGGTGCGAGCCGGGTACCGCTTGGGGTCCAGGTCGAGGTCGCGGCTGACCAGGGTCATCAGCCGCTGGCTGTCGGCCTGATCGTAGATCGAGAAGCTGGTGGTGAAGCCGAGGTGCTTGGCCTGGGCGCGCAGGATCCGCACGCACATCGAGTGGAACGTCGAGACCCACATCGCCGCGGCGCGCCGGCCGACCAGCGCGGTGACCCGCTCCTTCATCTCCCCGGCGGCCTTGTTGGTGAAGGTGAGGGCCAGGATCTCGTCGGGCTGGGCACCGCGGTGGGCGAGCAGGTAGGCGATCCGATGGGTCAGCACCCGGGTCTTACCGGACCCGGCGCCCGCGACGATCAGCAACGGCGGCCCGGCATGCTCGACCGCCTCGCGCTGCTGCGAGTTGAGCCCGTCGAGCAGGCGTGCGGGGTCGACGGCGAGCCGGACCGGACGGCGGCCCGGCGGCCCGGCGGGTCCGTACTCGACCTCCCCAGGGTTGGCCTGCTCAGGGTTGACCTGCCCAGGGTCGGTGGGTCCGGGCTCGGTGGGTCCGGAGACAGGGGGTTCTGGGATCGAGGGTCCTGGGACGGGGGCGACATCAGACACGGTGCTCATCTCGCCCGCAACCCTACTGCGGTGCACCGACGCACAGCGGTGTACCGACGAGGCTGCGGTGTGGCACACTGCGTGGGTGCGTCACGCGACCCATCGATTTTTTTACGGCTGCCGGAGTTCGGTAGCCGTCGATATCGCCTGACTCACCAGGCCAACCGACGCTCCGGGCTTCGAAGCCCGGGGCGTTCGTCGTGCCTGGGCTCGGATCCGGGGCGGTCATCTGAGAGGACCGTCATGCCGAACCTGATCGATATCGCCATCGACACACCCCAGACGATCCCGGTGCTGCGCAACCAGATCGACGCGCTGGACCTGGCCATCACCCGACTGGTGAACGAACGCGCCCGGCTGTCGCAACGTATCCAGTCCGCCCGGATCGCCTCGGGAGGTGTCCGGGTCGAGCATGGCCGGGAACGGCAGATCCGGGAGCGTTACCGGGCTGAGCTCGGCGACCCCGGCGGCGTCCTAGCCGACGCAATCCTGCGCACCTGCCGCGGCCCCCTCTAACCAGTGGTCACCTCAACGCCGAGAGGTGACCTCTCGGGGTGCCGAGACGCCGATAGGTCACCACACGGCGCATAGGTGACCACACGTCGTGCCGGACCAACGAAAGGTGACCACAACGCCGAGAGGTAACCACACCGGGAAGCTACGCTACGGCGGCGGTTGAGCTGACGGTGGTCAGGCGCTGGGTGGCCCGGGTCAGGGCGACGTAAAGGGCCCGTACACCGCACGGCTCGGCGGTGATCTCGTCCGGCTCGACGACCAGCACGCCGTCGTACTCCATCCCCTTGGCCTCGAAGTCGTCCACGACCTGCACCCGAGGCAGCTCTCCCAGCCAGCCGGCCACCTCGGCCCGGCGTCGCCGCGCGGTGATCACCCCGACCGTGCCCTCGACCTCGGCGAGCAGCTCGGACACGGCGGCCGGCACGGCGGTCATCAGGTTGGCGACCGGGCCGAGCCGGCGCGGCTGGTGCCCCGTGCTGCGGACCGCCCGGGGCAGGTCGGCGTCCGGCACCCGGCCGCGCACCACCGCCGCGGCCACGTCGAAGATCTCGGCCGGGTTGCGGTAGTTGGTCGACAGCCGGTAGGTGTGCCGCGGCAACCGGCCGAGCGCGGCGTCGCGGGCCTCGGCGGCCTCGGCCGAATCCGGCCACACGCTCTGCGCGGCGTCGCCGACCACGGTCCAGCTCGCGTACCGGCCGCGCCGGGCGAGCATCCGCCACTGCATCGGGGACAGGTCCTGCGCCTCGTCCACGATCAGGTGCGCGTACTCGTCGTAGTCCGCGCTCCGGGCGGCGCGATCGGGCGCGGCCAGCTCACGCTCGGCCACCGTGCTCAGCTCCGCCACCCCGGTCAGCTCGTACAGGGTCGGCTCGGCCGGCGGCAGTGGTGGCCGGCCGAGCAGGAAGGCCAGCTCGTCCAGCAGCGCGACGTCCTGCGCGGACAGCTCCCCACCGCCCGCCGCCCAGCCCGCGACCAGCAGGTCCACCTCGGCCGGGGTCAGGACGCCGCGCCCGCAGCGGGCCAGCCGCTCAGGATCGGCCAGCCAGCCGAGCACCGTGCGGGGCCACAGCTCCGGCCACCAGGCGGCCAGGAAGTCCTCGTACTCGCTCCGGTCGCACACCTGCGCGGCGAGCTCCGCCAGACTCACCCGGGAGCTGCCCCCGCTGAGCTGCCGCCACAGCGCCGTGACCAGGGCGTCGCCGGCCCGGGCGCGGGCGCGGTTGACCTTGGCGCCGCGGGCCAGGGCGGTACGGCGGGCCGCGGCCAGGTCGGCCGGGCGGAGCCGCAGCACCTGACCCCGGTACGACATCCGGAACTGGGTCGGCGCGCCCGGCACCGCCTCCCGGACCAGCCTGGCCAGCACCTGCCGCATCCGCAGCGAGCCGGCGACCGCAGCCATCTCCGGCGCCTCCCGCCGGGTGGCCTGGACGCCGTCCACCACGTCGCCGATCGCGCGCAGCGTGGCGCTGTGCTCGCCGAGCGAGGGCAGCACCCGCTCGATGTAGCGCACGAACACCGGCGACGGCCCGATGATCAGCACCCCGCCGCCCTCGAACCGCCGCCGGTCGGAGAACAGCAGGTACGCCGCCCGGTGCAGGGCGACGACGGTCTTGCCGGTCCCCGGCCCGCCGGTGATCAGCGTGACGGCCCGGGCGGGCGCCCGGATCGCGGCGTCCTGCTCATGCTGGATGGTGGCCACGATGTCGCGCATCCGGCCGGTACGGGCCTGGGCCAGCGCGGCCACCAAGGCGCCGTCACCGACGATGCGCAGCCCGGCCGGCAGCGCGTCGGCGTCGAGCAGGTCGTCCTCGACCCCGACCACGCGCTCGCCGACGCAGCGGATCACCCGGCGCCGGACGACGCCCATCGGCTGCTGGGGGGTGGCGCGGTAGAACGGCGCGGCGGCCGGCGCCCGCCAGTCCAGCACGAGCGGCTCATACTCCTCGTCGCGGACCCCGAGCCGGCCGACGTAGCGCACCTCGCCGGTGCTCAGGTCGAGCCGGCCGAAGACGAGGCCCTCGTGCTCCTGGCCGATAGCCTGGAGCCGGCGAGCCGCGACATGGATCAATGCGTCCCGCTCAACCAGCCCGCCTTCGTGGCCGAGGGTGGCTCTGCGATGACCTTCGATGGCGAGCAGCCGGGCCTGTTCCTCGGCCACGGCGAGTCGCCGGTACACGCGGTCGACGTGCGACTGCTCGACCGCGATTTCCTGGTCAAGAATTGAATTTCCCGCCGGCACCGAGCTGTTTCCCCGTTTCTTGCTCCGACAGCGGTGGTAAGCAGGAAATTGTGACCCGAACGGTCAGCAACCCGCTCGCGAGCCAGCCAACGCAGGTGGCTCGACCACCTGGCCGCTGGGCCGCAGCCCACCGCCGTCCTCGAACAGGAGTACGCCGTTGCACAGCAGGCTCCACCCCTGCTCAGGGTGGGCCGACACGACGTGTGCGGCGACGGCGTCAGGAGCGTCGCACGGCGGACAGTGAGGCCGATGAATGCACATTTCTCTCAGAACTCCGGATGTTGCGGGTGCAGATTCTCTAGGAGTGTGGCGCAGGTCTCACCATAGCGGAAGGCTCACACGTGAATGTGATAGCCGCCCGGGATCGACAGCGCCAGCTACGCGGTCGGCCGCTCACTCTCAGTAGGAGCGACCAGTGTAGAGGAGCCTCGTAGCGGTGCCCAGAGCGGGACCAGGCTCTAGAGCAGGACGACACCCTAGACCGACACGAAGCCCTGGACCGGCAGGAACCCCTGGACCGGCAGGAACCCCTGGGCTGGGAGGAGGCCCTGGGCTGGGGGAGACACAGCATGTACCAGCCGGAGTATGGCCAGCCCAGCGGGACACTCAGTACGGTAGCGGCCGGCCGGACGGAGTGCGCAGATCCAGCGGCGGTTGGCCCCGCTTGGGCTTGGGACGACGGATCATGGTCTGCTTCATGGCATTCTCTGCTTCACGGTGTTCTCCGAGTTGTCGCTGCCCCGGTAGGTCTCGACTACGCGGCGCGCTGAGTGATAGGGACATAACGGCGTGATGCGATCGCCCGACCGCACGGATATAGTTCCCCCCAGTCGTCGAAAACCAACACTCCGTTGCACAGCAGGCTCCAGCCCTGCTCCGGGTGGGCGGCCACGACGTGCGCGGCAACCGCGTCCGACGCATCGGCTGGTGGGCATGTGGGCTGGTGGGTACACATCGGCTAAGGTTCTTTCGTGCGGTTGTCTGCGGACGGCGGTCTTGTCGTCTCGTGAGAGTCAGATCACACCCCCGTACTATCCGGACACTCGAAGCCCGATCCAGCACCAAAGGTTGCCCTTTGGGGTCAAGGCCCTCGGGCGTCCGGACGAGCCGGCGACGCTCCAACCGGCCCGCGCCAGCTACCGCATCGGCCCGCGACGGATCCGGCGGCGCGAGACACGCTCCCAGCCGGGGCGTGTCTCGCATACCTGATCGGGTCAGCTCGTGCCTGCCCGCCTACCGGCCTGACGCCGGCCGCCGTTCACCAGCTCACCAGCGCCGGCCGGCACCGCGCACCGCACCGGCCCAGCGGGCGTGCAGCGCGATGCTGAGCAGGCCGAAGACCAGGAAGGGGGCGGGGAAGAAGTGCGGCGCCGAGGACAGCGCCCACGCGGTGACCAGCACCGCGCCGACCACCGCCACGACCACGGCGTGCCGGATCAGCCCGGCCCTGGCCTGGAGCGCCGCCGGATCCGCCGGGCCGGGCCGGCCCGGCCACCCCCCGAAGCCGCCCACGACGTGGCGGCCGGAGTCCGGCAGGTCCGCGGTCAGCGGCGTCAGCTCGCTCCGGTACCTCGCCGCGTACGCCGCGGCCATCCGCTCGTCCGCCTCGTCGAGGGTCAGGAAACCGACCGCCGCGGCCTGCCGGAGCACGCCGGCCACCCGCTCCCGGTCGTCGTCGGACGCCCTGACCCCGGTCGGGGTGTCGCTGTCGGCGCTCATCGTGGAACCTCCCGCTGATGTGGCTGCTGGTCTCGATGCGCCGGATCGTGCGGCCACGGCACGGCGGCGGGCATCGGGCCGGCGACGGCAGTCGCGCTCACCCCGGCGGCGCAGCCCCGGCCTCCGCCGTACCTCCCCGGACGTACGCCGAACCCGCCGGAAGGTCGATGACGTGGACGCCGGAGGTGGCCTACCGTGCGGCCGTGGACGTGACCCGAGCGTACTGGCGGTGGCGCGGGCTCGCGCACCCTGGCGGGCCGCCGCCGTTCGTGCTGCCCATCGTGGCCGCGTTCGTCCAGCTTGTCGGCACCCTTGGCGCGCAGCACAACCAGCCGGACCGGCGGCCGGTGGACACCCTTGCCGTGGTCCTGCTGCTGGCCGGTCCGGCGGCGCTGCTCGGCCGGCACCGCTGGCCGCTCCCGGCGCTGGCAGCCGTCGCCGCGACCACCCTGGGCTACCTGCTCCGCGGCTACCCGTGGGGGCCGTTCTTCCTCAGCCTCGCCGTGGCGCTGGTGATCGCGGTCCGGCTGCGGCACCGGCTGGCCGCCTGGCTGGCCGGTGGCGCCGTCTACGCCGGGTACTTCGGGCTGGTCGGCATGACCAACCCGGCCAGGCGGCCCGACCTCGGCGCGCTGCTCGGTACGGCGGCCTGGCTGCTGGTGGTGCTGGGCTTCGGCGAGCTCAGCCGGGCCAGCCGGGAGCGCGCCGCCGAAACGGCACGGTCGCTGGCCGAGGAGGAGCGCCGCCGGGCCAGCGACGAGCGGCTGCGCATCGCCCGGGAGCTGCACGACGTGCTGGCGCACAACATCTCGCTGATCAACGTGCAGGCCGGCGTCGCGCTTCATCTGATGGACGGCAACCCGGAGCAGGTCCGGGCCGCGCTGACCGCGATCAAGCAGGCCAGCAAGGATGCCCTGGTCGAGCTGCGGTCCACCCTCGGCGTGCTGCGCGCGGTGGACGAGGACGTGCCGAGGGCGCCGGCGGCGCGCCTCGCCCAGGTGGAGGATCTGGTCGGGCAGGTGCGGGCGGCCGGGCTGGCGGCCCGGGTGGAGGTCGACGGCGAGCGCCGTACCCTGCCGGCCGGGGTGGACCTGGCGGCGTACCGGATCATCCAGGAGGCGCTGACCAACGTGCGCAAGCACGCCCCCGGGGCCAGCGCGACCGTGCACATCGGGTACGCCGGCACCGAGCTGCTGATCCGGGTGGACGACGACGGGCCGGGACTGCCGGGCCCGCTGGCCGCGCCCGGGGCCGGCGGGACCGGGGGTGGCAACGGCCTGCCCGGGATGCGGGAGCGGGCCGGCGCGCTCGGTGGTGAGCTGGTGGCCGGGCCGCGGCCGGGCGGCGGGTTCCGGGTGCAGGCCAGGCTGCCGCTGCCGCCCGCGGCCGCCGTACCGAACACGACCGTACCGAGCACGACGGGCACGACGAGCGCGGATGGGACGACGTGATCCGGATCCTGCTGGCCGACGACCAGGCGCTGGTACGGGCCGGGTTCCGGGCGCTGCTGGACGCGCAGCCGGACCTGGAGGTGGTCGGGGAGGCGGCCGACGGCGAGGAGGCGGTGCGGCTGGCCCGTGGCACCCGGCCGGACGTCGTCCTGATGGACATCCGGATGCCGAGGCTGGACGGGCTGGCGGCAACCGCGCGGATCGCCGCGGACGACCGGCTGACCGGGGTGCGGATCGTGATCCTGACCACGTTCGACCTGGACGAGTACGTGTTCGAGGCGCTGCGGTCCGGCGCCAGCGGGTTCCTGGTCAAGGACACCGAGCCGGTGGAGCTGCTGCAGGCCGTACGGGTGGTCGCCCGCGGCGATGCGCTGCTCTCGCCCGGGATCACCCGCCGGCTGATCGCGGAGTTCGCCACCTCGACCGCGAAGCCCCGCCCGGCCACCCAGCTCAACGCGCTGACCGACCGCGAGCGCGAGGTGATGGCCTTGGTCGCGGCGGGCCTGTCCAACGAGGAGATCGCCGCCAAGCTGGTGGTCAGCCCGGCCACGGCCAAGACCCACGTCAGCCGCACCATGATCAAGCTGGGTGCGCGGGACCGGGCACAGCTCGTGGTGATGGCCTACGAGTCCGGCCTGGTCCGCCCCGGCTGGCTCGGCTGAGCGTCCCGGCGCGGCACGGACCCGAGCGCAGGATGAGAGGGCATCGACCAGTGTTCAGACCCAGCCGGCGGGGGAGGCAGCCGTCGCCAACCTCGGGCCGGATGGTCAGTTTGACGGAGATCGGGCAGGCCACGCGCTCGAGCACTCAGCTCACTGTGAGTGCGGTGTCATCGATGACGAAGGAGGTCTGTAGGGATGAGTCCTCGGTGCCGGTGAACAGCAGGGTCACGGTCTGTCCGGCGAACGAAGCGATGTCGACGGATCGCTGCTGGTAGCCGGTCGCCGCGTTCAGGTTGGAGTAGCTGGCCAGTGTGGTGGTGCCGAGCTTGACGGTCAGCTTGTCATATTGGGTGCTGGTGGTGGTCTCCGCCGTGTCGATATGCAGCCAGAAGCTCAGCGTGTACGAGGTACAACCGGCCGGGACCATCACCGGCTGGCTCAGCGTGTCAGTGTGGGTGCTGCCGTAGCCGTCCAGCCAAGCGAGGTGGGTGCCACCGTGCGCGGTCTGGGTGCCGTTGGCGGAGATCACCCCGGCAGCGGCCGACCAGGGCGCGGTGCCGTTCTCGAACCCGGGGTTGCCGAGCTTCTGGCCAGGGCTGGCGCAGCCGCCGGCCTGGCCGACCGTCCAACTGAAGGACGCGCTGCCGGTGTGACTGGCCGTGTCGGTCGCGGTGGCCGTGACGGTGGCGGTGCCCGCCGCGGTCGGCGTACCGGAGACCAGCCCGGTCGCGGGGTTGACCGACAGGCCGGCTGGTAGCCCGCTGGCCGACCACGTGTAGGGCGAGACGCCGCCGCTAGCCGTGAGCTGCAGGCTCGCGGCGGTGCCCACAGTGCTGCTCTGGTTGCCCGGGCTGGCTACAGACACGCCGCCGGTGGTACCACCGCTGCCGGCCAGCCACGCGGTCGCGTTCAGCGCCAGTGCGGCGTCGGTCCCGGCCGGGTCGTCCCACCCGTTGAACAGGTTGTTCCCGGGCTGCCCGGTGCCGTCGTCGACGGTCGAGCTGTCGCCCCACACCGCGACCCGCCCGGAGCCGAAGGTGCTGGTGGCAAAGAACGCGCCGGTGTTGCCGCCTGGCGTCGCCGAGGTCCGGTACACCAGCCCGCGCACCGCGGCGTTGTCAGCCGGGTGCAGTGTCACCGTGGTGCCGTTGCGCAGGATGCTGCCGGTCACCGTGCCGAACGGCCCGTGCAGCACCGGATCCGTCGCGTCGGAGACCGCCCGCGGGTTGTCGGTGGTGACGTTGGCGAGATCGACGGAGAACCCGAACGGGTCGGTGTTGTCCACCCCGTTGTTCGTCATCAGGTCATTGATGATCTTCGGGGAGTCCCAGCCGTCGTTGTTGCGGTCGCTGCCGGTGTGGTCGGAGATCAGGAACAGCCCGCCTCCGTGCTGCACGAACTGCATGATCGCGGTCTTCTCCGCGGCCGAGAGCTGGATGTTCGGCTCGGGCAGCACGAGCTCGTCGAACCGGGACAGGTCAAGGGACGCTCCAGTGCCATAGGTGATCGCGCTGCCGGCTGGCAGGGTGCTCAGCGCGTACTGGCCGGTCTTCTGCAGTGCCACCCCCCAGGCCGAGATCGCCCCGGTCCAGTCCGTCTCCCGCTGCGGGGACGGGTTCTGCCCGGTCGGGTCCGGGATGCTGGTACTGACGATCCAGTCGGCGTTGCCGGCCGTCTCCGCCTTGGTGTCGTCGAACAGCACCCGGTGCGTGACCACCGCCGGGACCACCACACCGGTACTGGCCTGCCCCGTCGCGGGCGCCGCCAGCACCGCCGCCAGGCCCGCCAGCACCGCCGCGATCAGGCCCGCTCCCGCTAACCGTCGAAACAAAGACATAATGCCATCTCCCACAGTTAACCGGATGACTCGACCAAACCAGCGTCACCCGCGCAGCACCCCGAGTCCAGTGCCGCCCAGATGAACCTCCGCCCACATCACGGAGCCGACAGGGGCTCAGGTACCGGTGCCGTACGCCGACCGGCCCGGCGCAACACCAGGAGTTTTGGGCTCTGGCGATGATCGTGACGAGGGTGGGTGGGGGCGGTGAGGGTGCCGGTGGACCGGCTTCTTGACGGGGAAGGCGCGGTGGGTACGACGGGACGACG
Source organism: Mycobacteriales bacterium (assembly GCA_035476575.1). Classification (GTDB taxonomy): domain Bacteria; phylum Actinomycetota; class Actinomycetes; order Mycobacteriales; family JACQDL01; genus DATILL01. The sequence goes on from DATILL010000035.1 coordinate 28,952, forward strand.
CGAGGGTTGGAGCGCGCGTTAGGGCAGCAGGTGGCCGGCCATCTCAGCGGTCGCCGCTGGCTGTGTGCCAGGTTCTCGGGTGCGGCATGGCCGGTCAGCGCGAACAGCAGTAGCGCCACGGCCTCGGCCTCCCCAATGGCGCCGAGTGCGGGCGGGCCGATCCCGGCCACGCCCGACTCCCACCGGCCCGGCAGGCTGACAGCAGAACATCAGTGCCGGCCGAGCCAGCGCCGGCCGGTCCACGTACTGCGCGGCCACCTCAGTGATCTCCGCAGGGCCGGGCGTCCCGGTGGTGGTGGCCAAACCCACCACCACACATGCGGCCCAGCCGGGCCCGAGCGGATCCGGTACAGGGTGCGCAACCAAGGGCGGCATGAGATCAACTCCAATCCGAAAAGTCCGAGAATTCAAGCCAGCTCGGGCCGGCGCAGTCCGCCCAGACGCCAGAGGCGCACGGTCCGATCCCGGGTCCGGGACGGGGACCAGACCGCCGCGTCTCGCCTGGCACGGTCCCCCTCATGCCTGCCCGGCCCGGACCTGCCCGGCCGGCAAGACCATCTAGCCGGACAGGCGAGATTTGGGCTGCCGCGCCAGCCGGACGGCGCGCGATCTTGGTCTAACGCTGTCCGGACCGGCCTCGATCGGGGCTCTACCGGGGCGGAGCACCGTCGCTCCGCAGACCACTAGTCCGCAGGACCACTAGCCTGACGCATGCTTAGCCGATAGCCTAAGCATCCGACCCATAGTCTCGATAGACAGTTGATGCTAACCGTTTGAGCATGGAGCTCGACAGTCACTGACACGTCAGTCCCCGATACGAGGAGGTCCGATGGCCGGCCGCTGGAGCGCAGGGGTCATTCCGTACGCCGAGATGGGCTACTGGGAGCCGAACTACGAGCCGAAGCCGACCGACGTGCTCGCGGCGTTCCGGATCACGCCGCAGGAGGGCGTGCCGCCGGAGGAGGCTGGGGCGGCGGTGGCCGGTGAGTCCTCGACCGCGACCTGGACGGTGGTCTGGACCGACCGGCTCACGGCGTACGAGCACTACCAGGCCAAGTGCTACAAGGTCGACCCGGTCCCGGGCACGCCCGGCCAGTACATCGCCTACATCGCCTACGACATGGACCTGTTCGAGGAGGGCTCGATCGCGAACCTGACCTCGTCGATCATCGGCAACGTCTTCGGGTTCAAGGCGCTCAAGGCGCTGCGGCTGGAGGACATGCGCATCCCGACGCACTACGTGAAGACCTTCCAGGGCCCCGCGCACGGCATCGTGATGGAGCGCGAGTACCTGAACAAGTACGGCCGGCCGCTGCTCGGCGCCACCACCAAGCCCAAGCTCGGCCTGTCCGCCCGCAACTACGGCCGGGTGGTCTACGAGGCCCTGCGCGGCGGGCTGGACTTCACCAAGGACGACGAGAACATCAACTCCCAGCCGTTCATGCGCTGGCGCGACCGGTACCTGCACGCCATGGAGGCGGTCCAACGGGCGCAGGCGGAGACCGGCGAGATCAAGGGCCACTACCTCAACGTCACCGCCGCCACCATGGAGGACATGTACGAGCGGGCCGAGTTCGCCAAGGAGGTCGGCAGCGTCATCATCATGATCGACCTGACCATCGGCTACACCGCGATCCAGTCGATGGCCAAGTGGGCCCGCCGCAACGGCCTGATCCTGCACCTGCACCGCGCCGGCCACGGCACCTACACCCGGCAGAAGAACCACGGCGTGAGCTTCCGGGTGATCTCCAAGTGGATGCGGCTGGCTGGCGTCGACCACATCCACGCCGGCACGGTGGTCGGCAAGCTGGAGGGTGACCCGCACATGGTCTCCGGCTTCTACGACACGCTGCGCGACGCCAAGACCGAGGTCGACCTGACCCGGGGGCTGTACTTCGAGCAGGAGTGGGCCTCGATGCCCGGCGTCATGCCGGTCGCCTCCGGTGGCATCCACGCCGGGCAGATGCACCAGCTCCTGCACTATCTCGGCGAGGACGTCGTCCTGCAGTTCGGCGGCGGCACCATCGGCCACCCCATGGGCATCTCAGCCGGCGCCACCGCCAACCGGGTCGCGCTGGAGGCCATGATCAAGGCTCGCAACGAGGGTCGCGACTACATGGCCGAGGGCGAGGACATCCTGCGCGCGGCGGCCAAGCGCAGCCGGGAGCTCGACGTCGCCCTGGCGACCTGGGGCGACATCACCTTCAACTACGCATCGACCGACACCCCGGACGTCGTTCCTACCCCGACCACCGTGGGCTGACCCGACCAACGTCTGAAGAAAGGCGAGAAATGCGGATCACCCAGGGCACCTTCTCCTACCTGCCAGACTTCACCGACGAGGAGATCTCGGCCCAGATCCAGTACGCGATGGACAACGGCTGGCCGCTGTCCGTGGAGTACACCGACGACCCGCACCCGCGCAACATCTACTGGGAGATGTGGGGGCTGCCGATGTTCGACACGGTCGACCCCGCCGCGGTGCTGTACGAGATCAACGCGTGCCGGAAGGCGTTCCCCCATCACTACGTGAAGATCAACGCCTACGACGCCCGGCTCGGCTGGCAGACCACGAGGCTATCCTTCATCGTGCAGCGGCCACCGGACGAGCCCGGCTTCCGGCTGGACCGGCAGGAGGGCCCCGACCGTCAGATTCGGTACACCACGCATCCCTATGCCACCGAACGCCCGGTCGGGCACCGGTATGAGGCGAATGGCTCGTGACCGCCGCCGGCAGGTCTTCGTCTCCGCCCGCTGAGGATCGACAGGGCTTCGGCATGGCCCGGCCGGGCCGGCCCAGCGCGGTCCCGTCCGACGCGGAGGACAAGCCCGACGAGGTCGAGGACAAGCTCCCACCGGACGCGACCGTCGACCTGGCCGAGGTACGCCGGGAGACCGGCATCGACACGGTGCTCGACGCGCTGGACCGGGAGCTGGTTGGGCTGGCCCCGGTCAAGGCGCGGATCCGGCAGATCGCCTCGCTGCTGCTGGTCGAGCGCACCCGCAACCGGTTCGGCGTCTCCTCGGCCCGGCCGAACCTGCACATGTCGTTCACCGGCAGCCCGGGCACGGGCAAGACGACGGTCGGCATCCGGATGGCCGAGCTGCTCAAACAGCTCGGCTATCTCCGCCGCGGGCACCTGGTCAGCGTCACCCGGGACGACCTGGTCGGGCAGTACGTCGGGCACACCGCGCCAAAGACCAAGGAGGTGGTCAAGCGGGCGATGGGCGGCGTGCTGTTCATTGACGAGGCGTACTACCTCTTCCGGGCCGAGAACGAGCGGGACTACGGCCAGGAGTCGATCGAGATCCTGCTCCAGGTCATGGAGAACAACCGGGACGACCTGGTGGTGATCCTGGCTGGGTACGCCGACCGGATGGACGAGTTCTTCCGGTCCAACCCGGGCATGAGCTCACGAATCGCGCACCACCTCGTCTTCCCCGACTACACCCTGGACGAGCTGGAGCAGATCGGCCAGCTCATGATCGGCGACCTGGGCTACACGTTCAGCCCGGAGGCGCAGACAACGTTCCGGGACTACCTGCGGCGCCGGATCGACCAGCCGCGGTTCTCCAACGCGCGCAGTGTCCGCAACGCGATCGAGCGGGCCAGGCTACGGCAGGCCAGCCGGCTGGTCGAGCAGGGCTCGGCCGCGGTCGGGCTGGCCGAGCTGCAGCGGATCGAGCCGGCCGACCTGCTGGCCAGCCGGGTGTTCGAGGAGGGGGACGACCAGGCGCAGTGACCACCAACGCCAGGCTGCGGACGTTCGTCGCCGTTGCCGACGCCGGGTCGGTGCGCGGGGCGGCACAGCGGCTGGTGGTCACCGAGTCCTCGGTGTCCGCGGCGGTGTCCGCGCTGAGCCGCGACGTCGGCGTGGCGCTGGTCGAACACTCCGGCCGTGGGCTGCGGCTGACCCCGGCCGGCCGGGCGTACGCGGCGTACGCCCGGCGCATCCTGGGCCTGCACGACGAAGCACTCGCGGCGGCCCGCGGCGAGCTGGACCCGGAACGCGGCCTGGTCCGGATCGCCGCGGTCACCACCGCGGCCGACCATCTCCTGCCACCGCTGCTCGCGTCGTTCCGGGACCGCTATCCCGACGTCGAGCTCCGGCTGCAGGTGGCCAACAAGGACGACGTGTGGGACACGTTGACAGCGTGGGCGGCGGACGTGGTGATCGCTGGCCGGCCGCCGGCCCAGTGGCGCGAGTCGGTCCGGCTGGTCCGGCCCAACTCGCTGGTGGTGGTGGGCGCGCCCGGGGTGGCCGGGCGGTTCCGCGCCGAGCCCTCCGCCGCCGAGCGGGTGAGCTGGCTGCTGCGCGAGCCGGGCTCCGGCACCCGGGCCGCCTGCGAGTCGCTGCTCACCGCGCTGGACATCAGCCCGCCGCTGCTCACCCTTGGCTCGAACGGTGCCGTCGTCGCCGGCGCCGCGGCGGGCCTCGGGGTCACCCTGGTCTCCCGGGACGCCGTCCGCACCCAGCTCGCGGCCGGTGAGCTGGTCGAGCTGGCGGTCCGCGGTACGCCGCTGACCCGGCCCTGGCACGCCGTCAGCCAGGACGACATGTCGGCTACCACCGACCTGCTGCTCTCCCACCTGCTGGCGACGAACAACGGCACCGGCCAGACCGGCTGGCACCGGCCCACTGCTGCTGGCCAGCCCCCGTCCGGCGGAGCGCGTGCCGGGCCAGGCCGGCTCCGGGTCAGGGCTCGTCGTCGGGAAGGGGGATGATCGCGGTCACCGTGGTGCCCTCGCCCAGGCGGGAGGTGATCCGCAGCTCGCCGTTCAGGAGCTGCGCCCGCTCGGTCATGCTGGTCAGCCCGTAGTTCGTCGAGGAGCAGTGCGGCCGGTACGCCGAGATGTCGAAGCCGCGCCCGTTGTCGCTGACCTCCAGCCGCGCCCAGTGGCTGGAACAGGTGAACGCCAGCCGGCCCTCCGTCGCCCCCGCGTGCTTGACGATGTTCTGCAACGCCTCCTGGGCGATCCGGTACAGCGCGATCTCGGCGTGCTCGGGCAGCCGCTGCTCGGCCAGGTCCAGCGTCATGTCGATGTCGGCCAGCGACCGGACCAGGCTGGCCAGCCCGCCGGCCAGGCCGAGGTCGTCTAGCACCGGCGGCCGCAGCCCGCCGATCGCGGCCCGGGCCTCGTCCAGCGCCCGGTCGGTCAGCTCCCGGGCGAGGGTGAGCTGCTCGGCGGCGAACGCCGGCTCGGACTGGACCGACTGGTTGGCCGCGTCGAGGTGGTAGGCCAGGCTGACCAGCCGCTGCGAGATCCCGTCGTGGATGTCGCCGGCCAGCCGGCGCCGTTCGGTCTCCTGGGCGGCGATGACCTGGTCGGCGAACCGGACCGAGGCCCGCTCCCGGGCCGCCAGCCGGCGGTGCAGCCGGGCCATGTGCATAGTGCCGGCGACCAGGCTGCCGATGGTGGTGAGCAACCGCAGGTCGCGGAAGGTGAACTCGCGGCGGGCCTTGGTGTGCACGTTCAGCACGCCGACCAGCCCGGCCGGCTCGCTGGCCATCGGTACCGAGGCCATCGAGGTGTAGTCGGTGCCGCGCAGAGCCGGGATGTAGCGGTACCGCGGGTCGGACACCTTGTCGTCCACGATGACCGCCGGCCGCCGGTTGTTGGCCACCCAGCCGGTGACCCCGGCGCCGAGCGCGAGCTGGACCTTGCCCACCTCCTGGTCGAACGGCGGGGTCGCCCCGGTCAGCGTCAGCGACTGGCCGGAGTCGTCCAGCACATGCACGAAGCAGACGTCGGTCGCGGTGGCCGACACGATCAGGCTGGCCACCCGGGCCGCCAGCGGCTCCAGGTCCGGCCCCTCGGACACCGCGTCGATGATCTCCAGCAGGAGCGTGTTGGCCTGCTCATGGCCGGCCAGCTCCAGCACGCCCTGATTCATCGGAAGATCCCTTCGCGCAGCACCACGGCGACCGCCCCGGCCCGGTCGTTGACGTTCAGCTTGCGGTAGATCGAGCGGACGTGGCTCTTGATCGTCTCGTCTCCGACGGTGAGCTTGCCGGCGATGGCCTTGTTGCTCAGCCCGGACACCATCAGCGACAGCACCTCGCTCTCCCGGTGGGTCAGCCCCAGCCGCGCGCCCGGCCAGAACTCGCCGCTGGCCAGCCGCGCCGCCGACGCCGCGGCCCGGCCGGCCAGGGTCGGGTCGATCACCGTCTCGCCGGCGGCGACCAGCTCCAGGTTCTGCACCAGCTCCTCGCCGCTGACCCGCTTGAGCAGGTAACCGGATGCGCCGGCCCGCAGCGCCTGGAACAGGTACTGCTCGTCGTCGTACACGCTGAGCAGGACCACCCGCAAGCCGGGCCGCAGCTCGACCAGCCGGCGGCACAGGTCCAGCCCGCTGGCGCCACGCAGCCGTACGTCGCACAGGACAATGTCAGGGTCGAGGGCGAGCACCACCCGCTCCGCCTCGACCGGGTCCACCGCCTGCCCGACGATCCGGACCCGGCCAAGGAACCTGGCCAGCATCGCGACCAGCCCCTGCAGCACGATCTCGTGATCATCGACCAGCACGATCCGCAACGGACTGCCAGCCATGCCTCACCCTAAAGGGACGGGCACATCCGCTGCACTTTTCTCACCCGAAGGATCCCGAGTGCGGGGGACGCGACCACCAGCCGGCGAATCTAGGGTGAGGTCTCGCGACAGGCAACGATGGGGTTACCCATGTCGGAGAAGATTGTGCGAATGCGGCGGGCACACCCTGAGACCAGCCCGCGTCGGCCCGTCATGCTCGCGATCGCTGGGGACAGCGCGGCCGGCAAGACCACCCTGGCCACCGGCATCGCGGACGCGCTGGGGCAGGAGCGATGCGTCTCGATCTGCGTCGACGACTACCACAAGTACGACCGGATCGAGCGGAAGAGCCTGCCGTTCACGGCGCTGCACCCGGACTGCAACTACATCGACGTGATGGAGCACCACCTGCAGTCGCTGGCCACCGGGCAGCCGATCCTGAAGCCGGTCTACGACCACGACACCGGGATGCTGACCAGGCCGGAGTACATCAAGCCGACCGAGTTTGTGATCGTCGAGGGGCTGCTGCCGCTCTACACCAAGCTGGCCAGGGCGTGCTTCGACGTCATGATCTACCTCAACCCGCCCGAGGAGATCCGGCGCGCCTGGAAGATCGAGCGGGACACCAAGAAGCGCGGCTACACGGCCGAGGACGTGCACACGGAGCTGGACCGGCGCGAGGCGGAGTCAGCGGAGTTCATCCGGCCGCAGAAGTCGAACGCCGACATCGTGGTGCGGTTCGGCCCGATCCCGAGCCGGGTCGACCCGCCGGACACGCCGCTGTCCGCCGAGCTGATGCTGCGGCCGACGATCCGGCACCCGGACCTGACCGGCATCCTGGACGCGACCTCACGCCGCACGATCCACCTCAAGCTCACCCGGGACGAGCACGGCCGGCCGGTCGACACCCTGCACGTCCACGGCTACGCCCCGCCCGAGGACGCCCATGTGGTGAAGAAGGCCATCTGGTCCTCGCTCGGCGTCGAGGCCGAGCTGCCGACGACACTGGGCATGCTCGGCGACGACGTCCGCAGCGAGCCACTCGCCATCACCCAGCTGCTGACGCTCTACCAGCTCCTCGGCGGCCCGCGCTAACCCCGCGCTCATCACCCCAGGTAGCACCGCGCCGTGCCCCCCGGCGCGGTGCTACCACCTCAAGCCCGAGCACTTGTCAAGCCCTCACGTTTGTTGCGCCCGTCGCGACGGTGGGATCGGCGGCAGGTGGCTGATACCTTCCGCTTGTGACCGAAGATCGGCGAGCGCTGCTCCGGTCGTGGATCGCCCAGCTCACGACGGACCCGCTCGACCCGTGCGCCAAGGGGGAGACCCGCTACGTCCCGCTCGACCACGCCGGCCGGGACGAGGTCGACACCGTGCACTCCACCATCAGCCTGGCCTACCGGACGACGACCCAGCTCCTGTCCGGGCCAGCCGGGTCCGGCAAGACCACCGAGCTGTACCGGCTGCGCGGCATGCTGGCGGACGAGGGCTACACCGTCGTCATGATGGAGGTCTCGAACTACGTCAACCAGTCGTCCGAGATCGACGTCACCGACTTCCTGATCGCGCTCGGGCTGGCCTGCGGGGAGCAGCTTGTCCCGGCCGAGGAGCAGCGCCGACGCGGCTTCTCAGCCCGCTTCCGCGACTTCCTGAGCCGGGTGAAGGTCAGCGTCGACATCGCCGGGATGAAGGGCGAGATCTCGGCCGACGGCGCCAGCGTGGAGCTCGCCGGGGTTGGCGTCGAGATCGACCTGAAGAAGGAGCTGAAGAGCAGCGAGCCGTTCGTGGCGGAGCTGCGCCGCAAGCTGGCCTTCCAGATCGGTGAGCTGTACGGCGAGGTCGCGGCGTACCTGCGGGAGCTGGTCGGGCACAACAAGGAGACCCGGCCCGACTCCGCCGGCGTGGTCGTGATCGTGGACAGCCTGGAGAAGATGCACGGCACGGTCGCCAACGACGACCGGGTGCAGTCCTCGGTGGAGGCGCTGTTCGTGCATCACAGCTCGAAGCTGCGGTTCGCCTCACACCACATGGTTTACACGGTGCCGGCGTATTTAGCGTTTACTGACCCGGGCATGCTGCCGTACGACGGGCCGGTCCGGCCGGTGCCGATCCCGCAGGTGACCAACCCGGCCGGCGAACAGGATGACAAGGCCAAGGCCACCGTCGCCGCGCTGAAGGATGCGGTGCGCCGGCGGGTGCCGTGGGCCGATCTGCTGGCCGACGAGAAGCTGCTGGAGCACGTCATCCACACCTCTGGCGGGCACCTGCGGGACCTGTTCCAGATCCTGCAGGAGGTCATCACGCTCGCGTTCTCCCGCCGGCTGGAGCTTCCGGTGGGCGCGGACGCGGTCGACGAGGCGCTGGCCCGGGTCGGGCACGGCTTCGCCAGCATCACCCGCGAGGACGCCAACTTCCTACGCTGGATCGCCGCCCAGCAGGGCGCCATTGAGCCGCCGGCCGACCAGGTGCACCGGCTGGCCCGGCTGATGAACACGCACATGGTGCTCGGCCACCTCAACCACGACAGTTGGTACGAGGTGCACCCGCTCGCCCGCCGCGTGCTCAACCCCTAAAGGTCAGCGATGGAGCGGCGGCGGGAGCCGGGGCCGGTCGAGCCGGGGCCGGTCGACATCGAGACGCGCGAGGCCGCCTGGGAGCAGCTTCGCGGCCGGCTGGACCTGCACGAGGGCTTCTGGCTGGGCTTCGTCTTCGGCGTGACCCCGCGCTCGGTCCGCGAGCTGGCGGACCGGTCGGGGAACTACCTGCGGATGACGGCCCACTCGGTGGCCGTCCACAACCTCACCGAGCCGGCCGACCTCACCGCTGCGCCCGGCTGGCTGCTGGGCCTGGGTGCGCAGGTCCGGCTCGGTCTCGGGCTGGTCTGGGTCACCGACCTGACCGGACGGTCCGACGAGGAGTGGCGGGAGGTGTGGCGGTCGCTGCTGCTGCGGCTGAACGAACGGCGTGAGGCCGTGCGCACCACCATCCCGGCCGGCCTGGTGCTCACCGGGCCGGCCTGGCTGCTGCCGCTGACCCGGGACCTGGCGCCGGACCTGTGGTCCTACCGCAGCACCGTCTACCTGGCCTCCTACCTGGCCGCGCACCGAGCGGGCCCGCCAGCCGCCGCGCCCGACCCGAGCCGGCCGCAGGCCGCCGTACCGTCCGGTGAGCTGGCGGCGTTCGTCGATCGCGCGCTGGCGCCCGCTGTCGAGCCGACGCCCGCCGTGGCGCCGTTGCTCCGTGAGGCCGAGACCGAGCTGCAGGCCGGCCGGGCGCACCAGGTGATCACGCTTGCCGACCGGGCGCTGGCGGCCACGACCTCCGCCAGCGACCAGGCGTTGGCCCTGGCCTTGATTGCCCTCGGCCGGGAAGCGCAGGAGGACACGGCGACCGCCATCGACCGGGCGCGAGAGGCGCTCGGGCTCGGCGAGCCCCTAGGCCGCGGCCGGACCGACGAGCTGCTCAACCTGATGGCCGGTGGCCCCGACGCCGCCCGCACCGAGTGGGCGCTCGAACGCCAGGTCGCAATCGCCCGCCGCGAGGCGGCTAACAGCGAGCAGAGTGCCGCCTCACTGCGCACTCTCTCGGGCGCTCTTGACCGCCTGGCTGACGCCCACGAACGCCGTGGTGACCTGGACACCGCCCTGGCCGAGTTCACCGAGGCCCTCGGCATCGACCGACGACTCGCCGAGCGTGACAACGACACCCCGGACAGCCTGCGCGACCTGACCGCCGCCCTCGACCGCGTCGGCGACATCCACCAGGCCCGCGGCGACCTGGACACCGCCCTGGCCCACTACACCGAGTCCCTCGACCTGTCCCGCCACCTGCGCACCACCTACGGCGACACCCCGGACAGCCTGCGCGACCTGACCGTCGCCCTCGACCGCGTCGGCGACATCCACCAGGCCCGCGGCGACCTGGACACCGCCCTGGAGCACCTTGCCGAGGCACTCGAACTCGACCGCCGTATCTGTCGCGAGTTTGGTGAGACACCCCTTGCCCTACGCATTCTGGCGATCTCGCTGGAGAGGTTCGGCCTTGTGCTCGGAAAGCTCGGGGACGTGGCGGGCGCGGGTACGGCCTTGGCCGAGGCCGTGCGGTGCTACGAGCGGCTGACCGAGGAGTACGGACCGCCGCATTCTGATGACGAGGTGCTCGCCCGGCTTCGGGGCCGAACCGCCCAGTAACGCCGCCCATGTGGTGACCTTCGTTGCCCGTAGCCAACAAGAGGTCACCACAACGCCGATAGGTCACCACACGGGCGCGGCAGACGCCGATAGGTCACCACACGGCGCATAGGTGACCACACGGGCAACGGCGGTCAGGCGAGGCGGTGCAGGGCGGTCTCGATGGCGCGGTGGAAGGTGGGGTAGGCGTAGATCATGTGGCGCAGCCGGTCGACCGGCACCTCGCCGTGCACCGCGACGGCGAGCCCGGACAGCACCTCGCCACCCATCGGGCCGGCCGACGTCGCCCCCACCAGGACGCCCCGGTCGGCGTCCGCGACCAGCTTGATGAAGCCGTCGTTGCCCGCCTTGTGGATCCAGCCACGCGCCGCCTCCGGCAGCGGCGCCAGCCCGACCAGCACCCGCAGCCCCGCCTGCCGCGCCTGCGCCTCCGTCAGCCCGACCGCCCCGACCTCCGGGTCGGTGAACGTCACCCGCGACAGCGCCCGGTAGTCCGCCCCCGGCCCGCCCTCACCGAGCAGCTCACGCACCACGATGTCGGCGTGGTACATCGACACGTGCGTGAACGCCCCCCGGCCCACCACGTCACCGATCGCGTACAGCTTCTCCCCGGCCCGCATCCGCTCGTCCGTCGGGATCGAGCGCGCAGTCGGGTCCAGCCCCACGCTGGCCACCCCGAGCCGGTCCAGGTCGACCCGCCGGCCGGTCGCCACCAGCAGCCGCTCGGCCACCAGCTCCTCACCGCCCACCGTCACCGTGAACGCCGTACCGTCGTGCGACACCCGCTGCGCGCGAGCGCCCAGCCGCACCTCGATCCCCTCCGCCGCGAAAACCCGCGCCAGCAGCTCGCACGCCTCCGGCTCCTCCACCGCCAGCAGCCGGTCCTGCGCCTCGACCACGGTGACCGCGCTGCCGAACCGCCGGAACACCTGCGCCAGCTCCACCCCGATCGCCCCGCCACCCAGCGCCAGCAGCGACGCCGGCGCCTCGGTCGCCCGCAGGATCTGCCGGTTCGTCCAGTACGGCGTCCCGGCCAGCCCCTCGACCGGCGGTATGGCGGGCGCTGTACCGGTGTTGACGACGACCGCCAGCCGGGCCTCGAGCTCGACCGGCCCGCTGCCGCCGGGACCGCCGGTCACCACCACCCGGCCCGGCCCGGCCAGCCGCCCGGTCCCCCGCACGAGCCGGCCACCCTTCTTGACGAACCGCTCGACCGCAGCCTGGTCATTCCAGTCGTCGGTGGCCTCGTCCCGGATCCGGGCCGCGACCGGCGCCCAGTCGGCGCGAACGTCGGCATGCCCCGCCAGCACGTCGACCCGGTCCGCCTCGGCCAGCGCGTTCCCGGCGCGGATCATCATCTTGCTCGGGATGCAGCCGTAGTACGGGCACTCCCCGCCGACCAGCCGCTCCTCGACCCCGACCACGGCCAGCCCGGCCTCGGCCAGCCTGCCCGCGGCATCCTCACCGCCCGGGCCCATCCCCACCACAACGACATCAACCTGCTCAGCCATGGCCCTAGTCTTACCGAAGCTCGGCCCTTACCCGAGGGCTAAGCCAAAACCAAGGCTCCAACAAGGCACGCAGCGTCGGCACGGAGGTGGCGGCCCGATGACGGATGCGCAGCTCAACCAGTACGCACTCCCCCGCGGACCGGTCGGCTACCTGGCCGGCCTGGTCATGCGGGTGGGCACCCAGCCGGTGCAGGCCGAGATCGCCGACCTGATCACGCCGTTGCGGTCCGACCAGCGGGTGCTGGAGATCGGCTTCGGGCCGGGCCGGCTGATCGGGCTCATCGTCGAGCGCGCCCCGCATGTCCGGATCTCCGGGATCGACCCGTCGCCGGTGATGCTGCGGCAGGCCCGCCAGGCCAACCGGCAGGCTATCTCGCACGGCTTGGTCGACCTCCGGTCGGGCCACGCCGACTCGCTGCCGTTCGACGACACGTCGTTCGACGCGGTGGTGGCGGTGAACAACGCACCGGTCTGGCCGGACCTGCCCGCCGGCCTGCGCGAGGCGCACCGGGTGCTGCGGCCGCGTGGCCGGTTCGTGCTGAGCTGGCACAGCGCCGAGTCGCCCCGGTTTATCCAGCGCCGGCTGGCCCTGGCGCCGCGGCACCTGGACGCCGTCGAGTCGGCCCTGCGGGCGGAGTTCCCGCGGGTGGACCTGCGGCATCTCACCTACTCCGTCGCGTTCGTCGCCACCGCCTGACCCGCTTCGCTGAGTCCCCCGCCCGCCCCCACTCCCGACGATCATCGAGTTGTTGGGGTCAACAGAGATCAACCCGCCCCAACAACTCGATGATCGCGCGGAGGGGCGATCGCGGGAGAGGGACGGCCGCGGGTAGGGGCGGGGAGGGGCCGGGAAGCTGGGGACGGCCCGCGGGCTGTGGTGTGCCCGCGGGCCGCTCTTTCCCCTCATCCCCTACCGGGGCCTGTCCCCTCAGCGACGTTGGATGGAGCTGACCCGTAGTGGGGTTCCCTGCTGGCAGTAGGAAAGTTCGGCGGATGTGGTGCCGTGCACGGTGACCGGCACCCCGATTGGTGGCGGTGTCGGGCTGAGCACGAGGTACTTCGGCCCGGGCTGGTCGGAGGTGAGCAGGTAGCAGCCCGGCTCGACACCACGCTCGATCACACCCTGGATGACGAGCGCCCGGCCGGCCGGGCCCGGCTTGGTGGGCGCCGGCCTGGCCGGCGTGGTCGGCGTCGGCCTGCTGGGCGCTGGCGCCGTCGACGTCGGTGCCGGCGGCGAGGGTGGCACGGAGCTGGCCGGCGGGGGCGCGTTGCCGCCGGCCTGGGTGCCGTTCCCCTGGCCACAGGCGCCCACGGTCAGACCGAGTACGGCGGACGTCAGGATGCTCACAGCGATTCGTCGCGATGCGGTCATTCCTGTGGGACGGCGGGCCGACGGCCACGGTTCCATCCGCGGCGGAACAAGGACAGGAAATCTCAGCCGTTGGCCCGCAGCACCAGCACGGCGATGTCGTCCACCGACGGGTCCGGCGAGTAGTCGAGCACCGCCTGCTGCACCATGGCCGCGGCTGCCCCGGCGGACACCCCAGCGCACCGGGCGAGCACCAGGTCCAGCCCGTCCTCGCCGAGCAGCCGGTTACCGTCGCGGCGTTCCAGCACGCCGTCGGTCAGGCAGAGCAGCACCTGGCCCGGCGCCAGCCACAGCTCGTCCGGCTCGTAGCTCACCTCGGGCAGCACGCCGAGCAGGGGCTGGGACCGGCCGACCGGCTGCGGCGGCGCGTCGGAGGTGATCAGGTACGGCGCCGGGTGCCCGGCCGCCACCATCCGCAGCCGCACACCGCCATCCGGGTCCGGCCAGATCTCGCCGTGCAGCGCGGTGAGGAACCGGGAGCGCACCGACTCGTCCAGGATCAGCGCGTTGAGCTCGGCCAGCACCTCGGGCAGCGGGAGGCCCTGCCGGCCGAGGATGCGCAGCGCGTTGCGGGCCAGCCCGGTGATCGCGGCCGCCTGCGGCCCGCTGCCGCACACGTCGCCGATGGTGAACCGCCAGGTCTCGGGGGCGACGGCATACAGGTCGTAGAAGTCGCCGCCGACGTCGTGCCCCTCACCCTTGGCCTGGTAGGCGACCCCCACGTCGAGCTGGGTCACCACCGGCAGCCGGGCCGGCAGCAGGCTGCGCTGCAACGCCGAGCTGGTGGCGACATGGTCGGAGTACAGCAGGGCGTTGTCGAGGATCAGGCCGGCCCGCCGGCAGATCTCCTCGACCAGCCCCAGCCCCTCCCGGCCGAACCGGTCGCCCGGCTCCCGGCCGAGCACCACCACGCCGAGCGCCCGGCCGCGGGCGGTCAGCGCCAGCGTGACGGCCGGGCCGGTGCGGATCCGGTCGGCGCCGGCCAGGTCGCTGGGCGGCACGCTGGCCAGCCCGGACCACGGCGTGGCCGCGGTGCTGTCGAGGCTGGGCGAGGGAGCCTGGCCGACCACCGCGCGGACGGCGTCCAGCAGTGTCTCGTCGGCGTGCCAGACGTGCCGCAGCCGGGCCCGGCCGCGCTCGTCCGGCACCAGCACGGCGCACCAGAGGGCCAGCCGGGGCACCAGGAGCTGGGACAGCACCGCGATGGTGGCCTGCGGGTCGAGGGTGCCGGCCAGCAGGTCGCTGGCCTCGGCCAGGTAGCTGAGCCAGCCGCGGCGACGGCGTTCGAGGTCGGTGACCCGGGCCCGGTCGAGATGCCGGGCGAGCTGGGCGGCGGCCAGGTGCAGCCGCACCGCGTCGTCGTCGCCGAACCGGCCCGGCGTGGCGGACGCGACCGTGAGCTGCCCGGTGAGCCGGCCGTCGACCAGGACCGGCACTGACACCGCCGAGCGCATCCCCGCCTCGGCCAGCAGCGCCGGCACGACTGGGGTCTGGGCCAGGTCGGTGACCACCTGCGGGACATGTTCCGGGGTGGCCCGCAGCACGTCGTCGGTCTGCTCGATGTAGGCGAAGGACCTGTCCGGCAGGCCGGTGCTGCCGGCGACCCGCAGCTCGCCGTCGTTGTCGACCAGCATCAGGTACGCCGCGTCGCCGCCGAGGAAGTCGCAGCAGGCCTCGGCGGCCCGCTGCGGCAGCTCGTACGCCGGCACCCGGTCGGAGTCGAGCGCGGCGAGCACGTCGTCGCGCCGGTTCTCCCCGGCCTGACGCGGCCGGGCCGGAGGCTCGAACGCGTCGCCGTCCCGCTCGGGCGCGATGAGCGCCACCGTCGGGGTGGCCGCGCCGAGCGGCAGCAGCCGGACGTACACCGACAGGTAGTGGCCGTCGCGATGCCGCAGCAGCACCGTGCCGACGGCGACCGACAGGCCGGTCAGGCCGGTCAGGCCGGCGATGTCACCGGGCTGGGCGAGGTCGGCGAGCGCAGTGCCAACCCGGTCGACCGCCCGCCAGCCCAGCAGCTCCTCGGCCGGCCCGGTCCAGTCCCGGATCCGGCCGGTGGTGTCCAGCGTGATCGCGGCGAGCCCGCCCGGCGTGCGGTCGATGGGGGCGCCGGGCAGGTCGAGCAGGCACCACACCGTCTTGCCGGTCCGGTCGTGCTCCACCCCCCAGGAGGAGGAAAGGGAGGCGCACAACAGCAGGCCGCGGCCGCTGGTGCGGGCCGCGCCGGGATGGACCACCTCGGCCGGCAGGCCGCGGCCGGAGTAGCTGTCCCGCACCGCGAGCCGGACGGCGTGACCCAGATGGGTGCAGCTCACCGAGAACTCGGTGCCGGCATGGATCACCGCGTTGGTGGCGAGCTCGCTCACCACCAGCAGCCCGTCGTCGATAATGCCGGTCACCGGCCACTCGTCAAAGGCCCGGCGTACCAGCCGGCGGGCCGCCGCGACCGACTCCGCTATGGGCGCGAAGCTCGCGTGGACGCCGATGGTGCCAGATCTCATCACAGGCCTGGAGTCCTCCAGTACTGGGTCCAATCCCTCGCATCGTGCCAGACTGACCGAGCTGCGACCCCGCCCGTAACCGCGCCGAGGGGGAGTTCCCGATGACCAGCACCGTATCCCGTCAGTCCCGGCCGTCCGGCAAACGGCCGACGCCGAGCCAGGGCCGATCCGTCCGCTCTGACGGCTGCATCGACGAGAGCGACCTGCACGGTCTGCTGGCCGCCCTGACCGCCGTCCGGGACGGCAACTTCCTGGCCAAGCTGCCCGAGACGGACGCCGGCATCCTCGGTGACATCGCCAGCGTGTTCAACGAGGTGGTCGAGCGCAAGCTGCATCTTACCCGCGAGCTGGAGCGGGTCCGCCGGGTCGTCGGCCGGGAGGGCAAGCTGTCCGAGCGGCTGCGGCCCAGCCCGGGCAGCGGCGCCTGGGCGGACGCCGTCGCCGCCGCGAACGACCTGCTCGACGACCTGGCCCAACCGACCACCGAGGTCGGCCGGGTGCTGGCCGCGGTGGCGGCCGGCGACCTGTCCCAGACCATCGAGCTGCAGCAGGGTGACCGGCGGCTGCGCGGCGAGTTCCTCCGGGTCGGCCGGACCGTCAACGGCCTGGTCACCCAGCTCCGCAACTTCGCCGACGAGGTGACCCGGATGGCCCGCGAGGTGGGCACCGAGGGCAAGCTCGGCGGCCAGGCCAAGGTGCGCGGGGTCAGCGGGAGCTGGAAGGACCTGGTCGACTCGGTCAACACGATGGCGAGCCGGCTGACCGCGCAGGTCCGGGACATCGCGCTGGTCACCACGGCGGTGGCCACGGGCGACCTGTCCCGCAAGGTCACCGTCGAGGTGGCCGGCGAGATGCTGGAGCTGAAGGCCACCGTGAACACGATGGTCGACCAGCTCTCGTCGTTCGCCGACGAGGTGACCCGGGTGGCCCGCGAGGTCGGCACCGAGGGCGAGCTGGGCGGGCAGGCCGTCGTACCCGGCGTGTCCGGCACCTGGAAGGACCTCACCGACTCGGTCAACGTGATGGCGTCCAACCTGACCTCGCAGGTGCGCGACATCGCCCAGGTCGCCACCGCGGTGGCCAACGGCGACCTGACCCGGAAGATCACCGTCTCGGCGTCCGGCGAGGTGGCCCAGCTCGCCGAGACGATCAACTCGATGACCGGCACGCTGCGCGCGTTCGCCGACGAGGTGACCCGGGTGGCCCGCGAGGTGGGCTCGGAGGGCCGGCTGGGCGGGCAGGCGGAGGTGCCCGGCGTGGCCGGCACCTGGAAAGACCTGACCGACAACGTCAACTCGATGGCGTCCAACCTGACCTCGCAGGTGCGCAACATCGCCCAGGTCACCACCGCGGTGGCCCGCGGCGACCTGACCAAGAAGATCACCGTGGACGTCAAGGGAGAGCTGCTGGAGCTGAAGTCGACCGTGAACACCATGCGCGACCAGCTCTCGTCGTTCGCCGACGAGGTCACCCGGCTGGCGCGCGAGGTGGGCACCGAGGGCAAGCTCGGCGGGCAGGCGGCCGTGCCCGGCGTCTCCGGCACCTGGCGCGACCTGACCGACTCGGTCAACTTCATGGCCGGCAACCTGACCTCGCAGGTGCGCAACATTGCCCAGGTCGCGACGGCGGTGGCCCGCGGCGACCTGTCCCAGAAGATCACCGTGGACGCCCGCGGCGAGATCCTGGCGCTGAAGAACACGCTGAACACGATGGTCGACCAGCTCGGCGCGTTCGCCGACGAGGTGACCCGGATGGCCCGCGAGGTGGGCACCGACGGCCGGCTCGGCGGGCAGGCCGAGGTCGCCGGCGTGGCCGGCACCTGGAAGGACCTGACCGAGTCGGTCAACGTGATGGCCCGCAACCTGACCGACCAGGTCCGCAACATCGCCCAGGTGGCGACCGCGGTGGCCAGCGGCGACCTGTCCCAGAAGATCACCGTGGACGCCCGCGGCGAGATCCTCGAGCTGAAGTCGACCATGAACACGATGGTCGACCAGCTCGCGGCGTTCGGTGACGAGGTGACCCGGATGGCGCGCGAGGTGGGCACCGAGGGCAAGCTCGGTGGCCAGGCCCGGGTGCGCGGCGTCTCCGGCATCTGGGAGGACCTCACCGACAACGTCAACTCGATGGCGACCAACCTGACCAACCAGGTCCGCAACATCGCCCAGGTCACCACGGCGGTGGCCCGCGGCGACCTGTCCCGCAAGATCACCGTCGAGGCGCAGGGTGAGATCGCCGAGCTGACCGACACCATCAACTCGATGGTGGACACGCTGTCGGCGTTCGCCGACGAGGTGACCCGGGTGGCCCGCGAGGTCGGCACCGAGGGCCGGCTGGGCGGGCAGGCCAAGGTGCCGAACGTCGCCGGCACCTGGAAGGACCTCACCGACAACGTCAACTCGATGGCGAACAACCTGACCTCTCAGGTGCGCAACATCGCCCAGGTCACCACCGCGGTGGCCAACGGCGACCTGTCCCGCAAGATCGACGTGGACGCCCGCGGCGAGATCCTGGAGCTCAAGACCACGATCAACACGATGGTGGACCAGCTCTCGGCGTTCGCCGCCGAGGTGACCCGGGTGGCCCGCGAGGTGGGCTCGGAGGGCCGGCTCGGCGGCCAGGCCGAGGTCGAGGGCGTGGCCGGCACCTGGAAGCGGCTGACCGAGTCGGTGAACGAGCTGACCGCGACCCTGACCACGCAGGTCCGGGCCATCGCCGAGGTGGCCACCGCGGTGACCACCGGCGACCTGTCCCAGCAGATCATGGTGGACGCCTCCGGGGAGGTGGCCGAGCTCAAGGACAACATCAACCGGATGATCAGCAACCTGCGCGAGACCACCCGGACCAACCAGGAGCAGGACTGGCTCAAGACCAACCTGGCCCGGGTCTCCGGCCTGATGCAGGGCAAGCGCGACCTGCTCGCGGTGGCACAGCTCATCATGAGCGAGCTGACCCCGGTGGTGAGGGCGCAGTACGGCGCGTTCTTCCTGGCCGAGTCGGACGAGCACACCTCCACCCAGCTTCGGCTGATCGCCAGCTACGGGTACTCGGCCAAGATCGTGTCGATGGCTGGCGCGGACCGGTTCGCCATCGGCGAGTCGCTGGTCGGGCAGGCCGCGCTGGAGGGCAAGCCGATCCACATCACCGACGTGCCGGCGGACTACGTCAAGGTCTCCTCCGGGCTCGGTGCGGCGGCGCCGGCCAGCATCGTGGTGCTGCCGGTGCTGTTCGAGGACCAGGTCATGGCGGTCATCGAGCTGGCATCGTTCGGCGACTTCTCCGAGGTGCACCTGGCCTTCCTGGACCAGCTCACCGAGAACATCGGCGTCATCGTCAACACGATCATCGCGAACTCGCGGACCGAGGAGCTGCTGACCGAGTCCCAGCGGCTGGCCCAGGAGCTGCAGGAGCGCTCCGAGCAGCTTCAGGGCCAGCAGGAGGAGCTGCGGGAGACCAACGTCGAGCTGGCCGACAAGGCGCGGCTGCTGGCCGAGCAGAACCGCGCCATCGAGGTCAAGAACGTCGAGATCGAGCAGGCCCGGCGGACCTTGGAGGAGCGTGCCGAGCAGCTCGCGCTCTCGTCGCGGTACAAGTCGGAGTTCCTGGCGAACATGTCGCACGAGCTGCGTACGCCGTTGAACAGCCTGCTCATCCTGGCCAAGCTGCTTGCCGACAACCCGGTCGGCAACCTGACCGTTGAGCAGGTGGAGTTCGCCCGGACCATCCACTCGGCCGGGTCGGACCTGCTGCAGCTCATCAACGACATCCTCGACCTGTCCAAGGTGGAGGCCGGCAAGATGGACGTCCGGCCGTCCGACGTGGCGCTGGACGCGCTCGTAAACTACGTCGAGGCGACGTTCCGGCCGCTGACCGCGGACAAGGGGCTGCACTTCGCCGTCCGGGTCGAGGCCGACCTGCCCGCCACCGTGCACACCGACGAGCAACGGCTGGAGCAGATCCTGCGCAACCTGTTGTCCAACGCGGTGAAGTTCACCGAGACTGGCGAGGTGCAGCTCCTGATCTCGCGAGCGGACAAGTCGGTGCTGCGGACGGCGTCGCTGCGGCGCGCACCGCTGGTGCTGGCGTTCCACGTGGTCGACACCGGGATCGGCATCCGCGAGGACAAGCTGCGGGTGATCTTCGACGCGTTCCAGCAGGCGGACGGCACGACGTCGCGCAAGTACGGCGGGACAGGGCTGGGCCTGTCGATCAGCCGGGAGATCGCCCGGCTGCTCGGCGGCGAGATCCAGGCCCAGTCACGGCTCGGCCAGGGGTCGACGTTCACCCTCTACCTGCCGGCGACGGCGTTGGCCGGGCCGATGGGTGAGCTGGAGTCGGTCCTGGCGCTCGGCACGTGGGTGGCCGACCCGGCGCTCGACGAGGCACCGGCCCGGCGGCCGGCGCCGGTGGAGACGGTGCTCGCGGTCGAGAGCCCGCCGCTGGAGGGCTCAGACCTGGAGGACGACCGGACAGTGATCACCACGCACGACCGGGTGCTGGTGGTGGCCTGCGCCGAGCCGTCGGTGGCCCGGACCGCGGTGGACGCCGGCCGGGTGCACGGGCTGCGGGTGGTGGTGGAGACCGACGGGAACGCCGCGCTGCGCCGCATCTGGCAGCTCTCGCCGGCCGCGGTGGTGGCCGGTGCCGCCCTGCCGGTCAGCTCGGCCAGCGGTGAGCTGCCGCTGCTGGACCGGCTCAAGGCCGACCCGGAGACGCGGTACCTGCCGGTGCTCGCGGTGGTATCGCCCGGCAGCCCGAAGACGGTGCGCAGCGCGCTGCTGGCCGGTGCGTACGACACGGTGGTCTGGCAGCCGGACAGCGGCGGGAGCGGCACGGTGGCGGTGGCCGAGGCGGTGGCCCGGCTGGCGGCGTTCGTGACCCGGCCGGCGCGGCGCCTGCTGGTGCTGGCCGAGCCCGACGGGCCGGCCCAGGGTGGGCCAGCGCAGGGTGGGTCGGCACAGGGTGGGTCGGCGCAGGGTGGGCCGGCGCAGGGCAGGTCAGCGTTGGGCGGGTCGGTGCTGGTGGACTGGCCGGAGCTGGTGGTCCAGCGGGCGACCGGGCTGGTCGAGGCGCTGGCCGTGGTGGAGGACGAGCAGCTCGACGCGGTCGCCGTGTACGCCGACGACTACCCGAGCGAGGCGCTGGGGCTGGTGGAGTGGCTGCGCGAGCACCACCGGCACCCACGGCTGCCGGTGGTGGTGCTGGCCCGCAAGCTGCCGGCAAAGGAGCAGGCCCGGCTGCGGCGGCTGGCCGGGATACAGCCGGTGCACGTCGTACGCGATGAGGACAAGCTGCGAGAGCGGCTTGAGCTAGTCCTGCACCGGCGGGCGCCCGAGCTGGCGGAGCCGGGCGCGGCGGACGAAGGCATCCTGGTGGGGCGGCGGGTGCTGATCGTGGACGACGACGTGCGGAACGTCTTCGCGCTGACCTCGGCGTTGGAGCAGCGCGGGGTCGAGGTGCGGTACGCCGACAACGGGCGGGACGCAATCGCGCTGCTGGAGCAGGACCTGTCGGTCGACCTAGTGCTGATGGACATCATGATGCCGGGGATGGACGGCAACGAGACGACGGCCGAGATCCGGTCCCGACCGGAGTTCGCCGAGCTGCCAATCATCGCGCTGACCGCGAAGGCGATGCGGGGAGACCGGGAGAAGTCGCTGGCAGCGGGTGCCTCGGACTACATCACCAAGCCGGTCGAGGTTGAGCATCTGCTGCGGATATTGCGCGTCTGGCTGAGCCGATAGGGTCGGGGGATCATGACCGACAAGGCCAAGATCCTGCTGGTAGACGACCGCCCGGAGAACCTGGTCGCCCTGGAGGCGATCCTGGGCACCCTGGACTACGGCCTGGTACGTGCTCGCTCCGGTGACGAGGCGCTCAAGGCGCTGCTGACCGACGAGTTCGCGGTGATCCTGCTGGACGTCTCGATGCCGGGGATGGACGGTTTCGAGACGGCCGCGCACATCAAGCGGCGGGAAAAGACCCGGGACATCCCGATCATCTTCCTGACCGCGGTGTCCAACGAGCCGCACCAGGCCTTCCGCGGCTACGCAGCCGGAGCGGTGGACTACCTCGCCAAGCCGTTCGACCCGTGGGTGCTGCGGGCCAAGGTGGCGGTCTTCGTCGACCTCTACCTGAAGAACCGGCAGCTCCGCGAGCAGGCCGCCCTGCTGCGGGTCCAGCTCAGCGGCTCGGGGCTGATAGCCGAGCTGTCCGAGCGGCTGGCCGCCGTCGAACAGCAGGTCGTCCTGCTCACGAAGGACACCGACCACCCCGCCGCCGCCGAGCTCAACACCCGGCTGGCCCAGCTCCGCCAGGCCCTCACCGCCCTCACCCCCGAAGACCCTGACCCGTTTACCGGCCGATGAACAGATATTCGGAAACCGCCCGTCGGCGCGCGGCCGGGTGAGTCCCGAAGGAGTAGGTGTGCGGGATCGGAAGGACGACGACGTGGTCTTTCACCTCTCCGAGCATCGCCTCGATGGTCCGGGCGTCCGGAACCGCGTTGGATGAGTAGGAGAGGACGATCGTCGAGCCGGCAAACTGCTCGCAGGCCCGCCGCAGGGCGTCCTCGACCGTCCGCTTGTAGGAGAACGGCGTGTAGCGCTTGGCCAGCTTCTTGGTCCGGGTGTGCTCCAGAATCGTCTGGTCCCGCCAGTACACCGACAGGCCCTCGAGAAAGTGATATCGCTTGACGTAGCAGTTGTCGTCCTTTGGTGGCGCGTACGGCGGGTCGAGGTACACGACGTCGTACGACGACTGGAGCGCGAATATGTCACCGCAGACGGCGGCGCAGGGCTCGCGACCGGCGAAGACCGTCTTGTTGTACTCGTCGGCACATTCACGGAAGTGCTCGCGCAGCGGCAGCCGCAGGTCCCGCCGGCCGTCGTCGTAACGGAGGTCGGTGACGGTGAAGACGCCCCGTGGCTGTTTCCGGGCCGCGCCGAGAACGAGCGCGGCTATGGCGACGGCCCGGCTGTGGCCGGTCATCTGGTCGATATGCGACCAGGCCGAGTCCAGGAACCTTCGGTCGTCCGCCGTGAAGTAGAGCCCGTCAAACGTCCGCTGGATGAAGTCGCGGTTGTCCGCCGCCGGGCCGCATATCCTGCCGATGTCGGCCGGTGCCAGCCTGACTGTGTGGTTGACGACCGTCGCCCCGCGCGATGATCGCCGGGAAGTTGAGAAAGTCGTTCGCGGTGACCCGGTAGCCGAGCGTCTTCAGCAGGTATGCGACGACCCCGCTGCCCGAGAACGCGTCGAGCGCGGTGCTACCGCCCAGCTCCGCGAACACCTCGGCGAGGTGCGGGACGAGCCGGTGCTTCGAGCCCATGTAGCGCAGCCGCGGGAACGCCGCGACCCGGGCAACCGCCGCCGCGACGGCGTTTTCCCCCGGTGCGTGCGTTGCCTCCGGTGCCCGCGACCGTCACGCCGGCATCCTAGGACCATGCGGCGGACCGGGCCCATCGCGGTGGGCGGCGGGACCGTGGGTCGCTGCTCGCCGAACATGCCGGACGTCGTCAGGTCACGGCCTCCGCGCCGCGGTGATCAACTGTCGGTGGCCTGTGCTGGCAGTCACCGTTGAGCAAGATCATCTTGAAAGGCTCGCCCGAACACCCTTGGCCGGCCTCGCCGAGCTGGTATGGAACCCACTCGATGCGGACGCCACGCAGGTTACGATCGACGTCGCGATGAACGACTGGGACGTCATTGACCTGGTACAGGTCAATGACAACGGAACGGGGATCACACCGGAGCAGGCCGAGACGTGTTTCGGCATCTTGGCGGCTCGTGGAAGCGGTACGCGGCAACGACCGCGGCCGGGCGGGCACTGCACGGATGCAACGGACAAGTGCGATGGGCCGCGTATGGGCTTGGCGAGGCCGTTCGATGGACCTCCGTCGCGGACCGCGTCACCGGACGACGGTCGGAGCTGCACGTCGTCGGGCGGCGGGGGGCGCTGCGCGAGCTCGAGCTTGGTGAGCCCGTTGACGTAGCGCCCGGCACGGATCGAGGCACTCTTGTAGTGGTCGAGCAGTTGAACGAGACCGCGCAGCGGGCGCTTGGGCGGGAGAACGTTGCCGACATCCTGACTGCCGTCTTCGCCCTTTATCTTGAACAGTATCCGGTACAGATCACCTGGCACGGGCGTCCCCTCGACCCACACCCGTTGCAACGTGCCCGACAAGAGCTGACCTTGGGCGTCGACGGGGTAGCCACGCCCATCAGGCTGACGATCATCGAATGGAACTTCCAGCGGAACGGGCTCTGCATTTCTGTGACAGCTCCGGCGCATCCCTGATGGAGATCCCTCCCGGGATCAGGGCTCCTGGGTTCGAGCTCACCGCTTACATCTGCTGGGGAGGGTTCCGCGACGTGCTGAGCCAGCTCGTGCTGGGCGAGATGGCCCAAGAGCCGCTACCTTCCATCATTGACGCTGCCAAGGAGGAGCTGCGGACCACCGCCCCGGTGGTAGAACCCGCCGACCGCCAGTCGCGCGCCTTAGCCCTACGGCTGCTGAAGGAGGCCATCGAAAGAAGCCCCGGGACCGTTCACAGAGTGCTCCAAGAGGTTCTTGACCTTCCCGCGGATCGACTTGAGGAGCTGCGGGAGCTGCTGGAACGGTCGACCCTCAGTGCTGTCAGCTCGGCGGCTCATGAGATCACTGACCGGCTCGACTTCCTGGTCGGCCTGGAAGAGATCGTATTTGACGCTGAGCTGCGCGACCGAGTGCGTGAGCGTAGCCAGCTACATCGCATACTCGCCAACGAGACCTGGATCTTTCGCGAGGAGTATGCGCTCACCGGTGACGACGTCACCTTGAGAGTCGCATTGCGGAACCATATCCATCTGCTTGGCCGGGACGATCTCGCACCCGCGGACCTCTCGGCCGGAGTGCTCGACGAACATGGTCGCCGTGTCGTAGTTGACATAATGCTGAGCCGAGTGGTTGAGCAACGACGTAACCATCGTGAGCACATCGTGATCGAGCTGTAGCGACCAAGTGTCCACATCGGTTCGGCTGAGGTGATGCAGGTTCACAACTATGCGACGGCAGTCGCCCGGGACTCGCGGTTCGCGATGACTGACACCCGTTGGGAGTCTGGATTGTCGGTGACGCGTTGGCTGGCAGTGTTACCTACATGGCTGACCAGCGGAACCGCGAGCCCGGGATAGTCGTCGACTCCGAAAAAGGTCAGTTTGTCGTACGTGCCGCGACCTGGGGACAGATCATCCAGGATACCCGGCATCGGCTCAGCTTTGTCCGTAACGCCCTCGACTACAGCGGCAGCACGGACAGCGGGATGGAGTACCTGCGTCGTGCCCACAGCAAGTATCTGCCCGATCTCGCCTCGCGAGCCGGACCGTGAGTGGCAAGCGTGCTGACCTCCCACCGACCTTGACCGACGACGGCGTGGTCCGGCTTCCGGGTCGGCACCGGCCGGGCAGCGGATCCGGGCGCCTGACCGCCTAGGCTGGCGCGGTGCAGATTGACTTCAGCGCGTCCGAACGGTCCAGCCTGGGCGTCGAGTGGGAGCTGGAGCTGGTCGACCAGCAGACTCGCCAGCTCAGCTCCGGCTCCAACCAGGTGCTGCGCGACATCTCCCCGAAGGGCGACGGCCAACACCCCAAGGCTAAGCACGAGCTACTGCAGTCCTGCGTCGAGGTGATCACCGGCGTGTGCATCACGGTCGAGGAGGCCTGCGCCGACCTCGCCGGCACCGTCGCCGAGGTCCAGGCCGCCGCGGCGAAGTACGACCTCGCGCTGATGTGCTCCGGCACCCACCCGACCACGGACTGGACCAGCCAGGAGATCACCGACGACCCGCGCTACCGGCTCCTGGTCGAGCGCAACCAGTGGCTGGCCCGGCGGCTGCAGATCTTCGGCGTCCACGTGCACGTCGGCGTCCGGTCACCGGACAAGGCCATCCCGATCGTCAACGCGCTGACGGCCTACATCGGTCACTTCCTCGCGCTGTCCGCGTCCAGCCCGTACTGGGTCGGCAGCGACACCGGCCTCGCGTCGTACCGCAGCAAGATCTTCGAGGGGCTGCCGACCGCTGGGCTGCCGTACCAGCTCTCCGGCTGGCCCGAGTTCGAAGAGTACATGGGCATGCTGATCAACACCCAGGCGATCCAGTCGATCCGAGAGGTGTGGTGGGACATCCGGCCGCATCCCCGGTACGGCACGGTCGAGCTGCGGATCTGCGACGGGCTGCCCACCCTGGAGGAGATCGGCGCGGTCGCGGCGCTGTCCCAGTGTCTGGTGGAACGGCTGGACAACCAGATCGATCAAGGCTATAGGTTGCCGACGCCGACGGCCTGGGTGGTTCGGGAGAACAAATGGCGGGCAGCCCGCTACGGGCTGGACGCCGACCTGGTGGTCGACCGGTTCGGCACGCTGAAGCCGGTGCGGGCCGCGCTGACCGAGCTGGTCGAGGACCTGGTCCCGGTGGCCCGCCGCCTCGGCTGCCTCGACGAGCTGTACCGGATACCGCACATCATCGAGGTCGGCGCGTCCTACCAGCGGCAACGGCGAGTCGCGCAGGCCAACGGCGGCGACCTCACCGCGGTGGTGGACAGCCTGCTCACCGAGATGCGGGTCGGGCTGCCTCACTGACGTCCTCCCGGCGGTCGTCGCGGCGTGGTTCCCGGCGGTCGGCCCGGCCAGCCCGCAGGGCATCGCCGAGCCGCACCTTCGAACCGGTCCGCAACACCGCACCGGCGTACACCCACGCCGCGAGCCGGACCAGCCCGAGCGTGGCGACCAGCATCACTCCCAGCGCCACCAGCACCGGCACCGGGCCGGCCGCCCCCGCCGCCACCCGCAGCGGCATGACCATCGCCGAGAACGGCGGCACGTACGACAGCACCTCGGCCATCCGGCCGGTCGGGCTCTGCCCGGCGAAGATCGCCACGAAGAAGCTGCCCACCAGCAGGATCTGCATCGGCCCGATCGCGTTCTGCAGGTCTTCCTGCCGGGACACCTGGGCCGCGATCCCGGCCGCCAGGCAGGCGTAGAAGGCGTACCCGAGCAGGAACCACACCAGCACGTGCAGGATCGTCCCGACCGCCTCGCCCGGCACCGACAGCGTCCCGGTGGCGAGCGCGGCAGCCAGCCCAGCCGCGCCGAGCACGAAGAACTGGCCCAGCCCGAGCAGCCCGATCCCGGCTACCTTGCCGGCCAGCACCTGCCACGGCCGCAGGGTGGACAGCAACAGCTCGATCACCCGGCTTGCCTTCTCCTCCACCACGCCGAGCGCCACCCACATCGCGTAACCGAAAAGCTGGCCGTACAGGAAGACCACCGCGAAGAACGCCACCCCCTGCCTGCGCCCGTCCGCGGTGTTCTCACCCTTCAGCTTGTTCACGTTCAGCGCCGGTACGGCGAGCGCCTGGCTTACCTTGCCCGGATCGATGCCGGTCGCGGCCAGCCGCTCGGCCGTGACCACCGTCTGGTAGGCGCCCTGCAGGATGACCTCCAGCCGGTTGTCCAGGGTGTCCTTGACGATGACCTCGCGGTCGCCGTCGACCACCGCGTCCAGCTTCCCGTCGGTGACCAGCGACCTGGCCGCGTCGACGTCGGACACCGTCGACAGGTGCAGCGTGACGCCGCCGGTCCGGGCGGCCTGCTCCAGCGCCGGCTGCAGCCGGGACGCGGTGCCGGCCAGCCCAACCCGGAAGTCCTTGTTGTCGTTACCGAAGACCTTCGGCAGCACGATGATCGCCAACAGCACGGCCAGGGTGATCAGCAAGCTGACCTGAAAACCGCGTTCCCGGATCCGGGTCATGAGCTCCCGCCGGGTCACCAGCAGCACGGCGTTCACGCCAGCACCTCGCGCACTGCCCCACGGCGGGCCTCGCTGCCGGTCCTCCCTCGGGCCGCGCCGTCGGCGACCGCCTCCCGGAACAGCTCGGTCAACGTCGGCTGCCGCCAGGAGAAGTGCTCCACCCGGCCGATCCGCAGCGCCGCCGTCAAGACGATCTGGTCGTCGGCGTCGTCGGCCAGCTCCAGCAGCACCTCGGTGCCGTTGTCGGCCATGATGTGGACGCCGGGCAGCCCGGCCGCCCAGCCCGGCCGGGCGCCGGGGACCACCAGGCGGAGCTGCCCACGGCCCGCTCGGGCGCGCAGCTCGTTCACCGTGCCGCTGGCCACCATCCGACCGGCGTTGATGATGCCGACCGAGTCGCACAACCGTTCGACCAGGTCGAGCTGATGGCTGGAGAAGATGACCGGTATGCCGGCCCGGCACCGCTCCAGCAGCGTGTCGGCCAGCGTGTCGACGCCGACCGGGTCAAGCCCGGAGAACGGCTCGTCCAGGATGAGCACCTCAGGGTCATGGACCAGCGCGGCAGCGAGCTGGACCCGCTGCTGGTTGCCCAGCGACAGCTTGTCCACCGGGTCGTTGCTCCGCTCGGCCACGCCGAGCCGGTCGGTCCAGTGGTCGGCGGCCGCGGTCGCGGCGGAGGGGTCGAGACCGTGCAGCTCGCCGAAGTAGACCAACTGCTCGCGCACCCGCATCTTGGGATAGAGGCCGCGTTCCTCAGGCATGTAGCCGAAGCGCTTGCGGGTCTCAAAGTCGACCGGCTCACCGCGCCAGCGGACGACCCCGGCATCCGCCGCCAGCACGCCCATCGCGATCCGCATCGCGGTGGTCTTGCCCGCGCCGTTCGCACCGACGAAACCGAACATCCGCCCCGGCTCGACCGAGAACGACAGCCCCTCCAACGCCACCGTGTCGCCGTACCGTTTGCTGACCCCGTCGTACTCCAGCATCGACCCCTCCCCTGATCCGGATCTCCACCCTAAGCCGCGGTACCGACAGATCCGCCGGTGCCGGTGTCGCCCCTTCGGGCAGGCCGAGGTGCCGGTCTGCCCGCCCGGGGTGGTGTGACCGGCGCCAGCACGAGATGGCTAAGGTCGGACCGGTCCACGACGTTACGAGCCGCACGAGGTCCGATGTCCGTGCCCGACCACGTCGACCTGCCGGAGTTCACCATCGCCGTCCCGGCGAACTGGCACCCGCTCGACCTCGACCCCCGCACCCGGACCGACACGATCGCCGCGCTGGTCAAGGCGCGGATCGGGTCGGGTGAGTCCGACGTGCTGCGGCGGTTACGCCGCGAGCTGACCGGGATTCTTCGAGGCTGCGCCCGGCAGGCCGCCAACCGCGGCGCAATCTACGCCGCGCTGCTCGACCAGGTGGTGGCGGGGCTGGCGATCTCGGCGTCCCTGGTGGTGGCGGTCGGCGACGCCCCCCGCGACGCCGACGGCCGGCCGGTGCTCGACCCGGACGGTCTCGGTGCCGCGCTGGCCGGCGAGCGGGCGCCGGGCGGGCCGGGACCGGACGGGCTGGCCGCCGACCCGTTCGAGACCCTGGCCGGCAAGGGGGTTCGGCTCCGGCGGACCACCGACTCCGGCTTCGCCAACGCCGACGGGGCGAGCGTGGTCACCGCCGAGTCGCAGTACTTCGTGCCGGTGCCGGGCACCGACAAGGCGCTGGCCATGACCTTCTCCACGCCCAACCTGTCCGTCCGGCCGGCGTTGGAGGGGCTGTTCGACGCCATCGCGCGCAGCCTCGACTGGGTCTGGCCGACGGATGGCGACCCGGCGGAGTAGCGGTCGCGGCAACGGGCAGAATCCCGGCATGGACTCAGGCACGGGCACCGCCGTCGTACCCGCGAGCACCGACCTCGCCGGGCTGCGCGCCGCCGCCAGCGGCTGCCGCGCCTGTGAGCTGTGGCAGCCCGCCACCCAGACCGTGTTCGGCGCCGGCCCGGTCGACGCCCGGATCGTCTTCGTCGGCGAGCAGCCCGGCGACGTCGAGGACCGCCGCGGGGAACCGTTCGTCGGACCGGCCGGGCGGCTGCTGGACCGCGCCCTCGCCGACGCCGGCATCGACCGCGACATCAGCTACGTGACGAACACGGTCAAGCACTTCCGGTTCCGGCCGGGCGGGAGGCGCCGGATCCACCAGACGCCCGGTCCGGAGCACGTGGCCGCCTGCCGGCCCTGGCTGGACGCCGAGCTCGCGCTGATCGCCCCCGACGTCGTCGTCTGCCTCGGCGCCACGGCGGCCCGCACGCTGCTCGGGTCGGCGTTCCGGATCACCACCCAGCGCGGCCGGCTGATGCCGTACGACGGCCCGGCGGCCGAGGAGGACGCGGCGGCGAGGTCGGCCTGGATCATGGCCACGACCCATCCCTCCGCCGTGCTTCGGGTGCCCGGCGACCAGCGCCCCGCCGCCTACGACGCCCTGGTCGCCGACCTCCGGATCGCCGCCGGCGCCCTCGCCTGACACCCCGGTCGGACTTTTGATCGGGTGGTCTGTGAGCGGGTCAAGACAACTTCCAAAATGGCCGTGTCCAATCTGCCAGAAGAATACATCGGACCACTGACAGAACCACGCTGGAAAGCCGACGCTCGGGAAAGGGCGTGCGGGGCCGCGGCGGGTACCAAGGCCTGGTGGATGACCCCGAAAATCACTGATCTCGTCGTTTCGTGACCCCGAGATCAGTGATTTTCAGCATGCTACGGCCAAGCGGGCCCATGAGGCATGGCGGGATGGCCAGGATCGGCTGATACGTGCGAGGAGGGCGTAGGACCGGATCCGGCGGCCGTGGTGGATGATCTGGCAGACCTGTGGTTGCGGCTGGTCGGCGAGGATGCTGATGCGGCGCTGGCTGTAGCCGTGTTGCCCGCCAATGCATTAGCCAGCCCGAGAGCCCCGAGGGGTACCCCCCGCCGCCGAATAGTGCCGCAGCGTCGGAAAGACAACGGCGAGCGTGACCGCCAGGACAACGCAGGCTACGCCGCCCGCCACCCAGGAGGCCGTCGCGCCGACGACGCCCGCCACCAGACCGGCCCGGGCGTCACCCAGCCGCGGCCCGCCGGTCACCACGACGATGAACACGCCCTGTAACCGGCCACGCATCTCATCAGGTGCGTAGACCTGCAGGATCGTCTGCCGGTACACCGCCGAGATCAGGTCGAACCCACCCGCCAGCGCCAGCAGCAGCACCGCCAGCCAGAGTGAGCGAGCCAGCCCAGCCAACGCGACCGCCACCCCCCAGCCGACCACCGCCCCGACCAGCGCCAGGCCCTGCCGGCGGACCCGACCGATCCACCCCGAGGACAGCCCGGCCAGCACCGCGCCCACCGCCATCGCGGCGAACAGCCAGCCGACCGCGCCCACCCCACCAAACCGCCGCGCCGCCACCTCCGGAAACAGCGCCCGCGGCATCGCCAGCACCATCGCCGCGATGTCCACCGCGAACGACAGCAGCAGCACCGGCCGCCCGGCGATGTAGCGCAGCCCGTCGACCACCGAACGTAACCCCGGCCGGGTACTCTCGCCCAGCGGCGGCAGCCTGGGCAGCCGCAACGTCGCGTAGAGGCCGATGGTGAACAGCAGCGCGTCCAGCGCGTACGCCCAGGCATAGCCGGACGATCGTCCGATCACCAGCCCGGCCGCCAGCGGTCCGGCGATCGTGGCGACGTTGCTCATCGTGAAGCTCAGCGTGTTCGCGGCCGCCACCTGCTCGCGCGGCACCAGCCGGGGCACGATCGCACCCCGCGTCGGCTGCGCGATCGCGAACGCTGCCGCCTGCACCGCCATCAGCGCCAGGATCAGCGCGACACTGCGCAGCCCGAGCAGCGCCTGGGCCAGCAGCCCGAGCGTCACCGCCCACACCACCAGCGACGACGCCAGCGCCACCAGCCGCCGGTCCGCCGCGTCCGCGACCGCACCGCCCCAGAGCCCGAACCCGATCAGCGGCCCGATCTGGACCAGCCCGAGGATCCCGACGTACACCGACGACCCGGTGATCGCGAAAAGCTGCACCGGCACGGCCACCGCGGTCACCTGGAACCCGAGGAACGACACGCCGTAGCCCACGAAGATCCGCCGGTATGCCGGGATCCGCAGCGGGCCGACGTCCACCGCCAGCCAGCGCAACCAGCCCAGCCGGTCCGGCCGGTCCAATCTGCCCAGCCGACGGAGCCGGCCAGCCAGCCTCACCGGCCAGGCCTCACGGCGCGAGCCGCTCGACCACCCACGTCCCGTCCGGCGTACGGCGGTACTGCAGCCGGTCGTGCAGCCGGTCCGGCCGGCCCTGCCAGAACTCCACCGTCTCCGGCACGACCAGCACGCCGCCCCAGTGCTCCGGCAGCGGCACCGGCTCCCCGGCCGGAAACCGCAGCTTCACCCGCGCCACCGCCTCGACCAGCTCCTCACGGCAGCCGAGCACCGACGACTGCGGGCTGGCCCAGGCGCCGAGCTGCGCCCCCCGAGGCCGGGTCGCGAAGTACGCCTCCGACGCCGCCCCCGGCAGCCGCTCGGCCCGCCCGCGGACCACCACCTGGCGCTCCAGCTCGACCCACGGGAAGACACAGCAGACGAGCGGGTTCTCGGTCAGCTCGCGGCCCTTGCGGGAGCCGTAGCTGGTGTAGAAGATCAGCCCGGCGGCGTCGTACCCTTTGAGCAGCACGGTCCGGGCGGACGGCTGCCCGGCCGCGGAGACGGTGGCCAGGACCATCGCGTTCGGCTCCCGGAAGACCCGCGACTCGATCGCGTCGACCAGCCAGTGCCCGAACTGCGTCGTCCAGTCGGGCGCCAGTCCAGACTCAGCCAACGAGGCTGAGTCATAGTTACGGCGCATCGCCGCGACATCGGGAGTGTCGCCGCTCACCGTCCGCACCCCGGCATAGCGTGATCTTTACACATGCGCGAAACTCCGAAGTACCGCAGTTGACCAGGATCGGAGTGTCGATGTCCGACTTCACGCCAGGGCTCGAGGGCTTGATCGCCTTCGAGACCGAGATCGCCGAGCCCGACAAGGACGGCGGCTCCCTTCGCTACCGGGGCGTCAACATCGAGGACCTGGTCGGCCAGGTGACCTTCGGCAACGTGTGGGCCTTGCTGGTCGACGGCAGGTTCGGCCCCGGCCTGCCGCCGGCCGAGCCGTTTCCGATCCCGGTGCACTCCGGCGACGTACGGGTCGACGTGCAGGCCGCGCTCGCCATGCTGGCTCCGGTCTGGGGCTACCGCCCGCTGCTCGACATCACCGACGACGAGGCCCGCCTGCAGCTCGCCCGGGCCGCCGTCATGGCCCTGTCGTACGTCGCCCAGTCGGCCCGCGGGATCGGCCAGCCGGCCGTGCCGCAGAGCCGGATCGACCTGTGCACGACGATCGTGGAACGGTTCATGACCCGCTGGCGCGGCGAGCCGGACCCCCGGCACATCGCCGCCGTGGACGCCTACTGGGTCTCTGCCGCGGAGCACGGCATGAACGCCTCGACCTTCACCGCCCGGGTGATCGCCTCCACCGGCGCGGACGTCGCCGCGTCTCTGTCCGGCGCGATCGGCGCGATGTCCGGCCCACTGCACGGCGGCGCGCCGGCCCGGGTGCTGCCGATGATCGAGGAGGTGGAGCGGACCGGCGACGCGTACAAGGTGGTGCGGACCATCCTGGACCACCGGGAGCGGCTGATGGGCTTCGGCCACCGGATCTACCGGGCCGAGGACCCGCGTGCCCGGGTGCTCCGCCGCACCTGCAAGGAGCTTGGCGCAGACCGGTACGAGGCGGCCGCCGCGCTGGAGCAGGCCGCGCTGGCGGAGCTGCGCGAACGGCGGCCGGACCGTGCCATCGAGACCAACGTGGAGTTCTGGGCGGCGGTGATCCTGGACTACGCCGGAGTGCCGGCGTACATGATGCCGGCTATGTTCACCTGTGCCCGGACCGGCGGCTGGTGCGCGCACATCATGGAGCAGAAGCGGCTGGGCCGGCTGGTCCGGCCGTCCGCGCGGTACGTCGGTCCCGGGCCGCGCAAGCCCCAGGCCGTCGAGGGCTGGGAGGACATCCGGCACTTCGACGGGATCGCCAGCCTCGCCACCCGCTGACCGGAAAGGCCAGTCGTGACCCAGATCGAGATTCCCGCCGCGCTCAGGCCGGTCGACGGCCGCTTCGGCTGCGGCCCGTCGAAGGTGCGCCCGGAGGCGGTGCAGGCCCTGGCCGCGCTGGCCACCTCGGTGCTCGGCACCTCACACCGGCAGGCTCCGGTCAAGGCGTTGGTCCGTCGGGTCCGGGAGGGGCTCGGCAGCCTGTTCTCGCTGCCGGACGGGTACGAGGTCGTGCTGGGCAACGGCGGGGCCACGGCGTTCTGGGACATCGCGGCGTTCTGCCTGGTGCGTGAGCGGGCGCAGCACCTGTCCTTCGGCGAGTTCTCGGCCAAGTTCGCCCAGGTCACGGCGGGAGCGCCGTTCCTCGGCACGCCGACCGTACGCACCGCCGAGCCGGGCGGCCGGCCGCAGCCGCGGGCCGAGGCCGGGGTCGACGCCTACGCCTGGGCGCAGAACGAGACCTCCACCGGCGTGATGGCCCCGGTGCACCGGGTGGCCGGCGCGGACGAGGGCGCGTTGGTGCTGATCGACGCCACCTCCGGAGCCGGCGGGCTGCCCGTCGACCTCAGCCAGGCCGACGCCTACTACTTCGCGCCGCAGAAGTGCTTCGCCGCGGACGGCGGGCTGTGGGTGGCGATCCTGTCGCCCGCCGCGCTGGCCAGGGCCGAGCGGATCGCGGCCACCAGCCGGTGGGTGCCGGCGTTCCTCGACCTGCCGACGGCGATCGACAACTCACGCAAGGACCAGACCTACAACACGCCCGCGGTGACCACCCTGGCGCTGTTCGCCGACCAGATCGAGTGGCTGCTCGGTAACGGCGGGCTGGACTGGGCGGTCGGCCGGACCCAGGACTCCTCCTCCCGGCTCTACACCTGGGCGGAGAAGTCGGTCTACGCCACGCCGTACGTCGTCGACCCGACAGACCGGTCGTACGTCGTCGGCACCATCGACCTCGCGGCGCAGGTGGACGCCGCGGCGGTCGCGAAGACGCTGCGGGCCAACGGCATCGTGGACACCGAGCCGTACCGCAAGCTCGGCCGCAACCAGCTCCGGATCGGGATGTTCCCGGCCATCGACCCGGCCGATGTCGAGGCGCTGACCGGCTGCGTCGACTATGTGGTGGAGCGGCTCTGACCCGCCCGGCCCGCCTCGGCCGGGCGGCGCTCGGTCGACGTACCAGAGAGGGGCGCCCGATGCCGCAGGCGCCCCTCGTCCCAGCCGACCTCAGCGGAAGGTCAGCTCAGGCTCCTTGTCCAGCTCCACGAGGATCCGGCAGCAGCGGTGCAAGGTGAGCTCGCGCTCGGCGGCGGAGCAGCACCGGAGCCGGTCTGGGTGCAACTGGTGAGCCAGGTCGGCGCGCAGCACCCGCACCGCGCCCGGTGTCTCCATCACCCGGCGGAGCTGGTCGTCCTCGGACTCCTCCGCCCGCCGGGTCAGCGCGTCCACGATGGCGCGGGACCGGTCCGGGAGCTCGAAGCCGGCGAGCTGCTCGGCCGTCACCCTCCCGTCGCTCAGCGCGTGGTGAAGCAGCGCCGCTATCTGGTCGGCGTCCTCGCCACCCATCTGCGCCACCCGTTCCCGGACCGCCTCCAGGTGCTCCATCAGCGGCCGGCCGAGCTCGTCGGCCTGTCCCTCGTGCACATTCTGGACGAACGCGCGCACCTCGGTGACGGTTCGGTCCATGGATGTCCCCTCCCCCGCAGGTCCGGTCGGCTGTACCACCGCTCGGGGATGACCAGCGTGGCACAGTCCGCGGGCCCAGTCATGGCCTGTGGCAAACATGGCACGACAAGACCCAGATGTCCGGCTACCAGGGTCCGCCTACCCTGAACGGCGGCCAACCAACCGTGGCCAGCCGTTTTTCTCGCGCCACGTCCGAACCAACAACAGGTCACCACAACGCCGAGAGGTCACCACACGCCGTGCCAAACCAGACTGCCGGACCGTCTCAGCTGGTAAGGCGGGGATCGGCCAGTGAGGCGCCACCGGCGGGTACGGCGGGGTGCCGCGTGTCCTGCGTGGCTGCGCCCGGCTGGGGCCGTAGCCTGACGCAGACACCTCCACTGTCACTCCGTCGTACACCAGCACACCGCTGTACACCAGCGTTTCCACAACGAGGGGCCTGCCCGCGGGAGGACGAATGCGCAAGCTGCGGTTCGTCGGGCTGGCCGAGGACGGCGTACACGTCGTCGCTCGAGCCGACGACGGCACCGAGGACTTCCTGCTTCCCCTGGACGACGCACTACGGGTCGCCGTCGGCGGCGGTCCCGCTCGGGGCCGGCCCGTGCCCGCCGCGGAGACGCCGATGCGGCCGAAGGACATCCAGGCCAGGGTCCGCGCCGGCTACTCCCCGGAGCAGGTCGCGGCCGAGTCCGGCCAGCCTGTCGAGCGGGTGCTCCGCTTCGCCCATCCGGTGCTGGCCGAGCGCAGCCAGGTGGTCACCGAGGCACGCAAGGCGCGGGTCCGCCGGGACGTCGGCGCGCCCAGCCTGGCCGAGGTGGTGGACGAACGGCTGGCCGCCCGCGGCGTCGACCCCGAGGCGGTGGCCTGGGACTCCTGGAAACGCGAGGACGGCACCTGGATGGTGGTGGCCCGCTGGCGGTCGGCCGACACCGACCGGGCCGCGACCTGGATGTTCGACCTGCCGGGCAAGATCCTCGCGGCCGAGGACGACCTGGCCCAGCACCTGACCGGCGAGGAGGACCGGCCGTTCGCCGGCCGGCTCACCCCGGTCACCCCGCTGGCCGCCGCGGCCCGGGCCGTGGCCGGCGGCGAGGGCGCTACCGAGCCGATCCCGCCGCTGGCCGCGCTCGTCCGGCCGGCGGGCACCGACCCTCCCGCGGAGGACGACGCCGAGGACGGCGAGGACGGCGACCGGGAGGAGGGCAGCATCCGCCGGGTCCGGGTGCCGTCGTGGGACGAGATCCTGCTCGGAGCCCCCCGCCGCCCACTGTCCTGACCTCCGCAGCAGATGCCGCGGCGGGCGGGAAACTCGGATGAGACTGTCAGCCGCCCCGGTTAGCCTCGCTAACAATGGATACGTCACCGCCTCCGGGCACCCGACTCGCGTCGTTGTGGCGGATGCGCCCCTTCGTCCGGCCGTACTACCGCCAGATGATCGTCATGATCGTGGCGGCGTTGCTGGCCACCCTGGCCGGCCTCGTCGTCCCGCTTGTCACCAGGCAGGTCATCGACGGGCCGATCCGGCAGGGCGACCGCGGTGCCATCCTGCCGCTCGGCCTGCTGGCGCTCGCCTTCGGCCTGGCCGAGGCGACGCTGGTCTTCCTGCGCCGGTGGACCATGGCCACGTCGGCGCTAGGTATAGAAGCAGACCTGCGTGACGCGCTGTACCAGCACCTCCAGCGGCTGCCGGTCGAGTTCCACGACCGGTGGCAGTCCGGGCAGCTCGTCTCCCGGTCCACCACCGACCTGTCCCAGATCCGCCGGTTCATCGGCTTCGGGCTGGTCTTCATGGTGGTCAACGGCGCGACGTTCGTCCTCGTCGGCGGCATGCTGGTGGCGACGTACTGGCCGCTCGGGCTGACCGTGCTGGTGCTGTCGGCGCCGCTGGCCGTCATCATGTACGGCTTCGAGCAGAGGTACCGGGTGCAGTCGCGGGCCGTCCAGGACCAGCAGGGTGAGCTGACGACGGCGGTCGAGGAGTCCGCCGGCGGGATCCGCACGATCAAGGCATTCGGCCGGCGCCGGCTGGTCCTGGGTCGGTTCAACGAGCAGGCCACCAGGCTGCGCGACCTGGAGCTCGGCAAGATCCGGCTGCTGGCGCTGATCTGGGCCGTCGTCGAAGGTCACCCGCAGCTCGTCCTGACGGTGATCGTGGCGATCGGCTCGGTCGCCGTGGCGCACGGGGCGCTGACCCTGGGCACCCTGGTCGCCTTCGTGTCGCTGTTCCTGCTGCTGATCTGGCCGATCGAGTCGATGGGCTGGCTGCTGGCCTCCGCGCAGGAGGCCGGGACCGCGGCGGACCGGGTCTACGAGGTGCTCGACAGCGAGCCGACTGTGGCCGACCGGCCGGGCGCGGTGCCGCTGGGCCGGTGCGCCGGGCGGCTGCGGTTCGACGGCGTCGGGTTCGGGTACCCGGGCGCTACCAGGCCGGTGCTGCACGACATCAACCTGACCATCGAGCCCGGCGAGACGGTGGCGCTCGTCGGCGCGACCGGGTGCGGCAAGACCAGCCTGGTCTCGCTGGTCCCGCGGCTGTACGACGTGACCGCCGGCTGGATCACGCTGGACGGGCGGGACCTGCGCGACCTGCCGCTCGCCGACCTGCGACGCTGGGTGGGGATGGCGTTCGAGGAGCCCACGCTGTTCTCCGCCAGCGTCCGGGAGAACCTGACGCTCGGCCGGCCGCACGCCACCGAGGCCGAGATCGACGAGGCGCTGGGGGTCGCCCAGGCGCAGTTCGTGCGAACCCTGCCGTGGGGGCTGGAGACCCGGGTCGGCGAGCAGGGGCTCACCCTGTCCGGCGGCCAGCGGCAGCGGCTGGCGCTGGCCCGGGCGGTGCTCGGCCGGCCGAGGCTGCTGGTGCTCGACGACCCGCTGTCCGCGCTGGACGTGCACACCGAGGCGCTGGTCGAGGAGGCGCTGCGCCGGGTGCTGGCCGGCACCACCGGCCTGGTGGTGGCGCACCGGCCGTCGACCGTGCTGCTGGCCGACCGGGTGGCGCTGCTGGCCGGCGGCACGATCGCCGCGGTGGGCACCCACCACGAGCTGCTGGCAACCGTGCCGGCGTACCGGGACCTGCTGTCTCAGGAGGCCGAGCTGGGGGTGAGCCCATGAGCCCGGGTACGGGAGTCCCGCAGGGCGCGGCAGGGGCGGGGGTCCCGCGGGACGTGGCGGGTGTGGGCGTCCTGCAGGGCGCCACGGCGACGGACTGGCGGGGGGTGGCGGGGGAGAGCACCGCCGACGTACCGCCGAAGGTGGGGCTGATATTGCGGGCCCGGTCCCGCCGGCTGCTCGGCACCCTGCTCCGCCCGCACCGACGGGCGCTGTGGCTGGCCGTCGTCGTGGTGCTGGCGCAGAACGCCGCCTCGATGGCCGGACCGCTGCTGGTCGGCATCGGCATCGACAAGGCCGTGCCGGCGCTGCGTCGGGGCGACGCCGGCCCGCTGCTGTGGGTGGCCGGCGCGAT
This sequence comes from Mycobacteriales bacterium, assembly GCA_035476575.1. Lineage (GTDB taxonomy): Bacteria > Actinomycetota > Actinomycetes > Mycobacteriales > JACQDL01 > DATILL01. Next base: position 68,101 of record DATILL010000035.1, read on the forward strand.
GGCCGGCTGCGCGCTGGCCGACGCGGCGCTGCGGTTCTGGTTCCTGGCGCGGGTCGGTGCGGTCGGGCAGGCGGTGCTGCTGGAGCTGCGCCGTAAGGTGTTCGACCACTTCCAGCGGCTGTCGCTGGCCTTCCATGAGAGGTACACCTCGGGGCGGGTGATCTCGCGGCTGACCTCCGACCTGGACGCGCTGCAGGAGCTGCTGGACGACGGCCTGGACGGGCTGATCACGGCGCTGCTGTCGGTGCTGACGATCGGCGTGGTCCTGCTCTTCCTGGACCTGCCGCTGGCCGCTGTGACCATGCTGAGCTTCCCGTTCCTGTACTGGCTGGCGCGGTGGTTCCGGCGGCACTCGGGCGCGGCGTACCGGCGTACCCGCGAGGCGGTCGCGCTGGTGATCGTGCAGGTCGTGGAGACGCTGGGCGGGATCCGCGCGGTGCAGGCGTTCCGGCGGGAGCTGCGTAACGCCAAGATCTTCGCCGAGGTCAACGACGACTACCGGCGGGCGAACGAGCGGGCCTTCCGGCTGATCGCGGTGTTCGTGCCCGGCGTGAAGCTGCTCGGCAACGTCACCACGGCGGCCGTCCTGGTCTACGGCGCGTACCGGGTGATGGACGGCGCGATCCAGGTGGGGGTGCTGACGGCGTTCCTGCTCTACCTGCGGCGGTTCTTCGACCCGATGCAGGACATCGCCATGTTCTACAACTCTTACCAGTCGGCCGTGGCGGCGTTGGAGAAGCTGTCCGGCGTGCTGGAGGAGGCGCCGTCGGTGCCCGAGCCGGCCGAGCCGGTGGCGCTGGCCGCCGCGCGGGGGAACATCCGGTTCGAGGGTGTCACGTTCAGCTACCGGGACGGCACGGTGGTGCTGCCGACGCTGGACCTGCGGGTGCCGGCCGGGCAGACGGTGGCGCTGGTCGGCGCGACCGGGGCGGGCAAGTCCACGCTGGCCCGGCTGCTGGCCCGGCTCTACGACCCGCAGGCCGGCACGGTGTGGCTGGACGGGATCGACGTACGGCGGCTGGGTGACGACGACCTGCGCCGAGCCGTGGTCATGGTGACCCAGGAGAACTTCCTGTTCGCCGGCACGGTCGGCGACAACATCGGCTTCGGCCGACCAGGGGCGTCGCGGGCACAGGTCGAGGAGGCGGCCCGAGCGATCGGGGCACACGAGTTCATCGCGGCGCTGCCCGAGGGGTACGACACCGACGTACGCAAGCGGGGTGGGCGGCTGTCGGCGGGGCAGCGGCAGCTCGTGGCGTTCGCCCGGGCGTTCCTGGCCGACCCGGCGGTGCTGATCCTGGACGAGGCGACGTCGTCACTGGACGTGCCGAGCGAACGGCTGGTGCAGCACGCGCTGCGCACCATCCTGGCCGACCGGACGGCGATCATCATCGCGCACCGGCTGTCCACCGTGGAGATCGCCGACCGGGTGCTGGTGATGGACCGCGGCGTGATCATCGAGGACGGGCCGCCAGCCGAGCTGGTGGGCGGGGTGGGCCAGTTCGCCGACCTGCATAACGCTTGGCGCGACTCCCTAGCCTGACCGCGCCCCGCTCCGCCGGGCCCCGCCCCCCTTTCTCCCGACGATCATCGAGCTAGTGGGCTTGTTGATCTCCAATCACCCCACTAGCTCGATGATCGTCGGGAGAAAGGGGGGCGGCCAGGGCGTAGACCGCGATGGCGGCGGCGGTCGCGACATTCAGCGAGTCCACGCCGTCCGCCATCGGGATCCGGACCCGGGCGTCAACGCCGGCCAGCGCTGCCTCGGACAGCCCCGGCCCCTCGGCACCGACCAGCAACGCGACCCGTTCCGTCGGCACCACCTCGGTCGGCACCAGCTCGGCCAGCGGCACCGACGGCCGGTTCGGCGTCAGCGCCAGCACCGTGAAGCCGGCCGCCCGCAGCAGCCCCAGGCCGCCGTCCGGCCAGCCTGGCAGCGGCGCGAACGGCACCCGCAGCACGTGCCCCATCGACACCCGCACGCCGCGGCGGTACAGCGGATCGGCGCACCGGTCTCCGAGCAGCACCGCGTCGACCCCGAGCGCGGCGGCGTTGCGGAACAGCGCGCCAAGGTTCTCGTGGTCGTTCACGCCCTCGCAGACGATGATCCGGCGGGCCGTCGCGAGCAGCCCGCCCAGGTCGGGGACGGGCGCCCGGTCGGCGGCCGCCAGCACGCCGCGGTTGAGGTGGAAGCCGACCACGCCGGCCATCAGCTCGGCCGACCCGGCGTACACCGGCACCTCGACCGGGGCGAGATCCGGACGCAGCGCCTCGATCTTGGCCGGCACGCCGAGCACCGCCCGGACCGGGTACGGCGAGCCAAGCAGCCGCTGGACGACCGGCACGCCCTCGGCGAGCACCACGCCCCGCCCACCCGGCCGGTCCGGGCGCCGGTCGGCGCGGGCCAGGTCCCGGAAGTCCGCCAACCGCGGGTCGCCCACCTCGTCCACGTCCACGTACGTCGCCACGTCCCCGATTCTGCCGCGCCCAAGCACCGCCCCGCACGTCGTGTGGTCACCTGTGCGCCTAGCGGTGACCTGTCGTTGGGCACAGACCCAAGAGGTCACCACAACGCCGGTAGGTCACCACACGTTGGGCCCGCACCTCGTGTGGTCACCTGTGCGCCTAGTGGTGACCTGTCGTTGGTCCGAGCCCTGCCCGGCTAGGGGCGACGTCACGAGTTGGTATCGACCCGGGCAAGCCGGGCGACCGGCCAGCCAGGCCGGGTGATGCTGGCTGGAGCTGACGCCGTCGTGGGCGGGAGGTACGGACAGTGCCCACCGGGACAGGGCCAAGCGGGACAGTGCCCACCGTCACCGCCCACGGACGGCGCTCGGCGGACCCGGTCGCCGTACGGGACGAGGACACCCGGGCGCCCCGGCCCGCGCCCGCGCCCGGCCCGCCGGCACCCCCACGCCGCACCGGCGGCGGCATCCTGCTGCTGCCACCCTGGACCCGGGCCCCGCTGCGGTCGTTCCGGCACCCAGCCGTGCTGCTCGCCGTCGTGGCGGCGGCGGCGATCCTGACCTGCGCCAGCTCCTCGGCCGCCCTGTTCCTGTCCGCCGCCTCGTCGGCCGCGCTGCAGACGATGGCCGGCCAGCAGTGCCCGGACTTCGCCTACCCCTCGGTGACCGCGCTCGGCGGAGCCGGCGTCGGCACCAGCCTCGACCCGGTGGCGACCAAGGCGTTCGCCACCGCCGGCCTGCCGGCGCCGTACCGCACCCAGCTCTCGGCCACCGCGGTCCAGATCAGCAGCGGCAGCAACGCCACCCAGGCGCGGCTCTGGTACGGCGACGCGGCGGTGCGCCACGTCACCCCGATCGGCACCAGCCAACCGGGCGCCGGGGCCTGGCTGCCGCGGGACGCGATCCGGGAGCTCGGCGTCACCGTCGGCGACACCATCCGGGTCGGGGCGGGCGGGCGGCTCCGGGTGGTCGGCGCCTACCAGGACATGTACCGCGAGCCGGTCCGCCCGTACTGGTGCGGTGACACCGAACTTTTCCTCAACCTCGCCTACGCCAACACGCCGCCCCCACCGCTGGTGCTGCTCACCGACCCGGCGTCGATGTCGGCGGCCATGGCGGCGGCCGGCCAGGACCAGTACGGCGCGCCAGCCCGGATGACGGCAAGCTGGACCAGCCCGATCGACACCCCACACCTGACCGTGTCCGGAGCACGGGCCGTGGTCGCCGCCCAGGACCGGGCCACCGCGGCGGTCCGCGAGCGGTACCCCACCGACAACGTCACGACGCGGGTCGATGGCAACCGCAACCTGGCCGACTTCGCCGACCAGGCCGACCGGATCCGGGCCGGCCTGCGCGGCCCAGTCCTCCCGATCGCACTCGGCGGCAGCCTGCTCGCGCTGCTGCTGGTCGGCGCGGCCGGCAGCTACTGGGCGGACCGGCGGCACGCCGAGGTCCGGCTGCTGGCCTCGCGCGGCGTCGGACCGGCCGGCCTGGCGACGCTGGCGGCGCTGGAGCTGGCCCTGCCCGCGGCAGTCGGGTCCGCGGCCGGGCTGGGCCTGGCCTGGTGGCTGGTACGTACGTTCGGGCCGGCGCCGGAGCTCGACGGGTGGGCGCCACGGCTGGCCGCCCTGACCTCGGCCGGCGCGCTGCTGGCCGGCGTCGCGCTGCTCGCCCTGGTGGCCGGGGCACGGGCACGCAACACCGTCGAGCGACCGCTCGGCGTACGCCGGTCGTGGGCCGCCAGGCTGCCGTGGGAGCTGGCCGTGCTGGCCGCCGCGGGCCTGGCGTACCGGCAGCTCCGGCAGGGCGAGGCGGTCAGGGTCGACCACCAGGTCGCCCAGGTCAACCTGCTGCTGGTGGCCTTCCCGCTGCTCTTCCTGGCCGGCGGCGCGATGGTGTCGGTCCGGCTGCTCACCCTGCTGCTGCCGGCGCTGCGACGGGGCTCGCGGCGGTGGCCGCCGGCCCTCTACCTGGCCGCTCGCCGGGTGGCCGCGGCGCCGCTGGCCAGCGCGACCGTGCTGGCAGCGGTGAGCCTGCCGATCGGCGTGCTGCTCTACTCCGGCGCGATCACCCAGACGACGTCGTACACCCTGGAGGCGAAGGCGCGGGTGGTCACCGGCGGGGTCGCGTCGGTCTCGTCCACCACGCTGCCGGCCGACACCGCTGCGCTGGGCCGGGTCGCCACCGTGGTGCTGCGCTACGAGGACGCCCGGGCCGGCGGCCGGCGGGTGACCGTGCTGGCCGTCGACCCAGACACCGTCGGGCGGTACGCCTTCTGGGACGACCGGTTCGCCCGCGGCCAGCCGCTGGCCGCCGTGCTGGCCAAGATCCGCGCCACCCCGCCGGCCACCACCCCGCCGGCCGGTGACCGGCCGCTGGCCGCGGTCGCCATGGGCCTGCCGGCCGGCCAACAGCCGCTGACGATCGGCCACCGGCGGCTCACCGTCGACGTCGTGGACACCGCGACCGTGCTGCCCGGCCGGCGCAGCCTGGATCCGCTGCTGCTCGTCGACGCCCGCGCGCTCGGCCCAGTGGATCGCTCGGCGGCCCGGTTCACCGAGCTCTGGACGGACGACGACCGGGCGACCCAGGCCGCCGTACTGGCCCAGAACATGGTCATCTTCACCGTCCTCACCGACGCCACGGTCCGCGACGCGGCCAACCTGCTGGGGGTGACCTGGGCGTTCGGGTACCTGGAGGCGCTGGCCGCGCTGGTCGGCCTGGTCGCCGTCGGCGGCCTGCTGCTCTACCTGGAGACCCGGCAGCGGCAGCGGGTCGCCAGCTACGCGCTGGCCAGCCGGATGGGGCTGACCTGGCGGGCGCACGCCGGCTCGCTGCTGGCCGAGCTGGCCATCCTGGTCGGGGCCGCGTTCGTGGTCGGCGCCGGGCTGGCGACCGTGGCGGTGCTGGCGGTCTACCACCGGCTTGACCTGGACCGGATCCGCCCGCCAGCGCCACTGCTCAGCCTGCCGATGCTGACCGTGCTGTGGGCGGGCGTGGCCACGGCCGCGGTGGCGCTGCTCGCGGCGGCGTACGCCCAGCACGCGGCTAGCCGGGCCGATCCCGCGGAGGTGCTGCGCCTTGGCCCGTGACGGTGCGGCGGCGGTCTGCCGGGAGGTGCGCAAGGTGTACGTCGCCGAGGACGAGGAGGTCCAGGCGCTCACCGGGGTGGACAAGGACTTCCCCTGGGGGCGGGTGACCGCGGTCGCGGGCCCGTCGGGCTCGGGCAAGTCCTCGCTGCTACGCATCCTGGCCTGCGTGGACCGGCCCACCGCGGGCTCGGTGCGGATCGCCGGCACCGAGACCGGCGCGCTCGGTGCGCGCGGCCGGCGGGCGCTCCGCCGTACGGCGGTGGCCTACGTCTTCCAGAACCCGACCGACAACCTGGTCGAGTACCTGGACGCGGCCGGCCAGGTGCGGCTGGCCGGCCGGCTGCGGCGGCTGCCGCCGGACCCGGCCGAGGTCGACCGGTTGCTCGGGCTGCTCGGGCTGCGGCACCGGGCCGACCACCGGCCGGAGACGCTGTCCGGCGGGGAGCAGCAGCGGCTTGCCTTCGCCTGCGCGGTGGTCGGGCGGCCGGCGGTCGTGGTGGCCGACGAGCCGACCGCCGAGCTGGACTCGGCCAGCGCCGACCGGGTGCTGGCGGCAGTCCGCGACCTGCGGGACGAGGGCGTCGCGTTCATCCTGTCCTCGCACGACCCCCGGGTGGTGGACGCGGCCGACCACCTGCTGCGCCTCGAGCACGGTCGGGTGGTGGAGTCATGGTAGTGGCCGAGCGGGTTGTCGTCGGGCGGGGCCTGGCCAAGTCGTACCGGCGCGGCGCGGAGGAGGTGCACGCGCTACGGGACGTCGACCTGGAGCTGGCCGCCGGGGAGCTGGTCGCGCTGGTCGGGCCGTCCGGCTCGGGCAAGTCCACCCTGCTCAACGTGCTGTGCGGCTGGGAGCGGCCGGATGGCGGCGGGCTGGACTGGCGCGGCGAGCTCGCCGGCCGGGCACCGGAACAGTTCGCCTGGGCGGAGCTGGCGCTGGTGCCGCAGGCGCTCGGGCTGCTGGCTGACCTGACCCTGCGGGAGAACATCACGATGCCGGCCCTGCTGACCCGCCGGCTCGACGAGCTCGGCCCCCGGGCCGAGCACCTGATGGAGCTGTTCGGGATGGCGCACCTGGCTGGCCGGTACCCGCGGCAGGCCTCGCTCGGCGAGCAGCAGCGCTGTGCGGTGGCCCGGGCGTTGCTGCTCCGGCCGGCCCTGCTGCTAGCCGACGAGCCGACGGCGCACCAGGACGCGGCCTGGACTCGCACGCTGTTCACCACGTTCCGCCAGCTGGCGCTGGCCGGCTCGGCCTGCCTGATCGCCACGCACGACCCGCGGACCTGGGCGCACGCCGACCGGTTCCTGCTCATGCGCGACGGGGAGCTGCGGGCGGGCGACCCCGAGACCGGACGCTGACGTCGCCGCCCGGCCGCCCGGCCGGCGACGGCCGGTCCGGCAGGCTAGCCTGTGCCCCGTCAACCGTGGAGGTGGGCACAATGGCGCTCCAGTCCATCGGCCAGATCCTGGTCAGCGTGTCGGACATCGACCGAGCCGTCGCCTTCTACCGGGACGCGCTGGGCCTGCCGCTGCTGTTCCAGGTGTCCGGCCAGCCGATGGCGTTCTTCGACTGCGACGGCATCCGGCTGTACCTCGGCGTACCGGAACGGCCGGAGCTCAGGGCCGCCGCGACGCTGTACTTCCGGGTGCCGGACATCGACACGTCGTACGCCGAGCTCACCGGCCGTGGGGTGCGGTTCGTCGAGAAGCCGCACGCGGTGCACAACGACGGCAGCACCGAGCTCTGGCTGGCCTTCTTCCGCGACACTGAGGGGAACCTGCACGCGCTGATGGAGGACCGACCGGCCTGAGGGTCACCCGGACCGCGGCCGGCTGGGGCGGGGGGTGACGGCGAGCTGGCGAGCCTGGGCGACCAGCCGCCCGGCGGAGTCCCAGACTTGGGCGTCCTCGTCGAGATACCCGCCGGTCTGGTGCCCGCCCCGCATCCTCGCCAGCACCCAGCCGGGCGCCGGCCGGGCCCGCACGAGCACCGTCATCTGCACCGTCGGCACCCAGCCGAGCTCGCCCCGCGCGAACGTCACCGGCGGCAGCCCGTCAGCGAAGAACGGCATCGACAGGTCGTCCGGCTCGCGCCCGTCGGCGAACCGCAGCCAGCCCGCGGTCTCCGGCGGCCCGTCGAACCGGCCGGCCAGCCACGGCATCCGCGGGTCCAGCCGGGACTCGCGCACCGACCGCATGCCGATCGGCCGCCCGTCCGGCAGCGTCGCGGGCATCTCGGGGCACTCCTCCGGAGCCGGCATGCCCACCGGCATCCGCACCGCAGCCCCGTCCGCCCATTCCGGATCGTCGCAGGTCAGGGTGCCGGTGGTCACCGTGGCGTCCAGGAACGGCGCGCCGTCCTGGCTGAGCAGCACCCGGGAGAAGCCGACCCGCCGGCCGGTCCTGGTCCGCTCCACGGTCGCCTCGGCCGGCCCGGGCGACGGCGTCCGCAGGAAGCTCGCCGCGGCAGCGAGCAGATCGGGATGCGGATCGTCGGCCAGCCCGGCCCGGCAGGCCACCGCGAGCAGGTACCCGCCGTGCAGCGTCGCCGGCGAGATCCCCCACTCCGGGTCGAGCGTGACGCCGTACCGCGGCCGGCCGTCCGGCGGGGAGCCCTCCACCGCCGTCACCGCTGTGTCCTGGTCGAACCGGTATCCCATGCGGACCAGCATTCCAGCATTCCAAGCCGCCGAGACGACTACGCCCGGCCGGGCAGCGACCAGGTCCGGAGCAGGTCGTAACGGGGCGCCGGGCCGAGGTGGCTGCGCATCAGCAGGTACTCCCCCACCTCGAACGCCGGCCCGGCGTAGCTGGCCAGCCGCTGGACGAGGTCGCGGTCCACCGGGTCGCCAGGGCGCCACCGGCCGAGGGTGAGATGCGGCGCGAACGGCCGGCGTTCGACCGGGATCCCAGCCGACCGGGCGGCCCGGCCGACCACCCGGGCCAGCGTGTGCAGCGCGGCCAGGTCACCCGCCAGCCCGGCCCAGAGCACCCGCGGCGCCGACCGGGCCGGAAAGGTGCCGGCACCGGCGATCCGCAGCCGGACCGGTACCGCCGGCCCTAGCGCAGCCGGCCGACCCAGCGCCATCGGGTCCAGCGCAGCCGGGTCCAGCGCCGCCGCCAGCCGGGGCAGCCGCGGCTCGGCCACCTCGCCCAGGAAGGCCAGCGTGACGTGCCACCGGGCGGGGTCGACCCAGCGCGGCCCGCCGGCCGCCGTACGCAACGGCTGGACCGCCCGCTCCAGCGCGGCCAGCGCCCGCTCGTCCGGCCGTACGGCGACGAACAACCGCACCGCGTGCCTACCGGGCCGCCCGCACCGGCTCCGCCCGGTCGCACTCCGGAGCGGCCGGCTCAGGGTCGGCGGTACGCCGCGGTCCGCTGGCACCCGGGTGCCGGACGCCGGCGGCCAGGTCGTGGAGCCGCAGCCCGCGCCGCCGAGCCAGCACGAGCCCGACGGCGACCGCGGCCAGCGCGCAGGCCAGGCCACCGGCCACGATGCTGGCCCGCGGCCCGTAGTGCTGCCCGACCCAGCCGATCACCGGCGCGCCGAGCGGCGTACCGCCCAGGAAGGCGAGCAGGTACAGCGCCATCACCCGGCCCCGCATGGCCGGCACGGTGCTCATCTGCATCGTGGAGTTGCACGCCGTGGTGAAGGTCAGCGCCGCCGCGCCGGCCAGCACCAGCATCGGTGCCAGCGACCAGTACGTCGGCATCAGCCCGGCTACCGCCTCCAGCACGCCGAACCCGCCAGCCGCGGCGAGCAGGAAGCGTAGCCGCGGCCGGCGGGTGCGCACCGTGGCCAGCAGCGCACCGGCCAGCGAGCCCACCGCCAGGCAGGTCGTCAGCAGGCCGTACGCCCCGGCGCCCCGGTGGAACACCTGCCGGGCCATCAGGGCCAGGGTGAGCTGGAAGTTCAGGCCGAACGTGCCGAGCACGAAGACCAGCACGAGCAGGACGACGAGGTCCGGCCGGCCGCGCACGTAGCGAAGCCCCGCCCGGAGCTGGCCCTTGCCACGGCCGGGTGCCGGTGCCCGGTACAGGTCGGTGACCCGCATCCGGAGCAGGCCGACGATCACCGCCCCTGAGGTGGCCGCGGTGATCATGAAGACCCAGCCGGTGCCGACCACGTTGATCAGCAGCCCGGCCACCGCCGGGCCGACGATCCGGGCCGAGTTGAAGATGGCGGAGTTCAGGCCGACGGCGTTTGGCAGGTCGTCCGGGCCGACCATCTCGACCACGAACGACTGCCGGGTCGGCATCTCGACCGCGGTGGTCAGGCCAAGCAGCGCGGCCAGCCCGTAGACGTGCCAGAGCTGGGCCTGCCCGGTGACCGCCAGCACGCCGAGCAGCAGCGACTGGGCGCCCATCGCGGCCCGCACGCCTATCAGCAGCCTGCGCTTGTCGGACCGGTCCGCCAGCACGCCGCCCCACAGCCCGAACAGGACGGTCGGCAGGAACTGCAGCGCGGTGACCAGGCCGAGCGCCGTGCCGCTGTTGGAGATCTCCAGGACAAGCCAGTCCTGCGCTATCCGCTGCATCCAGGTGCCGACGTTGGTGAGGAGCTGGCCGCTGGCGAAGAGCCGGTAGTTTCTGGTCCGCAGCGCCCGGAACATCTCCGTGCGCCGCGTCGTGCCGGGTGGTTTCGTCGCCCCAGATGTCACTCCGACTCCACCATCCGGTTGATCACGTCGACCGCTTTGCGTAGCACCTCCCGGTCCTCCAGGTCGAGCTCGCCGACCCGCCGGGACAGCCAGGCCTCCCGCAGCCGCACCTCGTCGCGGCAGAGCCGCTTGCCGGCCGGGCTGAGCTCGACGATGACCTGCCGGCCGTCAGTCGGGTGCGGCTGGCGCAGCACCAGGCCCTTCTCCTCCAGGGCGGCCAGCACCCGGGTCATCGACGGCGGCTGCACCTTCTCGTGCGCGGCGAGCGCGCCGGGTGTCTGCGGACCATGAGAGTCCAATGTGGACATCGCGGCGAGCTGGGTGAGGGTGACCGACGTGTCCGCGCGCTGCGCCCGGAGGCGACGGTTCAGCCGGACCACGGTGAGGCGCAAGGCGCTGGCTAGCACACTTTCGGGGGCGGCGGTCCTGGGCACGATAGTTAGCCTATCTCACAATCTTGCCGGTCGGGGTGACCTGGAAAGCGGCCAGGCCGGATCGCCGGCAGGGCCGGTAACCTGCGTGATGTGCCCGAACCGCCGCCGGCCCAGCAGGACCGGCCGAGCCGCCCGACCCCGGACCGCCCGGCGCCCGAGCCCCTCGAGGTCAACGCGGTCACCGTCGTCGTGGTCGGCACAGTGCTGTGGTTCATCGCGTTCTGTGTGCTGGTGGTGCTGCTGCTGGTACGCGGCCGGGCTGCCGAGGCCGCCCACGCGCAATGGCTCTGGACCACGCTGGCCGGCTGGCTGCTCGGCCTGCTCGGCATCTACCTGTCCGCCCGGGCGAACCGGCGCCGATAGGCCCGACCCGCCGGAGGCCGGGCCTCGCCCGCCTACGCTAAACGGCGTGCTGTGTCCGCTGTGCGCCGGGGAGCTCGTGGTGGAGGCCGACCGCTGCCCGCGGTGCGGCGCTCCCGTAGCGCCCGTAGCACCCGGCACACCCAGCACCACCGGCACACCCGACGATCTGGCCACCGCCCGGCCGTGGCAGGTCAGGGACACCGTCGCGGCCGGGCCGCGGGCACCAACCCGGGTGGCGGTCGACCGCGGCACCCGCGACTGGGCCGGCGCCGCCCGGTCGGTGCTGGTGGCCGGCCTGGCGACGTACGTGCTGGCCGCGGCGGTCGCCGTGCTGCTCGTCCCAGCGGGCAGCGAACCGGCGGTGAGCTGGGTCGGCACGCCGTCCGCGCTGCTGGCGGTGGCCCTCGGCGGCCGCTGGCAGATGCTCGTGCCGGACCCGGACGGCGGCATCGGCCCGCACAGCCTCAGCTACGAGGTGCGTGCGTTCCCCCTGCTGCTGACCGGCGCGCTCGCCCTGGTGCTGGCCCGGGCGGTGCACGGCCGGTTCGCCACCGGCCGGGCGAACGACACCGTACGGCAGCGGCTCGGGCAGGCCTGCCGGGTGGCAGCGGTGCTTGCCGCGTTCGGCCTGGTGGCGGCGCTGCTGTCGCGCCACACCACGGGCGACGGGACCCTCATCTCCGCCGGGTACCTGGCCGCGCCGATCGGCGGGTTGGTGCTGGGCGGGATCGTGGCCGGCGCGGTCGCGGTCAGCTACGACACCTCCCAGCTCGCACCGGTGGTCCGGATGTGGTGGGAGCGGCTGGCCGAGCCGGCCCGGGCCGTCCGGACGGTCGTGCTGGTGGCCGGCGCGGTCGGCACGTTTGGCATCCTGCTGGCCCTGGAGGCGGCCCCGGCGGACGGCGACCCGGTCACGATCGGGCAGGACCGGCGGCTGCTGTCCGGCCTGGCCATCTCCGCCGCGCCGAACCTCGGCTGGTGGCTGCTCGGGGCGTTCCTCGGGATGCCGGTCCGGGCCGACCTGGTGTCGGGCGGCCGGGCCGCCGGCCTGGGCAGCGTGCTGTCCCGCTCCCCCTTGTGGTGGCCGGCGACGGTGCTGGCCGCCTGCCTGCTGCTCGTGGCCGGCGTGCGACTGGTCCGTGGTGCCGAGAACGCCGCCGCGGCACGGCGCCGGATCGCCATGTGGTGCGGGATGTTCTTCCTGCTCGGCCTGGTGTTCGCGGTGGCCGGCGGGCTGCACCTGCGGGGCGACCAGGGACTCTGGCCGCTGGAGTACGAGGTGGGTGGCACCTGGCCGGCGGCCGTGCTGCTGCCCCCGCTGTGGGCCGGCCTGGCCGGCGCCGCGGCGCTCGGCCTCGTCCACGCCCGCCGCCGCCGTAGCTAGCTAGAGCTTCGCGACTTGTCGGTGATAAGTCGAGCAAATCGGGCACGGAAATGCCGAAATACCCCCGACAAGTGGTGGCTACGGGCGGGCCAGCAGCGGCTCGCTCATCCGTTCGAACGGTTGTCCACAGCGGGCAAGGTTGTCCACAGCGACCCCGCTCGACCTGTCGCCGTGCCGACCGTAGGCCCGACCGTGGCACGGTGCCGAGATCCGATCACGAGACCCGTCTCAGGGAGGTCGCCGCCGCGCACGGCGGCATCGTCACCCGCGAGGCCGCGTTGCTGGCCGGCGTGGATCCGGCGTACCGGCGTGCCGCCGTCGGTCGATCTTGGTGCCGAGCCCTGCAGCGCGGCGTCTACGTCCTCGGCGGACCGCCGTTGCCGCCGGTGACACCCGCGGTCCGGGCGCGGGCCGCGCTCGCCGGGCTGGACGTGCGGGGCGCGGTGGTGAGCCATGACACCGCGGCCGAGCTGTGGGGCTTTCCGCTGGTGACACGCTCGCGGCTGGACCACGTCACGGTGTGCCGCGGCGGCCGGCGGCCGCACCGGCCCGGGCTGCGGATCCACGCACACCGGCTGGCGCCAGGCGACGTCACGACGGTCCGGCGCACCGGCCACCACGCCCGCCCGCACTGCCATGGACCTGCTGCTCGACTCCGACCGGCTCACTGCCGTCGCGGCGTGCGAGTGGGCGATCCGGGCCGGCAAGGCCTCCGCCGCCGACGTCCGCAGGGTGCTGGCGGCGGCAGTCCGGGTGCCAAGGGTGCGCCGGGCACGGGCCTGGTGCGACCTCGTCGACCCGCGCAGCGAGTCTCCCCTGGAGACCGCGATCCGACTCGTCCTGCTCGACGCCGGCCTGCCGGCGCCCGAGCCGCAGGTGTCGATTGTGGACAGGCGTGGTCGCGAGATCTACCGGATCGACCTGGGCTACCGCGAACGACGCCTGGGCATCGAGGCCGACGGGCGGACCGTTCACGAGCTGCCCCAGGCGGTGTTTCGCGACCGCTCCCGGCAGAACGCCCTGGTCCAGCGCGGCTGGGTGCTGCTGCGCTTCACCTGGTACGACGCGGTGCAGCGACCGGCGTACGTGGTCCGCACGGTGAGCCAGGCGCTGGCCCGCTCGTAGCCACCACTTGTCGGGGGTATTTCGGCATTTCCGTGCCCGATTTGCTCGACTTATCCTCGACAAGTCGCGAACGGGGCGGCGGTCAGCCGGCGGCGTCCTCAGCGCGCAGGGTGGCGACGCCAGCGGGGTCTGCCCGGGTCAGGGCCTCAACCGCGGCGGCCCGCCAGCGCCACTGGCCCAGCCGCCAGGCCAGTGCCCGGCCGAGCGCGGCGGCCCCGGCCGAGGCGTGCACGTGGTCGACCTCGCCGGCCGGCCACCACGGCACCACCCGGCCGGCCACCCGGAGCTCGGCGTGCCGGGCCACCAGCGCGGACGGCACGGCCGTCGCCCCGCAGCGCTCGGCGGCCAGCGCGGCACCCGGGACGTCCGGCCACGCCACCGTCTCGGCCGGCTCCGACTCCACCCGACCCGAGACCAGCTCCGACGCCAGCGGCAGGTCGAGCAGGTCCGCCACCGGAAGGGGCTGGCCGCCAGCCGGCACCACCGGCGACCCGCCCAGCAGCGGCAGCAGGTACGGCGCGTCGAGCACCACCGCGTCCGCGGCGGGCACCACCAGCTCCGGCGCGACCCGCACCCGGGCCGGCGGTGACACGTCGTACCCGTCCAGCATGCCGGCCAGCAGGCCGTACACGCGCCGGAGCAGCCCGCCGTCCACCCGGCGGTCCGGGTCACCCAGCCGGGCGACCAGCTCCGCCGCCAGCTCCGGATCCGCCAGCACGTCGTCCACGGTGGACAGGCAGCCCAGCAGCGCCAGCAGGTCGGGGTCACCGGGCCAGCCGGGGTCGCCGGGTGCCTCGTCGTACAGGCCGGCGAGCTCGACGGCGGCCGGCAGCCGCAGCTCAGCTGGCCGCCGGCCGGCCAGCACCGGATGGCTCGCCAGCCACCACCGCGTGTACGACGGCACCTCGACGCGCGAGCCGTCCGCCAGCAGGGCGATCGCCGGCCGCTCGACCGCGGCCCGCAACGGCGGCGCGGCCAGCAGCGCCAGCGCCCGCGGCCAGGCGTCGCCCCGGACCAGCTCCAGGTCGCGCACCGCCACCAGCCCGGCCAGCCGGACCGGCGTGTCCTGGGCGGGCAGCCGGTCGGCGAGCGCGTCGTAGTAGTCCTCCTCGCCGTCGAGGTCGTGCTCGGCCGCGGCGGTGTCCACATCGGACACGTCCAGGACGGTGAAGGTGCGCAGCACGCCGGTCGCACCGAGCACGAGCTCGCCCCACCGCCGCACCCAGGACCGGTCGACCACCCCGAACGGCGAGTCGGCCGAGACCACCGCGGCCAGCTCCGAGCCGGGCAGCAGCAGCTCACCGGCCGGCGCCCAGCCACCGTCCTCGGTCGGCAGCGCGAGCTCGGCCAGCCAGGGCAGCTCGCCCGGCGCGACCCCGGCGGCCCGGACCAGCCCGAGCACCACGGCGGCCACCGGCTCCGGGTCCGGCTCGTCGTACGACGCCTCCACCGCGGCCCGGACCCGGCCGTCCGCGAGCACGCCGCGTGCCGTGGCCGGCACCGCGCCGAGCCGCTCCAACAACGGGTGTGCGGCGTCCGGGTGTACGACCCGCAGCCCGAGCACCTCCAGCCCCACCGCCGGCAGCTCGACCGCCGGGACCAGCAGGCCGCGCGGCCCGGTGACCAGCCGGCCGTCCGCGAGCGGCACCGGCAGCCCGGCCAGCGCCTCGCGGTCGGCCTGCTCCAGCGTGGCCCGCTCCAGTGCGGCGTAGAGCCGCTGCCACCACGACGGCGGCCGGTCCACCCCGGACACCAGCTCCGCGATGTCCGCGGTGGACAGCCGGCGGACCCCGAGCGGGTCAAGCACGGCGGCCAGCCGGCGCCCGGACCACCCGTCCGGCAGCAGGCCGGGCAGCAGGTCGGCCAGCGCGGCGACCAGATCCGGACCGGCGGCGTCCAGCACGCACGCCCGGGCGGGCGCCACCCGCTCCGCCGCTGCCGGGTCCGCCGCTGCCCGGGCGGGCGCCACCCGCTCCGGCGCCAGCCGGTCACCGGCACCTGCGTCGCCGTCCGCCGGGACGGCGGCCACCACCGGCAGCCAGGGCCGGTGCCGCAGCTCGGCCAGCGCGGCACTGCAGATCCGCGCGTCCAGCTCGGCCGCGGCCAGCCCCGGCCGCGGCGCCAGGCCGAGCACCGACGGGGTGGCCGGCAGTGCCGCCACCAGCTCGGCGTACCCGGCCGCGACCTGCCCCACCAGGAAGTCGGTCAGCGGCCCGGCCGCCACCCGCCGCCGGGCCGGGTCGAGCGGGAACGTCGCGAGCAGCCGGGCCGGCAGCGACAGCGGCTCGTCCGACGGGGTCGGCGCGTGCACCACCTGGCCGGGCGGCATCGGCTCCGGACCGCCGTCGGCCCCGACCGGCACCGCCCAGGTGACAGTCCACTGTGGACGTTCTCGCTCCTCGACCGGCCGGTCGGCCAGCAGCTCCGCGGCCAGCTCGCCGGTCCGCCGCCGTACCCGCCAGGTCCGCGCGGTCGCGCCGTCGCGCAGCTCCACCACACCGTCGGACGCACCGCTGGACGCGACGTCAGGCGGGACGCCGGACGCGCCGCCGGTCCGGGTGAGCACCCGGCCGTCGACCTCGATCCGCTCCAGACCGGGCAGCGCGAGCAGCAGCTCCGCGGACACCGCCGCCAGCGCGGCCCGGGCGACCGGCTCGGCGGACGGCCGCAGCGGCAGCCGCACCTGCGTGTCGAACCCGGCCGGCGGCGCGCCGTCGCACGCCCACGGCAGCCGCAGCACCGGCACCTGACCACCACGCCGGGCCAGCTCACCGGCCAGCCCGGCGACCTGCGCCACCGCCACGGCCGTGTCCGCCCGGGAGAACCGCACCCCGCCACCGGCCGACACCACCGACGGCTCGTCCGAGACGGCCAGCACCGCGGCAAACCCCACGCCGAACCGGCCGACCGTCGTACCACCCCGCTTCGCCGACGCCCGCAGCGTGGCCAGCGCCCGTACCCCCGCGGCGTCCAGCGGCGCACCGGTGTTGGCCGCGCCCAGCACGCCATCCGCGACAGACAGCCGGAGC
The DNA here is from genome assembly GCA_035476575.1 of Mycobacteriales bacterium. Lineage (GTDB taxonomy): Bacteria > Actinomycetota > Actinomycetes > Mycobacteriales > JACQDL01 > DATILL01. The sequence goes on from DATILL010000035.1 coordinate 84,651, forward strand.
ACGCCCGGCACCCCGGCCCGCAGCGCGGCGTCGGAGGCGTTCTGCGCGAGCTCGACGACCAGCCGGTCCCGGTAGGAGCCGAGGGTGAGATCCTCCTCGGCGTTGGCGTCCTCCCGGAACCGGTCCGGCGAGCCCGACCAGGACGCCAGCACCCCGCTCCGGATCGCGGCGGTGCCAAACGGGTCAGCTATGCCCGAGCGGCTCATCCGTCTCCGCGGGATGCACCTCGACGTCGACCCGGGTGTCGTCGAACAGCGCCTGTGGCGGCGTCGGCGGCGCCTCCTCGACCAGCGCCTCGGAGTGCGCCCCACAGCCATGATCGGCCGCGACCGCCATCCCGTCCCGGGGTGCGAACTCGTTGGCGCACACCCCGAACAGCGCCGACAGCGAGCCCGCCACCGGCAGCCAGAAGCCGCATGTACCGCACCGGGCCGGCGCGTGCCGGGCCATCGAGCTGTCCGGCCCGCCCTCCCCCGCGTACCACCGCTCCGCGGTGTCCAGCCGGCCGGACCGGGACATCACCCGGGCCCGGCCGAGACCGAGCCTGGCCGCCACCCCGGCGAACAGCGCGTCGTCGGCCAGCCCTGGATAGCCCATCAGCCCCGGATCGCCCAACAGCCCCGGGTCACCCAGCGCTGGGTCACCCAACGCTGGGTCACCCGACAGCCCTGGGCCACCCAACGACCCTGGGTCACCCGGCGGTCCAAGGTCGCCAGCCAGCCCCGGGTCATCAGACAGCACGTACGCCGGTACCAGCCGGTCGTCGTCCGGCGCGGTCGGCAGCAGGTCGCCGACGCCGAGATCGCCCGGCCGCAGCCGCTCGCTCCACGGCACCCACTCCGGCGCGAGCATCGCATCCGGGCCAGGCAGCAGGCACACCTCATCAACGGTCACCAGCTTGGCCCGGGACGCCCGGGCCACCGTGACCGCCCAGCGCCAGCCCCGGTATCCCGGCTGCAGCGAGTCGAACAGATGGGTCGCCACCCGCTCCTCCTCCGCCTGCACGCCCAGATGCGCACCGACCAGGCCGGGGGTCACCTCCTCGGCGCTTGCCCGGGCCAGGCTCACGGCGGCGGCACACGCGGCGTCGAGACGGCTGGGGCGGCCTGCACCGGCCCGCTGGCTGGTGGTCGAGGCTGGCGTGTTCACGCCGACATGATGACACCTGTTCGACGTCCGCCGTGCCGCCGGGTCAGCGATGTTCGTAAGGCAGGATGGAGCCGTGACGCGAGGGGACCCTGCTTCCGGCGGCCGGCGCCGCCCGCCCCGGCGAGGCGGTGGCCGGGCCGGCCGGAGCAGCTCGCCCGACCCGTACGCCGACCAGCGCACCGACCGGACCGAGCCCACCGAGCGGCTGGACGCCGGGTACTACCGCCAGCCCCCTCCCCGGCAGCCCCACCCGCGGGCTCGCCAGGGTCCGGTGGGCGACCCCGGCTTCACCGAGCGGTACGCCGCCGGCCGGTACGGCGGCCGGGGCAACGCCGCGCCGGACCACGGCGGGGACGGTCACGGGCGGTTCGTCCCGCCGCCCGGCCCCGACCTCGGCCCCGGCCCGCGCAAGATCACGGTCACTCGGGTTGCCGCCCTACGCACGAGGTACCTCTCGAAGCTGCTCGTCCGCAAGATCGGCGCCGCCAGCCGGGCACAGGGGGCCGGCGAGACCGGCCTGAACAAGCTGATCTGGCTGAACGCGGTGAACATGGCCGCCGACATGATGATCGCCGTCTGCCTGGCCGGCACGATCTTCTTCTCCGCCGCGACCAGCCAGCAGCGCGCCAACGTCGCTCTCTACCTGCTCATCACGATGGCGCCGTTCGCGCTGGTCGCACCGGTGGTCGGGCCGGTGCTGGACCGGCTGCACCGGGGCCGCCGCTGGGCCCTGGGCGGCACCCTGCTCGGCCGGGCACTGCTGGCCTACGTGATGGCGGCGAACTTCCACAGCATCGCGCTCTACCCGGCGGCGTTCGGTGCGCTCGTGCTGGCCAAGTCGTACTCCGTGCTGCGCGGCGCCGCCGTGCCGCGGGTGATGCCGGCGCAGCTGACCCTGGTGACGGCGAACGCCCGGATGTCGATCTTCGGCCTCGGGGCCGCCACGGTGGCCGCCCTCCTCACCGGCGGCTTCATCAAGCTGACCGGCAGCTACCCCTGGGCGCTGCGGATCACCGCGGCGGTGTTCGTGGTCGGCGCGGTGATGGCGGTCCGGCTGCCCCGGCACGTCGACTCGCCCGACACCGGCGCGGCACCCGAGCCGCTGAAGGCCGGCTTCTGGCGCAGCCGCGGCGTGCTCGGCGCGCGGGTCGTGCTCGCGCTGCGGGCCACCTCGGCGGTGCGCGGGCTGTCCGGGTTCCTCACCCTGTTCATGGCCTTCCTGATCCAGAGCCGGCTGCACGGTACGGCGGCGGCGGTCGAGCTCGGTGCGATCGTGGCGGCCGCCGCGGGGGGCAGCCTGCTCGGTACCGCGGCCGGCGCGAAGCTCCCGCTGGCTCGGCCGGACCTCGTCGTGCTGGCCTCGATCGGGACCTCGGCCGGTGCCTGCGTGCTGGCCGCCGTCGCGTACAGCATCGAGACCGCGGTGCTGGTCGCCCTCGTGGTGGGCGCGGCGAACAGCCTGGCCAAGCTTGCCCTGGACGCGATCATCCAGCGGGAGGTGCCGGAGCGGCTGGCCGCGTCGGCGTTCGCGCAGTCCGAGACGGTGCTGCAGCTTGCCTGGGTGTTCGGCGGGGGGCTGGGCATCGCGCTGCCGAGCAACGGCCGGGTCGGCTTCTCGGTGGCCGCGCTGCTGCTGGTGGCGGCGTTCGCGGTGACGATGATGCAGCGGCGCCGGGCCGGCATCGTGGCGCCGTGAGCCGCGCCCCATGAGCCGCGGCGCCGGGAGCCGCGGGCTCGCGAGCAGGGTGCTCGTGGTCACCGCCGTACCGCCCGAGCGGGACGCGGCCACCGCGCGGCTCGGCCCGGCCCGCAGCACCGCTGACCAGCGGGGCTACGGCGTACGGACGGTCGAGACAGCGGCCGGCACGGTGGCGGTGGCGAGCTGTGGCATCGGACCGGCGGCGGCCGGCGCGGGCGCCGCGGCCCTGCTCGGTGCTGGGCTGCCCGGTGCTGGGCTGCTGCCCGGGGAGGCGCCGTACGACCTGGTGGTGTGCGCGGGCATCGCGGGTGGGTTCGCTGGGCGGGCCGCGGTCGGCGACGTCGTGGTGGCAAGTCGGGTGGTGCACGCCGACCTGGGCGCCGACTCACCCGGCGGGTTCCTGGGCCTGGCCGAGCTGGGGTTCGGCGAGACCGAGCACGAGCTCGGCCCGACGCTGGTCGCCACGGCGGCCGCCCGGACCGGCGGTACGGTCGGTCCGGTGCTGACCGTCTCCACGGCGACCGGCACCGACGACCGGGCCGCGCTGCTGGCCGGGCGGCACCGGGCGGTGGCCGAGGCCATGGAGGGTGCCGGGGTGCATGCCGCGGCCCGGGCGTACGGCGTACCGATGCTGGAGGTCAGGACCGTGTCCAACCTGGTCGGCCGGCGCGACCGGGCGAGCTGGAACGTGCCCGGCGCGCTGGCGGTGCTCGGCCGCGCGCTGGCCGCGCTGCTGGCGGAGCCCCTGATGGAGCTCCTGGTAGAGCCCGCGGTGGAGCTGCCGTGACCGCCCGGCTCTCGCTGGCCCACTCGCCGTGCCCAAACGACACGTTCGTCTTTCACGCCTGGTCGCATGGGCTGCTGCCGGGCGCGCCGCCGGTCGCGGTCAGCTACGCCGACGTCGACGTCACGAACACTGCGGCCGAGCGGGCAGAGTACGACGTGGTGAAGGTGTCGTACGCGGCGCTGCCGTGGTTGTTGGCCGACTACGCGCTGCTGCCGTGCGGTGGGGCGCTCGGCCGGGGGTGCGGTCCGCTGGTGCTGACCGCGGCGGGGCCGGGCGGTCGGGCCAGGCTGCGCGGTCGGGCCGGGCTGCGCGGTCGGGCCGGGCTGCGCGGTGCCCGGGTGGCGGTGCCGGGCAACCGGACCACGGCATACCTGCTGTTCCGGCTGTGGAGTGCGGGCGAGCCCCCGGCTCGGGTCGACATCGTGCCGTTCGACCGGATCATGCCGGCGGTGGCGGACGGCCGGTACGACGCCGGGCTGGTCATCCACGAGGCGCGGTTCACCTATCCGTCGTACGGGCTGAGCTGCCTGGCCGACCTCGGCGACTGGTGGGAGGCCGAGACCGGGCTGCCGATCCCGCTCGGCGCGATCCTGGCCCGGCGCTCGCTCGACCTGCCGGCGCTGGCCGCAGTGGTGCGCGAGTCCGTGGAGTACGCCTGGGCACACCCGGACGCCAGTGCGGCCTACGTCGCCGAGCACGCGCAGGAGCTAGCCGCGCAGGTACAGCGGCAGCACATCGCGCTGTACGTCAACGAGTTCAGCCGGGACCTGGGCGCGGAGGGCTATGCCGCCGCCGAGGCGCTGCTCGGGCGGGCCGCCGTGGCCGGCCTCACCCCGCCATGCCCGCCGTTGCGCTGATCGTAGGTCGGACGGCTCGCCGTGAGGTCCGGTTACCGTCTCATGGCCCCAGCCCGGCCTGGAGGCGGCCGGGCTCCTCGGGTCAGGACGACTCGAGGTCGTCAGCGACCCGGCGCAGCACCGAGGCCACCTGGCGGACGGTCTTGGGATCAGGGTGCCGGCCCCGCCGGTAGGTGCCCTCCAGGCCGTCCAGCAGCTTGATCATGTCCTCGACGATCGGCACCATCTCGTCCGGCTTCTTGCGCAGGGCCTTGGCCACACTCGGCAACGGGTCGAGGACATGCACGCTCAACGCCTGGTCACCGCGCCGGCCCGCCACGATGCCGAACTCCACCCGCTGGCCCGGCTTGAGCTCGGTGAGCCCGGCGGGGAGCGCGTCACGGTGTACGAACACATCCTCGCCACCGTCGCGGGACAGGAACCCGAAACCCTTGTCCGCGCTGAACCACTTGACCTTGCCGGTGGGCACGTGACTCCTCGGGGGGATGGTCGATGCGGGTGATCCGGTCACCACGGCCAATGGCACCGGAGGTCCAGGCTAGCGGTCAAGCCGCCCACGAGCACGGCGTGCTGGAACCCCGCCCGACGCTGGCAGGTCACAATGGGTGTTCTTGCAGCAGCCGGAGGGGGACCCATGTCGGACGATCGACCAGCGGACCAGCCGGATCCCGCGGATCAGGGGCAGCCTGGCGCTTCGCCGCAGCCACCGGGTGGCCCTCCGGGCGGGGCACCTTACGCTGGACCGCCTCACGCTTGGCCGCCGACACCGGGCCAGCCCAATCCCGGCCAGCCGTACCCGGGCACTCAGCCCGTCCCGCCATACCAGCCATACCAGCCGTACCAAGGCGGTGTGGACCAGCCAACCGCGGCCTACCCGCCGGGCCAGTACTACCAGCAGCCGTACCAGACCGGGCCATATCCGACCGAGTATCTGGCCGGCGGGCCAGGCTTCCCCGGCGCCGCGACGCCGAAGCGGCGCCGCGGGCTGTGGATCGGGATCGCCGCAGGCAGCGTGGTCGCGATCGCGGGGGCGAGCGTCGCGGCGTACGCCCTGCTCTCCGGCGGAGGCACCACGCTCGACAAACAGGTCCCGGCCGACGTCGTGGCCTATGCCGAGGTCAACCTCGACCCGCCGGCCGGGCAGAAGGTCGCCGCGCTGCGGTTCCTCTCGCACTTCCCGGACCTGAAGGTCAACGAGAGCGCCGGTGACCTCGTCGACGGCCTGCTCGAACCACTGTTCGGCAACCCGGACGATCGCCAGCGCTTCGTGCGGAACGTCCGGCCCTGGCTCGGCAAGCACGCCGCCGTGGCCGCCGACCCGCAACGCGGCAGGATCCGGCCGGTCTTCGTGGTCGAGGCGACCGACACCGGCAAGGCCCGCGACGGCCTGGCCAGGCTCAAGCAGGACATGAGCTTCGGCTACGTCGTGGGCAACAAGACCGTGGTGGTCGCCGAGACACAGGAGATCGCGCAGCAGGCAGCTACCGACGCCGCCGCCAGCTCGCTGTCCGGCAGCTCAACCTACCGCGACGACGTGAAGGCGGTCGGCGGCGACGAGGGTGTGCTCACCGCCTGGGCCGACGTTGAGCACGGGTTGAGGTACGTGCCCGGGACCGGGAACGCCACGATTGACCTCATCAAGGGTGCCCGGGTCGCGGCCAGCCTGCGGTTCACCGACACCACCGCGGACCTGCTGGTCAAGGCGTTCGGCCAGCAGCAGGCGGCCACTCGCGCACCCCTTGGCAGCCGGCTGGCCAGCCTGCCGGACGACACCGTCGCGGCGCTCGGCGCATCGGGCGGTGACACGCTGATCACGCAAGCCTACGAGCAGCTCAGGCAGGCAGGGCTGCAGGACGTGCTGGACAACCTCGCCAACGAGCTCAACCTGACCCTGCCCGACGACATCGTCACCTTGGTCGGCTCGCAGACCGTGATGGCGGTCGGCGGTACCCCCGACACCCCCGCCTTCGGTGTGATCGCCAAGAGCGACAACCCCAGCCGGGCCGCCGAGGTCGCCCAGAAGCTGGCCGACAAGCTAGGGGCGCCGGGCACGATCAGCTCGCAGCAGACCTCAGACGGCACCGTGCTGGCGAGCTCGACGGAGTACGCGAGCAAGCTGGCCGCCGCGGGAGAGCTAGGCAACACCGCGCGGTTCCAGGCAGCGATGCCGGACCTGGCGTCCGCGCGGTTCGCGATCTACGTCGACGTCGGCAAGGTGGCCGAGCTCAGCGGCACGCCGCTACCGGCCGCGGCCAAGGCGTTGCAGGCTGTCGGCCTGACCGTGACCACCCAGGGTGACACCGCCACCCTGCACGCGCGGCTCGTCGTCGGCTAGCCCACCCACCCATCGACCGTTGTGGTCACCTCTCGTCCTTGTGGTCACCTCTTGGGGTCCTGAAGCAACAAGAGGTCACCACACGGCACACAGGTGACCACACGGGTATGTGAGACCCCAAGAGGTGACCACACGGCGTTGTGGTGACCTCAGAGGAACGGTGGCCTCGGCGGGAACAGTGAGCCGTCAGCGGTAGCGCTCGGGGTCGGGCAGGAGCTCGTTCATCGAGCCGGACCGGAAGCCTCGTGGGTCGACGGTGACGCTCGGGTAGCCGACGACCCGGGCCACCAGCTCTGGCCGGTCTACCAGCGTCGGGACCAGATCGGCGTCTACCTCGATCCGGGCGCCCGCCTCGCCCAAGTCGCGCACCCGCAGGTCGCGCACGGCGTAGCCGGCCTCGGTCAACGCGGTTCGCAGGCTCCGCTCGGCCCGCTCTACCCGGGCCAGCCGCCGGGGCGTGATGGCCAGCCCATACGTGATCCGGCTGGACAGGCACGCAGCGGCCGGCTTGTCCCAGGTCGGCAGTCCCCATGCCCTCGACAGCGCCCTGATCTCGGCCTTGGTCAGCCCCGCGTCGCGCAGCGGGGTCACGGCGCCGCGTTCGATAGCAGCTCGGATGCCGGGCCGGAAGCCGGCCACCACGTCGTCGGCGTTGGTGCCGGTTGCCACCTGTCGAACACCGAGCAGGTCGGCCAATGGGCGCAGCACGTCGAGCAGCTCAGCCTTGCAGAAGTAGCACCGGTTGCCACCATTGGCGGCGTACCCCGTCCGGGCCAGCTCATCGGTGCGCGGCATCTCGTGCCGAACCCCAAGCCCCGCGGCGAACTCAGCCGCCGCTGCCTGCTCGGCGGCCGGCAGCGATGGCGATATCGCGGTAGCGGCGACAACCCGGTCCCGGCCGAGAACCCGAACCGCGGCGGCCACCAGAAATGCGGAGTCGGCGCCCCCGGAGAACGCGACGAGCACGCTGTCCATACTGGCGAGCTGCCGCTCCAGCGCGGCCAACCGGCGACGGGTCACTTCGTCCAGGTCACCGGACACCGAAAACGCGCCCAACGTCGTCACTGTCACGATGTCAACCCTATTGCCTGGCCCGTGAACCATCACAGTTGGCTGCGCGTGTTGGACGGTGACGCAGCCACCCTCGGTGGTTAGCCGACGGCGAGCTCCGCCGGGCAGAGCCGGACCGGGAACGGTCGGTCGAGATGGACCGAGCCCTCCCCCGTAGCCCGTACCTTCTCCACGTACCGCCCGTCCACCAGCTCGCAGGCCAGCAGCGACGGCTCGGTCGGGTCGAACATCCAGTACGACGCCACCCCGGCGTCCTCGTACACACTGCGCTTGAACAGCATGTCCCGGCGCCGGCTGCTCGCGGACAGCACCTCCACGGCCAGCAGCAGCGGACGGTGGATCTTCTTCGGGCCGACGTCCTCCCGACGCACGACCAGGACGTCCGGCACCAGGGAGTTACGCTGGTCGGGCTGGAAGTCCAGCGGAGCGAAGAAGACCTCCGCGTCAGCCGGACAGAGCGCATCCAGGAGGCGGAAGAACGCTCGGGCGGCGCGCTGGTGCGGCGGGAACGGTGACGGGCTCACCAGCAACGCCCCATCGATGAGCTCATACCGCAGCCCGTCGTCGGGCAACAGCTCCAGGTCGTCGACCGTCCACTCCCGCCCGAGTGGCAACAGCGGAACGGGGAGCTGGGGAATGTCCACCATGAGCACCATCGTGCCTCCTTCGGGTAGGTCATGCCAGCACCCTGCCGGCGCCCCACTGACCGTGTCGAATGACTGTCCACAGGACGAGCGGTTATCCACAGGAAGAGGCGAAGGCCTTGACAGGCAGAGAGTCTCGGCCGGAGCGGTAACGGAAGGACCTGGTGTGTCCTGGTCCTGGTCGACGTCCATGCCATGACGATGCGGGAGTACGAGAATGAAACCAATCCGCCATCAATATCCGGATCAGCTATCACCCGCGCGGTGATGAGCCTGCGGTCCCCACTACCGGGTGCCGGCGACCTACTGCGTGTCGGCGACCAGGTGCGGTCGGTCCGCGGCGCTCGGGTGCTCGTAGCGCAGCTCCGTCAGCGGCCGAGGGAAGGTCACGTCCCCGAACGGCGACAGGCCACCCTGATGGTCACAGGCCAGCTCGCTCACCAGCCTGGACGTCTCGTGGCTGTCGGAGTCATCGTGCTTGTCCGCCATGAGCACACCTCCCGCGCGACCTACGCTGAAGTGTCGCGCGGAACGCACCGCTAGTCGAGATCCGCGAAGGCGACGAGCGCGACCGCCGTGCCGACCACCGACTGCGCATCCCACCGGTGCACCGCGGCCTCGTGCCCCTGCCGCGGGCCAGCTCGGCACGCCCCACTGACAGTTCCGGACCGTAGCGTGGTGCCGCCGCACTACCCTCAACTGCGATGACTCGAGGTCTGGCCGACTGGCTGCGGGCGCTGCCCGACAACGCCCTGGTCGCACTGCTGCATGCCCGTCCGGACCTGGCGGTCCCACCTCCGGCCGACATCGGCGTGCTGGCCACCCGGGCCGCCATCCGGCCATCCGTGCTGCGCGCCCTGGATGACCTGGACGCGTTCACCCTGCAGGTGCTGGACGCGCTGGTCCTGCTCGGCGGCGGGCCGGTCGATGCCGCCGGGCTGACCCGCTTCCTCGGCCCGGACGCCCTCGCGGACGCCGTAGGCGCGGCGGTACGGCGGCTGCGCGGGCTGGCGCTGGTCTTCGGCGAGGACACCGGGCTGCGGCTGGTGGGCTCGGTCCGGCAGGCTGCCTCGGAGCACCCAGCCGGGCTGGGTCGTCCGGTCGGTGAGCTGCTGTCCGGCCACCCCGACCGGCTGATCGCGCCCGTGCTGGCCGCCCTCGGGCTGCCGCCGGCCCACCAGCCGGCCGCGGCCGCCGCGGTCGCGGCACACTTCGACGCCGAGCTGGCCAGCCTGCTGGACCGCTGCGGTGAGCCGGAGCGCCAGGTGCTGCGCCAGCTCGCCGCCAAGCAGTCGCTCGGCACGCTGACCGACGCCCGCCGGCCGGCCACCGCGGACCGCGCCGACGGCCCGGTGCGCTGGCTGCTGGCGCATGGCCTGCTGGTCGCGGTGAACGAGGACATCGTGGAGCTGCCCCGCGAGGTCGGTCTCGCGCTGCGCGGCGACCACCCGCTCGGGCCGCTGCTCGCCGAGCCGCCGGACCTGCCCGCCCAGCCCCTCGGGGTCTCCACAGTGGACGGTGCCGCCGCCGGCCAGGTGCTCGGCTCCCTCCGGCTGATGGAACGGCTGGTCACCGGGTACGGCGCCGAGCCGGCACCGAAGCTGCGGTCCGGCGGGATCGGCGTCCGCGAGCTGCGGCGTACCGCGAAGATGCTGGACGTCGCCGACGAGACGGCCGCCCTGCTGCTGGAGCTTGGCTACGGCGCCGGCCTGCTGGCCAGCACCACGGACAAGGACCCGGTCTGGCTGCCGACCCCGGCGTTCGACACCTGGCGGGAGCAGCCGGCCGAGCAGCGCTGGGCGTTGCTGGCCCGGACCTGGCTGGAGCTGCCCCGCCAGCCCGGCCTGGCCGGGCAGCGCGACGACCGTGGCCGGGTGCTGGCCGCGCTCGGTCTGGACATGCTTCGGACGGCGGCACCGGAGTGGCGCCGCCGGGTGCTGGGCGTGCTCGCCGAGCTCTCCGCCGGCCAGGCCGCCGACCCGGCCCGGGTGGCCGCGGTGCTGGCCTGGCGCGGACCGCGGCGCTTCGCCAGCGAGCGCGGGCAGCTCGTCGGCTGGCTGCTGCGGGAGGCCGAGGAGCTCGGCATCACCGGGCACGGCGGGCTGTCTACCCCTGGCCGCGCGCTGCTGGCCGGCGCCGACCCGCGCCCGGCGCTGGCCGCCGTACTACCCAAGCCGGTAGGTCACGTGCTCCTCCAGGCCGACCTGACCGTGGTCGCGCCCGGACCGCTGGAGCTGGACCTGGCCCGCGAACTCGAGCTGGTCGCCGAGGTGGAGTCGGCTGGCGCGGCGACAGTCTACCGGATCAGCGAGGCATCGGTCCGGCGTGCCCTGGACGCCGGGCACACCGCCAGCGAGCTGCACGAGCTGTTCCGGGTCCGGTCCCGCACCCCGGTGCCGCAGGCGCTCAGCTACCTGATCGACGACGTGTCCCGCCGGCACGGCGTGCTGCGCGCCGGCTCGGCCACGGCGTACCTGCGCTGCGACGACGAGGGCCTGCTGACCCAGGTGGTGGCCGACCGCCGGAACGAAGACCTGCGGCTGCGCCGCCTCGCTCCGACCGTGGCGGTCAGCCCGCGGCCCATCCGCGACCTGCTGGACGGCCTGCGGACGGCGGGCTACGCCCCGGTGGGCGAGTCGCCCGACGGCGTCGTCGTCCTGTCCACGCCGGACGCCCGGCGGGCGCCGGTGCCGCGGCCGGTGGCGCCAAGCGCGCCGCCGCGGTCCGACCCGGAGCGGCTGGCCGAGGTCGTCCGGATGGTCCGGGCCGGAGAGGCGGCCGCGCAGCGCCGGCGACAGGCCGTGTCGACCGTCCCGGGAGTGTCCACAATGGACACTCTTGACCTGCTCAAGCAGGCGGTGCGGGAACGCCGCGCGGTGTGGCTCGGCTACGTCGACGCGCAGGGCGCCGCGTCGCAGCGGATCGTCGAGCCGCTGTCGCTGGCCGGCGGGTACCTGCAGGGCTTCGACCACCGGCGGGATGAGATGCGCACCTTCGCGCTGCACCGGATCACCGCTGCCGCGCTGGTCGACGCTGGCGCCGGCCCAGCCTACGACGACGGCGCCGCTGACGGGGCGGTGGCACCGGCCGTGCTCGACCACGAGGGGCCAGACGACTGACCGGGTGGTTCCCCTGGGACCCGCCCGGCCAGCCGTCGGTGCCGCCCGGTTACCGGACGGTGCTCCCATCGGTGTAGGTGTTTCCGGAGAGGCTGACCTGGCCGGCCAGGTTCAACGCGCCGTACACGTAGCTCTTGGTGAAGACGTTGTCGCGAATGGTCCGGTTGCTGCCGTACGGGTCGAGATAAATGGTGTAGTTGCCGCCGTCGAGGTAGTTGTTCTCCACCAGCCAGTTGTTGGGCTGGCCGAACTCCCCGCCGATCAGGATGCAGGACGTCTGGTTGTGCGGGTTCTCCAGCCGGTTGTGCCGGAGCGTGACATTGGAGCTGCCCGTCGCCTGGACCGCGTCGTTGTGATCCGTCGGGCCACGGTAGAGGTCATGGATCCAGGAGTCCTGCAGCAGCACGTTGCCTTCGGTGTGGGCGCCGTCGGAGCAGCCGTGGATGTTCAGCCGCACGCCGGTCCAGTTGCTGAAGACCAGGCCGACCGCGCAGGCCGGCGTACCGGCGATCTCGCTGTCCTCGATCCGGAAGTTGCGGACGCCGTCCGCGGTACGCACCCCGAAGTCAGAGGTCGCGGTGATCCGGGACCGCTTGATGGTCACGTTGTCGGCCGTGATGTACAGGCCGCAGCCGATGTCCTTGCCGTCGATCACCGTGCCGGCGGTGCTGACCTTGCCGCCGCTCGGGCAGGACATCGCGGTCAGCCGTACCCCGGTCGGCTGCCAGCCGGTGTTGCTCGCGCCTGGCCAGCCGCCGGTGCTGGGCGGCGTGGTCGGGGCCGGCGGCGTGGTCGGGACCGGCGCGGTGGTCGTGGGCGGGCTGGTCGTCGGCGGTGCGGTGCTGGTCGGCGCCAGCGTGGAGGTCGCCGTCGGGCTCGGCGATGAGGTCGGCTCGGTCGCGCCGCTCGGGACGAAGGCGACGTCGACGTAGTACGTGGAGTCGCGCCAGGACGCGGTCGGGAACCTCGGCCGCGTGCCGTAGTGGTACACCCCCGCGGCGGCCGTGAGCGGGCCGATCGTGCGGGGCCTGCCGGGGCCGAAGTAGTCGGTGTCGTCGGCGTACCGGCCGTGCGGCGCGTGGTAGGAGACGACGTACGGCGTGTTCGCAGCGATCTGTACCGGATGGGCGAGCCGGGCGACCTGCCAGCCGCTGGCGGTCTCCCCGGTGAACAGCACGTCGGCCAGCCGGCGACCGGCACCGTCCCAGACCGCGCCGGTGTGCAGGCCGCCGTTCTCGGGGTGCTTGTAGAACAGGATCGCGGTGACCTGGCCGGGGACCGCGGCGAAGAACCGGGTGCCCAGCTCGACGGGCCTGCGGTCTGGGTCGGCGGGCAGCCGGGGGGTGGTGCTGGCACCCCATAAGGCAACCTCGCCCGCCCGCAGCGGGCTGGCCATCATGGTGGGGCGTACCGGCTGGGCGCCGACATAGGCGACGCCGAGAGCAAGCGCCCCGGCGAGGCTGGCGGCGGCGACCAGCACCACGCGCCCACGGACCGGCTGTCGGTGCCGGAGCGGCCAGAGCGGCCGGTCCGGGTCGGGGGTGGGTCGGACTCGGTGACGAGGGCCGGACATCGGGAGGTGTTCCCCTTTCATCGGTTACGTCGGACACGGCGCCGGCAAGCCCGCGATTCCCCCCAACGGGCGTCGAGACTAAGCCCGACAATTGCTGCCCGAAGCTCCCTTTTATCGCCCTCTACACTCGCTGTTCTTTGGCCATCCCATTTGGTTTGTGGCCGACTATGCGATTCCTTCCGCAATGCGTGTGAGATAAGTCACAGATCCCCGAACGTCGCCCGCTCGTTAGACATTTCTTGCCGCTACTTCCCCGGTGTGGTCACCTCTCGGCGTTGTGGTCACCTCTCGTTGCCCACGCCG
>DATILL010000036.1:0-1864 GCA_035476575.1 Mycobacteriales bacterium
GTACTGCCGCAGGCGACCGCGGGCGTCGATCTCGGCGCCGATCTGCTCGAACTGGGGCCGGGCGCGGGCGCGGCCACCGAGTGGCTGCGGCACCGGGTCAACCGGCTGGTCGCGGTCGAACACGAGGAGGAGGCGGCCGCCCGGCTGGCCACCCGGTTCGCCGGAACCAACGTCGAGGTGGTAAGCGGCGACGCGGCCGCACTCGGCTACCCGGATGCGACCTTCGACACCGTCGCCACCTGCACGATGCTGCACCACGTGCCCACCCGCGCGCTGCAGGACAAGGTGCTGGCCGAGGCGTTCCGGGTCCTGCGTCCCGGCGGCACCTTGCTCGGGTCGGACAGCCTGCCCAGCGACGACCTGCACCAGTTCCACGAGGGTGACACCTATAACCCGGTCGAGCCAGCCGCGTTCCTCACCCGGCTGCAGACGACCGGCTTCGCCGCGATCACCTTGCACGTCTCGTACAACCTGGTCTTCACCGCCCGCAAGGCTGAAGACAGCCCCTGACGGCGAAGCCGCCGGTAGCCTCGCGTGGAGTGGCACCCGTCGAAAGGAGTTCTGTGTTCCACGCCACCGGCTTTCGCGTAGCCGACCTGCCGGACACGCTGACCGGAAACTGCGGTAACAGCCCGGGTATAGCCTGTCGGCTCGCCTGGGACGTCACGCACAGCCCGACCGCGACTCAGGTGGTCAAGGTATACCTGGCCGGTCCGGTCAGCCAGGCTGGCCGGATCGCGTTCGTGCTGGTGCTGGCGCTGCTGGTTCGGTTCATCTTCCACCGGCTGATCAACAAGGTGACGGAGCGGGCCGCCACGGCCACCCTCGCGGTGACCCCGAACGGCCGGGCGAACAAGGCGGCCGCGACCATGCAGATGGCCGGCACGGAGCGCCGCGAGCAGCGCGCCCGCGCCCTCGGCTCGATCCTGCGCAGCGCGATCTCGGTCATCGTGTTCGGCATCGCGGCGCTCACCATCTTGTCCATCCTCGGCTTCAACGTGGCCCCGCTGCTGGCCAGCACGGCGGTGCTCGGCGTGGCCCTCGGGTTCGGCGCGCAGAACCTGGTCCGGGACTACCTGGCGGGCCTGCTCATGCTGGTCGAGGACCACTACGGGGTCGGTGACACGATCAACGCCGGCGTCGCCACCGGCACGGTCGAGGCGATGTCGCTGCTCACCACCACGCTGCGGGACGTCAACGGGGTGGTGTGGCACATCAGGAACGGCACCATCGACAGCATGGGCAACGAGTCGCAGGGCTGGTCCCGTGCCGTCATCGACTACCCGGTCCCCTACGAGGAGGACCTAGCCAAGATCCGGGCGCTGATGGAGCAGGCCGCGAGCAGCCTGTACCGCGAGCGCGGCTGGAAGAAGCTGATACTGGAGAAACCCGAGGTGTGGGGGGCTCAGGGACTGTCCGGCCGGGAAGTGACGATGCGGCTGGTGGCCAAGACCGCCCCGATGCGGCAGCTGGAAGTGGCCCGCGAGCTGCGTGCGCGGGTGAAGGCCACGCTGGACGCGGCCGGCGTCCAGCCGGCCGGCCCGGACACCATCGTGATCTCCGCGCCGCCCGAGATCGCGGCTCCCGCGCCCGCGGCGGTAGCGGTGGCGGATCCGCTGGCCGAGACCGAATCCGGGGAACCACCGGTGGCCGAGGACGTGCTGGTGGCCGCCAAGGAAGCGCCGGATGACGCTACTGCACCGGGCACGGCGCCCTGACACATGCCGCCGCCGCAGAGCAGACGCATGGTGTCGCGGGCGCGGACTACAAGCCAGTCACATCAGCACCACCAGCGCCGTATTCCCAGTCAGCTAGGAGCTGCAGCCGGGTGGCGCGTCCCCGGAAACCGGACTCAGGTCACGCC
>DATILL010000037.1:0-9037 GCA_035476575.1 Mycobacteriales bacterium
TTCGTCGTGCTGCGCTCGCAGGTCTTCACCGGCGACGCGCTCAGCCACGTGGCGTTTACCGGGGCGCTCGCCGCCCTGGCGTTCGGGGTTGACCCCCGGCTAGGCCTGTTCGCGGCCACCGTCATGGTCGGCGTCGTGCTCGGCCTGCTCGGCAACCGCGGCCGCGCCGACGACGTCGTCATCGGCACGGTCTTCGCCTGGGTTCTCGGCCTCGGGGTGTTCGCCCTGTCCGTCTACACCTCCAGCGCCAGGGCAACGACCAACGGCGCCGCTGGCGTGAACGTGCTGTTCGGGTCCATCTTCGGCCTCAGCCGTGCCCAGGCCGGCGGTGCCGCGGTCATCGCCGCCGTTCTCGTTCTGATCATGCTGCTCATCGCCCGGCCGCTGCTGTTCGCCAGCATCGACGAAGCGGTGGCGGCGGCCCGCGGCGTCCCGGTCAAGGCGCTCGGTGTCGGCTTCCTCGCCGTGGTGGGAGCCACCGCGGCGGAGGCCACGCAGGCGGTCGGCGCGTTGCTGCTGCTCGGCCTGCTGGCCGCTCCGGCGGGCGCCGCGCAACGCCTGACCAGCCGCCCCTACCTGGGCCTCTGGCTGTCCGCCGCGCTTTCGGTCACGTCGATCGTGGTCGGGCTGACCGCCAGCTACCTGCTGCCCAGGATGCCGCCGAGCTTCGCCATCCTGGCCGTCGCCGCGGCGGTCTACGCCGGGACGTTCCTGGTCGGACCGGGCCAGGACCGGGCGGCGGCCCGCGCTACGTACCCCGAGTGAACAAGCGCTACCCTCCGCTCGCACCAACGGGTGTCATCGGCGGACGAGCGGCGTGTCCTGTGGATCTACGGCGACAGCGGGTCGGTGCCAGCCGTCGACCGGCTGCGACCCGTTCGACCAAGATCACAGGACACGCCGCGGGCAGGCCTCCGTCAGGCTTTGACCTTTTCTGAGCCACTCAACGCACCGGCGGTCACGACCGAGAACGCCGACTGCGCGCCGTCAGCCGGGCCACTGCTGGTCACGACCGAGAAGGGCGATGATGGGGGAGCTGGTGGAGCGTCCTCGTCCGGGAGGCTACGGGTCACGACCGAGAACGCCGATGGCGGAGGGACATAGTCGGCCGAGCTACCGGTGACGACCGAGAACGACACCGCCGAGTATGCGACCGCATGGGCCGCTGGCCTCGGCGTCGTCCCTGCCACCCGGCGGGGTGGCGCGCTGGGGGGAGGTGGCGCGCCCATGCTGACCGCTCCCGCCGCATCAGGGGCATGGGCAAGCTTCGCCGGCTGCGGCGGCCGGGCGGGTGGCTGGGCGGGCCGGGCGGCGGCCTTGGCCGGGGCGCCAGCCGGAGCGGCACTGCCGATGACGACCGAGAACCCCGTCGCTGAGCCAGCGGGTGCGTCGGACGCGGGCATGGTCGGGACAGGCGGCGCGGCCATGCTGACCGCCCCGGCCGGCTCAGGAGCAGCGGAGCTGGCCTCGGGAGACCCGGTCGCGTAGCGCTGTCCGGCGGGCTGGGCGGGCTTCGCCGGGGCGTCGCTGCCGGTGACCACCGAGAACGCCGGTGCGACGGCTGCCGAGCTGGTCGGGCTCGGCGGTGCCGCCGGGGCGGGCGGCGTGGCCATGCTGACCGCCCCGGCCGAACCGGTGCCGGGATACCCCGCCGTACGCACGGCCAGGCCAGCGGGCGCCGTCGGGGCGGGCGGCGTGGCCATGCTGACCGCCCCGGCTGGCTGGCCGCCGCGGTAGCCGGCAGGGAGGGGCTCCGTCGCGTGGTGCCGGCCTCCGGTCCTCGCCGGAGCGCTGCCGGTGACGACCGAGAACGCCGACGCCGGACCGGTGGGCACCGCGGGGGCGGGCGGCGTGGCCAGGCTCACCGGACCGGCCGGCCCGGCGGCACCGGAGCCGGGAAGATCTGCTGCATAGTGCCGCCCGGCGGGCTTGGCCGCCTCAGGGCCCGACTGCCAGGCCGTCGTGGTGGGAGCCGGCGGTGTCCAGGCGACCGGCGGACGTGCCGCCGGTGCCGGTGCCGCCTCCCCGGGGGGGATCGCGCCGGCCGCGATCACCGGACCGGCTGCACTGATCTGGGTATCGGTGGCGTACGATCGTCCGCCACCGACCCGAACGGGCTCCTCAGCCGCTCGCACCGATGTCTCGGACTGCTGCGACTTGCCCAGAAGCGGCCCGATCAGCATGGCGAGGACTACGAACCCAACCAGCAAACCAACAAGGGATAGCGAGAGCCACTCCACAGTTGCCTCCTAGACAACATCGATGCGGCTCGACGACGGCCCAGAGTCGCCGAGCCCCCGTAATGCATACGATCCACCGCTGCGCCGTGGCTGGCTAGTCCACATCGTGGACGAGAGCATGTTGACGCGACACACCGTCGAACCGGGCTGGCCGACCCCTCCTGCCTGCCCTTTCATGGACCCGAGCGCGGACCCGCCGGGCCCGGAAGGTGGACAGCTCGGCGCCCGGTTCGCCCAACTTATCCCTGCCGGGGTCGCGGGCCCGGCCGACGGTCAGGCAGGGGCGAGGAGGGCGACCGGGTACCGCCAGAGGAGCTCGTGCAGCGGGACTGGCCCGGCCGGGTAGCGACGGGCGGTCAAGGCGTCCACCGCCGGCCAAGGCAGCGGGAGCGTCGTGTCGCCCAGGCCGCCGCGCAACGCCAGCCGGAGCGGCAGCCGGGTGACCACGGTGACCGCTCCGCCCCGGTCGAAGGCGACCACGTGGTCGGCGGCCGGGCCGTTCGCCAGCACCGGCCGGTACGACGCGAACAGCTCGGGGAAGTCCCGGCGCAGCCGCAGCGCGCGGGAGACCACCATCAGCTTGGCGGCACCGGAGTCGTCCACCGGCGGCAGCCAGCCGCTGTCGAGCCGGTCGAGCAGGTCGCGGCGTGCCGCGAAGTCCACCGGCCGCCGGTTGTCCGGGTCGACCAGCGAGAAGTCCCACAGCTCGCAGCCCTGGTAGGTGTCCGGCACGCCGGGCATGGTGAGCTGGACCAGCTTCTGGCCGAGCGAGTTGGAGTAGCCGAAGGGGGCTAGCACGCGAGCGAACGACGCCACGTCCCGGTGTGGCTCCGAGCGGTCGTAGATCCGGTCGATCGCGTCGTGCATGGCCTGCTCGAACGCCGGGTCCGGGTCGTCCCAGCACGTTGAGGTGCTGGCCTCGCGGGCCGCCTTCTCGGCATAGGCGTGCAGCCGCTCCCGTTCGATCGGCCACGAGCCAGCCACCGTCTGCCACAGAAGGTGGGCGAACGCGCCGTCCGGGATGGGTGCCGCCGCCATCCAGCGGCGGACCGCGGCGGCCCACTCCACCGGCATCTCGGTGAGTACGGCGAGCCGGGCACGGACGTCCTCGCTGCGTTTGGTGTCGTGGGTGGACAACGTGGTCATGGCATGCGGCCAGCGTTCGTGCCGGGCCGCGCAGAAGGCGTGGAAGTCGGCCGGTGACACGCCGAAGCGAGCCGGGTCGCCGCCCACCTCGTTCAGCGCGACGAACCTGGTCCAGCGGTAGAAGGCGGTGTCCTCCAGCCCCTTGGCCATCACCGCGCCCGAGGTCTGCTGGAACCGGATCGCCAGCTCGTCGGCCGGGTCGGAGAGCCGGGGGAGCAGGCCGTCCAGGGTGGCCGCGAGGTCAGGCCGGCGGCGCCGGACGGCGACCGCGGCGGCGGCGAGGTGGTCGGCACCGATCGGCAGGTAGGACCGGTAGACCCCGAAGCAGGCCAGCAGCTCGGCCAGCGTCTCCTCCACCGCCAGTGCGCTCCCCGGCTCGACCAGCCGGGCCAGCCGCCGCAGCTCGGCCCGCAGCATGGTGGTGGCCACGCCGAGCTTGCTGTCGTGCACCAGATCCGGCCACGTGACCACCGCGCCGGTCAGCTGGGTGTCGAGCGTGGTGAACGCCGGCTCCGCCGTACCGTCCAGGAACAGCCCGCAGGTCATGCCCAACGCCTCGTAGCCGGTTGTGCCGGCGACCGGCCAGCCCGCAAGCTGCTCGCCGCGCTCGAGGATCTTCTCCACCACCAGCCAGGCGTCGGGCACGGATGCCCGCAGCCGGGCCAGGTAGCCGGCCGGGTCGCGCAGCCCGTCCGGGTGGTCCACCCGGATCCCAGCCACGCCGTACTCGGCGCACCAGCGGAACACCTCGCCGTGGGTGGCGGCGAAGACAGCCGGGTCCTCGACCTGCAGCGCGGCCAGGTCGCTGACCGCGAAGAAGCGGCGGTAGCTGATCTCGGTGTTGGCCCGGCGCCAGGACACCAGCCGGTAGTGCTGCCGCTCGTGCACCTCCCCGGGCGAGCCGTCCCCGGTGCCCGGGGCCAGCGGGTACCGGCGCTCGTGGTAACGCAGCTCGCCGTCCGCCACCCGCAGGTCGTCGAGGGCGTCGGGGGAGTCGGCCAGCACCGGTATCAGCAGCGGCCCGCGGCTCCAGTCGATGTCGAACCAGCCCGCGTACGGCGAGCCGGGGCCGAGCCGCAGCACGTCCCACCAGGCCGGGTTGGCCGCGGGCACGGCGACCCCGGCGTGGTTCGGGACGATGTCCACCACCAGGCCGAGATTGTGCTCGCGCAGGGCCGCGACCAGCCGTTCCAGGCCGCGCCGGCCGCCGAGCTCGGCGTTGACCCGGGAGTGGTCCACCACGTCGTAGCCGTGCGCCGATCCGGGCGTGGCCTGCAGCAACGGCGCGGAGTAGAGGTGCGTGACGCCGAGCGCGGCCAGGTAGCCGCTCAGCTCGGCGGTCGCGTCCAGGTCGAACCCGGGCCGGACCTGCACCCGGTACGTCGAACGTGGTACCCCCATGTCAGACCGCCCTGATCAGCACCAGCAGGGACCGTGCCTCGACGGTGCTCCTCGACCCAGCGACGGCAGTCGGCGGGTCGTCCTGGCCCGGCGCCGCGGTGTCCACCACCACCTGCCACTTCTGGGCGTACTCCGGCGGCGGCAGGGTGAACTCGATCGGCTCGTGATGGGCGTTGAAGCAGAGCAGGAACGAGTCGTCGGTGATCTTGTCGCCGCGCTGGTCCCGGTCCGGTATGCCGTCGCCGTTGAGGAAGACCGCGACGCACCGGCCGAAGCTGACCTCCCAGTCCTCCTCGGACATCTCCTCGCCCTCGGGGGTGAACCAGGCGATGTCCCGGATCGGCGTGCCGGTCACCCGCCGGACCGGCCGGCCGCCGAAGAAGCGTCGCCGCCGGAAGACCGGGTGGTCGCGGCGCAACGCAGCCAGCGTCTGGGTGAAGCGGAGAAGCTGCTCGTCGACGTTGTCCCAGTCGACCCAGGTGATCTCGTTGTCCTGGCAGTAGCCGTTGTTGTTGCCGCGCTGGGTGCGGCCGGTCTCGTCGCCGTGGCAGAGCATCGGCACGCCCTGGGACAGGAACGCGGTGGCCAGGAAGTTACGCCGCTGCCTGGCCCGCAGGGCGAGGACCTCGGGGTCGTCGGTCGGCCCCTCGACGCCGCAGTTCCACGACCGGTTGTGCGACTCGCCGTCCCGGTTGCCCTCGCTGTTGGCCTCGTTGTGCTTCTCGTTGTACGAGACCAGGTCGGTCAGGGTGAAGCCGTCGTGGCAGGTGACGAAGTTGACGGAGGCGGCCGGCCGGCGGCCGGTGTGCTCGTACAAGTCGGCCGAGCCGGTGATCCGGGACGCGAACTCGCCGAGCGTGGCCGGCTCGCCCCGCCAGAAGTCGCGCACGGTGTCGCGGAACTTGCCGTTCCACTCCGTCCACAACGCGGGAAAGTTGCCTACCTGGTAGCCCCCCGGCCCGACGTCCCACGGCTCGGCGATCAGCTTGACCTGGCTGACGAACGGGTCCTGCTGGACCAGGTCGAAGAACGTCGACAGCCGCTCCACGTCGTAGAACTCGCGGGCCAGGGTGGCGGCCAGGTCGAACCGGAAGCCGTCGACCCGCATCTCCAGGATCCAGTACCGCAGCGAGTCCATGATGAGCTGCAGCGCGTGGGGGTGCCGGACGTTGAGGCTGTTCCCGGTGCCGGTGTAGTCCATGTAGTACTCCGGCTGGTCCTCCACCAGCCGGTAGTACGCCGCGTTGTCGATGCCGCGAAAGCCCAGCGTCGGGCCGCGGTGGTTGCCCTCGGCGGTGTGGTTGTAGACCACGTCGAGGATGACCTCGATGCCGGCCTCGTGCAGCGCCTTCACCATCGCCTTGAACTCGCCGACCTGCTGGCCGCTGTCGCCGACCGCGGCGTAGCCGTTGTGCGGGGCGAAGTAGCCGATGGTGTTGTAGCCCCAGTAGTTGCTCAGGCCGCGCTGGACCAGCGCGTGGTCGTGCACGAACTGGTGCACCGGCATCAGCTCGACCGCGGTGGCCCCGAGCGTGGTCAGGTGCTCGATCATGGCTGGGTGGGCCAGCCCGGCGTAGGTGCCGCGCAGCTCGGGTGGGATGGCGGGGTGCCTGATGGTCAGCCCGCGCACGTGTGCCTCGTAGATGATGGTCTCGTTGTATGGCCGGCGCGGCGGGCGGTCGTCGCCCCAGTCGAAGTACGGGTTGGTCACCACGCCCTTGGGCAGGTGCCGGGCCGAGTCCGCCACCGAGATGTCGTCGGGGTACTCGAACCGGTAGGCGAACAGCGACTCGTGCCAGCCCACCTCGCCCTCGATCGCCTTGGCGTACGGGTCGATCAGCAGCTTGTGCGGGTTGCAGCGCAGGCCGGCCTTTGGTTCGTACGGCCCGTGCACCCGGTAGCCGTAGCGCTGGCCGGGCTGCACGCCGGGCAGGTAGCCGTGCCAGACGAACCCGTCCACCTCGGGCATCGGCACCCTGGTCTCGGTCCCGTCCGGATCGAACAGGCACAGCTCGACGGAGTCGGCAACCTCGGAGAAGAGGGAGAAGTTGGTGCCCATCCCGTCATAGGCTGACCCAAGGGGATAGGGTGCACCCGGCCAGACCTGCATGCGGCTCCCTTTCAGCGGTGATCACGCGACACTAATGCACGCGGATCGAGGGCAGTCCGGCACCCCGTTACCCAATGTCGCGGCCGGGTTACTATCCGGGCGCTCCGGTACCCGGTTCCGGCTTGCGCGGCACCGTTCCCGAGCCCGCGGGCGTGTTGTCGTACCACGGCCTACCGTGGTCCCTGTGCGAACCCAGCGCGACATCGTGCCCACCACCGGCCGCTTCGAGGTGGTCAGTGAGCTTCGCCCGTCCGGAGACCAGCCAACCGCGATCGAGGAGCTGGAGCGCCGGGTCAAGGCCGGCGAGCGGGACGTCGTCCTGCTCGGCGCCACCGGCACCGGCAAGTCGGCGACCACCGCCTGGCTGATCGAGCGAGTGCAGCGGCCCACCCTGCTGATCGAGCCGAACAAGACGCTCGCCGCCCAGATCGCCAACGAGCTGCGCGAGATGCTGCCGCACAACGCGGTGGAGTACTTCGTCAGCTACTACGACTACTACCAGCCCGAGGCCTACGTCCCCCAGACCGACACCTACATCGAGAAGGACTCCTCGATCAACGACGAGGTGGAGCGGCTGCGGCACTCGGCCACGATGAGCCTGCTCACCCGCCGCGACGTCGTGGTGGTGGCCACCGTCTCCTGCATCTACGGCCTGGGCACCCCCTCGGAGTACGTCGACCGCGCGGTCCGGCTGCGGGTGGGGGAGTCCCACGACCGTGACCGGCTGCTGCGGGACCTGGTGCACGAGCAGTACACCCGCAACGACCTGTCCTTCACCCGAGGCACCTTCCGGGTGCGCGGCGACACCGTCGAGATCTTCCCGGTGTACGAGGAGCTGGCGGTCCGGGCGGAGATGTTCGGCGACGAGGTCGAGCGGCTGTACTACCTTCACCCGCTGACCGGCGAGGTGGTTCGCGAGGTCGAGGAGGTCTTCGTCTTCCCGGCCACCCACTACGTCGCCGGCCCGGAGCGGATGGAGCGGGCTGTCCGCGGGATCGAGACCGAGCTGGCCGAGCGGCTGGCCGAGCTGGAGCGCGGCGGCAAGCTGCTGGAGGCGCAGCGGCTGCGGATGCGCACGACGTACGACGTCGAGATGATGCGCCAGGTCGGCTCGTGCTCGGGCATCGAGAACTACTCGATGCACATCGACGGCCGACACCCCGGAGACCCGTCGTACACCCTGCTCGACTACTTCCCGGACGACTTCCTGCTGGTGATCGACGAGTCGCACGTGACCGTGCCGCAGATCGGCGGGATGTACGAAGGCGACGCCTCACGCAAGCGGATGCTGATCGAGCACGGCTTCCGGCTCCCGTCGGCCGCGGACAACCGGCCACTGCGCTGGGACGAGTTCACCGAGCGGATCGGGCAGACGGTCTACCTGTCGGCGACGCCGGGGCCGTTCGAGCTCGGCCGGGTGGTCAGCGGCACCGGCGGCATCGTCGAGCAGATCATCCGGCCGACCGGGCTGGTCGACCCCGAGGTGCTGGTCAAGCCGACCAAGGGCCAGATCGACGACCTGATCCACGAGATCCGGCTGCGCGCCGAGCGGGACGAGCGGGTGCTGGTCACCACGCTGACCAAGAAGATGTCCGAGGACCTCACCGACTACCTGCTCGAGCAGGGCCTGCGGGTGCGCTACCTGCACTCCAACATCGACACGGTGCAGCGCATCGAGATCCTGCGAGACCTCCGGCTCGGCGAGTTCGACGTCCTCGTCGGGATCAACCTGCTGCGTGAAGGGCTCGACCTTCCCGAGGTCACGCTCGTCGCGATCCTCGACGCCGACAAGGAGGGCTTCCTGCGCAGTGCGACGTCCCTCATCCAGATCATCGGACGAACCGCCCGCAACGTCGAAGGTCAGGTGTTGATGTACGCCGACAACATGACGGACTCCATGACATCCGCCATCTCGGAGACGAACCGCCGCCGCGAGATCCAGATGGCCTACAACGAGGAGCACGGGATCGACCCGCAGACGATCCGCAAGGCGGTCACCGACATCCTCTCGATGCTCCGCCCGGCGGAGACGGCGCCAGCGCCCGGCAAGGACCAGCGGTCGCGCCAGCACGACCGCGTCCGCCGCGACCTCGCCGAGCTGCCCGGTGACGAGGTCCGCCGCCTGATCCTCACGCTGGAG
>DATILL010000038.1:0-9980 GCA_035476575.1 Mycobacteriales bacterium
CCTGACTTCGTCGCGGCTGCTCCCACCCCCACCACCGTCCCGTGGCTCAGGCTGCCGCCAGCTTCACCCAACCGCTACGACGGCCAGGCGATGAAGGTCTCCCACCTCCATCCGAACAAACAGCACTTCGTGGCGCACCACCGTTGTTCTTACACGCCCGGAGCACTAGTGTGCAGTCGCTTGTGTGCGCCATCCAGCCGGAGGGTCCTCACCAACGAGTCCGTCCACGGCCTCGCGGAGGAGGTCGGCGTGGCCGGTGTGCCGGCCGTACTCCTCGATCAGGTCGCACACGAGGCGCCGCAGGCTGACGTGGCGGCCGTCCGGCCAGGAGAGGTGGACGAGCTGGTCGAGCCCGCCGTCGGCCAAGGCGGCGGCGAGCCTCGCCCTGGACCGCTCGACGGTGTCATCCCAAAGCGCGTAGAGCTGTTCGGGGGTGTCGTCGGCGGCCGAGCTGAAGTCCCAGTCGGGGTCGTTGTCCCAGTCGGCGGTGTCCCACGGCGGGCCGAGCGGCGCGCCGCTGAGCTTGGTGCTGAACATTTGCTCCTCGGCGCGGGCGAGATGCTTAAGCAGGCCGCCGAGGGTCAGTGAGGAGGCGCCGATGCGGGTCTGCAGCCCCGCTGAGTCGAGGCCGTCGGTCTTCCAGCGGAACGTCGTGCGTAGGCGGTCGAGCGCAAAGAGGAGGTGCTCGGCCTCGGTGCCGGCGAGAGGTTGCCACGGGTAGTCGTTGTTGGTCACAAGCGCCACCGTAGATCTGGTTGCGGACGTTCCGCGTCCGGAACCCGTGGGATCTTGTACGACACGGATGCCCGTCCACCAGCGCCGCGTGCGTACCCGCGTCCACACAAGGCAGTGTGCTCACGTGAGCTTCCCCGCACGTGCCCGCTCATCGGCAAAGCCGGATGATCATCGCTTGGGCCGAGGGAACCGCTTCTGCGCATAGGCCCGTCCGATAGTCACGATCCGTGACGAGGACCGCTCCGGACAGCCAACGCCGCCGGGCCGGATATGGACGTCCTTGTCGGCAAGGTGGGCCAGCCACGACCGTCCGAATCGGACGGCTGCGCTTAGTCCCAGGCGGACGGGTCCTGCGCGCTGCGTAGAGTGGGCGGCGTGTGGTGCTGGCGGTTGCTGGACGGGGAGGTTCTGGTCCGGGTCGGGGGCCTCAGCCGGTGTCTCGGGGCGGTGGCGTGAGCGTGTCCGAGGGCCGCCCGGCGCCCGCCCTGGCCCGGGGCCTGACCACCCCGCCACCGGCGTACGCGGTGCCGGTGCTGTTCCCGGGCATTGAGGAGCACGCGGCCACCGCCACCCGGCTGCACCCGCGCGGCGGCAACCCCGACCCGCTGGGCAGCCACGTCGGCGGCCCGCTGCGGTGGCCGGCCGGCGAGGCGTGGCCCACCTGCGACGCCGACCACGTGGTGGCCACCGAGGTGCCGATCCCGGCGCCGCTGCTGAGACGGCTGGAGCGGCTGCGCGCCGCCGAGCCGGCCCGGCGCTGGCCCGGCTACCAGGCGGTGCTCGCGGAGTTGGCAAGCCGGGCGCCGGGCTTCGTCGGGATCCACCGCCGGGACGGCGGCCGTGCCCTGTACCAGGTGTCCCGGCCACAGCCCGTGCCGAGCCCGCTGGTCGCGGTGGCGCAGTTGCGGGCGGCCGACGTACCGGACCTGCGGCCGCCGCCGGGGGCACCGTCGGGCACCGACCTGCTCCAGGTGCTGTGGTGCCCCAACGACCACGACATCGGCGGCGGAGCGTTGGCGCCGGCCGTGAGGCTGCGCTGGCGGCGTGAGGCCGACGTGACCAGCGTGCTGCCCCGGCCCCCGGCCCCGGCGGTGGTCGGCCATCGGGTGTACCTGCCCCGGCCGTGCGTGCTGTACCCCGAGCAGGTGGTCGAGTACCCGTGGTGGCAACAGCTCCCGGCAGACCTGGGCCATCAGGTCCGGTGCTGGGATGCCGAGCACGACGGCCGGTACCACCGGCAGCTTGCGGCGGCACCGGGGTGGAAGGTCGGCGGCTGGCCGCAGTGGCCGACCACCGACCCGCTCCCGCTGTACTGCACCCGATGCGGCGAGGCGATGCGACAGCTCCTCCAGATCGACAGTGGCGAGTGGGGCGATGCGGAGCGCTGGTGCCCGCTGGAGGAGCGCGCGCTCCGCGCCAGCGCCGGCGCCGAGCAGGACGCCGCCTACCTCGCCGCATCCGAGCCGACCGGCGTGATCGCCGGCCACACCGGCCTGTACCGGATCTTCACCTGCCCGTCCTGCCCCGGCGGGGCGGACTCGCCACATATCGATCTCCAGTAGCCGCGTTCTACTTCTGGTCGGGCTGCGCCAGGAGGCGGCGGTGGATCTCGGTGGTCAGGGTGTGGATCGCCCGGGTCAGCTCGGTGTTGGTCTTGAGCTCCAGCTCCTGCTCGACGAAGTCGTGGTCGGCCTTGGCCTGGGCGAACGCCGCCTGCCGGTTCTGGCCGATCATGACGAACGTCGAGAGGAAGATCGCCTCCAACGACACCGCCAAGGTCAGCTTCGGCCAGGGGTCGGACTCGACAAACAGCATCCACAACGCGAACCCGACCGCATGGATGTAGACGAACACCATCGACCCGGCGAACGCGGTGACCATGTCCGCCACCCGGAGCTGGAGGTCCGCGGCACGGCTCGCCCGGTGCGCGACGACGACGGGATGATGCTGCACCTGCTGGTTGCCTCCGGTCATGCCCGAACCCCTTTCCGCTGGCGGCTCCACGACGGTCAGCACCCGGCACGACCGCGACAGCACTGTACGAGGACAGCACCGTACGAGCCGGCCAAGGCCCCGCCGCACCCACCACCCCAGGCAGGCACGATCCCTGGACGGACCGTGCACGCCGTGCCAAGGTCAGCCGCAGTGGGACCGCGTCCTCGGAGGCACACATGCGACGTACCGGAGGTGTCACAGCCGTTGCCGCCTCACTCGCTCTGCTGGCGACCGGCTGCCTCGGCTCGAAAAGCAGCGACAACAACGCCAACCGCAACGCCGACGCTAAGGACGTCACGCTGTCGATCGCGGCGAACGCCGCACCCGGAGGCAAGAACGCCCAAGAGGCCGACTGGGTCAACAACTGGGTGATCCCCAGGTTCACCGCAGCGGAGAAAGCCAAAGGCGTCACCGCGCACGTGACCTTTCAGCCCTCCGGGGTGGGGGACGAGGACTACAAGAGCAAGCTGGCGCTGGACCTGCGCAGCCAGTCCGGGGCCGACGTGATCTCGCTGGATGGTATCTGGGTCGGCGAGTTCGCCGATGCCGGCTACATCAAGCCGTTGGAGGAGGTGGCCGGCGCCAGGGTCAACGACTGGGACGGGTGGCCGCAGATCCCGAGCAGCGTGCAGCAGCTCATGTCGTACAACGGTAAGCGGTACGGGATACCGGCTGGCACCGACGGTCGGGTGCTGTTCTTCAACAAGCGGTTGTTCGCCCAGGCCGGGCTGCCCGTGAGCTGGCAGCCGCACTCGTGGGCGGACATCATCGCGGCTGGCCAGAAGCTCAAGGCGCTGCCCGGAGTCACCCCGATCCAGCTCAACGCCGGCACCGCGATGGGCGAGGCCACCAGCATGCAGGGCGTGCTGCCGCTGCTCGTCGGCACCGGCAGGCAGATCTACTCCGACGGCAGGTGGCAGGGCAACAGCGCGGCCGTCCGCGACGTGCTCGACTTTTACCGGCAGGTCTATGGCAGCGGGCTGGGCGACAAGACGCTGCAGCAAGAGGCCAAGGGTCGGGACAAGTCGTTCGCCCTGTTCGCCAAGAACAAGATCGGTATCCTGCTCGAGAGCGACTACTTCTGGCGCGGCGTCGTCGAGCCGAAGCAGGGCATCAACCCCATGCCGGACCGCGACCAGAACGTGGGCTACGCGCTGATCCCCGCCAAGGCACCGGGCACCGGCATCAACGGCCAGGACTACGTCAGCATGTCGGGTGGCGGCGGGCGGGTGGTCAACCCGAACAGCAAGTACCCCCAGCAGGCCTGGGACCTGCTCACCTTCATGAACTCCGCGGAGGCCGTCAAAGCGTTCCTTAACGGCAATGCGAAGATCACCCAGCGAACCGACGTGAACGGCGAGGTGCTGAAGAACGACCCGATGCTGACCTTCGTCGCGACCAGGGTGCTGCCATTCACCGCGTTCCGCCCCGCTCTAGCGGCGTACCCGCAGGTGTCACAGGCGCTGCAGCAGGCGACGCTGGACGTGGTCACCGGGAAAAGTCCGGCAGACGCGGCAGCGGCATACGGCACGGCGGTCGCGAAGGCGGTGGGCGGCGCTGGCAACGTCAGCTCCGGCTAGCTCGTGACGGGTACGACGGGCGGCATGGCCAGCCAGCCGCCGCGGGCCGGGCCGCCGCCTGTGCCGCCGGGGACCGTGCCGCCGGAGGCTGTGCCACCAGGAGCTGGGGCCGGCACAGAGGCGGAGGCGGCGCCGGATGTCGCCGGGCTGGGGCGGCTGCGCGCGGTGGCCTTCCTGACGCCGGCGCTGGTGCTGATCGCGGTGTTCCTGCTGTTCCCCGCGGTCTGGACGCTCTATATCGGCAGCACCAACTACCAGCTCACCGGCGCGGCGGCGCGCTCGCCGAAGGTGGTGTGGCTGGCCAACTACCGCGAGGCGCTGACCGACCCGCTGTTCCACAACGCGCTGTGGCTGACGATCCTGTTCGTGTTCGGCTCGGCGGTGCTCGGGCAGAACGCGCTCGGCTTCACGCTGGCCTGGGGGCTGCGCCGTTCGGTCGGTTGGGTGCGGCGGCTGGTCGAGGCGCTGGTGCTGCTGGCGTGGGTGCTGCCCGGCTCGGTGGTGGCGTTCCTCTGGATCGCGCTGCTGGACCGGGAGGAGGGCACGCTCAACGCGCTGCTGCACACCCCGGGCACCGCGTGGCTGGTCACCCACCCGATGGCGTGCATTGTCGTGTTCAACATCTGGCGGGGTACGGCGTTCTCGATGCTGCTGTACGGCGCGGCGCTGGCCGGCGTACCGCCGTCGCACCTGGAGACCGCCCGGCTGGCCGGCGCCTCAGGCTGGGCCACCCTGCGCGACGTGGTGTTCCCGCACATCCGCGGGCACATGCTGACCAACACCCTGCTGATCACGCTGTGGACCTTCAACGACTTCACGCCGTACCTGCTCACCGCGGGCGGGCCGGACCACCGTTCGGAGACGTTGCCGGTGTACGTCTACAACACCGCCATCTCGATCTCCGGCGGGCGGATGGGGTACGGCGCCGCGGTCAGCGTGCTGGTGCTGCTGGTGAACCTGGTGCTGGCACTGTTCTACCTGCGGCTGCTGCGTTCTCGCGGTGGTGCGGTGAGCGGTGGTGTGCGGTGAGCCCGGCCAGGTTCGTCCGGCGGGTCGGGTTCTACGCCGTGGTGTGCGTCGTGCTGGGGTTCTTCGCCCTTCCGCTGCTGTGGCTGGTGAGCACGCCGTTCGACGCGCAGCCGCACCTCGGGGTGTCCTGGCCGGAGCTGACCTGGCGGAACTTCACCGTGCTACGGCACAACCCGTACGCGCTGCGGTCGCTGCTCAGCTCGGTGCTGCTGGCCGGTGGTACGGCGGCGATCGTGGTGGCCGCCGCGGCGTTCGCGGCCTACCCGCTGGCGCGGGTGCGGGTGCCTGGCCGGGACGCCCTGCTGTACCTGCTGCTGTTGCTGTCCTCGATCGTGACCGGCACCGCCGCGATGGTGCCGATCTACCAGCTCGTCTTCCAGCTCGGGCTGATCGACAGCCGGCTGGGCGTGGTGCTGGTGCTCTCCGGCGGCCTGCTGCCGGCGGCGATCTTCATCCTGAAGGACTTCATGGACACCATCCCGCGGTCGTACGAGGAGTCGGCGCGGGTGTTCGGGGCCTCGCCGGTGCAGATCCTGCGCGATGTGGTGGCGCCGATCGCCCGGCCGGGGCTGGCCACCATCGGGGTGTGGACGGTCGTTCAGGTGTGGGGCAACTTCCTGCTGCCGTACATCCTGCTGCGTGACCCGGGCAAGCAGCCCGCTGCGGTGCTGATGCGCACCTTCTACACCGAGGGCGGCCAGCCGAACCTTGCGCTGCTGTCGACGTTCTCGCTGGTGTACGCGGTGCCGGTGGTGGTGATGTACCTGTTCGTGAACCGGCGGTACGGGTTCCGCTTCCACGGAGGGATCAAGTCCTGATGGCGTCGATCGTCCTGGCTGGGCTGTCCAAGGTGTACGGCGGGTCGGTGCGCGCGGTAGACCGCCTGGATCTGTCCATTGTGGACGGAGAGTTCTTCGCGCTGCTGGGGCCGTCGGGATGCGGCAAGACCACGCTGCTGCGGATGATCGCCGGGTTGGCGGAGGCCACCGAGGGCAGCGTCTCCATTGGCGACGTCGATGTCACGGCGCTGCCGCCGGGCAAGCGGAACGTGGCCATGGTGTTCCAGGACTACGCGCTGTTCCCGCACATGACGGTGGCCGACAACATCGGGTACCCCCTGAAGATCAAGCGGGTGCCGCGCGAGCAGCGGCAGCGGCGGGTTGCTGAGGTGGCGTCCGCGCTCGGCCTGGCTGGCCTGCTGGACCGCCGCCCGGCCGCGCTGTCCGGCGGCCAGCAGCAGCGTGCCGCGCTGGCCCGCGCGGTGGCCTGCCACCCGACGGTGTTCCTGTTCGACGAGCCGCTGTCCAACCTGGACGCCCGGCTGCGGCTGGAGGCGCGGACGTTCCTCAAGAAGCTGCAGCGCGACCTCGGGGTGACCACGGTGTTCGTGACCCATGACCAGGCCGAGGCGCTGGCGCTGGCCGACCGGATTGCGGTGATGGACGCGGGTCGGATCCGGCAGCTCGGCACGCCGCGCGAGGTGTTCGGACGGCCGGCCAACACCTTCGTGGCCAGCTTCATCGGGTCCACCCCGATGAACCTGCTGGCCGGGACCGTCGTCGGGCCGCAGGTCGAGGTGCACGGGCAGCGGGTGGCGCTGCCGGACGCCTGGCGTGCCGCGGTGGCCGGTGGGCAGCAGGTCACCGTGGGGGTACGGCCGGAGCACCTGGACCTCTCGCCGTCCGCTGTCGAGGGCGGGCTGCACGGGGTGGTGGCGATCGTGGAGAACCTCGGTGCGGCGTCGCTGGTGACGCTGGAGGCGGACGGGTTCTCGGTGGCCGCGACGGTGCCGGAGGGCTCGGAGCCGCGGGTCGGCACCGCCGGCTGGGTGCGGCCGAGACCTGGCCGGCTGCTGCTGTACGACGCGGACGGCGAGCTGCTCGGCACGACCGCCGTGCCATCCGCGAACCGCTGACAGCAACGCTGCCCCCGCAGGTCTGGCCTGGGCCGTCCGGAACAAGGTCGAACTGTGGCTGACCCCGACCTACGCGTCCTGGGCCAACCCGATCGAGGCCCTGTTCGGCCCCTTGCGAACTTTCACCATGGCCAACCCCCACTCCCCCCGACCACACCGTCCTGGCCCGCGACCCGCACGCCACCTGCGCTGGCGCAACACCAACGCCCGACACCCCGACCTACTCGCCGCCCAACGCCGCGAACGAGCCCGCATCCGCCGCGAACGAGGCCATCGCTGGGGCCGCCACAAACCCCACCAGCCTGATCAAGGGCGCACGGCTGCGATGCCTCCGAACGACTATACAGGCGAGGATTGACCCGGTGGCTCTCTGGCCGTCCGGCGTCTCGCCGAGCATTGTCCGGACGAGTTTGTAGGATAGAGCCTGGATAGAGCCGGAAGAGGAGCCTACCCGCAGAATCGATTCCTTGGTCCGGCTGGGACGGACGTCTGTGGTCGTGCCCTACCTCTGAACCTAGCTGAACCGCCGTCGACGGTTCGACAGTGGGGTGGGGGACGTCGTGCCGGCTGCCACGCTGCGGGCATCCTCTCCTACCAGCCTCCGGACTCTTGCTGGACCGCGTGTCACTCCCGGTGCTGCTTGAGCTGGGATCAGTTGCAGATGGACGGTCCGGAGGAGCACATGACCCCCAGCGGCAGAGGTTCACCCAATTGGGTGGCACCCTTCGCCTACCTGAGCGGTCTACGTCTGCTTCAATCCTGCTGCTGGCGCCGACCTAAGGGAGCAGCGACCTTTGAGCACTCAGGCTGACCAAGATCTCCAGGACTCGCATCGGAAGGCTGCAAAGGATCTCAACCATTCACTGGACCGTCTGCGAAGCGCCCGCACGTATCGGCGCTTGTACTATGTGTGGCTGCTATGCAGCCTCCTGCTTGTCGGTCTGCTTGCGTATAGTACCGTTATCGCGCTATGGCGAGACAAACCTACTATTACTCGTTATGTTGGACTGCTCGCGGTCCTCGTGTCCGCTGTTGTAGCTGCTGCGGTCCTGATCCGCACACGGCCTCAGTTGGTAGATATAAACCACCGCGCTCGCGAGTTGCTTCACGAGAAACAAAAGCTAGCGTCTCGGCTAGAACTGGAGTCGGTTGAGTCGTTACGTATCTATCGAGAGGCATCGCTCGATCTTGTTGAACAGTATAGGCGGCGAGCTACTATAAACCGCCGTATACACAACATCTTTCAAGGCATCATAATCGTACTTTCAATAGTGGTATCTACTTTAACCGCACTCTCTGGCGAGCTGCCTAACGCTCGCTGGTTCGCAACCGTATTCAGCGCTCTGGTGGGTATCTCTGCGGGCCTCACCGGGTATTTCAAGTTCCGTGAGCGAGGATTTAACCTTCAATCAACTGCTGATGATATCGAAAGAAACTACAATGCAGCCGAGTTTCGACTCGACGACTACTCAGAGGACGAAGCGGAAATGGATCGACTTCGACGCTTCGCTCAAATTGTTGAGCGAATCAAGGAGGAGCAACGCAAGCGAGAGCTGCAGCTTGAGCAATCGCCTGGCCCAAAGGAAGAACGCGGGTAAATTGCTCAGACCCAAGGGGCGGCACAGCGCCGGTAGCTACAAGTCTATGCCGCTGATAGTCAGTCTCAACGGCCTCTACCACCTGCTGCACAACCTACTGTAGAACTCGGCATGGCCCCGATCACTTGGTGTCTCGGCAATCGGCTCGGCCTCGGACGACATTCGCGGCGCGACTAACTCGGAGAGGTGGCGGCGGTGCGAGTTGTTGGGCGTGGCGTGGTGGCCGTGCTGGCGGTCGTCGCCGGGGTGGGTCTGGTCGGGTGCGGGCCGGATGACCCGAACTACACGTGCAAGTTGCGGCTGGCGGAGACGCGGCTGCGAGGGTCGTGGTTTCCGGTCGGTCGGCCAACGGACGGAGTACGTGTCCCGTCCCGACCCGTTCGAGGAGACGGTGGAGTGCGCGTGACAAGGGGTGCGACGGGCGGGTCCGGTGAGTGGTTTGGCTGCGCGCCATATGACGGGCCGCGTTGGTTGTTGCCGGTCTTCCGGTTGCGGCGTGTAGTCGGGCGGGCGCGTCGGGCGGGCACGCGGAGACGTGCGAACCGTCCCGTGCCCGCCGGAGCTGACCGCGTTGCTCAACGCGCCATGGGCGACTTCGGGACAGGATCTGACGGACGCTTGTTCGTCGACGAGCGCAACACCGGCGAGCTGCCCAAGCTCACCATCGGTCAGAGCATGGCAGCGCGCCCGCGCTGAGGTGTTCACCCAGGAGGTGGCAGAGACCCTGCTGGCCAGGTCACTTTACGACCTACGGCACGTCGACGCGGCCACCTGGCTGAACGGGGGGTATCACCAACGACAGTCCCCGAGTGGGCCGGCCACTCCGTCGAGGTGCTGCTCAAGACCTACGCCAAATGCCTGGACCGGGAAGACGTCTCGATCCGGCATCGGGTCCAGACCGCACTCGGCCACCCAGGTAGACGGGTCCCTGGCACGCCCACCAGTTGGATTTTCGAGTCAGCCACGAAGCGGCACTGCGCGACTCTGCCGCCGGGTGGTGCGACACGAAGTCGCACGTGGTGAGTAGTCCCGTCGATTGGAGGTTCGACTCGATGTCGAAGACGTGACTCTGGTCAGTGTCCTTGACCGGTCCCTGTCTCTGGCGTGCGTGGCCAGTAATGGCCGGGT
>DATILL010000039.1:0-12245 GCA_035476575.1 Mycobacteriales bacterium
GCCGACGGCCAGCTCACCCCGGCCGACCCGGGCCACGAAGACGAGCCCGCCACGTTCACGACCCCGTCCAAGAAACCACCCAACGCCGGACTGACCATCGACCAGCAGACCTACAACGCCGTTCACGACGCGCTACGCCGCCTCGACGAACGCGCCAGCTCCCTGCCCAAGACCACCTTCACGGCGCCGCGCCGCTACCGCGGCTGCCCCTGGCGCCCCAGCGACATCGCCGCCACCGCCCTGGCCCTGCCCCACCACGAACACGACCACACCACACGACCAACAACCGTCAACCACACAACGCGACAAAAGGTTACACGGAAAGGCTCAGTCGCGCGTAGTCGGCGACCCTCTGGAGGATGATGCTGGTGTTTACCGGGTGTGCGGTCATGGTTTGCATGCGGAATGCCCGCCTTGTCCTTATTGTACCATTGTTGCGGTACATTTGTGAACATCGACGGCGTGGAGCAGCTCACCCGCTACCTGGAGCTGCTCAACCGCGATCCGCTGCTGGCGCCGGTGCGGGGGGTCTTCGCGGCGCAGGAGATCCGGCCGCAGGCACGGGTGCTCGCCGTCGATCGGGGGATCGAGTGCCTGACCCTGGACTACGACGCGCTGCGCGGCATCGAGGACGACGGCCTGCGGTTGTTCTGAGCTGGCCGCCTCTGGTCCAGCGAGATCCGAGGCGGCGGGTCGAGGGGCGGGCAGCGGCAAAGGCGACTAGGCTACCGGCCACCCATCCCGTACCCACAGAGAATGGTGTTTCCGTGCAGATCGGAATCCTCCTCATGGTGGTCGGCTTCGGGTCGGCCATTCTGCACCAGTTCACCGACGTCCAGCTCACCCTGCTGTCCAGGGCCGACGCCTACCAACCCACCGCTGGCGGCCTGCTCGGGCTGGTCGGCGTGGCAGTCGTGGCCGTCGCTGCCTTGGCTGGGCGGACGCGGAGCCGTTCCCGCGGCTCCGCGTAGCAGCCAGCAGGCCGAGAGCGCTACACGGCACCCGGCACTCCACAATGTGGCATGCCTTGCCTGGTGGCAGGCCTAAGTAAGGTGACAACAACGCGCAGATTACGGTTTAGGCGCACTGCCCTTTCTCTCTTCCTCCGCTGTCCCAGATCGCACCGTAGCCAGGTGCATATACCACGGCACGACCATCGTCCTGCATAACGAGGTAGGCGTTTGGCCTGCCACTAGTGCCAAAGGAGCAGAGCGAATGCCATCCAGCTGGTTGTGCAACCGCGCAGCCCCCCGGCCAAGCATGTTACTTTCCCATACAGCCTCGCCATATGGACCCCGCACCACCAGGTTGCTGTCCTTCTGTAGGACAAGCTTGTAGCGACGGTCCCGTGATGCCAGAGGCTGATCGACGCTCAGCGACTGCTTTGCATAAAGCGTGTCGCCAGAAGTGCTGACCGGATTGGATGGGGTGGACCTATCTGTATGGTGCTGCGTCGCTTGTGGTGGGTTGATAATGGCTGGTGGGCTGGGTTCAGGACCGGACGTATGACCAGATGGATCCTGTGTTGCGAAGTTTGCCGAGGTTTGGGGGCTGGGGGAAATCTTCTGTACAGGTGGAGAAGCACTCTTCCCTGCGTTGGACTTTCCCCTTTCCGTCAATAAGGTGATATACCCTAGACAGGGCCGGTAACAAAAACAGAGGCACAAATCTTTGGTCGTCAACCGTGACGGACGCTTGACCATGGCAGCCAAAACCCCTATAGCCGCCGCCAATACGACACCGAGCACGAGCAGCCAGCCCATATGAGGTCCACCCCAGCAGCGCACGAACCGTTCTCCTGAGCGCCATCGATGCGCTGGCTGCCACCGACGTGCCCTTGTGGTGGTTGGTGCCCAAGCGGTTTACCTGCGTACTGGCGTGGCCGGGCTCACTGTTGCGCCCTTTACCACAGATGGCGATGTCGCCCTTGACCCGACCCTCCTCGGCGACGATCCGCTCTCGGAGAGCAGTCGGGCGGCCAAACGTACCCACGGGCTGGAGGTAAACCTGGTTGACAACGACCTCATGCCGCTGGCCGGCCTGGCGTCCGGCGATGGCAGGCGGGTCGAGGTGCCATCGTCGGCACCGCCGCGTTTCTGGTCGCCAAGATCCACAAATTGGTCGACCGGGTGATCGACGGCCGTCCCCATCGAATGAGCGACGCGGGAGACGTTCTCCGGCTCGTCCATGCCACACCGGTGGCGTCGATGCCTGGGCGTCTCCGCGTGTTGCGCGACCGCCCGATCTCCGGCTTCGCGACAGGTCAGGCCCCTCCAAACGCTGGTTACGCTCTTCCGCGGTGCCAGCTCACCGGGAGTGGTGATGGCGGTGCCGGCCGTGGAGCTGGACCTGCCCGCGATACAGGTCGAGACGCAGCTAACGGGTTATTTCCACGAACTTGCCCGGAGGATCGGCACCTAGCCATGTAGGGATCAAGACGGCGGACCGACGACCTGGCGGGATGTGACCGGGCTCCTGCCTACGTCCGACCGGCACATGCGAGACTCGGCTCAGCCGTCGGAAGGAGCCGCTGTGGCGCGCGAGTTCTCCAAGATCGGAGTTGTTGGGCTGGGGACGATGGGCGCCGGTATCGCCGAGGTGTGCGCCCGGTCCGGCGTCGACGTGGTCGCCGTCGAGCAGAACGACGAGACGCTGCTGCGCGGCCGCGGCCATCTCGAGCACTCCACCGGCCGGGCGGTTCGGCGCGGCAAGCTGACCGAGGCCGGGCAGGCCGAGCTGATGGGCCGGATCACGTTCTCCACCGACCTGGCCGACCTGAAGGAGGCCGAGCTGGTGGTGGAGGCCGTGCCGGAGCGGCTGGAGCTCAAGCGTGACATCTTCGTCAAGCTCGACTCGATCTGCCCGCCGGACACGGTCCTGGCCAGCAACACCTCCTCGCTGTCGATCACCGAGATCGCGGTCGCCACCAGGCGGCCGGGCAAGGTGATCGGGATGCACTTCTTCAACCCGGCGCCGGTGATGAAGCTGGTCGAGGTCGTCCGCAGCGTGGTCACCGAGCCGGATGTGGTGGAGGATGTCGAGGCGCTGGCCCAGCGGCTCGGCAAGAGCGACGTCACCGTCCGCGACAAGGCCGGCTTCATCGCCAACTTCCTGCTGTTCGGCTACCTCAACCATGCCGTGTCGATGTACGAGCAGCATTACGCCACCCGCGAGGACATCGACGCGGCGATGAAGCTCGGCTGCGGCCTGCCGATGGGCCCGCTGCAGCTCCTTGACCTGATCGGGCTGGACACGGCGTACGAGATCATCGAGACGATGTACCGGCAGACCCGTGATCACCGGCACGCCCCGGCGCCGTACCTGAAGCAGATGGTCACCGCCGGGCTGCTCGGCCGCAAGACCGGCCGCGGCTTCTACAGCTACGAGGACGCCGACTCCCCGGTGATCGTCCCGGATGCTTACACCCCGACCGGGCCGCACGGGGGGCCGGGCGTCCGGCCGGTGCGCACGGTCGGCGTGGTCGGCTCCGGCACGATGGCCACCGGCATCGTCGAGGTCTGCGCCAGGGCCGGGTACGACGTGCTGCTCGTGGCCCGCGGCCCGGGCAAGGTGGCCAAGGTGCGTGCCACCATCGAACGGTCGATGGAGAAGGCGGTGCAGCGCGGCAAGCTCGACGCCGGGGACCGGGACGCCGCGCTGGCCCGGGTCACCGGCAGCACCGCGCTGGACGACCTGACCGCCGCCGACCTCGTCGTGGAGGCGATTGTCGAGGAGCTGCCGGTCAAGCAGGCGCTGTTCAGCAACCTGGACGAGATCTGCCGGCCGGGCGCGGTCCTGGCCACCACCACCTCCAGCCTGCCGGTGATCGAGCTGGCCGCGGTGACCGGCCGGCCCGGCGACGTCGTCGGCCTGCACTTCTTCAACCCGGCGCCGGTGATGAGGCTGGTCGAGGTGATCCGCACCGTGCACACCGCCGAGGACGTGGCCGCCACCGGGCTGGCGGTCAGCGAGAAGCTGGGCAAGCACCCGGTGAGCTGCGGCGACCGGGCCGGCTTCATCGTCAACGCGCTGCTCTTCCCCTACCTGAACGACGCGGTGAAGATGCTCGAGGGCAACTACTCCAACGCCGAGGACATCGACACCGCGATGAAGCTCGGCTGCGGCTACCCGATGGGGCCGTTCGAGCTGCTTGACGTGGTGGGGCTGGATGTCTCGCTGGCCATCGAGCAGACCCTGTTCCGCGAGCTCCGCGAGCCTGGGCTGGCCCCCGCGCCGCTGCTGGAGCATCTGGTCACCGCCGGCTACCTGGGCCGCAAGGCTGGCCGCGGCTTCCGCGACTACACTGCGGCGCGGTGACCGCTGGGGACGGCGCCAGCGGCATCGGCGGCACTGGCGGCACCGAGGAGTGGCGGGGTGAGGACTACGTCGTCCGGCGGGTGACCGGCAGCGCGGCGACCAAGCCCTACCGGTGTCCCGGATGCGACCACGAGATCCGGCCTGGCACACCGCATCTGGTGGTCTGGCCGGCGTACGACGAGGTGGCCGCGCACCGCCGGCACTGGCACACCGCCTGCTGGCGAGCCCGGGGCCGGCGTACCGTCCGGGTCCGCCGCGGGTGGGGCTGACCCGGCGGCCTGCCCCGGGCGCGGACGGCTCGGTTACGGTCGTCCTCATGCCCCACGTTCTGGTGCTGCTGCACGCGTTCCCGCTGACCTCGGCGATGTGGGACGACGTACGGCCGGCGCTGCCCACGACGACCCGGGTGGTCACGCCGGACCAGCGCGGCTTTGGCGCGTCCCCGCTCGGCGGCGACCCTCCCTCGCTCGACACAGTGGCGGACGACGTGGCCGCGCTGCTCGACTCGCTGGGCGTCCGGCGGGCGGTCGTCGGCGGGCTGTCCATGGGCGGGTACGTCGCGATGGCGTTCTGCCGCCGGTACGGCGACCGGGTGGCCGGCCTGGTCCTGGCCGACACCAAGGCGGCCGCCGACCCCGAGCCGGCCGCCGCGAACCGGCTGCGGATCGCCGAGCGGGTGCTCGGCGAGGAGGGCAGCGGGGTGCTGCTGCACACGGTCTTCCCGCTGCTGCTCGGTGCCACGACCGAGCGGGAGCGGCCCGCCGTGGTGGACCAGGTCCGGACCATGGTGGCCGCCGCCCCGCCCGCCGGGGTGGCCTGGGCGCAGCGGGCCATGGCAGCCCGGCCGGACTCCTTCGACACGCTGCGCCGGGTCGCCGTACCCGCCCTGGTGATCGCCGGCGCCGAGGACCGGCTGTCCACTGTGGAGGATGCCCGGGCCATGGCCGAGGCGCTGCCGGACGCCCGGCTGGTCACCATCCCGGCCGCCGGCCACCTGTCCGCGGTCGAGCAGCCCGCCGCCTTCGCTGCCGCGGTCACCGACTTCCTTGCCGAGCTAGCAGCGGACTAGACTAGAACCCAGTCTAGGGAGGTTATTGATGACCGAACCCGCCGAGGTCAACATCCACGAGGCGAAGACCCATCTCTCCCGGTTGGTCGCCCGGGCCGAGGAGGGCGAGGAGATCATCATCAGCCGGGCGGGCAAGCCGGCCGCGAAGCTCGTCCCGATCCGGCGGAACCAGCCGCGTCGGTTTGGCGTATGGGAAGGTCAGGTCGTCATTCACGACGACTTCGATGAACTGCCGGAAGAGGTTGCGGCGGCTTTTCGTGGCGAGCGTCCGTGAGACTTCTGCTCGATACGCACATCCTGCTCTGGGCGCTTGCCAACGATCGACGGCTCTCCGCGGGCGTGCGGACGGTGATCGAGGACAGCGCTCAGGCATATGTCAGCGTGGCGTCCGTCTGGGAGATCGCGATCAAGCGGGCGTCCGGGAAGCTCGACGCGCCGGCGGATCTCGGGCGGGTGATCACCTACAGCGGGTTCGACCCGTTGCCGATCGGCGTGGACCACGCGTTAAGCGCCGGATCCCTGCCGCCGCATCACGCTGACCCATTTGACCGGATGCTGGTCGCACAGGCTCAGCATGAGGGCCTCACCCTGGTCACAGCGGACCGGCAGATCGCGAAGTACGACGTGCGGGTGCTGGTCGCGTAGATCGTGCGCGTTGTGAAGGCTTGTTAAGGTCAGGGCATGCGCTACCGACCGCTGGGTGAGTCCGGGCTGATGGTGTCCGTGGTGGGGCTGGGCTGCAACAACATCGGCCGCCCACAGACCCGTACGGCGACGCTGGAGGGAAGCCGGGCCGTCGTCCACGCCGCGATCGACGCGGGGATCACGCTGTTCGACACCTCCGACGGCTACGGCCGGCCCCGGGGCATCGGCGAGGAGCTGCTCGGCACCTGCCTGGCCGGCCGCCGCGATGACGTGATCATCGCGACCAAGTTCGGCTGGGAGGTCGGCGGCGCGAACGGCGCGGACTGGGGTGCCCGCGGCTCCCGGCGCTACATCCGGCGGGCCATCGAGACGTCCCTGCGCCGGCTCGGCACCGACTGGATCGACCTGTACATGTACCACCGGCCGGACGGGCTGACCCCGATCGAGGAGACCCTGTCCGCGCTCACCGAGCTGGTCACGGCCGGCCTGGTGCGCTACGTCGGCTCGTCCAACATGGCCGCCTGGCAGGTGGTCGAGGCGGACTGCATCGCCCGGTCGGCCGGCACCGTCCGCTTCGTGTCCGCGGAGAACGAGTACAGCCTGCTGGACCGCGACGCCGAGCGGGAGCTGCTGCCGGCCTGCGCGAAGTACGGCGTCGGTGTGCTGCCGTACTTCCCGCTGGCCAACGGCCTGCTGACCGGCAAGTACTCCCGCGCCGCCGCGCCGCCGGCCGGCACCCGGATCGGCGACATCAAGCCGTCAGCGCACACCCACGCCGACTGGGACCGGATCGAGGCGCTCACCAAGTACGCCGAGGACCGCGGCGTCACCCTGCTCGACGTCGCTATCGGCGGGCTCGCCGCGCAGCCGGCGGTCGGCTCGGTGATCGCCGGGGCCACCTCGCCCGAGCAGATCCGGGCGAACGTCGCCGCCGGTGACTGGGTGCCGTCGGCCGACGACGTCGCCGCGCTCAACGCGCTCTAGCCGGCGTCCTGCCGCGGCATGACCACCTCATGGAAGATGAGCTGCAACGCGGCGGTGACCGGCACCGCGAGCAGCGCGCCGACCATGCCCAGCAGCGCGCCACCGACCAGCACCGCGACGATCGCCGCCGCCGGGTTGACGTCCACCGAGCGTTTCATCACCCGCGGGTAGATCACGTAGTTCTCAAGCTGCTGGTAGACCATGAAGAAGATGAACGTGGCCACACCGACCGGGATCGAGACGAAGAACGAGACGGCGGTGACCAGCAGCGCCCCGATGGTTGCGCCGACCAGCGGGATCACGTCGGTGATGGTCACGATCAGCGCCAGCGCCAGCGGGTAGGGAACCCCCAGCACGGACAGCCAGATCAGCGACGACGTGCCAGCGATCAGGGCGATCACGAACGCGCCGGCCACGTAGCCGCCGACCCGGCTGAGGATCTCGTCACCGAGCAACGCGACCCGGGCCCGCCGGCTGCGTGGCACCGACCGGTACGCCGTCTGCTTGATGCTGTTGAACGACGACAGGAAGTACAGCGTCAGGATCAACACGGTGAGGGTGTCGAAGAACAGCCCGGCCAGCGCCTTGGCCGCTCCGGCGATGTTGCTCGCCGCGGTCTGGCCCAGCCGCGCCCCCTGGGTCGAGACGAAGCTCTGGACGTTGTCGATGAAGTGGTATCTGGCGTCCAGGTTGCGGATCGTGGGGTTCTGCTCCAGGTCGGTGACATACCCCGGGACGGCCTGCACGAAGTGGGTGACCTGCTCGACCACCGGTGGCACGACCGCGTAGCCGACCACGGTGAGGAACACGACGAAGGCCAGGAACACCGCCGTCACGGCCAGCCCGCGCCGCAGGCCGAGCCGCTCCAGCCTGGCCACGGTCGGGTTCAGCCCGACTGACAGGAACGCCGCCACCAGGATCAGGATCAGCGCGTTCTGGGCGCCGATCATGACCTGGTAGAGCAGGTACACCAAGCCGGCCCCGAGGGCCGCGGCGAAGCCCACCCGGAACGGCGAACGGCGGCTCATCGGGCGGCCCGGCCGGCCGAACGGGTTGTCCTCGTCCACGCCGGCCTCGCGGTGCCGGAGCGCCTCGTCGAGCACCGGGTCGGCCAGTGGTCCGGCCACCGGGTCGGCGACCCGCTCGACCACTCGGTCAGCCACCCGCTCGGCCACTTGGTCGACCATCGGGTCGGCCGTATGGTCGCTCACTGGCTTGGTCGTATGGTCGCTCACCGGCTCGGACACCTGCTTGGCGACCGGGTCAGTGTCGACGGCGGGCTTGTCGTCCATGCCTCGTTCCGCGATGCGTGCGGCGGAAGAATCAGGGGGCGGGCTGATCTGCGGCCGGAGACCCGTCCGGCGGCGAAGCAGGTCGCTCGGCCGCCTCGAGCTCCTCGGCCCTGGGCAGCGCCGCCAGCACCTGCCGGACCTGGGCCAGATGGTCGAGCACCTGGCGACGCTGGCTGCGGAGGTGCTCCACCTGCTGGCGGGCCTCGGTGACCATCCGGTCCGCCTCGCTGCTCGCCCGCGCGATCCGCTGCTCGGCATCGGCCACGACCGCAGCCCGGTGCTGCTCGTCGGCCTTGGCCTCCTCGGCCCGCCGCGACCGCAGGGCCACCTCGAAGTCCTGGATCGCCGCCTGCCGCTTCGCCTCGGCCTCGGCCTCGGCCCGCTTGTGCTCGGCCGCACCCTTGTCCAGCGCCTGCTTGACCTTGGCGGTGGCCTCGGCCAGCAGCGCGGTGGCCCGCTTGTCGGCCTCGTCGACCACACGGGTGGCATAGCTCTCGGCGTCGGCGTGCTTGGCGTCGATCTCGGCGGACAGGCGCTCGGCGCGGCTCTGCAGTGTGGCGGTCTCCTCCTGCGCCCGGGTGCGGATGTCGGCCGCCTCCTCCTCGGCCAGTGCGAGAAGGTGCCGGACCCGCTCCCCGATGTTCTCCGGGGTGGGCAGGCTCAGCCGTTGCATCTTGGCCCGCAGCGCCTCGATCTCGCCGTGCGCCGCGGCAAGCTGGGCGGCCAGGTCGGCGGACCGGGCCGCGGCGATGTCCCGCTCGTCCAGCGCGACCCGCAGGTCGGCCTCGAGCCGGCCCATGTACTCGCGCACCTGCTCGCGGTCATAGCCGCGCATCACTCTGGTGAACTGGCTGGAGGGGTCCCCGAGTGGGAGGAGCTCGGTGTGCTGATCGTGGCTCATGCCCCGATCCTGGCAGAGTGCCCGGAGGAGGTCACGTTCGCGGTCGGCCTGTCACCCATTTCTGTCACCAGGCGCCGTTACGGCTCTGTCCCGGCACGGGTCACGACGCCGTCGCCGGGTCGCGGAACCGGTTGATCGCCGCGAGCTGGCGGGCCCGCCGTTCCGGGTCGCGGACGCCCAGGCCCTCTGCGGGGGCCAGGCAGAGCACGCCCACCTTGCCCTGGTGCAGGTTGCGGTGCACGTCGTACGCCGCCTGCCCGGTCTCGGCCAGCGGGTAGGTCCGGGACAGGGTGGGGTGCACCAGGCCCTTGCCGACCAGCCGGTTGGCCTCCCACGCCTCCCGGTAGTTGGCGAAGTGCGAGCCGATGATCCGCTTGAGGTTCATCCACAGGTAGCGGTTGTCGTACTCGTGCCAGAACCCGGAGGTCGACGCGCAGGTCACGATGGTGCCGCCGCGCCTGGCGACGTACACGCTGGCGCCGAAGGTCTCCCGGCCAGGATGCTCCAGGACGATGTCCGGGTCCTCGCCGCCGGTCAGCTCCCGGATCCGGCCGCCGAACCGCTTCCACTCCCGCTGGTCCTGGGTGCCGTCGTCCCGCCAGAACCGGAACCCCTCCGCGGCCCGGTCGATGACCAGCTCGGCGCCCATCTTCCGGCAGATCGCCGCCCGCTCCGGCGAGGACACCACGCAGACCGGGATGGCGCCGCCGTTGAGCACGAGCTGGGTGGCATAAGAGCCGAGCCCGCCCGAGGCGCCCCAGACCAGCACCACGTCACCCTGCTTCATCGCGGCACCGTGGTGCGAGACGAGCTGCCGGTACGCCGTGGAGTTGACCAGGCCGGGGCAGGCGGCCTCCTCCCAGGAGAGCTGGGCCGCCTTGGGCATGAGCTGGTTGGCCTTGACCAGG
Organism: Mycobacteriales bacterium; assembly: GCA_035476575.1. Taxonomy (GTDB): domain Bacteria; phylum Actinomycetota; class Actinomycetes; order Mycobacteriales; family JACQDL01; genus DATILL01. The sequence goes on from DATILL010000039.1 coordinate 10,117, forward strand.
GCGAGCTCGGCCAGCCCGCCGAAGTTGGTCTCGAAGCCCCAGATCCGCTGCTGCGGGTCGAGCATCGTGTCGTCGTGGCCCTGCGGCTCCTCCAGCTCGACGGACAGGCAGTGCGCCACCACCTCGTCGCCCGGCCGCCACCGGGTCACGCCGACGCCGACCCGCAGCACGACGCCCGCTAGGTCGGAGCCGACCACGTGGTAGGGCAGGTCGTGCCGCGCTGCCAGCGGGGACAGCCGGCCGTAGCGCTCCAGGAAGCCGAACGTCGACAGCGGCTCGAAGATCGACGTCCAGACGGTGTTGTAGTTGATCGCACTGGCCATGACCGCGACCAGCGCCTCGCCCGGCCCGAGCTCCGGCGTCGGCACGTCCTGCAGGTGCAGCGACTTGCGCGGGTCCTTGTCCCGGGTCGGCAGGCCGTCGAACATGCCGACCTCGTCCTTGCGGACGACCATGCCAGCGTAGTGGTCCGGGACGGGCAGGCTGGCGATGGCGTCGAGCTTGTCGGCCATGATCGCGTCGAGTATCTCCCGCATAGCGTCTCCCCGGCAGTGTGGGCACCGTCCGGAGAGAATGTTACTCGTGAGTACCAGGCTGGTGGCCCGGCTCGACCGGCTCGACCAGCTCCACCAGCACGCCGCCGGCGTCCTTGGGATGGATGAAGTTGACCCGCGAGCCCGCCGTGCCGCGCTTGGGCTGTTCATAGAGGAGCCGGACGCCGCTGGCCCGCAGCTCGGCGCAGGCCGCGTCGATGTCGGACACCCGGTAGGCCATCTGCTGGATGCCCGGCCCCTTCTTGTCCAGGAACTTCGCGATCGTGGACTCGGCGGACAGCGGGGCGAGAAGCTGTACGCACGAGCCGGACTCGCCCACCGCGACCATGGCCTCGCGGACGCCCTGCTCCTCGTTGACCTCCTCGTGGACGACTGTCATCCCGAGCACGGTGGTGTAGAACTCCTTGGCGGCGTCGAGGTCAGCCACCGCGATGCCGACATGGTCGATGGCAGTGAACATGCCAGCCACGCTAGCCCCGCCGCCTCAAGCCCGGGCGGATCGGCGGCGCCGCCGTGGGCCATGTCATGGGTGTGCGGTGTCACGGGTGTGCACCATCGCTGCCCTACTCGAACTTCCACAACTCAGTGACCGGCTGAGCAGACCAGCGCGGTGCCAGACGGGCGTTAGCCATCATCAAGATCATCAGTAGCAGGGGTGTCCCGTCAGGGAGGCACCCCTGCGTCGTGTCACGGTCCTGGTGATGGTCACGGTCTGGCGTTCTGCCCGTGCCCAGACCTCAGCTAGATCAGCTTCCAGCCAGGCCAGGACATCACCTGAGCCAGGGCTTGGCCATCGCTGCGGCCCGTCTTGGCTGCTTCCTGTCCCTCGGCTTCCTGGAGCGCCTGCATAGCTGCTTGGTGGACACTGGCCGCCTCCAGGCCAGGGTCACCCCGTCTGGCCAGGATGACGGTGGCGAAGGGCTCCTTGAGCTCATCGCTCATGACGGTCGGGCACTGACCAAGATTATCAATGTAGAGACGAGTGAAGATCGCCTTGTTGAGGGTCTTGCGGGTAGTGCTTGACTGCCTGCCTCAGGCCTGGTGGTCACTCATTGTCGCCGAGCTCGTGGATGTTACCGAAGCGCGGCTTTGAGATAGTCAGCGAGCGGGTCGAGACGGGTCATCTTTGCGTTCGTCATGCTGTGCATCATTTACGGATGAGTCTTGCTGAGCAGCCAAGATCTCGTTCTCACCACGCGACTCATCCACCAGGCGCATTTGCCCGGGTCTCTTTCCGGCCCGGACCGGGCCGTCCGCAGACGTCACCCGAAGAGTCACAACTTGACATTTCCCGGGCGGAGCTATAGGTTAGGGATAGTCACTCAAGACCTTGATGGTGTGACATGCCCGCCACAATCGTCGAGCCGCGATCCTTCGCGTGGGTGAACCTAAACGCAGACAGCCTCGACAGTGGGCGTCTGCACCAGTGTTTCCCCGCTGGCGCGCTGCGCTGTGCGGGCACTGCACAACTGTGTTCTGGGAAGAAGGCGTCATGCGACGCATCCGTACTGTTCAGGCCCTGATGGGGGCCGCCGTTGTGGCCGGGGGCGTGGCCACGCTCACCCCCGCGGCGCA
>DATILL010000040.1:0-152491 GCA_035476575.1 Mycobacteriales bacterium
CAGGCCGCCGAAGTCCTACACCACCTCGCCACCACCCCCACCATCAACGCCTGGAATCGCTACTGGGCCGCACAGGAGCTGGCGAGACTCGGCACCGACCACCGCAGCAACGCCGCCCACGCCTTCCACCAACTGGCCACCAACCCCACCATCGACCCTGACCAGCGCCGCTGGGCAGGACAGGAGCTAGGGAAGCTGGGCAGCGGTCATCGCGCCCAAGCCGCCGAAGCCTTACACCGTCTGGCCACCGATCCAATCCTTAATGCCTGGACGCGCCGCTGGGCCGCCATGGACCTAGCGGCACTCGGCGGTCAGCCACGTGCGTGGGCCGCCGAGGCCCTCCACGAGATGGCCATAGATCCCGCTACCGACGCTGACGACCGCCGCGAGGCCGCCCAGGAGCTGGCCAGGCTCGGGAGCGACTACCGCATCAGGGCTACCGAAGCTCTCGACCTGCTGGCTACTGACACCGCCACCGACCCCGACGAGAGGGCACTCTCTCTGGCCGCCGGTGCCAAACTCCAAGGCGCCCGACATGACCGCGCTCTCAACAGCCTCAACCTGTTGGCCGATGACGCCACCGCCGATGCAGAGTCTCGACAGGTGGCCGCGCTGGAACTCATCCAATGGGACGATAAGCAGTTGAGACACGCCGCCGACACCCTAGGCGCCATAGCCAACGATTTTGCAGTCGACGCTGCTGATCGCCGAGAAGCGGCGATAGAGCTAGCCAAGCTTAGCAGCACATATCGGCCCCGGGCCGCTGAGGTCCTTCGCCGCCTCGCCACTGATCGCGGAGTCGACTCCGGTGGCCGCCGCGCAGCAGCAAATGAGCTGGCCGAACTCGGGCCAGAATGCCGCACCTGGGCCGCCGACGCACTCCGAAACCTTGCCACGGACGACGCAGTCGCCCTGGACGACCGCATCAAGGCCGCCTCGGACCTAGCATCGACAGGTGGGCACGGCCTCGCTGAGGCCGTCGACTTGCTGCGGACACTAGCTGGTAGCGGCGACACAGCGGTCCGGGGTGCGGTCGCTGAAGCATTGATCCGGCTAGGTCCGCAAGCCCGCTTCACAGCCGTACACACCCTTCACTCGGTCGCCGCCGACCCAAGGACCGATATCTGGAACCGATGCAGGGCGGCCGGAAGTCTGACCAGATTGGGTCCACGAGCACGCGAACTGTCCATCGAGGCCCTGGCAAGACCTGCAGCGGAAGGTGACGAAGGCCTCTCCCGCGCGTTCACGGCGGCGATCCTTGCCACAGTACAGCTCCAGGATCAGCACCGCGCCGCCGAGTTGCTCACCAAGGTCGCTGCAGACGCTGCTAAAGACTACGTCAAACGAATGCATGCCGCTGAACTGCTTCTCAGGCTCGGTGCGCACCGCCTTGACTCCGTAACCTCCATAGTGCAGAACATCGCAAGCGATCAAGCCATATGTGTCTGGGAGCGACGCCAAGCAGCCGAATACTTGGCCCGTCTCGGTACGATCCAGCGGGCCCACGCTCTTGACCTGCTTGAAACTCTCACAACGACCCCGTCGGCTGATCCATGGGAACGCGTCGAGGCTGCCGCAGCAATGACAGAACTCGACACAGGCCGACGTCAGCGAGCCGCACATGTCTTTGAGCAGATGGTCGTCGATGCAGCGACCTGCGCCCGTCAACGTCGCTACGCCGCACAGATGTTCTCCCACCTCGGACCATCCAACTGTCAACTTGCGGCCGACGTGCTGCTAGATGCATTCGCCGTCGCTAACATTCCGGAACGTCGACAACTGGCCGAGGCTCTCGCAGGACTCGGTGGTAGGTACCGGACCGCCGGAATCGAGCTTCTAAACAACCTCGCCACCGATCCACGCACCGATCCGCTCCAACGAGGCCTAACATTCCATGCACTCGCCGAATTCCGCAGACGCTACCGCTCATACGCCATCGATGAACTCAGCCGCCACGCAACTGATACGACCGCTGAGGCGTCCGAACGTCGCCGAGCTGCCGAAGCTCTCACCGCCTACGGTAGCAAACACCGCGGCGCTGCTATGGAAGTGTGTCACCAACTCGCCGTTCAATCCGACCTTCTACCATTCGAGCGAGCCATGGTCAACAACGTCCTCGAGTCACTACACTGTTCATGCCACGCCACCGATGAAAAGATGCTAAAGGAACTTGCCACTGACCCCGCCCTGACCACAGACCAGCGTTGCCAAGCCGCTGAGGTACTCGCCGGCCGAAAGCCACGGTACCGAGACATCGCCATCCATATTCTCCGCTCGTACGCGATCGACACCACCATCGAGGCCTCCGCTCGACTTCACGCAATAGAAACCATCGCCCGGATCACCGAATCAGCGGGCCGCATTAGCCATCCACAGCTCCAACGAGTGCCCTGAATAGGTGTCCTTAGGCGGACCGACGCAAATACGCTGAACAACGGTACAATCGCAAGCCGAACCGTTATAATCGGCTCACCTGAGCATTGACAGACATCCGACCATGGCGCCTGTCCGGCATGGCGGCAGACCGTTGCACCCTCATGCAACGAGGGGCGCTTTCAAATTATTTTCTGGTTCTTCCGATGCAGCGGTCAACTACGTGGCGACGGGATCACCGACTCAGCGCTGCGCGGTAGTGGGCGAGCTCGGTGTGGGCTGCGTGGTTGATGTTTTCTGGGTGGCTCAGCCCGTGGCCTTCGTGCGGGTAGACGACGAGAGACACCTGATCTCCGAGCGCCGTGGCGAGTGCGTGGGCCTGGCTGGGTGGTGTGATGGTGTCCTGCTCGCCGTGCAGGGCGAGGATGGGGCAGTGGGCTTTGACGCCGGGGCGTAGCACGGACCGTTCCTGCCACACCTCGGCCGGACCGAGCAGCAGGTCGGCGTGATGAGCTTGGAACTTCGGCGCCGTGGCACGCCAGGTGCCGGGGTCGACGATGGCGGAGCGGATGGTGGCGGCCCGGAAAGCCTCGGTCGTCGTGGCGGCTCGTAGCGCGGTGTAGCCGCCAGCGCTCGCGCCGCTGATGACCGCCCGGGTCGGGTCCACGATCCCGAGCCGGCCGACCGCGGTGACGGCATCCACGCAGTCGGAGACGTCCAGCAGGCCCCACCGGCTGCGGAGCGCGTTGCGGTAGGCACGGCCGTAGCCGGTGCTGCCCCGGTAGTCCACGTCGAGCACCGCGAACCCTTGGCTGACGAAGAACGCCACCCACGGGTCAAGCCGCAGTGGCGTGTTCGCGGTCGGTCCGGGGTGTGCCCGGACTACCACGGGCGGGGGAGCCGACCCAGGGACGGCGTCCGGTTGGGGATGGTACAGCGTGGCGGGTACCCGGCTGCCGTCCCGCGCCGGGATGTCGATCACCTCAGGTTCGGGCGCCGGCCGCCCGGTGGCGGTCCCGGTCGGCGTGGTCAGCTCCCGCAGCCCGCCGCGGTCGAGGTCGACCACCGCGACGATGGGGGACCGCGCGGGAGTGGATCCGATGAGGGCGGCCCGGCCGCCGGCAGCGGTCAGGTATGGCTTGATCGAGGTGTACGGCAGCTCCACCGGCCGTAGCCCTCCCCCGGCCGCCTCCCGCAGGTACAGCCGGGTGGCCCCGCCCTGCTGCGCGAGCAGCGCGATCCGCCCGTCGGACAGGAACGCGTAGGTGGAGTACCCGAGCTCCCACTGCGCCGTACCTAGCTCCGCTGACTCGACGTGGACGAGCGGTACGGCGTCGCGCCCGCCTGGTGGGCAGGCGTACAGGTCCCACCAGCCGGAACGGTCCGACACGTAGTGCAGCACACCACCGGGGCTCCATTCCGGCTGGAACACCGACTCCTCGGGGCCACCAGCGACGGGCCGTGGCTCGCCGGGCGTGCCGTCCGCCCCGATCTGGGCCACCCATAGCCAGGTGCCGTCCCACGGCATCAGCGGGTGGCGCCAGGTCGTCCACGCCAAAACCCGCCCGTCCGGGCTGGGCCGCGGGAAGGAGCAGAAGTCCCAGCCGCCCGCCACCGGCCACGGCGCCGCCGAGCCGTCCGCCGGAACCATCACCAGCTCGTTGGTCACGGCGCCGCCACCATGACGTTCCCGGACGGCGACCAGCAGCCCGTCTCCCACCAGCCGAAGGTCGGCGTAGCGGTGTTCCCCGCGCGGCGGGGCAACGGTGACCGGGTGCAGCCCGGACCGGGTGGACCGCCAGATCTGCTGGTCCTCGGCCCGGACGAACCACACCCCATCACTGTGGGCCAGGTAGGCGCCGCCGCCGTACTCGTGTACGCGGGACGCCACGCTCACGCCCGGCGGCAACGCCTCTGTAGCGCCCGCGCCGCTGTCGCCCCCTCGGACCAGCACGTCACCGGTCGGCCGCCCCTCGACCCAGTACAGGTGCTCCCCGAGGAGCTGCACCGCGTCACGCGACAGCGCCGTACCCGCGACAGACGCCCCACCGGCCGGTGACGGGACCGCTGGCCCGGCAGCGGCCGGCCCGCTCACGCCGGAACCGTCTCCAACGCCCGAGCCCGCTCGTCCACCGCCGCGGCCGCGCCGAGGTGACCGCCCGTGCGAAAGGTGTCACGCAGCTCCCGTACCCGACGCAGCCCCGCCACCGAGCCACGGGTGGCGAAGGTGGTCAGGGAGTCGATCGCCAGCCGCTGCGCCTCCTCCACCTCCCCGCCGGCCAGCCGTGCCGCCGCGAGCCCGACCTGGATCTCCGCGCCCCGGCGCTCACAGGACGCGGGCAGCAGCCGCAGCGCGTCGCTGAACGCCTCAACCGCGCCCTGCGACCGGCCTAGGGCAAGCAAACAGGTGCCCGCGTGGACGGCAAGGCTGCCCTCGTCGAACTCATACATCCAGGCGTCCGTCCGGTCGGCCCGGCCGGCAAGCAGCGAACGCGCGTCGTCCAGCGCCGCCACCGCCTCGTGACGGCGGTCGACCCGGGCGAGCGCGTCCGCGGCCAGGACCGCCAGCCAGGACCGGGTCGGATCCGACACCGACCGCGCGGCCGTCTGCCGTGCCTGGTCCAGGAACCCGAGCGCAGTCTCCGACTGGCCATACGCCCGCGCGACAAGACCCCGATACCCCAGGATGTAGGAACGAAGACCGGTGTCACCCGACTCGTCCGCGGCAAGAGCAGCCTGCCGGTAGCAGTGGTCCATCGTGTACAGGTCGCCCAGGTCGTACCACAGCCAGGCCGCGAAGCCCGCCGCCTCAGCAGCCGCCGACGCGACCCGATGCCGTAACAGGTCCGGCTGCGGGCTGTCCAACAGCGACACGAGCAGCCCCACCTGAGCCTGAACGTGCACCATCATCTCCGCCGAGGACAGCTCGTGGTACAGCCGGCGCTGCCGATCGGTGATCAGCTCCAGGTCGTCAACGACCTGAGCGTTCAGCCGCGACGGACGGCGGGTCGCGTCGGCCAGCCGCTCCCAGTCAAGGTCACCCTGCCCGCACACCAGCCGGGCCTTCGCCCCCACCGGATCGGCCCGCCGGGCCGGGCGCCTCGCCGCCTCATGCTGATGCCGGACCCGGGCCTGCTCCCGGATCACCGCCGACAGCATCGCGACCAGCCGACCATTCGCCAGCACCGCAGCGTCACACGCCAGCACGACCGTCTCCGACGGCACCGCCGTACCGCGCTCCACAGCGCCCAGATGCTGCCAGGAGTACCCGACCAGCCGGCCGAGCTGCGCCAGCGTCAACCCCCGGTCGACCCGCAGCCGCCGTAGCTCAGCGCCGAGCGCCGCAACCGCCGAACCCGTCGGATCGGTGAGCTTCGGCGGGCGCCCAGGCCGCTTCCCACCAGATGAGCGCTCCGCACCACTCGGCTCCGCCACCACGCCCCACCTCCTCACCGGCCAGGACCAATTTGCTCATCGTTGTGCGCAAATCCGTCCTCGTCATTTTCTTAGACGCGGCCGGTCCACGCCAGCCGCCGGCAGCGACAGGCCGGGCCGGCATGTTGGCGAACCATTTCGAGGGGGTGCCTGGCATGACCACCGCCGAAGACCATGCTGGGCGTCTCCGGCTTCGAGAGCTGCGGCTGGCGGCGGGCTGGACTCAGCAGCAGTTGGCGGACAAGCTTGTGTATCTGGCGTGGACTCGGGGGGACAGGCACGCCGGGGTGAACGCGGACATGGTGGCGAAGTGGGAGCGAGGGGTGAAAGGGATCAGCCCACGCTACCGGATCTTGCTATGTCACCTGTTCGGGGTGACCCCCGAGCAGCTCGGTCTGGCCCCGTCCGCCCGCCTGGCGCACCAGCCGCAGCCGGCGTGTGATCGGGAGTCGTTGCTGTCGATGGTGGACGACGCCGCTGCCTTGCTGGGTCAGCTCGGCCCGGCGGGCACGGTCGTGGCTTCGGGGATGCTGTCGGCATGGCACAAGGCCGCGGTCGGCCGCCGTACCATGCTCGGCATGCTGGACCCGGCCGCGACCGACCCTGCCGGGCACGCACGGATGATGACAGCCACCGTCGCGGACTTCGAGCAGCTCGCCGGGCGGTACGACGAGCTGTACGAGACCGCCGACCCGGCTGCGCTGTCCCATATCGTGACCGCGCATGTCCACGCCGCCGGCCAAGCGTTGTGCCGTGAGAACACTGCGGCTGACCGGCGCGGGCTGTTGCGCAACCTGGCCCGGGTCGCGACCCTTGCCGGCCGGCTGGCCGCCGATGATCTCGGCGATCCGATGTCCGCCCGCGGCTACTACGCCGAGGCGGTCGACTGCGCCCGGGAGGCCGGTGACGACGAGGCCGCCGGGACCGCGTTCGGCCATGCCGCGCAGCTCGCGCGTGCCGGCGGGCAGCCCGCTGCCGCGTTGGCTCACCTGGCCGCCGCCAGCGTCCACGCCGAGCGGGCACCCGGGCTGCGGCCGTGGCTGGCCGGGATCGAGGCCGCCGTACACGCTGACCGAGGCGAGGGTTCCGCCGCCCGTGCCGCCCTCGCCCGTGCCGACGTTCCCGCGCCCGCAGGCCATCGGACCGCGCCAGGCCAGCCGGACCACCGGCGTGCTCATCAGGTCGCCGTCCTCGGCCACGCCTACCTTCACGCTGGTGACCAGGCCCGCTCCCGCAAGCACCTGACCGCAGCGCTCGACCACCTGCCGGCCACCGCGCGCCGAGCCCGGGTGCTGCTGCTGCTGGACCTGGCGACCCTCGAGCTGCGCTCCGGGGACCTGCCGGCCGCGTGCCGGCACGCCACCACCGCGGCCGGCCTGCTCGACCGTGTCCCTTATGCGACCGGAACCATCCGGCTGCGCGCCTTCCGGGAGGCCACCACCGGCCAGGCCGGGCCGAAGATCCTGCGCGTCATCGACGAACACCTCGCCCACGCCGCAGCGTAGACAGGCACCCGGCACCAACCACCCCGCTGACGGCGGTACGGCTCAGCCGGGGCTGTCCAGCGGGTCCGGCATCCTCCCGGTTGGGGCGCTGACACGACACCCGGTCCAGCCCCTGGCGATGAGGTCGGTACCACCGCCCTGCCTAACGCAATCCAGGGAGTCTGCAATCATATGTGCGTGTTCCTACGGCGTGTGGTGCTGGTGGCGGCTGGTCTGGTGGTTGCGGGGCTCGGCGTGACGTTTGTTGTGGTCGGGCTGGACCGCGCGGGCAAGGTAGCCGCTCTGGTGGGTGCCGTGGTGGGCGTGGTGGGGCTCGGGGTGACGGCATGGGCTGCTCTTGGCGGTCCTGGGTCTACGGGGTTGGGCGGGGCGATGGTGCGGGTACGGCGGACCGGCTCCATACGCCAGCGCGCTATGGGCGGGACGAACGTGGCCAACGCCGGTGTGGTCCTTCGCGGCGGCCGCGCGTCGGGGACGGTGGATGTGGCTCGCACCGGTGACATCGACCAGGACGGGGGCGGCGAGGCGAACACTGGGGTGCGGCAGCAGTGACACGCTCGGCAGGTTGGCGCGTGGCTCCTCGAGCCTTGCGACGCCGGTCGGCCGCGGGGGTGTGAGATGGCGCGGACTGGCGCGGCGGAGCAGCACGCGGAGGACGGCGGGATCAACGTCGCGGTCACCGGACAGGTTGATGGTGGTGTGTTCACAGGGGTGTCGCGGCGGCCGCGTGAGCTGTCGGAGGAGGTACGTCGAGCATACCAGGAGCGGCTGGTCGCGCGGTACAAGCGGCTTGACCTGGAGATCTTGACGCCGAAGGAGCAGGACGAGCACCGGCAGGTGCTGCTGCGTTCGGTGTTCGTGCCTCAGCACGCCCGGGCGGAGCATCCACCGGTGGAGCTGCCAAAGGAGCTGTGGCGGCGCCTGGTGGAGGCCGGCGAGCTTGACGGTACGGACCTGCCTGGGGTGGTCGACCTGGAGCGGGTGGCCGCGGCCCGGCAGGCCTACCAGCAGCAGCCGGCCCGGCCGGTGCTGGAGGTGCTCGCCGAGCCGGGCCGGCGGCTGGTGGTCGTGCTCGGTGACCCGGGCGCGGGCAAGTCGACCCTGGCCCGGTATGTGGCGCTGGAGCTGGCGACCGACCAGCCGCAGGGACCGCTGACGGCGCTGTCCGGGTGGCTGCCGCTGCTGGTGGAGCTGCGCACCTACGCCGACCCACGCTGGCGTGAGCGCACGTTCCTTGACCTCATCGACCACCTGCACGACACCGAGGGGGTAGGGCTACCTAAAGAAGCCTTGCAGACCTACCTGCATAGCGGCGGCCAAGCCGTGGTGATCTTTGACGGGTTGGATGAGGTGTTCGACCCGGCGGTGCGGGAGACGGTCAGCCGGCAGATCGTCGGGTTCGCCGCCCGATACCCGACGGCGCGGGTGCTGGTGACCTCACGGATCATCGGCTACCGGCGGGCGGTGCTGGCCGGGGCCGGGTTCGACCACTTCACCGTGCAGGACCTCGACCGGGGCCAGGTCGAAGGTTTCGTCAGCCGCTGGTACGAGCTGGCCTGCCCGGACGACCCCAGCGAGGCCGCCCAGCGGGAGCAGCGGCTGCTGGCCGCCGTGGACGGGTCGCCGTCTCTTCGGGAGCTGGCCGGCAACCCGCTGCTGCTGACCATCCTGGCCATCATCGGGCGCCGCCAGGAGCTGCCGCGTGACCGGCGCAGCGTCTACGCGCACGCCGCCGCGGTGCTGGTCGAGCACTGGGAGGTCGAACGGCATCTTCGCAACGCGCGGATCGATCTGGGCTACATCGGACCGGAGGACAAGCACGAGCTGCTGCAGCATGTGGCGCGCCGCATGCAAGACGGCCCCGACGGTCTGGCCGGTAACCACATCAGCGGCGCTGACCTGCTCGCCGAGTTCAGCGGGTACCTGCAACAGCGGTACCAGCTACTGCGGGAACGGGCCATACCGGCGGCGCGCGCGATCCTTGCGCAGTTCCGTGAGCGGAACTTCATCCTCAGCCACTTCGGGGCCGAGGTGTATGGGTTTGTTCACCGGGCGTTCCTGGAGTACTTCAGCGCTGCGGACATCGTCTCCCGGTTCGAGCAGGAACGCTCACTAGACGAGCAGCAGCTCACCCGGGAGGTGTTCGGGCGGCACTGGGCCGACCCAGCCTGGCAGGAGGTCCTCCTGCTGGTCGCCGGCATGATCAACGAACGGTTCACCGGCCGGATCCTCGACCACCTGCTGAGAGCGAACCCGCTGTGGTTCCTGCGTCCCGACCAGCCACCCCGACACGTGCTGCTCGCGGTCCGCTGCATAGGCGAGGTACGTAAGCTCGGCCTGCTCACCGGGCAAGGTCATGCCACCATCGCCGCGGTCACAGCACTGCTTGACCTGACCACGTTTGCACCCTTCACGTGGGACCACAGACTCCAGGAGTCGGTGGTCGCCTCGCTACGGCAGGTGGCCCTCCCCGTCTTCGAGGCCCTCGGACCAGCCTGGCCAGGCCGTGAACACTATCTGGACTGGTACAGGCTGCACGGCCAGGACGAAGAGTTCTCCGAGCTTGGGACCGACAGGCCAGGCCTGACAGCTCATATCCTCGCGGCGCTGTTTCCCGACACCCCCAAGGTCAAGAGCCTGCTCCAGACCCAAGCCATCCTCGGCGCCAACGGGGCCGTGCGGGAGGCCGCGGTGCAGGCGGTGGCCGCCGGGTGGGCGCAGGATCCCCAGACCCTGGGCTGGCTACGGCAGCGCGGCACCGACGACCCCGACGGGTACGTGCGGCAGGCCGCGGTGGAGGCGGTGGCCGCCGGGTGGGCGCAGGACCCCCAGACCCTGGGCTGGCTACGCCAGCGCGGCACCGACGACGAGCACTGGGCCGTGCGGCAGGCCGCGGCGCGGGCGGTGGCCGCCGGGTGGGCGCAGGACCCCCAGACCCTGGGCTGGCTGCGGCAGCGCGGCACCGACGACCCCGCCGGAGCCGTGCGGCAGGCCGCGGTGGAGGCGGTGGCCGCCGGGTGGGCGCAGGACCCCCAGACCCTGGGCTGGCTGCGCCAGCGCGACACCGACGACCCCGACCGGGACGTGCGGCGGGCCGCGGCCCGGCTGGTGTCCGAGTGGTGAGATGTGTAGCAGGCGGCTCAGCGTTCGTGACGTATGGCGCGCATGCGCCTGCCGCGCATTTGATCATCTACCGTGGAGTTCCTGGCAATGGCTCCGTCATTGAAGTCCAGCACCCGGTGGCGAGAATGCCGTCAGGAGCAGATTGGGTACGGGACCGATGCCAGGCGCCAGGCTCACCGGCACCGGTCCCGCCGCACATCACAGCGGCCTGCACTCCACGCCGGCCGCGTCCAGCACGCCGAGAACCTTCTCAGTGGCGTCAGGCCAAGGCCACCTCCGATCTCGGCCGGCAGCTCACCGCTGCGCCAGCGCCTCGCCCGACCTGGTCCACGATCTTCTGCCCAACCAGAGATCGGACCGATCCGCTTCGGGAGTTCGCTGACCATTCAGTCGAGCGTTCCAATCATGCGGGTGACCACCACGACGCCGGGACGACACAGACTCCGAGCTGTTGCCCACCGGCAACTGACACGCGTGGCATTCTCACCGCCTTGGCCAACTACTCGCCCGCGGGCTCGCCCGGTGGGTCTGTGGCGTGTTCGGCTGCGTCGTGGAGGAGGGCGAGCAGGAGCAGCGCGGTGGTGTGTGCCTGGGTGGCGGCACCGGCCGGCAGCCGGGTGGCCGCGTCGAGGCGGGCATGCGCGGCCAGCGGACCGAGGTCGTAGTCGGGCAGGTCGGGCCACACGGTCTCCGCCAGCTCGCGGGTGCAGATCGCTTCATCCGGCGGGGGGTAGGCGGGCAGGTGCCAGCGGAGCACCGCCATCTGGTCCGACTCGTGCATGACCAGGGTCCGGTCGGACAGCTCGGCGGTGACCTCGTCGGCGACGGCGTCCCAGGTACGCGCCGGACTGAGGAACGGCCGGGCGGACCGGGGAGTGCTCGCCGCAGCGGCGCGGGACGGGCGAGCCCGCCACAGCGCCGGGGGCCGGGTGATCACCAACCCGTCCAACACCAGCACCGCGACCTGGACGATCTCCGGGATGTCCTCCCAGAACTCGCCAGCGGTGTCCAGCCCTACGACGGCGTAGCGGGCGCCACCCGTGACTGGACGGTCGGGCGCCGCCGCCACGGCGGCGTGGTCGTGCGCGGTGTCCTGGCCGCAGTAGGACAGTCCGGCGTAGCCACGGGGAACGCCGAGTCCGACGGCGATCCGTTCGATCAGGTCGTAAGCCATGACTTTCCGGCCATGGATGATCGAAGACACCTCCGGCTGTGACTGACCGGTCAACGCCGCGATCCGCTGCTGAGCGTACCCGTAGCGCTGCAAGGTCCGGTACACCCGCGTGATATCCCGCCGCGCCCAAGCAAGGCGCATCTCCGGCTCTTCCCACATCCCTGGGTCCGGCCGCACCAACAACGGACCCTGACACAACGAGTTCACCTGACATTCCCCTTTCTACGCGAACAGCACCAGACATTCGAAAGACGACGCGCGTCAGGCCCGCACGAAGATACCCGCTGCGCTGCCACCTTCTCGTAGCCCGACGGTCGGCCCGCCCCGCTTTCCTTACCGAAAATGGGCCGCAATCACGAAGAACATCACACCACGCGCTCTACGCCGCTGATACGTCCCCGAACTAGTCCGTTTCTCAACACCCCACTAGTCCCACACCGCGCGGTGAGGATTTTCCTTACTCCAGTCAAGTACGGCGGCCTTCGGCCGCCGCGCGCTCGCTCGCCGGGCCGGTCCGGTCCTCGCTGCGCTGCGGGCGGCCGGCCCGGCGGCGGCGCGCATGACGAAGGCCCCGGCAGTCCGGAGGGAGGCTCTCCTGCTGGTCGGCCGGGGTTGAGCTGCGGTGGCGGTGGCTACTGGGCGAGGGCGAGGCGTAGGCCGTGATGCTCGGCGAAGTCGGCGTAGTCCTTGACGTTGCGGGTGGCCAGCGGTGTGCCTTCGGCCAGGCAGCAGGCGGCGATCCACATGTCGTTGGCGGGGCGGGGGCGGCCTCGTTGTTGGGCCGCTGCGGCGAGGTTGCCCCAGGTGTAGGCCACCTCCACCGAGTACGGCAGCACCACGACCCGGCCGAGCCAGTCGGCCAGGGCGGTCCATTTCCGCAGGCCCCAGCCCTGGACTTCGGCCCACTTGACCAGCTCGCCGACGGTCACGAAGGACACGCACCACAGCCGCCCGGCCAGGCTGGCGGCGAGCGCGTCACCGCGGCCCTTGATGATCAATGAGGCGACGTCGGTGTCGAGGACGACCGGCGGTCCTGGCTCAGCCAAGGTCGGCCTGGCGGGAGGCGCGGACGTCGGCGAGGAAGGCGTCGAGTTCCTCGTCGGAGTCCCACAGGTCGGCCCGCATGTCCTCCACCGAGACCACCGGGGACACGCCCTGCTGGCGGGCCAGTTCCTCCACCGAGACCGTGCGGGCACCCGGCAGCAGCTTGGAGAAGTCCTTACCGCTCATCGCCACCACCTCCGGTCCGTCCCTCATTCTCGCATCCCGCTGCCGTCCTGATCGAGAGTAGCGCCGCCTGCCAAGACCGGGCCGCGGGTTGTCACCGGATCAAGATCCGCGAGGCGCGCCGTAGATGGCGGAACGCCCCGCGGGATCTTGACCGGTGACTGTCAAGACGGCGGCCGGTCGCTACGCGGCGCCATTGCCGGGCGAGTCCTCCGGCGAGTCGGGCGGGGTGATCAGTGCGAGGTAGGCGTGCTCGGCGGCCACATCGTCGATGCAGGCTGCCTCCAGAAGGGCGTGAGCGAGCTGCTGGCCGCCGTGCGCCTCGGACAGCCACCACGATGCGGCGTCCACAAGCGCCAGCCGCTGGATCGTGTTCAGACGGGACTCCCGCTCGGCCAGCACCGCGACCGCGGCCAGCCGGGCGCGGTTCGGGACCGAGCGGCCCGGCGGCAGGAACCGCACCACCGGCGCCGGCTCGTCGGACTCATCACCAGCCACGGACGAGGCCAGCTCCAGGACGCGGGACAGGTCCAGCTCGTCAGGGCTCAGGCGGGGCGGGCGGTTGAACACCCGCGAGATCGCGGACCACTCCTCCAGCACCCAGGACAGGGCGCGGGCACGCCAGGGAGTCAGCCGGAGGACGACGGACGCCGACTCCTCGCCGTCCAGGACCAGCGTGCCGCCATCCAGCTCCACCACCTCCCCATGATCCAGGGCCACCCGGACACGGCCGGCATCGAACTGCGTAGGGTCGTTCATCGGGTCTCCACCCTCTTGGCAGGGTCGGGGATCAAGGCCGAGGACGGGTGCTCGTAACACCTGTCCTCGGCCGCCTCATCACAAGCGACTCGGCCGCACGATCACACCGCGGCCAAGCAGAGCGCGGCAGGTCTGGCGTCTAGTCTGGTCCAGGCGGCCGGGCCGTCCCTGGGTAGTCCGGGCCTCGCAGCGCGAGTCAGCAGAAAGTCAGCAACCCGCCGACACGAGGCAGCACGACGGCCGCCGGATGACGCCAAATCGAGCACGGGACGGTACCGTTTGACATCCGATGGCAGGCACTTGCCGGGTTCGGGACGAAGAGGCCGTGGGTTCAAATCCCGCCACCCCGACCCTTGAATCACTAGATCAGGAGCCCTCATCGTCGGGCGCCTGATCTGTCTCCGGGGTCGGTTGAGCGTCTGGAGGGCGGTGTCAAGTGGTGGGGTGCGCCACCAGCCTGGACCAGGAACTTGTTGAGCACCTCGGTTGTTTCAGCCAGCCGAGTGTCTGACGTCGACGGTTGTTGAGCTCATCAGCCACAGCGTCGAGCTCGGCTTGGTTGTAGCCCGCCACCAGCCCACTGCTTCGGCGTCGGCGAGTACGGCGACCTGCTCGTCGGACAGGCGGGCGGCGTTCATCCGTCGCGGGATGCCGCCGTCCGCGGTCAGCCAGCCGTGGCCGAGGATTACCTCGGAGGAGGCGTCGGTGGAGCAGCGGAACGCCCACCGGTATCCGAACAGGTCACGCAGCGAGGTGGGCACGATGTCCGCCGACGGCCGCTGCGTCGCTGCGACCACCAAGTGCCGGGACTCGGGTGTGATCTTGCGGCGACCCGAGCCGAGCAGCTCGTCGTACCGTTCGTCCATTGGACTGAAGCTGCCGGATCTATCGGCGCCCGGCCGCTCGCTGCGGCTAATCCGGCTGGACGGTGGATACGTTGCGGGCGGCCGGGGCCAGGGTTAGGGGACAGGCGCGGCGCCTCCTGCCGCGGTATCAGACCGGCCAAGACAGCGATGCCAGGCTGTTGCACACCACAGTCCGATGTGTCTCGTAGATCCAGTATGAGCAGTGCACGACTCGGCCACCATCAGCCGACTGCGGCACTACCGTCTCCCATAGGTTGGGGATGCCGGTCGCGCGATGTGCACCCTGATACGGAGTCTCGTCCCGTGTCATCACCCACTCGGTGACGCGGTAGCTCAGGTCAGCGTTCGGCTCCTCCTGCTCAATCCACGCGGCAAGGCGCTCCCCGAAGCGTTCCAGCTTCCAGTGTTCAGGTTCGATCACCGATGCAGCCTCGCCAGCAGCTCTTCGCGGGTGTCCGGCCGCCCTGACCCGACCGGTTGGTGGGTGGCATCCCGTAGCAGCTCAGAGACCACATGCGGCGGCAGCCGGATCTCAGTCGGGTCGTCGGGGTCGGTGTCCTCGAACCGGAAGTAGTCGGCGAGCCACTCTGCCTCGATCCGCACCCTACGGCCGGGTTGTCGCTGTTTATTTGCCCGCAACCACGGCATCTCGGCGTGGGTCAGATGCTTTAGGTCGTTGCCGGTCAACGCTCCGTACCGTGACATGACGTAGCCGATGGTGTTCAGCGCACCTTCGTCCAGAGGTTTGGCTGGCGGTGGCGTTTCTCCGTCCTTCTCGGCGCGCCACAGCTCCCCCACGACCGGACCCATGTCCCAGGCGGTAATGGTCTCAGCGAACAGCGGTTCACTCAGGTCGGCGAGGTGGTGGCCCTGGCAGTAGTAGAGGAGCTTGTGCAGCTTGACTGTAGGGAGGCCGGGCATGCGGCGGCGCAGCTCGGCGGCGACATCATGCGCGGACAGCACCATGCGGTCAGGGTACGACGCAGGCATGGGTCGCGCGGGGAGGCTCCGGAAGCTGGCGTGTCCGGTCCAGCCCCAGCGAAGCGCGGTCTCAAGCGGTCAGCGCATCAGTCCACATCCGGTTCTCGGTGACAGGCAAGCGCCGGGAGAACCTCAAGCTCATGATCAAAGACTACACGAAGCCGAAGCCGTCCTGACCCTGCGCGCCATCATCACCAACGGCGACCTCGACGACTGCTGGACCTTCCACCTGCAACAAGAACACCACCGCGTCAGCACGGGCCGGTCCCTAGCAATCGAATATGACAGCCACGCCGGGACGCCCAGCCCAGCCACAGCCGCCATAAGTGCCTCGCCCTCGTCAACATCCGGCACTGTTTCGGGTGCGAGAGCATCGGAACCATCCCCGACAATGGCTTCCAATCGAGGCCTATGTCAGGCTGTCAGTTCCGCTACACGTACAGTAGGACCGTCTCCTTAGTGTTTAGGACGCGGTGAAAACGGGGGCCATGTGCGCGTACTCGGCCACGTTGGGCGGTAGGTCGACGATGATGTCGGTCACGCCGATGTTGGCGCAGGAACGCAGCCATGCGCGCACCTGCTCCGCCGAGCCGACCAGCTTAGGGGCGTCGATGCCCCGGGTCGGCGCACCGTACCAGAGCCGTTCGTCGTGCACCTCCTGCTGCTCGCCGAACGCGTAGCTCGCGGTGTGCTCGCTGGAGACCACCTGCGACATGAACAGCCGCCCGGCGACCCTCTGGCGGCGGTCGGGCGGGTACAGCTCCGCGGCGGCCGCCCAGGCCTGCTCCTCGGTCTCCCGTACCACCAGGCCGACCAGCATCGAGGTCCGCTCGACCCCCTGCTCGGCCCGGACCCTGGCGACGTCCTCGGCCAGCTTGTCCCGCGGCCGGGCCATCATCAGCACGATGTCCACGGGGACCACGCCGGGCGTGGACGAGGACGGCGTGACCGCCAGCGGGCGCCCCTCGTCCGGGTCGATCCGCCGATCGATCTCGGCGCGCAGGTCGACGGCGTACTGGCCGAGCCTGCGCCGGGCAGCCACCTTGTCCTCGACGTCACCGGCCGCGCGGGACAGCCGGGTGGCCCCGGCGACGATGTTCACGTGGGTGGGCCGGCCGAACCGGTAGCCGAGGTCGACAACCCGGCGGGCCACCGACTCCGCGCTCTCCTGGTGCGGGCGGACGGCCACGATCGGCTGGAGCGCGGTGGAGTAGGCCAGCACGTCGAACGCGGCCAGCCACGGGTCCATTGCGACCGGGAAGTCGTAGACGAACGCGCCGACGATGCCGATCGCCTCGGCGGCAGCCAGGTAGGCGGTCAACCTGTCGAGATAGGTCCGCATCGGCAGCTTGCCGCCGAGCCCGAAGCTCTCGGTGTGCGGGGGGACGATCAGGCTCACGGTGTTCCAGTCGGTCACCGGCAGCAGCTTACCGATCAGCACCTGCCCGGATAAGCTATGCACGAAGGGCAACTCCACGTTTGGGGGGCGTGCATGCACGTCGGACAACGGTTCACCATGATCGGCTTTCCGGCGCGAGTACTCACCATCGGATCGGTCGACCTGACCGCCAGCGAGCAGCTACCGCACGAGGTGGAGCTCGACGCGTTCGCCCTTGGCGACACCTGCGTCACCGCGGCCGACTTCCATGCCTTCCTCCGCGACGCACCGGCCGACGTCGACCATGCGATGATCGACTGCATCGACCCGTGCTTCGTCGTGCACCGCGCCGACGGCTTCCAGCTGCGACCGGGCTGCGGCGACTACCCGATGATCCAGATCAGCTTCTGGGCCGCGGCCGCGTACTGCAACTGGCTGTCCCGGAACGAGGGGCTGCGCGCGGTCTACGACATCGGCGCGCGCAGCGCCGACCTCGACCTGGACGGCTACCGGCTGCCCACCGAAGCCGAATGGGAGGCGGCCTGCCGGGACGGCTACCCGGACGGCGCGGTCGTCGACCCGGACGGCTGCAACTCAGCGGACGCCGGTCCGGCCTGCTGCAAGCTCCGTGCCGGCGAGACGTTGGCCGGCAACTTCCTGCCGGGGCATGGCGCACCCGTCCCGGTGGCGAGCCTGCCGCCGGACGCCGCCGGCCTCCACGAGATGCTCGGCAACCTGCGCGAGTGGTGCCAGGACCGGTACGGCGCATACGTCCCCGGCCGCCAGCGCAACCCCCGCGGCGCGGCTCGCGGGGCGTTCCGGGTGGTGCGCGGCGGATCGTTCATCGACCCGGCCGACTCCCTCGGGCCGGCCAGCAGGCTGGCCGCCTACGAGGACACCAAGTGCGAGGTCTACGGCTTCCGGGTGGCGCGGCCCCGATGAGCGCTGACGCCACCGCCACCACCGAGCTGCCGGCGTTCGCCGACGTACCGGCCGGCACCCTGCCGGGCGGTACGCCGACCGGCGGGTTCCGGCTCTCGGTCGTGCCGACCACGGTCGGGCAGTACTGGCACTATCTGGTCGACCAGGACCTGCACCGGAGGGCGGCACCGCATCTGCACGGCTTCCCGGCCGGCGGGGGGACGGGGCTGCGAGCGACTCCGGCCGGCACAGTGGAGCTCGATGAGGAGCTGGCCAGGCTGCCGGTGACCGGCGTGACCTGGGTCGGGTCGGTGGCCTACTGCGAGTGGGTGGGCAACCAGCTCGGCGCGCCATGCCGGCTGCCCACCGCGGCTGAGTGGCACTACGCGGCGGCCGGCCCACGCGGGCTGCGATGGGCGCTGGGCGACGACTTCGACCGCAAGACCTATGCGCCGGCAGCGAGCGGGCCGCGCCCGGTCGGCGCCACCTCGGCCAATGCGTTCGGGCTGCGCGACATGACCGGGAACGTGTTCGAGTGGTGCGCCGACCCGGTGACCGCGCCGGAGTCCGCTGGCGGCGGTGCGCTCGGCTCCCGGGTGATCAAGGGCGGAGCTTACACCGTGCGCAACCCGGAAAGCTTCGAGAACGCCACCGTATTCTCCGCCGACGAGCTGAGCACCGTGCCGTACATAGGTTTTCGTGTGCTATATAAGTTTCGGGTGTTCGGTGACGCTTCCAGCGACTAGCACGGTTGCGATACCGCGGTTGATGACCGTGGTGCCTTTCGAGAAAAGGGGAGTTCGTGTGGACGGTGCCGAGGTGACGGAGGAGTCGGTCTCCGACACGCTCCACAAGGTGTTGGCCCGCCACTTGCGGCGGCTGCCCGACGATGTGGACTGGAGCACGGTCACCCTCGCCGATCTGGGGCTGGACTCCATGGTGGCGATCGAGCTGGTGCTCGACATCGAGGACACCTACGGCGCGCAGTTCCCTGAGGACCTGCTTGTGCGCGAAACATTCGCCACGTTCTGCTCGCTGGAGACCGTGGTCAAGTCGATGGTCGCACAGTTGTGAGCGGGTACCGCCCCAGCTTCGAGGAGTTCGTCGCTCCGCTGCGCGCGGACGCCCCCTCCCTGGCCCCGGACTCGACGCCGCTCAGCGAGTTGCCCATCGGTGACTACGCCCTGGTCACCTGGCTCGACGACGTGCACGCCCGCCACCCGTTCGATGTCGCCAGCGAGGCGGAGATCGTCGCCCGGTGGAACACCGCGTCGCTGCGCGAGGTCTACGCGCTGATCTTTCCCGGCCCCGACGCGGACTCCGACCTGACGGGAGCCGGACCATCATGACCGCCAGCACCGGCCTCGGCCTGAGCACCGTCCGCGCCCTGTTCGACGCGGAGATCGAGCACGGCCTGCAGTCCGGCGTGCAGCTTTCGATGTCCTACCGTGGCGAGGTGGCGGACGTCGCTGCCGGCGACAACGGCGCGGGCGCGGCGATGACCGAGGCCACCACGGTGCCGTGGACCTGCTCCTCCAAGCCGCTCGGTGCGATCGCCACCGCCGCCGCGTGGGAGACGGGCGCGTTCGACCTGGACACGCCGGTCGTCGACGTACTGCCGGAGTTCACCGGTGGCGGCAAGCACCGGATCCGGATACGCGACCTGCTCACCCACACCACCGGTATCCCCGAGCCGACGACGTCGATCGACCCGACAAACGCGAACGTGACCTCGTGGGCGGACATCGACGCGCTGATCTGGGCGGTGATCTGCGCCGCCAAGACCACCGCGCTGCCCGGCGCGGTCATGATCTACAACCCGGTGACCAACTGGTTCGTGCTGGATCGGGTGCTGAACACGCTCGGCGGCGGCAGCTCCGGTGACAGCTACCGCACGCTGTTCGACCGGCTCGGACTGTCCGCCACCTTGGGTGCGGACTGGTCGCTACCGGCGGACGAGCGGGTCACCGTGGTCGCCGCGGCCGACCAGCAGGCCGGCCTGGAGGCAACGCAGCTGGCCAGCCTGCTGCCGCTGCCCGGAGTCGGGATCTGGGGGACGATGCGCGATCTGCGCGTGGTGGGCGAGCTGCTGCTGCACCGTGGCGTGCGCAACGGCGACCGGGTCATCTCGCCGGGCAGCGTCGAGGCGCTGACCGCAACGCACTGGCCGGGCACCCCGTACAGGTCGGTGGTGGACACCGACTTCGCCTACGGGCTCGGCGTGATGACGCAGCCACTGGTGCTCGGCCGCCGCTGTTCGGCCCGGACCTACGGCCATGCCGGCGGCAACACCTCCACCCTGTTGGTCGACCCGCTGTTCGACCTGGTGCTGGCCGTCTACTGGAACGGCAGGCAGAACGATGTGAAGACCGTCGCCCGACGGTACGCCCTAGTCCGAGCTCTGTACGCCGATCTTGGCCTGCCGCGGTTGCCGGTCGCCGCCAGTGAGGCAGCCGCGGAGGAGTAGGAGTGGATGACGTGAGCGCTGACACCGCGACGAGTCGGCTGCCGGGCCCGAGCCTGCTCGGACATGCCCGATACCTCAAGGGACTGGCCGGCAAGCCGTACGACGCCCTGCTCGACCTGCACCGCACGTACGGGCCGGTGTGCCAGTTCGGGTTCGGCAACACCAGGTACGTGATGATGTTCGGCGCCGAGGCGAACAAGCTGCTGCTGTCCGACTCGCCGAAGAAGCCGAAGTTCCTGCTGCGGGACGTGCTCGGCCTGCTCATCCCGGTGGTGGGCAGTTGCGCGATGGTGGTCAGCGACGGCGAGGACCACCGGCGGCGGCGGTCGCTGGTGCAGCCCGCGTTCGCCTACCGGCGGCTGCATAACTACGTGCCGACCATGCTCGACGAGATTCACCGGATGATCGATAGCTGGGAGGTCGGCGCGACGGTCAACGCATTCGCCGACGTGCGCTCGTGCATCCGGCGGATCGCCATCCGATCGCTGTTCGGTGAGCGGCTGAAGCAGCACACCGACGAGATCGGCCACGACCTGCAGATCGCGCTGAACTACATCAACCGGTCGCCGTTCCTGCGGTTCGACCACGACCTGCCGGGCACTGCCTACCGGCGGGCGATGGCCGCCCGCGGCCGCGTGGTCACGCTGGTCGACGAGGAGATCGCCCGGCGGAAGGCCAAGCCCGACGACCAGGGTGACGTGCTTGACGTGCTGGTCGGCTCGTGCACGCCAAGCGGCGAGAAGCTCAGCGACATCGAGGTGCGTGACCAGGTGATCAGCCTGATCGCCTCCGGCTACGACTCCAGCAGCTCGGCCGCCGGCTGGGCGATCTACGCGCTGCTCACCCACCCCGAGGTCTACGGCACGGTGCGGGCGGAGGTCACCCGGGTGGCCGGCGAGGAGGTGCTGACCCAACAGCACCTCGAGGCGATGGACTACGTCGGCTACACGATCAAGGAGATCCTGCGGCTGTACACGCCGGGCGTGCTCACCGGGCGGACCGCGGTGGAGGATTTCGAGTTTGCCGGTTACACGGTGCCGAAGGGCACCAAGGTGCTCTACTCGCAGTACGTGACGCACCGGATGCCAGAACTGTGGCCGCAGCCGCTCGCGTTCCGGCCCGAACGCTGGGACCCGTCGGCGCCGGACTACCAAGAGCAGGTGCCGTACAGCTGGGTGCCGTTCGGCGGCGGGCACCGGCACTGCATAGGCTTCACCTTCGCGGAGCTCGAACTGCGCGCGCTGATCGCCGAGCTGGCCCGCCGGACCGAACTGGCCACGGTCGGCGACCCGGTCCAACCGACCGGGGTGGCCACCATGTGGCCCAAGGGCGGAGTCCCTGTATCCGTCCGGGAAATTCGCCCAATGGTCGCCCGTACGGTCTAGAGGGCTAGGTTCAGCGGAGCCGGGTCGCCCGACTGCCGCCCCACACAAGATGACCAAGGCCCGAGATCTACCGCCAGCTCAACCTGAAATGACCTACGACCTGCCGGGCCCGCGCGGATGCGGTCGCGACCCGGTTCCTGCCCGCTGGCCAGTCGTGGCAGGTGCGCTCGGTGGCGGGTCGAAGGGCCAGCGCGCCTAGTGCGGCTGCCGTACCAGGCATGACGGGCGCCTCTGGGCGGCACGGCGGTCAACGGGCAGGTGGGGTCACACCCCACTGTTCGCCGGTGTCGACCTGCGCATATCGGATCGGCTCCTGGAACGCGGTGGTGGTCAGCCGCCAAGATCCGACCAGCTCGTCGCCGTCAACCACCAGCTCCGCTGGCGCCGGGCGGCTGAGGAACGCGGTCAGACTCGCGGTGAGGCCGTAGGCGCCGACGTTGGGCACGCTCAGCACATCGCCGACCCTGGGCGCGGCGACCTCGGCGCGCACCGCGAGCCGGTCCAGCGGAGTGCACAGCGGTCCGACCACGTCGACGGTGACCGGCTCGCGGCCGCCGTCCGCGCAGAGGTTGTCGAACGTCGCGTTCGGCCGTAGCACGCGGCCGAGCCCGGCCATCCCGCCGAGCACGTTGATGCCGGCATCCACCACGATCACCACCCCGCCGCTCCGCTCCTTCACGTCAACCACCGTGGTGAGCAGGTGCCCGGCGGACGCCGTGATCCTCCGGCCGGTCTCGAACCACACCTCCTCAGCGGCTCCGGCGGCCGAGCCGGCGAGCAGTGCGGTGAGTCCGCTGCGGAGCTCGGCGAGCGCGCATCCGTTGGCCCGCACGGCATACGGCCACGGGAAACCCCCGCCGAGGTCGACCACCCGGGGCATGACGCCAGCGGCCTTGGACACCTCGTCGACCACCTGCGTGGCGTGCGCGAAGCCGGCCAGCAGGCGATCGACGCTGTCCAGCTGCGAGCCGAGGTAGACCTGGCAGCCGTCAACGGCCAGCGCACCAGGAACCGCCCGCCAGGCTCGCGCGGCTTCCGCCGGCTCGAAGCCGAACTGCCTGCCGTCGGCCATGGACAGGCCCGACGCCGGCCGGCCGGTCGGCTGCAGCCGCAGCAGGACCCGTAGCGGCCGGCCCCTCTCTGCCGCGACCCGGTCGAGCCGGGCCAACTCGACCGGGGACTCGGCGGCGAAGAGGGTGACGCCGCGCTCCACCGCGGCCGCCACCTCCAGCTCGGACTTGCCGGGCCCGGTGTAGAGCACCTCCGCCGGGTCGAAGCCGGCAGCAATGGCGACGTCCAGCTCGCCGAGCGAGGACACCTCGGCGCCACAGCCGGCGGCGCGCGCCTCGGACACCAGCGGCTGGAGCGGGTTGGCCTTGAGCGCATAGAGCAGCCTCGAAGAAGCCGGCAACGCGGCGAGTAACTCGGCGGTCCGTGCCCGCACCTCAGCCAGGTCGTATACGTACAGTGGCGTGCCACACCCTTGCGCCGCGTGCAGTAGTCCGGCGCGATTCACCGCGACTCATGCCCTTTCCCAAGATCAAATACTGCCTCACTGCGCTACCAGCGCCTTGCGCCGAACGCCGGGCCGAGTGTACCATCCTCCTCGGAGGGTAGCGCCACACCTGGTTGGGGAGACGCTATGACGTTCAAATCTCTGGAGATGGCCAAGGTCGGCGCTGGCAATTTGAGAGCCATTGAAATTGGTGTGACATCCAGATGTAACTTTCGCTGTGACTACTGCGGTGCCTACGATCTGCTCGAGCGAAAGATCCTCTCGGTCGACGACGTCGCTCGAGTAGTCGACACGCTGCCTGACCTGGAGCGGGTCAAGCTTTCCGGTGGCGAGGTGCTGCTCGAGTTCGAGATCTGTGAAGGCATCGTCAAGTACTGCACCGAGCGCGGGATCGCCACGCAGATCAACTCGAACGGCACGGTACTCAACGACGAGAAGTTCGAGCGGCTCGAGGCGGCGGGGCTCGGCGTGCTGCACTTTTCGCTGAACCACACCGACGCAGCCAGCCACTCGGCCTTCTACCGGGTCACCGAGAAGATGTTCCCGAAGATCGTCCACGCGATCAAGCGGGCGGTTGAGTCGCCGACGATCGACGCGGTGGTCGAGACGATCCTGTTCAATGAGACCGAGCGAGCCATGGCGGAGGTGCACACGTTCGCCGCGAAGGAGCTCGGGGTGCGCAAGCACGAGATCCAGATGGAGATCCCGAGCCTGCACCAAGGCTACGAAAACACCATGTCGCACGACCAGATATGCGAGTCCATCGCCCGGCTGGTGGAGAACCGCGACCCTAGCTGCACGCTGTTCTTCAGCTGCCTGTCCGCCTACTTCCGGCCGGGCAGCGAGCACTGGACCCGGCTGCAGCCACTGTTCCGCGACCCGGGCGTGATCTACGCGAGCTGCATCGAGGGCAAGGCGCAGCTGCACCTGCACTCCAACGGCGACGTGATGATCTGCGAGCTGGGCAACCCCGACGTCATCGGCAACGTGTTCGACACCGACATGCTGACCATGTATGAGACCAGCCCGAGGCTGCAGGCATTCATCCATATGAAGCACGAGGAGCAGACCTTCTCCTGCTTCCGTCACTTCGACAAGCCGGGGCAGAAGGAGGGCAGGCCGGACAGCCCGACGGTGCTGCCCATGCCGCAGCTACGGAAGTAAGTGACGGAGGAGCAGCTCAGCGGGCCGGGTGTGGTCCTGGGGTTGGTGGGCCACGACATCCACGTGGTCGCCAACCGAGTTCTGACCATCGGCATCGCCGAGAACGGGTTCCGGCCGTACAACATCGGCACCAACAACGATGTGGACGACTTCGCCGATGCCGTGCTGGAGACCGGTGCGCGTGCCGTGCTGGTCGCGTCGATCAACGGCGAGGGTGAGAAGTCGTGCGCCGGCTTCGGCGCCCGCTTCGCCGAGCTCGGGCTGTCAGACATCCTGCTGTACATCGGCGGGAACCTGGTGATCGGCACCAAGCCGGCCGAGGAGGTCCATCAGGTGTTCGCCTCTTATGGCTTCCACCGGGTGTTCCACCAGCCGTCCAGCTTCCAGACGGTGTTCGACGCCCTCAGGCAGGATCTTGGCCATGTTGCCGCCCGCTAGCCAGGCGTGCATCGGGGACATCACCGACGAGCGGACACGGTTGATCGAGCGGTACGGTGGCGGCGGTCTGGACATCAGCGCCGCCAGTGAATATCTGCGGGAGCTTCCCCACGCCCGGTTCGCCTCGCTGGCCTACCAACGGCCACGCGAGCGGCCGTACATTCAGCCGCGTGGCGGGTTCCCCTCGGTGGCCAAGCAGCGCACGCTGACCCTGGCGTTCGACCAGGCTGGAGCCGACTTCATCCCGCTCACCATCGACAGCCATACCCGGCACAACGACTACGAGACCGCCACCAGCCTGCTCGCCGCCGGCCTCGCCGAGGAGCGGGACCTGCTCAACGGCTACCCGCTGGTCAGCCACGGAGTCGAGTCGACCCGGGGCCTGTTCGAGGGCATCGAGCGGCCGGTCAGCCTGCGGCATGGTACGCCGGACGCCCGACTGCTGGCGGAGATCGCACTCGCCTCCGGCATCACCGAGATCGAGGGCGGCGGGCTGAGCTACACGCTGCCCTACTCCCGAGGGTTCCCGCTGGAACGTGCGCTGGCGCACTGGCAGTACGTGGACCGGTTGTGTGCGGTCATCGGCCCGGCGGACGCCCCGGTGCACCGCGAGTCGTTCGGGCCGCTGACCGCGACGCTGGTCCCACCGTTGATCACCGCGGTGGTCCAGCTATGTGAGCTGCTGCTGGCCGCCGAGCAGGGCGTGACCTCGTTCGCGGTGAGCTTCGGGCAGACCGGCAGCTTCGAGCAGGACATCGCCTTGGCTGGCGTGCTGCGGCGGATGTCCGCGGAGTTGCTGGCACGCTTCGGGTTTCCCGATCTCCGGGTCAGCCTTGTCTACCACCAATGGATGGGGGCGTTCCCCACCGAGGCGTCGCTGGCCTGGCAGCTGATCGCGGTGGCCGCCGCGGTCAGCCGCCTGGCCGGGGCGGACAAGGTGGTGGTCAAGACTCCGGAGGAGGCACTCGGCATCCCGAGCATCGACAGCAACGTGGCCGCGGTCCGGGCGGTGCGCTACGTGCTGGACATGTTCCCGGACGCGACCGCGGTCGCCAACGAGATGATCGACGAGGAGCGGGATCTGATCGGCAGCGAGGTCGAGCACGTGCTGGAGCATGTCTTCGCCCAGCCGTTCACGACGCTACTGTCGTCGGTGCACCAGGCGGTGCTCACCGGGGCGATCGACGTACCATTCGCCCCGCACGAGCAGAACGCCGGCCGGCTGATCGCCGGGCGTGGCGCCGGCCGGCGGATCCGGATCCTCGACCCGGCCGCGGTGCCGATCTCCGTCGACGACCTACGGCGCGAGCAGCGGCTGCGCGGTGAGCGGACGCCAGAGCAGGGCCCGCTGTGGGAGCGCCTGATGCGCGACATCCGGATCCTGGCATGAAGATCTTGCTGGTCGATGTCGGCAGCACCGTGGTCAAGATGTGCATGCACGAAACCGGACGCGGACTCGGTGCGGTGGAGGTCGTTGCTCGGCGGCCGGACCTCGGGCCCGGCGAGCAGGTGCGAGCGCTAGTCGACGACCGCCGGGCGGATGCTGCTCGTTCGGGCCTGGCCGGCCTGCGGATCTGCAGCTCGGCCAACGGTGGGATACGGGTCGGCGTGCTCGGGCTGTCGCGCCGGCACAGCGTGGCAGCGGCGACCCGGGCCGCGGTGGCCTCCGGCGGCAATGTCGCGTACGAGCGGCTGCTCGGCGCCGGCCTGGGTCAGCCGGGTCCGGTCCCTCCGGTCGACCTGCTGGTGCTCGTCGGCGGGCTGAACGGAGCCGACCACCGATATCTGCGGGAAGCGCTGGCCGCCACCAAGCTGGCCGACTTCCCACACGACGTGCTGGTCTGGGCGGGGACGGACGCGCCGGACATCGTGAGCGGGCTGCCGGTGGACTACGTGGTGGCCAACGTGCTGGACGAGCAACTGCGGCCGGCCATGGAGGGGCTGGCCGACCTGATCCATCACCTGTACGTCAGCGATCTGGTCGACCGCAAGGGTTTGCGTGCGCTGGCCGGCATCACCGACACGCCGATCTGGCCGACGCCGGCGGTGGTCGCGCTGGCCGCGGAACGGCTGACCACCGAGCCGATCGCTCCGGCGGCGACCCCGTTCGTGATCATTGACATCGGTGGGGCGACCACGGACGTGGTGTACTGCGCGGAACTGCGCGCGGAAGACGCGACCCGGATCTCGCCCGGCGAGTCGATCGTCCGGCAGGTTTTCACCGACCTCGGAGTGGCCGGCTCGCTGCCCGGACTCCGGCACCGGCTGGCCACCGACCCCGGTCTGTTGGAGCTGGTCACGGCGGTGGCACCGGACCGGGCGCGGGCGCTGTACCAGGACATCTGCGAGGGTGCCGAGGGCGTGCTGGCCACGCCGGTCGCCTTCCTGGCCTGCCTGTTCCTGGCGCTTCGACGGCTGACCAACCCAGCGGGACCGCACCTGCTCCAACCGGGCCGGGCCACCAGCTTCGTGATCACCGGCGGGGCCTGGACCGGCACCCCCGAGCCGGCCATCCGCCGGGTGATCGGCGCTGGCTGCGGCATGCCGGATGCGCGGTGGAGCCTGCACGTCGACCGGGCCTACTCCCTGTGGGCGCACGGTCTCCTCACCGTCCCGCCCGATCCCGTTCCCTGACGCACCGGACCAGCGCGCCGCGCGAGGCACGGGGGAGGGGCGCGGAGGCGGGTTACGACGACGGGGCGTCGTAGGCGAGGTTGGGCCGCGGCCAATGTTCGACCTCGGTGACGTCCATCCGGCGCCGGGCGGCGTAGCCGGCGACCTGGCCGCGGTTGATCCGGCCGACGGCGAAGTAGCGCGAGCCGGGATGGGCAAAGATGTTGGCATCGTCGAACAGCTCACCTCCGTACGGCCGGAGGCGCCCTTGTTACATCAAGAAAGGCCGAGCGTGACGAACCAGAGCCCGGTGCAGCACCTCTCGACCTAGGGGTCGACGGCAACGGACTGCGGAACCAGGCGCGAATGCACGACGCCACCAGGCCAGGTGCGCCATGTGGGTACCGTGAAGCCCGTGACCGATCACGCACCCCCAGGTTTTGCATACCTGAACAGCATTCTGGACGCCGAGCTGGCCGCCGGGCCGGACGCTGGCGTGCAGCTGTCGATCTCTGACGCGGGCGCCCGGTACGACATCTCGGTAGGTGGGAACGGCCGCGCTGCGACGATGACCGCGGACACCGTGGTCCCGTGGGCCTGCTCGTCGAAGCCGATCGGTGCGATCGCGTTCGGCCGGGCCTGGGATGCCGGCCGGCTGGGTCCGGACGACCTGGTCGCCGACTACCTGCCCGAGTACGCGGCCGCCGGCAAGCAGGCGGTACGGATCCGGGACCTGCTCACGCACACCACCGGCGTGCCCGACCCCCTGTTGAACCTGGACACCGGGGGTGCCGCGCTGCCGTCCTGGACCGAGCTGGAGCCGATGATCTGGGCGGTGATCACCGCCGCGGAGCCGGTGCAGCCGCCGGGTACGGCGATGAGCTACAACCCGATCTCCAACTGGTTCACGCTGGACCGGGTGCTTGCCGCGGTCAACGGCGGCGCGCCGGGCGACAGCTACCGCACCACCTGCCGCCTGCTCGGCCTGTCCGCCACCCTCGGCACCGCGGAGCTGGACCCGGCGGTGACCGTGCGCTGCGTGGCCACCCCGGACGAGGAGGTCGGCCTGTCGCGGATGTCCGTCGCGGCCGCCCAGCCGCTGCCCGGCACCGGGGTCTGGGGCACCATGCGCGACCTGCGCGCCGTCGGCGAGGCCCTGCTCGGCCGCACCGCCGCCGACCCGCTGCTGGCGCCGGCCACGATCGAGGCCATGACCTCCACCCACTGGCTCGGCCAGTCCCGGCGGGTGCTGTCCACCACCGACTTCGACTATGGCCTCGGTTTCATGACCCTGCCGCACCTGTTCGGCAAGAAATGCTCCTTCCGCACCTACGGCCACGCCGGCGGCAACAACTCCACGCTGCTGGTGGACCCGCAGTGGGACATGGTGATCGCCGTCTACTGGAACTGCCGGCTCTCCGACGTACGCGCGGTCACCCGCCGGGTCGCCCTGGTCGATGCGATCTACAGCGACCTGCGGGCTCGGCGGTAGGCCACATCGTCCCGGGTTAGGCCCGGGCCCCGCGAACCGCCGGGAGGGACACCAGCACGACAGTGCTGACGACCTGCCAGATCGCGGCGGCCCACAGCACGCTGGCGGTGCCCGCCGTCTCCGCGACAGCGGAGGCGGCCACCAGCCCGACGGGCGCCAGCGCGTAAGAGCAGACGGCGTCGACCGAGCTCACCCGGCCGATCAGCTCGTTGCTCACCTTGCGCTGCAACATGGTCGTCCACAGCACGCTCATGATCGCCAGGCTCACCCCGCCGAGGAACGCGGCCGCCGCGATCAGCGGGACCGGCGCAGTCAGCGCAAGGCACGCGTCAGGCAGCGCCCAGGCCGCGAGCGCGACAAGGATGGCGACCACCGGCCGGGTGGGCGACCAGCGCAGCAGCAGCGGAGCGGCGAGCACCGACCCGGCACCTTGCGCGGCGACGATCAACCCCCAGCTGTCCCCGCCGCCGAGATGCGCAGCGGAGACCACCGGGCCGAGCACCAGGTACGGCGCGTAGACGAGCCCGTTGAACAGCGCGCAGGCCACGCTGGTGATCCAGATCGCGGACTGGGCGCGCCACGCGTAGAACCCATGCCTCATGTCGGTCAGCGGCGAGCTCGCGGTTTGCTTGGTGTAGCGGGGAATCCGCAGCATGGCGAGGGCCAGCACGCTGAGCCCGTAGGTGGCCGCGTCCACGGCCAGCACCATGCCGGGCCCGACGGTGGCGATGAGCACGCCGGCTATCGCCGGGCCAGCCACGACGCCGAGGTCCTTGGCGAAGCCGATCAGCACGTTCGCCTGCTGCAGGCGGTCGCGCTCGACGATGTCCGGCGTCAGCCCCGCCACCGCGGGGGTGAAGAACCCATAACCCGCGTTGTGGATGGCGTAGAGCAGGACCATCGCCCACACCGGCGGATGTCCGAGCAGGACGAGTGCGGCGAAGGTGCCCTCGGCCATCAACCGCACCATGTCGCTGACGATCATGGCTCCACGCCGGCCGAACCTGTCGGCGACCACCCCGCCGGCCAGCAGGCACAGCACATTGGTCGCCACCCCGCCGCCGATCACCAGGCCCAGGTCGGCGGGGGACCCGCCGGAGGCGAGCACGGCGAACGCGACCCCGACCGGTGCCATCCCGGCGCCGAACAGCGAGATGCCGTAGCCCAGGAAGAACAGCCGGAAGTCGCGGTTGCGCAGCGGGCCGAGCGTGCCCGAGGCGCCGAGCACGGTCAGCGCGTCGATCCCCCCTACTGCTCGGACACCAGGAAGATCTGCGCCGAGAGCCGCTCGGCGATGTCCAGGTGCGCCAGCGGCGGCACCGAACCCGGGGGAGCGTCGGGCCAGAAGCACTCGACGTAGCCCTCGCGGTCGCTGTAGTTGGCCTGGGTGGCATGGGAGACCTGGCCGACGTTGGCGAACACCTCGTACGTGGTCACCGCGGCGTCGACCGCCGATGGGTTGCCGATCTCCTCGATCCGGCCCGGTTTCGCCTTGAGCACGGCGACGGCCGCCAGCCCGGCCGGTTCCAGCGCCGGCAGCCCGGGCAGCTCGCCGTCTAGCTGATCCAGGTAGGACAGGACGTGCAGCTCGTACGGGGCGATCCCGTAAGCCAGCTCGACCAGGTCGGGTATCCCGTCGCCCGCGGTGCGCGCACCCACCTCCATGATCTGCGGCGGCGCGTCACCCTCCAGCCTGATCTCCACGTGCGCTACCCCGCGGTCGAGACCGATCGCCGCGCACGCACGCACCGCGAGGTCGAGCACGTCCTGGCGGCCGGAGTACACGCTCGGCACCCGGTGGCCGACCTCGGCGAAGTACGGCCTGGGCCCCAGGGCCTTGTCGGTGACCGCAAGCACCGTGCGCCGGTCGTGATGGTTGAGCACCTCGACCGACACCTCGTCGGCCAGCGTGCAGAACTCCTCCACCTGGATCGAGCGGTTCTTCACGGTGAACACCGCGGAGTGCTCGTCAATGATCCGCTTGACGTAGGCGTAGGCCTCCTCGGCCTCGCGCTCGTCGTTCACCAGCCGCACGCCGAGGCTGCCGCCGAACGCGCACGGCTTGATGACGCACGGCAGACCGACGTCGGCGATCGCCTCGCGCACAGCGTCGGGTCCGTCCACCTCGATGTAGCGCGGGGTGGCGACCCCGGCGGCACGCAGCCGGTCCTTCATCCGGTTCTTGTTGATGGAGGAGTCTTCGACGGCTGCGCGGGACAGGTACGGGAGGCCGTAGTGCTCGGCGATGGACAGGCCGGCGAGCAGGCTAGGGTCGAAGAACGGGACCACGCCCGCCGGGGTCATCCCGGTCCGCTGCTCGAGCTCCAGCGTCGCGCGCAGCGAGTCGTCCGCGTCGCTGAAGTCGCCGATCAGGACGTGGTCGAAGAACTTGGCGCCGCGCACGGCCGACGTACGGGCGATGGTCACGACGGGGCCGTCGAACACCCGCAGGGCCGCCACCGCCGCACGTTCCCGTTGCGCCGTAGCCGCGCCGAACACCAGGAGGTACCGACTCTTTTCCCGGGGAGTTGGACCCATGCGCCGTACAGTAGTACAGCGCCGGGTGCGCACCGCATCACGCAAAGGAGCTGGGGTGGACTACTTCGTCGACCCACTCGGCGGCCTGACCGACTCGCGCTGGGACGAGCTCGCCAGCGACCGGTTCTACTCGTCGGCCTTCTGGCTGCGCCTGGTCGCGCTGGAGCCGGGCGCGACCTCGGGTGGGGTGCACGTGGACCTGGCCGGGGGCGGCCGGGCGGCGGTGCCGGTGGCGGCTGTGGCCGACACCGACGAGCTGCCCAACCCGCACCTGCGCTGGCCGCGCCTGCTGGCCGACCGGGGCCTGGCGAGTCCCCCGCCGCACGGCCTGCTCGTCGGGCAGCGCCGCGGCTACCTCGTCCACCTCCTGCACACGCCGGGGACCGACCCGCTGGCGGCGGCCGCCGCGCTGCTCGACGCGGTGCGCTCGCTGCCTCTTACCCCGAGCGACGGCGCCCGTGTCGCGCTGTACCTGACCACCCCGGACGTGCTCGCGCTGCGTACGGCCGGCGTGCGGACCATGCCGGTGGCGCTGGCCGCCGACGCCTGGATCGAGATCCCGCCCGGCGGCTGGGACGCCTGGCTGGCTTCCCACTCCAGTAAGAGGCAGCGCCGGGTGCGCGAGGAGATCCGCAGGTTCGAGGCCGCGGGCTACCGGATCGAGCACCGCCCCCTCGCCGACGCCTACGCTGAGGTAGGCCGGCTGGCCGCGCGAACCGAGCAGCGCTACGGCATCCCGGCCGATCCCGACGGCTATGTCGAGGGGTTCCGCAGGCATGCTGAGCTGGCCGGTGAGCGGGCCGAGGTGCTGTTGTGCGCCGTCGGCGACGAACCGCCGGTTGGCTGCGTCCTCTACGTGCGCGACGGCGACACGGTCTACCTGCGGGCCGTCGGCTTCGACTACGAACGGCTGCGCGGGGTGGGCGAGTACTTCAACCTGACGTACTACACGCCGGCACGCTTCCCGGGTGTGCGCTGGCTGCACGCCGGCATTGGCACACCGGACGGAAAGGCCCTGCGCGGAGCCGAGCTGCGCCCGCTGTGGCTGCTCGACCTCTCCGCCGACAGCCCGCTGCTCGGGCGGGACGCCGAGGTGCTGGCCCACAACAGCGCGTTCCACGGCCGGCTGGCCGCCTCCTCCCCAGCCGTCGCGCGTGCGCTGATCGAACCGGACTGGAAGCCGTTCTGTTGACTGGTGATCGGTAGCATCGGCCCGGTGACCCCGCATCATCTCTTCACCGTGCACGCCCTGGTGCACACCGCGGCGGACGAGTTCGGCGCGAACACCGCGGTGAGCGACAACGGCACGTCGCTCTCCTTCGTCGAGCTCCAGGAGGTGGCCCTGCGCACCGCGGCCACGCTGCGGGCGGACGGCGTCGGCCGGGGTGACCGGGTCGGCATCTGCATGGCGAAGTCGGTGGACCAGGTGGTCGCGATCCTCGGGGTCCTGCTCGCCGACGCGATCATCGTGCCGATCCTGCCCGGGCTCAAGCACGACAACATCGAGCACATCGTGACCGACGCCGGGATGCGGTTGGCGATCACCGACGAGGTGAGGTCGACCGAGCTGCGCGACGCCACACCCGAGCTGCCGTTGGTGCAGGGGACCGGGTTCGCTAGTCCGTCGCCGGTCCGGGCACAGGAGCCGGTTCCCCAGCGGGCAATCGGCGAGGACCTCGCGGCGATCATCTACTCGTCCGGGTCGACTGGCCGCCCCAAGGGCATCATGGTGACCCACCGCAACCTCTGGCACGGTGCGCACATCACCTCGCGCTACCTCGGCACGACCGCCGCGGACCGGATCGGTTGTGTGCTGTCGCTGAACTTCGACTACGGGCTGAACCAGCTATGGCAGTCCTTGCTCACCGGCGCGGTGCTGTGCCTGCACGAGCTGGTCTTCCCGAAGAGCCTGTTCCAGTTCCTGGCCGAGGAGCGGATCACCGCTCTGCCGGTGATGCCGGTCATCGTCACCCGGATGTTCGACCCGCGGCTGCTGCGGGACCGGCCAGACGTCGACCTGTCCTCGGTGCGCTACGTGTGCACGTCGGGCGGGGCGGTGTCCGACCGGATGATCGAGCAGCTCACCTCCACGTTCCCCAACGCGGAGGTCTTCCTCATGTATGGGCTGACCGAGGCGTTCCGCTCCACCTACCTCGAACCGGACCAGCTCGCCGCGCGCCCCGGCTCGATCGGGCGGGCCATCCCCGACGTGGAGATCCTGGTCCTCGACGACGAGCTGCGCGAGGTGGCGCCCGGCGAGCGGGGCGAGCTGGTGCACCGCGGCGGGTGTGTCGCCAAGGGGTACTGGAACGCGCCGGAGGAGACCGCCAGGAGGTTCCGCACACTGCCGCGGTACCCCGGCGAGACGCTGGTCTTCAGCGGAGACGTCGTGACGTCGGACGCGGACGGCTACCTGTACTTCGTCGGCCGCCGGGACGCGATGATCAAGACCTCCGGGTTCCGGGTGAGCCCGACCGAGGTCGAGGACATCGCCGTCCGCTTTCCCGGCGTGGAGGCCTGTGTCGCGGTCGGGGTGCCGAACGTCGACGACGACACCTCCATCGCGCTGGTCTACTCCGCCGCCCAGCCCGTCGACGAGGACAAGTTCCTCCGGTTCCTGAAGGACGGCCTGCCCCGCCACATGGTGCCGCGCTACCTGTTCGCGGAGAGTTCGCTGCCGTCGACCGGGAACCAGGGAAAGATCGACCGCAAGGCGGTCACCGAGTCGGTTCCGCACCGCCTCGGCCGGATCTGACCCACGCATCCGGCACATCAGCCGCGCTACGGCTGATGCCCGACGTCCGCGACCTACCGCAGCCGGACCGGAAGCGTCTCCAGGCCACGCATGAGCGTGCTGGGCCGCCACCGCAGTTGCCCGGGCTCCCGTGCCAGCGCCAGATCGGGAAACCGGTCCAGCAGCTTGCCGATGGCGACCTCGCCCTCCATCCTGGCGAGCGGGGCACCCACGCAGTAGTGAATGCCATAGCCGAACGCCAGGTGTCCGACCGGGTCGCGGGTGATGTCGACCCGATCGGCATCGTCGAACCTGGTGCCGTCCCGGTTCGCCGACGCCAGCGAGACCATGACAAACTCGCCCGCCGGAACCCGCACGTCACCAAGCTGGAGAGGCTGCGTGGTGTACCGGTACGTCGCGATGTTGAGAGGTCCGTCATGCCGCAGGAGCTCCTCGATCGCCGCGGGCATCAACGACGGGTCGGCACGGAGCGCTGCTAGTTGCTCCGGGTTGCACAGCAGCATCGCCACGCCGTTGCCGATCAGGTTCACCGTGGTCTCGTGCCCGGCCACCAGCAACAGGAACGCCATCGACCGCAGCTCGGGCTCGCTCAGCCGGTCTGCGTCGTCTCCGGGGTGCACCAGGGCGGACAGCAGGTCATCGGCCGGATGCTCCCGTTTCGACTCGACCAGCCTGCCCAGGTAGTCCGCCATGCCCATGGCGGCGGCCGCCATCTGCTCATGCTGTGCTGCCGAGGTCATCGTGATGGCGACATCCCGGAACTCGTCCTTGTCGCGATCCGGAACGCCGAGCAGCTCACATATCACCGTGGTCGGCAGCGGAAAGGCGTAGGCGGACAGCAGGTCGACCTCGTCGTGCGCGGCCATCGCCTCCAGCAGCTCGTCGGCGGCCTGCCCGACCCGACTGCGCAGATGCTCCACCCGGCGGGTGGTGAACGCCCTGTTCACCAGCGCGCGCAACCGGGTGTGGTGCGGCGGATCGGTGTTGAGCATGTGCCCGGCCAGGGCCAGCTCGGCCTCGAAGGACTGCGGTTGCTCGGCCGTCGAGTGCCGTACCAGCAGCGGCACGGCGTTCAGCATGTCCTTGCTCACGGTCGGGTTGATCAGCACGGCACGCACGTCGTCGTAGCGCGTCACGAGCCACACCTTGATCCCGCGCGGCAGGACGACCTCCCGCACGGGCTGTTCGACGCGCAGCCGCTCGAACAGCCCGTGGGGATTCTGGAGAAACTCATCATCCAGCCGCAGCAATGGTCTACCTCCCAACAATCCGACCGCTCATCCGAGAACTCTTTCTATCCCGCGACCGGAGATGTTGTCGATCACACATTCAGCCGAGCACGTGCCGGGCATAAAGGATCTTCGCCCGGTGCAGGCCCCCCCGCACCGTGGATCAGCGTGCGGCCGCTGTCGAAGGTCAGGATGCGGCAGCCGTCTACCTCGACCCCGCACGAGCCCAGGCGCCACCCGCGACGGTGAGCGGATCGCGGCCGTGGTCGCCGTTGACGCCGCCGCGATCGAGCGTGCCGAGGACGCCTGGCTCGCCAATCTCGCCGCCGAGGCCTTGGCCGAGGAAGGCGAGTCCGTGCCGCTGGAACAGGTCAAGGCGGAACTCGGCCTGTGACCTCCTACCCGCGTGACGCTGCGTCCCGCGGCGCCGTCTGGCCAAGCTCGACCCACCATCCAACACTGGTCCGGAACGCCCAAGACCGGGCGGCCTCGCCCGGCTGAATGCGTTGTTCGATGTAGAGCACGCTGTTCGGCGAGTGCATCATCTTGAACGTCACCGCGCGGCCTCTGCCAGGTCGTGTCGTGCCTGCCGCGCTCCATTCGGCACTGAGTGATCGTCTGGCCATGCCCGTGATCCACGCGTTGGTCGTCACGCCGTGCCACCATGCCGAGCACCACCATACCCGGCCGGGTGTTCTGCTGGCTGTCCGCTTCCGTTGGGCGTGGCCGTGGGAGGACACTCAGATGTGAGGCCTCATCAGGCAGGCGGGACACTCCTACAGGGGGGCAAGATATGCCAACGACAGCGGATGCCTCACCAGTTACCCACGATGTTCCATTCCTCGACATCGTCGACCCAGCATCCGACCTCAACTCCCCGGAAGTGTCCCTGGCCCAGGCCAAGAGCTGGTACGCGGAAAGCCCAAACGGTCTCCTCGTGCTGCGGTACGCCGAGGCACAGGAGCTCCTGCGGGACAAGCGGCTGAACCACAATGGCAAGGGCTACATGGAGATGAACGGTGTCTTCGAGGGGCCGATCTACGACTGGTTCGTCCCGATGATCTCCAACCACGACGGGGACGACCATCGTCGCATACGTGGCCTGGTGAACAAGGCCTTCACCCCACGTATGGTCAGTAATTTGCGCCCGTTCGTCCGGGCGAAGGCCGGACACCTGGCCGAGTACCTGGGGTCGGTCGAGGTCTGCGATTTCGTTGAGGACTTCGCGAACCCGTTGCCACTCGCGGTCATGTGCGAGCTGCTCGGCGTGCCAGCCGAGGATTACGACACTTTCCGTATCTGGACCGCCGACATCGGCCTCGTCTTCAGCCTCGCTCACGGCGGTGACATCGCAGCACGCGTCCAGACCGCTGTGGTGGGGCTATACGAGTATGTCGACTCTCTGATCAACGACAAGAAGGCCACGCCGACGGACGACCTCATCTCCGCACTGGTGGCCGCCCAGCAGGCCGACGGCCTCGTGAGCAGAGACGAGCTACGCAACCTTATAGTCACGCTCGTGTTCGCCGCCCACGACACGACGCGCCACCAGCTCTCCAACGCCGTGGTCACCTTCTCCGAGCATCATGAGCAATGGACCCTGTTGGCTCAGCGTCCCGAGCTGGCGTCGCAGGCCGTCGAAGAGGTCATGCGTTGGTGCCCGTCGGCGACCTCTGTCTACCGGTTCGCGGCCGAGGACCTCGACTTCCGAGGGCTGCATATCAAGGAGGGCACTTTCCTCATGATCTGCGTGCGTGCCGCGCAGCGCGATCCGCGTGTCTTCCATAACGGGGGCTCGTTCGACATCACGGTAACCAGAGAAGCGATCCCACTCCAGTTCGGCGGGGGACCGCATTACTGCCTGGGTGCCGCGCTCGCCCGCGCTGAGCTCGGCGAGGCACTACCCGTGCTCGCCAGTCGGCTCGGGCCGCCGTCCATCGCCGGCCCCGTCACCTGGCGACCAACTACCGGTATCTACGGCCCGAACGAGCTTCCGCTACGATTCGGCTAAACCAGGCTCAATCGGCCAGGTAGAGCAGGTCGTTGGCTCGAACGGGTCAGGCGCGAAGACCAGCCCGGAGCGGGGACTCGTCCATCCGACGCGGGTGCGTGCCCTGTTCCGGCATGGGCGCGTGATGCACCGCGCGGGCTGCTTGGACGCCGGACTCCAGGGCGCCCTCGATCCAGGCGTGCCATAGCGAACAGTGTTCGCCAGCGAAATGGATGCGTCCTTCCGGCTTGCTGATCGTGGCATGCAGCGTGGTCTGCTGTTCTGGTTCGAAGAGCGCGAACGCGCCGGCCGCGTACGGGTCGTTGTACCAGCAGTGGGAGGTGCCGAACTCGAACTCGTCGACGATCTCCGGATGGATCTTTGCGACATCTTCCAGAGCCTGCCCGACCCGTTTGTCAACTCCCATCGCGCCCCACCGCAACGCGTCCTGGCCCCACGTGTAGCTGGCCAGCAGAACCCCGCGGTCGTCGTCCTCGAAGGGACGTGACGGGTAACAGATCCGCCGGATCGGCAGATCGGTCACCGTGGTGCCGCCATGGATCGCGTCGGTGCGTTCCCAGAACCGGTTCTTCACCTGGAAGAGGATCTTGGTCGAGGCATTGTAGTTCAGCTCGCGGATCGCTCGCTGCTTCGGTCGCGAGAACGCCGGGTGAACCTCTACGTCGCGCAGGACCGAGAACGGCATCGTGCAGATCGCGTAGTCCGCCTGGAACGCCCGCCGGCCAGCCGCCGTACTGACCTGCGCCGTGACCGAGTCACCGTCCTGTTCCAGAGCGCGTACCTCGTGCCCGAACAGGACGTTGTGCCGGAGCCTGTCGTAGAACGCGTTGGGCAGGCGGTCCATGCCGCCCTCGATCTCCTGCATGTCCTCAAACGCCCGGCCGACCACCTCGCGGAGCTGTTCGATGACCGCGGCGTTGAGGTTGCTCTCCCGAAAGCTCATGACCCCGTAGAGCTCGATGGCACCCTGGGAGAACCCGCGGTCGTGTAGGAAGCTGCGGATCGAGTGCCGGTCGTACTCCGCGCAGATCCGGTCCAGCCCAGCCTCGCCCTCACGGTCGTAGAGCTCTCGGATCTCCTGCGTGGCGGACGCCCACAGGTCCTCGTAGGTGCGACCGCGCTCGTGCGGTGCCAGCTCGAAGTCAAGTATCTCCGGGTTACCGTTCACCTCTGCCATGGTGAGACGGCGGCCACCAATGTAGACCAACGAGTTGGGGTTACCCATCACGAACGGTCGCAGTGTGAGCCCCAGATGCCGGCAGTACTCCAGAGTCAGGTCGTGGACCCGAGGAATCCGCATCGCCCCGGCCTCGGCGTAGAGGCCAGGCGCGAAGCCGCGCAGCGTGTAGACCCGCCCACCAACCCGCTGCTGGGCCTCCAGCACCACCACATCGTGCCCCTGCCGGACCAGCTCGTACCCGGCCACCAGGCCGGCCATGCCCGCGCCGATGACGATCACCCGCTTGCGTCCCCGGTCATCGCGGGCCAACCCCTCCGAGGCCGTCGCGACAACGTGTGAGGACACCCTCAAGCCTGGGCTGGGCTGCGCCGGGGCCGGGTCAGCGCTGGATTTGACAGCACTGTCAGTTGCGGAGCCGGCGTCGGGCCGCCAGGAACTGTTGGTCACTGCGACCATCCCCCCAGGGATGCCAGAAAGCCTACCAAAAGGATACGACCGGACATTGACAGTATCAGTGAGGTGAGCGGTCGGAAAGGGAACATCCCGCTGACCCACCCACTCGGGTGAGAACCAGGACCAACCGCAGCATCCACGACGAGAGGATCGCCGCGATCGTCGGGCGTCCGGGCCTCCCGGCCCGGATCGTGGACATCGACGCCGAAGTTGTTCGCAATGTCGCGCGCCGTCTTGTCCCGACGACGACCTGATAACCAGATGGCCCGGATAAACGCAGATGGCCCGGGTCGGATGCGGTCAGGTCGGTCTCACCGCCGGCATGCCGGCGCCGCCGAGCTGGTCGGGCCGGACCGCGAGCACCTGGTTGACCCCAACACCGTTGCGCACGAACGCGACCGACGAGACGGCAAGGTAGAGCCGCCAGACCCGGGCCCGCTCGGCCCCGACCAGCCGCTCCGCGTCCGCCCAGCGCTCCTCCAGGCCCCGCAACCAGGCCCGCAGCGTCAGGGCGTAGTGCTCGCGCAGTGCATGCACGTCACGCACCTCGAGGCCAGCCCCTTCCAGCGCCCGCACGGTCAACCCGACCGGCTGGAGCTCACCATCGGGGAAGATGTAGCGCGACATGAACGTCGGCCTGGGCTGCGGCTCGCCCTCCCGGCAGGCGATCGCGTGGTGCAGCACCCGGCCTCGTGGACGCAGCAGCCGGTACAGCCCGGCGGCATACTCGCCCAGCTTCGCGGTGCCCACGTGCTCGGCCATGCCGATGCTGACGACCGCGTCGTACGGCCCGTCAGCCACCTCACGGTAGTCCTGCTCGCGGATCTCCACCCGCTCGGCGAGACCGGCTGCGGCGATCCGCTGCCGGGCCTCGCTGACCTGCGAGGGGCTGATCGTGACGCCGACCGCCCGCACGCCGTGCTCCCGGGCAGCATGCCGGACGAAGCCGCCCCACCCGCAGCCGACGTCGAGCACCCGCATCCCGGGCCGCAGGTCCAGCTTGCGGCATACCAGGTCGAACTTGGCCGCCTGCGCCTCGTCCAGCGTGCGCACGCCGTCCGGCCAGTACCCGCACGAGTAGGCCATCGTCTCGCCGAGAAAGAGCCGGTAGAAGTCGCTGCTCACCTCGTAGTGATGGGCGATCGCGGCGGCGTCCCGGCGCAGCGAATGCCGCCAGCCGGTCAGCTGCGCCTCGGTCGCCGGTGGCGGCAGGGGCCGCCCGACGCCGTGCAGCGCGGTCATCTCACGCAGCACCCGGACCGCATCGCGCAGGCCGACCCGTCGGTGGAACGCTACGAGCACGTCGACCAGCCCGGCCACCGTCTCCAGCAGGTCGCCCTCAACGTCGAGGTCGCCGACGACGTAGGCACGGGCCACGCCGAGCTCACCCGGCGCCCACATCATCCGGCGCAGCGCGTCCGGAGAGCGCACGACCACGGTCGTCGTCGCCTCCGGCGGGCCGGCGGTGGAACCGTCCCAGGCGCGCAGCCGCACCGGCACCTCGGTGTGCAGGGATCCCTGGACCAGGCTGAGCAGCCGGCTCGCGACCGGAACCGGCCGCGCTGTGATCGTCATCTCGCCACCCCTCATCGTGGGCAACCCCAGACAACCTGCACGCTAGCTGGCCGGTGCGTCCGCGGTACGACAGTCCGCGCGCTTGGGCATACGATCGCTGCCGCCAGCACCGGTCTCATCAGCACCGGTCTCATCGGGAGGATCAACGGCATGGGTCTTGAGAAGCCAGAGATCACGGAGGTCGGGGACGCGCCGCCCACCGACCTGCAGATCAACGATCTCGTCGAGGGCGAGGGTGCGCAGGCCAAGCCGGGCGACTCCGTCACCGTCCACTACGTCGGCGTCGCGTACTCCACCGGCCGGCAGTTCGACGCCTCCTGGGACCGGGGCCGTCCGTTCTCCTTCCCGCTCGGCGCCGGGCGGGTGATCGCCGGCTGGGACCAGGGCGTCGCCGGGATGCGGGTCGGCGGCCGGCGGGAGCTGCGGATCCCCTCCCACCTTGGCTACGGCGACCGCGGCGCCGGCCAGGCGATCCGGCCAGGCGAGTCACTGATCTTCGTCGTGGACCTGTTGTCCGTGACCTGACGACCACGACTCACAGGGGCACGGCATCGTCCTCACAGCCTGCGTACAGCATCCGGCCGCAGGCTGGTGGTGGCTCCGAAGGTCGGAGCGTCTCACCCACCAGGGGAACAATGAACGCCGATCACCGGCGGGTTCGGATGTGGCTGGTCACGGGGGCTGCCGCGGTCGGAGCGCTGCTCGGCGCCGCTGGCATCGCAACGGCGGCCTCGTCCAGCCGGTCCGCGACGACGAGCAGCTCGACAACGGACAGCGCGTCCGGCAACACCGCCCCGAACGGCGCACCTGACCCGGCCCGTGCCGGCCACGGGCCCGACGAGACGCTGCTCACCGGCAGCACCGCCGACAAGGTCAAGGCCGCGGCGCTGGCGGCCGTACCGGGCGGCACCGTCATCCGGGTCGAGACCGACTCCGCGGGCTCGCCGTACGAGGCACACCTGACCAGGCCCGACGGCACCCAGG
The DNA here is from genome assembly GCA_035476575.1 of Mycobacteriales bacterium. Classification (GTDB taxonomy): domain Bacteria; phylum Actinomycetota; class Actinomycetes; order Mycobacteriales; family JACQDL01; genus DATILL01. The sequence continues at coordinate 41,543 of DATILL010000040.1, forward strand.
TCACCGTCAAGGTGGACGCCAACTTCACGGTCACCTCGACCGAGGCTGGCTTCGGCGGCGGGCCGGGGGACCGCCACCGCTGACCCCGTCCCCCATGAGGGCCTGGCCGGCGGCGCGCCCCAGCCGCGGTCAGGCCCCACCACGGTCCGCGGCGCCGACCAGCCGGTGCATGACGTGCAGCGGGACCAGGCCATGCGCGGGGTGCCGGAACGCGGCGGGCACCGTTCCCACAATGGTGAAGCCGAGTGACCGCCACAGCGCGATGGCCCGGGTGTTCGTACCGACCACGGCGTTGAACTGCATGGCCAGGTAGCCTAGCTCGGCTGCCCGGTGGAGCAGCCGCTCGGCCAGCGCACGGCCGACACCATGCCCGGTGGCCGCCGCGGCGACCATGAAGCTGGCGTTGGCCACATGCGAGCCGCGGCCGGGCTGGTTCGGTTTCAGCACCGCGGTGCCCACCACAGCGCCGTCCCTCGCCGCGACCCACACCTCGGCCGGCTCGGGCAGCATCCACAATGCCCGGGCCTCGGCCTCAGGGGTGTCCGGCGCCCAGCAGTACGTCTCGCCCGCGGCCACCACCTCGTGCCACACCGGCCAGATCGCGGGCCAGTCCGGCTGGGTTGCCCGGCGCAGCTCCACCGGGCACATCATTCCCGAACGGCGCGGTCCGCGGGCAACCCAGCCGGGGCAGGCTGGGCCCGGCCAGATCGGGAAGACCCGACAGCGCCGGCAGGCCGGCTGGGATGAGCGCCAACCCCGGCCCGACAACCGGCACGCTGGGCAGCGGCAGCTTGGACAGCGGCAGGCCGCTGACCCCTCCTAGAGGACGAGGTGATGCCGGGCAGCCCCTGTGCTGCCCGGCCCGGCACCTGCAGCCGGGCGGGATCGGATGAGAGCCAGCCCCGCCCTCGATACCGCGCCCCCGGCTCCCCCGCCGACTACATGCCGTAACTAATCATTACTTACGGTATGCAACGACGGGTAGCTGAGAAAGGTGACACACAACCTCGAGGGAGCACCGCCCGGCCGCCCGGACCGGACTGCCTGATGTGGACTACCTGACCTGGACCGTCCGATGTGGACCGTCCTCAGGGGACGGAGGGCGCCCGCGATGACCACCCCGGGCTGCCCGGTTGCCCCTGCCGCTCAGCGGCCGGTCCCGGTGTAGACGATCGCGTCCTCGTCGCCACCGAGGCCGAACGCGCTGTGCAGGGCGCGCACCGCGGCGTCCACGTCGATGTCCCGGCACACCACGGAGATCCGGATCTCCGACGTGGAGATCATCTCGACGTTCACCCCGGCCTCGGCGAGCGCCCGGAAGAACGTCGCCGACACGCCCGGGTGGGACCGCATCCCGGCTCCGACCAGGGACACCTTGCCGATGTGCGCGTCGTAAAGCAGGCCCTCGAACCCGACCAGGTCCTGCGCCCGGCTCAGCGCGGCCATCGCCACCGGCCCGTCGTCCATCGGCAGCGTGAAGGAGATGTCGGTGCGCACGCTGCCGTGCGTGGACACGTTCTGGACGATCATGTCGATGTTGACCTCGGCGTCGGCAAGCGTCTCGAAGATCAACGCGGCCTGACCGGGCTTGTCCGGCACGCCGACCACGGTGATCTTGCCCTCGCTACGGTCGTGGGCGACGCCGGTGATAATCGCCTGTTCCACGGGCAGGTCCTTCATGAAGCCGGTCACGGTGGTGCCGGGATGGGACGAGAACGACGAACGGACGTGCACCGAGATGCCGTACCGGCGGGCATACTCGACGCTGCGCAGGTGCAGCACCTTGGCCCCGCAGGCGGCCATCTCCAGCATCTCCTCGTAGGTGATGCGGTCCAGCCGGCGGGCCCGGGGCACGATCCGGGGATCGGCGGAGTAGACGCCGTCGACGTCAGTGTAGATCTCGCAGACGTCCGCGTTCAGCGCCGCGGCCAGCGCGACCGCCGTGGTGTCGGTGCCGCCGCGGCCGAGGGTGGTGATGTCCTTGGTGTCCTGCGACACGCCCTGGAAGCCCGCCACGATCGGGATCGCCCCAGTATCGAGAGTCTGCCGGATCCGGCCCGGTGTGACGTCGATGATGCGCGCCCGGCCGTGCGTCGAGTTGGTGATCACGCCGGCCTGCGATCCGGTGAACGAGCGTGCCTGGAAGCCGAGCGAGCTGATCGCCATGGCCAGCAGCGCCATCGAGATCCGCTCGCCCGCGGTGAGCAGCATGTCGAGCTCGCGCGGCGGTGGCAGCGGGGAGACCTGCTGGGCTAGGTCGAGCAGCTCGTCGGTCATGTCGCCCATCGCCGAGACCGCGACCACGACATCGTGGCCGAGCCGCCGGCTGGCGACGACCCGTTCGGCGACCCGCTTGATCTTCTCGGCATCCGCGACCGAGGAGCCGCCGTACTTCTGAACGACGAGCCCCACGGGGTCCTCTTTCTGCTTGCTGCGCGGTCCGGCGTGCGGCGTCCAGCCTACCGGCGCCCGCCCAGCGGACATCGCCACCGGCACGGCACACGCCAGTTCCGGGACAACCGAGCCCCCCGGTCTCTATCTTGGTCACGCATGCCATCGCTCACCTGCCCCCATTGCTCCCAGTGCTCCCGGTGCCCCCAGTGCTCCCGGCGCGACCAGCACAACGATGTGGAGAACACGTGTCCGTGAGCCGAACCTGCCCGAGCGACGTCCGGCTGCATCCGCTGATCGCCGAACGGTGGAGCCCGCGCGCCCTCGACCCCACCCGGGACATCGCCGACATGCAGCTCGTCGCGGTGCTGGAAGCAGCCCGGTGGGCGCCGTCGTCGGGCAACCGGCAGCCGTGGCGGTTCCTGGTCGGGCGACGGGGGGACGAGACCTTCACCGGCATCTCCGCCACGCTGTTCGAGGGCAACCAGGTCTGGGCGAGCAACGCTGCGGCCCTGGTGCTGGCCTGCGCCGTCACCCACGCCCCGGACGGCACCGCGCTGACCCACGCGCCGTACGAGCTGGGCATGGCTGTCGCGCAGCTCTGCCTGCAGGCGCAGGACGAGGGGCTGGTCGCGCACCAGATGGCCGGCTTCGACGCGGAGAAGGCGGCGCTGGTCTTCACCATCCCCGACCATGTCCGGGCCTACGCCGTGATCGCGCTCGGTTACCTGGCCGATCCAGGCAGCCTGCCCGAGCACCTGCGGGCCCGGGAGACCGCCCGGCGGGAGCGCCGCCGGGTGCGTGAGTTCGCCTTCTCCAAGCGGTACGGCGAGTCGCTGTACCTGCGCTGAGGCCGCCCTTCGACGGCCCGACGGCACTTGGCTGTGGTGGCCCGTTGATCTCCAGTCGGGCAACAGCTCGGTGATCGTCAGCTCGGTGATCGTCCCGCGCTGGTCCTGGCCCCGGGAACGTCCTGGCTCAGGCGAGAACGCCCGATTGGGTGGATACGCGGGTGTTGTGAGATCTTCTTGGCAGCGCCGCTGGCCCACGGGCTACGGGGCGCAGTGGACTGGCTCAGCCAACGCCTCCTGACCCCTGGCGTCGCGCGCCGCTGACCCCTCCTCGCTCGTGCTTTCTTCTGGCGCGTATTGTGCCGTTTGCCTGCCAAGCTAGAGAGGGCTGCCGCTGTGGACGACATGGTCTCGACTGGACCCGTCGGCTTCGACAAGATGCGTCATATGCTCGCCAGGGCCGCGGAGCTGCGCGACCGCGAGCAGCGCCAGTTCTACGACTCCCTCGAGGATGTGCGCTCCCGGCTGCGCGCCGTCGAGACCTTCGCCAACGACGGCAACACCCGGCTCCCGCTGCTGACCGACCACATGAGCGGCGTGCAGGACCGGCTGCAGCACCTCCCCGACCGCACCGAGATCAGCGTGATCGCCGAGCGGCTAGACGAGGCGCTGCTCCGGATCGACGCGCAGGACCAGGTGCTGGCCCAGGTCGCCGGCACGCTGGGCGGGCTGGTCGACCGGATGTCCCGGCCGATCGAGCACCTCGACGCCCGGCTGGAGGGGGTCACCGGCCGGTTCGAGGGTGTCTCCGGGCGGCTGGACGGGCTGGACGACCGGCTCACCCACCTGCACAGCCGGCTGGACGACGTCGGCTCCACCATCGCCCGGCAGGCCAGCCAGATCCAGTCGCTGCCGGAGATGCTGGATGTGCCGGCACTGCACCGGCGGTTCGACGACCTGGGCGGCGACGTGACGGCCCGCTTCGACGAGCTGCTCACCCAGCCCGGGCTGGACCCGAGCGAGCGGCTGGACGACCTCGCCGCGCGGCTGGAGCAGCTCACCCAGCGGCTGGAGTCGGTCACGTCGCGGCTGGACTCGATCGAGGACAGCGTCAAGGCCGAGGTCACCACGCTGTCCGGCGTTGTCGAGCAGGGCATCGAGAAGATCGAGGGCAGCGTGGTGGCGCGGCCCGACCGCGAGGAGATCAGCACCACGCTGCGGGCCACCCACAGCGAGTCCGAGAAGCGCATCACCAGCCAGCTCGACGAGGCGCTCACCGCCCTGGCTGAGATCATGCTGGGACGTTCCCCGAAAGTATCGGCTTCCAGGGGGCGTAAAAGTGGCCGCGATGATGACCTGGAGGATGCGGACGCCGAGGCCTGAGCCTCAGGTCGTCCAGCTTCCCGACCTTGATGACGACGGCGACGCGGCGCCGAGCACGGCGGCATCGCCCACACCGTCGACGAACGACGTCGCGGTTGCCGTTCCGGCGCCGGCCGAGACCGTCGCGGCAGCCAAGCCGAGGGCGGCACGCAGACCGACCAAGGCGGGCACTGCCAGTGCGGGCGTTGCCAAAGCGGCTCGCCCGGCTCGCCCGGCCAAGGTGGTCGCCCCTTCGGCGCCGGCCGAGGCAGCCTCGGCGAAGGCGGCCAAGGCAGCGCCAGCCAGGGCGCGCAAGGCACCGGCAAAGAAGGCCGCCACGGCCGCCACGGCCCGGGCAACGCCGCCGCCCGTGGTGGAGACCACGGAACCGGATGTTCCCGCGGCCGATCCGACCCCTGTCGGGCCGACCAAGGCCGAGCCGGCCCAGCGACCCGCCAAGGCCGTCCCCGTACCAGCGAAGAAAGCTGCCCGCCGCCGTACCTGAGGCACCTCCAACAACAAGAGGTCACCACAACACGTTGTGGTGACCTCTTGTTGCCTTGCGACCCCAACAGGTACCCACACGGCGTTAAGGTCACCACCTGCTCAAGTCGCCGCCTGCCCGACTTGGGCTTAGACTCCCCCATCATGCGTCGGCTGAACCTGCTCCTTAGCAGCCGCGGCGAGGCTCCACGGTAGACCGGCCGTCCTCGCCGCGGTGTTGCTGCGCCGTGCTGGTCGTTTCCGTCCAGATAGACCCTGAGGAGCAGACACCGGTGCCTATCCAGCCACGCAACACGCCTACCCAACCCCGCAACACGCAGCGCCCGTCCGGCATGCCGACCCACCGCTACCGCGCGTTCCCAGCCATCAACCTGCCCAACCGCACCTGGCCGACCAGAACAGCCACCGCCGCCCCACGCTGGCTGTCCACCGACCTGCGCGACGGAAACCAGGCACTGATCGACCCGATGAGCCCGGCCCGCAAGCGGGCCATGTTCGAGCTGCTGGTCCGGCTGGGCTACAAGGAGATTGAGGTCGGCTTCCCGGCCGCCAGCCAGACCGACTTCGACTTCGTCCGGCAGCTCATCACCGAGGACATGGTGCCGGACGACGTCACCATCTCGGTGCTCACCCAGGCCCGCAAGGAGCTGATCGAGCGCACCGTGCAGAGCCTGGTCGGCGCAGCCAAGGCCAACGTGCACCTCTACAACGCGACCGCACCGGTGTTCCGCCGGGTGGTCTTCAACGTTGACCGAGCCGAGTGCGTCACGATCGCGACCCGCGGCACCGAGGCCGTCATGAAGTACGCCGAGCACCTGCTGCCCGACACCGACTTCGGCTATCAGTACTCGCCGGAGGTCTTCACCGGCACCGAGCTGGAGTTCGCCGCCGAGATCTGCGAGGCGGTGATGGACGTCTGGCAGCCCGAGCCGGACCGGGAGATCATCCTGAACCTGCCGGCCACCGTCGAGATGTCCACGCCGAACGTGTACGCCGACCAGATCGAGTGGATGTCGCGACACCTGACCCGGCGGGACTCGGTGTGCCTGTCCCTGCACCCACACAACGATCGGGGCACGGCGGTGGCCGCGGCCGAGCTAGCAATGCTGGCCGGCGCGGACCGGATCGAGGGCTGCCTGTTCGGCAATGGCGAGCGCACCGGCAACGTCGACCTGGTCACGCTTGGCCTGAACCTGTTCAGCCAGGGCATTGACCCGATGATCGACTTTTCCGACATCGACGAGATCCGCCGTACGGCCGAGTACTGCAACCAGATCGGGGTACACGAGCGGCACCCCTACGCCGGGGACCTCGTCTACACCTCATTCTCTGGCTCGCACCAGGACGCGATCAAGAAGGGCTTCGAGGCACAGGAGATCGACGCCGCGGCGGCCGGCGTACCGGTCGCGGAGCTCGGCTGGCAGATCCCCTACCTGCCGATCGACCCCAAGAACGTCGGACGGTCGTACGAGGCCGTGATCCGGGTCAACAGCCAGTCCGGCAAGGGCGGCGTCGCGTACATCATGAAGTACGAGCACGCCCTGGACCTGCCGCGCCGGCTGCAGATCGAGTTCAGCGGGGTGATCCAGCGGGTCACCGACGCCGAGGGCGGTGAGGTCGCGGCCGACGCGATGTGGCGGGCTTTCGAGGCGGAGTACCTCGTCGGCGGCGGGCCGGTCGAGCTGCTCACCCACCACACCGACAGCGCCGTCGAGGAGAAGGACAGGCTGTCGGTGGAGGTCCGGGTCGACGGCGAGCCGCGTGTCCTCGAGGGCACCGGCAACGGCCCCATCGCGGCCTTCGTCGACGCCCTGGCCGATGTCGGCTATCACGTGCGGGTGCTGGACTACGCCGAGCATGCTATGTCGGCCGGCGGGGACGCCAAGGCCGCAGCGTACCTGGAGTGTGAGGCGGGCGGCCGGACGCTGTGGGGGGTCGGCATCGACGCTAACATCGTGACCGCCTCGCTCAAGGCGGTCGTCAGCGCCGTGAACCGGGCAGCCAGGGTTAACCCTGCAACTCTCGGTGATCAGCGCGGCCTCTAGATCGTTACTTATAACGCAAAACGTGGATTATGATGCTACTGTTTTCGTCAGATGGGCCAGGTGACGGCTGGTCTCCGGTACCAGCGACTTTGTCCCCGAGCGGGCGCCCCGCGGCAACGCCGAGCCGCGGGGCGCTTTAACGCCCTGACAGCGGTCGCATCAGGGGCTGGTGCCGGCCGGCATCGGCGGTCAGACCTCGAGCGTACGGCGGCCGGAGAACGCCCGGCCGAGGGTGACCTCATCGGCGTACTCCAGGTCTCCGCCGACCGGCAGGCCGCTGGCCAGCCGGGTCACGACCAGTCCCATCGGCTTGACCAGCCGGGCCAGGTAGGTAGCGGTCGCCTCACCCTCGAGGTTCGGGTCGGTGGCCAGGATGAGCTCGGTGATCGTGCCGTCGGCCAGCCGGCGCATCAGCTCGCGCACCCGCAGGTCGTCCGGACCGACGCCGTCGATTGGGCTGATCGCGCCGCCCAGCACGTGGTAGCGGCCGCGGAACTCCCGGGTCTTCTCCACCGCGACGACGTCCTTGGGCTCCTCGACCACGCAGATCACCGCCGGGTCCCGGCGCGGGTCGCGGCAGATCTTGCACTCCTCAGACTCCGCCACGTTGCCACAGACCCGGCAGAACCGGACCTCGTTCTTGACCCGGACCAGCGCGGCGGACAGCCGCAGCACGTCGGCCGGGTCAGCGGCCAGGAGATGGAACGCAAGCCGTTGCGCGCTCTTCGGCCCGATCCCGGGCAGCCGCCCGAGCTCGTCGATGAGATCCTGAACGGCGCCCTCGTACACGGCTCAGAACGGCAGGCCGGGAACGCCGGTGCCGCCGCCGAGATCGCCGAGCCCCTGCGTCAGCGGGCTCATCTTCTCCGCGGCCAGCTCGCCGGCCAGCCGGTTCGCGTCCCGGATCGCGGCGACGACCAGGTCCTGCAGCGTCTCCACGTCGTCCGGGTCGACCACCTTCGGGTCGATGGTGAGCGAGTGCAGCTCGCCGGAGCCGGACACGGTTGCGGTGACCAGGCCGCCGCCAGCGTGACCAGTCACCTCTGCCTGCCCAAGCTCCTCCTGCGCGGCGAGCATCTGCTCCTGCATCTTCTGCGCCTGCTTCATGATCTGCTGCAGGTCGAGCTGGCCATCGGGTCGCACGGTATGTCCTCTCGTCGGAGCGCTCGGCCCGAGCCTATCCGGCAAAGGTGACAGGCTGTGCGGTGTGCTACGCCGTTGCGCCCTTGCCCTTGCCCTTGCCGCCGTGAGCGGCTGTGCTGGTCCGGCAGCCAGAGAGACCCCACCCGGCCCGGCCCCCGGATCGCCGTCCCAGCCGTCGATCGCGCGGTCAGCCACCGTACCGCCGGCCCGACCGTCGAGTGTGGCGACGCCCCGCCCGACACTGCCATACCTGACGCCGGCCCGCACCACGCCGGCGCCGCCCCCGCCCCCACCGCCGCCCCCGCGTGGCACGGTGGTGGTGCTCGACCCGGGCCACAACGGCGGGAACGCCGCCCACCCGGATCTCATCAACCGACAGGTGCCGGCCGGGTTCGGGCAGACCAAGGCGTGCAACACCACCGGTACGGCGACCGATCGCGGCTACACCGAGCACGCGTTCAACTGGGACGTGACCCAGCGGGTCCGGCGGATCCTGACCGCACGGGGGGTCACCGTGCTGCTCACCCGCCGCGACGATGTCGGCGTGGGGCCGTGCGTGAACGAGCGGGCCGCGATCGGCAACCGGGCCCGGGCGGCGGCCGTGGTGTCGATCCACGCCGACGGGCATCCGGGCGGGCACGGCTTTCACGTGATCGAGGCGGCCCGACCGCCCGCCGGGGCCGCGGTGGCAGCGGCGGCACACCGGCTCGCGGCGGCGGTGCACGACCGGTACGCGGCCGAGGCCGGGTTCGCGCCGTCGACGTACGTCGGCTCGAACGGCTACGACCCGCGCACCGACCTAGCCGGGCTGAACCTGTCCAGCCAGCCGGCGATCTTCATCGAGTGTGGCAACATGCGCGATGCCGACGACGCCGCTCGGATGACCAGCGCGGCTGGCCGGCAGCGGGTCGCGCAGGCCATCGCCGATGGCATCCTCCGCTACCTCGCCCTCACCCCGCCCCGCTAACCCGTGTGGTCACCTCTGCGCCGTGTGGTGACCTCTTGGGGTGGTGAGACAACGAAAGGTGACCACATGGCGCGTAGGTGACCACACGGCGTGCCGGACCAACGAAAGGTGACCACAACGCCGAGAGGTGACCACAGCCAAAGGGCACCCGCTGGAGGCGCCGGCCGAGGAAGCCCGCGGTCACCAGTCGACGGGCTGGCCATCGGCGAAGAAGCCGCCGGTCGGGCCGTCGTCAGGCAGCGTGGCCAGCCACACCGGCGTGGCCGCGCCCTGCGCCACCGTCCGGGGCGCGTCCGGGCCGCCCATCTCGGTCCGCACCCAGCCCGGCGACACGGCGTTCACCAGGATGCCGCTGCCGAGCAGCTCTCCCGCCAGCAGCCGGGTCAGCGCGTTCAGCGCCGTCTTGGAGACCCGGTACGCCGGCTCGCCCACCCCCATGGCAGACAGCGAGGCGAGCCGGCTGGACAGGTTCACGATCCGGCCGTACCCATGCCGGCGCATCTGGGGGATCGCCATCGAGCAGCACCGCCAGGCGCCGTACAGGTTGATCTCGACGGTTTGGCTGATCCGGCTGAAGTCGGGCCGCAGCGCGGTCTGGTCCTCGTCGATCGCGATGCCGGCGTTGTTGACCAGGACGTCAAGCCGGCCGAGCTGGACGGCGACCTCGGCGAACGCCCGCTGCACGCTGTCCGGGTCGGCCACGTCGAGCGGCACGCTGGAGACCGAGAGGCCCTCGCCCACCAGCGCCCGGGCAGCATCCACACCGCGACCGCCATCTCGCGCGCCGATCACCACATGCAGGCCGCGGCCAGCGAGCTGCCGAGTGATCTCCAAGCCGAGCCCCCGGTTGCCGCCAGTGATCACGGCGACCCGGCCTCCACCCGAGATTTCCCGCAACTATGCGGCGAAGTCGGCCAATGCCTCGTCCAGCTCCCTGACTCGAGGTTCGCGGCGCCAGGGGTCCAGCCCCCGCCGGAACTCCTTGATCGCGGCCAGGCTGCGCGGAGAGTTGCCCCGCCGGGCCAGCCCCACAGCGTCGATCGCCAGCGTGCAGGCGTAGTCGACATCATTGAGCGCGAGCCGGGCGCTGGCCAGCCGGATGTGGTAAAGCGTCCGGTCCCGGATGTAGGACGGGTCCTGTATCCGCAGCGCCTCGCCGAGCCGCTCCTCGGCCTCCCTGGACTTGTTCAGGTCCAGCCAGCACGCGCCCGCCTGGGCGGCCAGCTCGGCCTCGTCGAAGTAGTAGATCCAGGCCGGGTCGTCCTGCCCGCGGTGTGCCTGGCCCAGCGCCTCCTCGGCCCGACCCAGCGCCACGGCGCAGGCTGACCGGTCCCCTGCGAGGGCGTGCGCTCGTGCCTCCCGGCTCGCCAGCATCGCCCGCACCCGCGGCGTGGCCACCCGGGCCGCACCGTGGCAGGCCCGCTGCGCCAGGATCACGCCGTCCCGCGGCTCACCCACGGTGGCGGACTGCAGGCTCATACCGGCCAGCACGTTCGAGCCGAGCTGCCGGTCGGCTGCGGCATGCGCCGCGTGCAGCGCGGCAACGTAGTACCGCTGGGCCGCGCCGTGCAGCCCGGCGTCGAAGGACACCCAGCCAGCAAGCTGGCCGAGCTCGGCCGAGACCGCGTACAGCCGAGCGCCCACGGCCGAGCTGTAGCTGCTCTCCGCCAGCAGGCCACCGACCAGCCGCAGCTCGGCATCCACCACGTGCCGGAGCTGCTCGCCGCCGAGCTGGTCGTCCATCCGCCGCAGCAGTGGGATCCGGTCCTCGATCCAGCCGACCACCTCGCCGTCCACCCGGCTGCGGCCGGTCGTCACGGCAGTGATCTTCTCCGGCTCCACGGACAGCCACTGATCGGCAAGCGCCGTCAGCACCCCCCCAGACATGACGATGAACCCCCGGCGGTCGAGCATTGCACGCTCCAAGACGTCTGCTAGTGCGGCCAGGCTCCCCGCGCCGGTCCACGGGAAGTCTGTTGGAATCGAGTCGCCGGTCGGCAGCCAGCGCGGCCATGGACACCGCACCACCTGCTCGTCCGGCACGGCCAGCAGTGCTGCCAGCGCCAACTGAGTGTCATGGTCGGGTACAACGCCCCAGTGCTCCCAGCGCCACGCCTTCTCGCGGCGGGCGGCCATGTTGCCGATGTGTGGCATCCTTGTCGCCTGTCGGGCGATCGCGTCGACCAGCCCCTGGTAGGACCAGCCGGCGAGATAGCGCACCATAGCGAGTGGATGGGAGAACGACGAGGGCTGCTTGTCCGCGTTGTGCACGGCGGGCCACCTCCCATTGCGGGTCAACCGATCCAACGACTCCTTCCGCCAAAGGATGCGGCCGGGGCTCGGCACGGAAGGTCGCGCCGAGCCTACCCTGGACAACAGCGAGACAACATGACCAGGAGTTTCGATGGGCGACACTGTGCGTTGACCAGACAGTCACGTATCGCGTCTGGCACCGTTGTCGTCCGGCACCGCTGTGGAGGTGAACGAGGATGACGAGGCATTTCCCTCGGCTGGCACCGCGGGAGCCGCCCGGTCCGCCGGTCCTTCCGGCACCGCCGGGCAGCTCGGCGTTCAGTGATCCAGCGTTCAGCAACCCGGCCTTCACGGACGTCGCCTTCGACGACCCGGCCTACGCATCGTTCTTCGCCGAGTACCGCCACGGCCGCGACGACCCAGCTCCAACGGAGTCGAAACGGCACCGGGCCAACCGGCGAAATAGAGACTGACCCGGCATGCGGCTGACAATGGTCGTCGTATGCCGGCGGACGGCGGTACCTGGGACGGTCTACTGACCCCGACCGTTCCGAGGAACGCCGGGCGCGGCACGCGGTTGCCGGGTGGACCGGTCCCCACCCGGACGACGCGCGGCCGCCACGGTGGTGCGGGGCTCCCCTGGCCCTTCCCGGAGCCCCGCACCTACCGTGAGCCCAGACGAGTGGACCATCCTTCTGTCAAAGCCCCTGTGATCTCGGCGTCGCGTCCAGCCGCCATCCCGGCTCATATGCGGGCGCATAGCCCTGATCGGCCTACAGCCTGAGCGGTGATCCTGTGGCAGGGTCGAGAACGTGACCATGACGCTCCGGGAACTGCTCGACGTTCGCACCTGCCGGGCGTACGACCTAACCGCAGACGGGCAGGTTCTGGTCGGGTACGACGACACCGGCACCGTGCAGCTCTACGAGGTCGACCCGGACGGACGTTGGGCCCAGCTCACCGACCTCGCGGACGGCTGCCGCGGTCGTTACCTGCCCGGCGAGCGTCGGGTTGTCGTCGAGCATGACACGGCCGGCACCGAGCGGTACCAGCTCTCGCTGCTCCAGCTCGACGTGCCCGGTGCGACGCTGGAGCCGCTGGCGCACGACGAGCGGCACGTCCACCGCTTGGTCGACGTCCGGCCCGGCAAGATCGTCTACGCCACCAACCGACGCAACGGCGTGGACTTCGACGTCGTGGTCCGCGACCTGGCCAGCGGCACGGACCGGGTCTGCTACGACGGCGGCGGGTACGTCGCGGAGGTCGCGGTCTCCCCGAACGAGCGGTACGTCGTGCTGACCCGCCCGGCCGCGCCGGCCAACTCCACCCAGCTCGTGCTGGTGGACACCGGTACCGGGCTGGCCACCGAGCTCACCCCGGCCGACGAGCCGGCGCTCTACCGCCGGCCGGTGTGGGCGCCGGACTCGGCGTCGTTCACGGTCAGCACCGACTCCGGCCGGGAGCTCGCCGGGGTGGCCCGCTTCGATCTGGACGAGGTCGCCGGGACCGGCTGGAGCTGGGAGTACGTCGAGACCGACGACGAGTGGGACCTGGCCGGCTGGCCGTCGCCGGACGGCAAGCGGCTGCTGGTCGTGCGCAACGTCGACGGCGCGCACGAGCTGTTCCTGGACGGCGTCGCCGTGAAGCTGCCGCCGGGCGGGGTGCTGGGCCGGCTGACCGAGCCGGTATGGTCGCCGGACGGCAGCCTGCTGGCCATCACCTACTCCTCTCCGGTCGAGCCAGGCGACGTGTGGGTCGTCAACGGCGGTTCCGTGGTCCGGCGTACCGACTCCGCCCCGGGCCTGGACCGTACGCGGCTGGTCAGCCCGACGTCGCACCGCGTGCCCGCGCCGGACGGCAGCGAGATCCCGTGCTTCCTCTACCGCGGACCGGACTGCGACGGGTCGGTGGTAGTGACCGTGCACGGCGGGCCGGAGGCGCAGGCCACCCGGACCTGGTCGCCGTTGATCCAGGCGCTGGTCGCGCAGGGCCACGCGGTGGTGGTGCCGAACGTGCGTGGCTCCACGGGCTACGGCAAGTCCTGGTACGCCGCCGACGACGGGCGCAAGCGCCTGGCCTCGGTGGCCGACCTGGCCGCGGTCCACGCCTGGCTGCCGTCCCTCGGGCTGGAGCCGGGCCGGGCCGCGCTGCACGGCGGCTCGTACGGCGGGTACCTGGTGCTGGCCGGGCTGACCATGCAGCCGGAGCTGTGGGCGGCCGGCGTGGACATCGTCGGGATCTCCTCGCTGGTCACCTTCCTGGAGAACACCTCGGCGTACCGGCGGGCGCACCGCGAGCGGGAGTACGGCTCGCTGGCCGCGGACCGCGACTTCCTGGTGGCGGCCTCGCCGATCACCCACATTGACGCCATCCGCGCCCCGCTGCTGATCCTGCACGGCGCGAACGATCCTCGGGTGCCGCTCGGCGAGGCAGAGCAGATCGCGGCCGCCGTACGGGCCCGCAGGCTGGAGTGCGAGCTCGTCGTCTACCCGGACGAAGGGCACGCCTTCGGCAAGCGGGCCACGCTGTACGACAGCCAGCCGCGGATCGCTGCGTTCCTCGCCAGGCAGCTTCGCGGGGGGTGACCGGGGATGGAGCTGTTCCGCGCTGACGAGGTCTTCGACGAGGACTACCTGCACTTCTACTCGGCGGTTCTCGGGCACGAGCGCAACGAGCGGGAGGCGGCGTTCGTCGTCCGGCTGGCCGGGATCGGCGAGGGCACCCGAGTGCTGGACGTGCCGTGCGGACACGGCCGGATCGCCAACCGGCTGGCCACCCTCGGGGCCGACGTGATCGGCGTGGACATCGTCGACCGGTTCCTGGAGGAGGCGGAGAAGGACGCGGCCCGGCGCTGGGTCGACGTGCGCTATGTCCGGGCCGACATGCGTGAGCTGGTGGCGGCCGAGCCGGTCGACGTGGTGCTCTGCTGGTACGTCTCGTTCGGATACTTCGACGATCCGGTCAACCGGCAGGTGCTGGACCGGTTCCGGGCTGCGCTGCGGCCGGGCGGGCGGCTGGTGCTGGACGTGCACAACCGGGTTGCGGTGGCCCGGACCGTGCCGGCGACCGGGCGTGGCCGGACCGTGCTGATGCGCCGGGACGGCGACCTGCTGGTGGACACCGTGCGGCTGGACGTGGACGGCGACCGGGTGGTCACCTCCCGCACGATCGTCCGGGACGGGCGGCTGCGGGAGACGGCGTTCGTGGTGCGCATGTTCTCCGCCGCCGAGCTGCGTGACTGGCTGCGGGTGGCCGGTTTCCGGCAGGTCGAGCTGTTCGGGCTGAACGGCGCGCCGTTCACCGCCGACTCCCCCCGGATCGTGGCCGTCGCCACCGCCTGACCCCGGTGTGGTCACCTCTCGGCGTTGTGGTGACCTCTTGTTGTTTGCGGCGCCCGTGTGGTCACCTCACGGGGTCGGCGGGGTCGGCGGGGTCGGCCTTCGGCGTATGGACCCGCTCCAGCCGTACGCCGCGACCGAACAGCAGCGCCGGCACTGCCCTGGTCAGGGGGATCCGTAGTACCAGCCGAGCCAACAGGGGCAGCCGCACCGGCTCGCCGGCACCGTGCATCAGCGGGCTGATCACCCGGCGCTGGATCAGCACCTGGACCGCCTGGGTGATCCGGGTCGGCAGCTCCCGGCGACGCTGCACCGCCCGCAGCGGACCAAGGCCGACGTCGCTGCCGCCGGCCGCGAGCGGGCCGGCCAGCGCGTTCGCCGCGGCCACCGCGTCCTGCACGGCCAGGTTGATGCCGACGCCACCGATCGGCGACATGGCGTGCGCGGCGTCGCCGATGCACAGCAGGCCGGGCCGGTACCACCGCCGCAGCCGATCCACCCGCACCTCCAGCACGCTGACGTCGTCCCAGCCGCCGAGCTCGCCCGTCCGGTCGGCCAGGAAGGGCACGTGCTCGCCGACCGCCGCGCGGAACCGCTCGATCGGCTCGGCCCGCAGCGCCCCAGCGGCCCCCTTGGGCACCAGGTAGGCGATCTGCCAGTACGTCGTCCGGTTGATCATCGCCACGAACCGGCCCCGCCGTATCACCCCGAAGGTGTCCTCGGGGTCGGCCGGCCGCCGCGACATCCGGAACCACAGCACGTCCATGGGCGCCGACCGCGCCACCTGAGGCAGCCCGGCCGCCTGCCGGACCACCGAGTGCCGCCCGTCTGCCCCGACCACCACGGTGGCCCGGATGTCGCGCCGGCCGTCCGGGGTGGTCACGTGCACGCCCACGACCCGGTCGCCGTCCTCGATCAGGCCAGTCACCTCGGCGTGGTGAACCAGCGTGAACGTCGGGTAGGCGGCGGCGTGTGTGGCGATGAAGTTGAGGAAGTCCCATTGCGGCATGAAGGCGAGGTAGGGGAACTTGCGCAGCCGGCCGAACTGGCCGATCGTGGTCATGCCGTCCGCGAGCTGGACCTTCAGCTCGGCGACCTTGCGGTGTGGCAGGGTCAGGAGCTCCTCAGCCAGGCCTAGCTCGGCCATCACCCGCAGGGTCGAGGGGTGGATGGTGTCGCCACGGAAGTCACGCAGGAAGTCGGCGTGCTTCTCCAGCACGACGACGGGGACGCCAGCCCGGGCCAGCAGGAGCCCAAGCATCATGCCGGCCGGGCCGCCGCCCGCGATCACGCAGCTTGTCGACCAATTCTCCATACGTGGAATATGGCTTTCCGTTCGCAACTTGTCGAGGACAAGTCGAATGAATCGGACACCAAAATGCCGACTTTCCCCCGACAGGTCGAGGGCCGGCCGAGGGCAGGTCGAGGGCCGGGCAGCCTACTGGGCGCCGCCAGGGTCGATGCTGCGGGCGCCGAGGCCGGACCGCAGCAGCGAGAGCGCCAGCTCATCCGGATCGCGGCGCTCGGGCGGCCCGACCGGCTCGTCGTCCTCTGGGGAGATCTCGTCGCGCGGGTCGGCGGCGGAGGCCGGTAGCGCCGCGGCGGAGGGTGCGGCCGGGGACCCCAAGGGGGACCCGTCGGCGCCATCCTCGACCCGGACCCGCACCTGCCAGTCCACCCCGATCACGTCGCGCAGCGCGGACCGCACCCGGGACAGGTTGGACTCGTCCGCCAGCAGCCGAGCGAGCGCCGCGGTGGCCAGCGTCAGCACGAGCTCGCTGCCGTCCACCGCGGACACCGTCGCGTGTGCCAACAGCGCCCGGGTGCGCTGGCTCTGTGCCTTGACCACGTCCAGCACCTCGGGCCAGACCCGGCGTACCGCGGCTCCGTCGAACCCGCCCTCCTGAGCCGGTTGGGCCGGTTGGGCCGGCTGGGCTGTCGGCGGGAGCGGCACCGCGCTCGGGGCAGCACTGGGCGCCGCGCTCACGGCCGCGCTGGGCGCTGCGTCCGGGGCAGCGGCTGGAACGGTGGACGGCGGCTGCACGGGCCGCTGCCGCACCTCCCCCGCCTTCGGCGCGCGCTCGGCGGCAGGTACGGCGGCCGTGATGGCGGACCGGCGTTCCAGCCGCTCCAGCCGCTGCAGCAGTGCGGCCGGGTCCGCGCCGGCCGACGGGAGCAGCATCCGGGCGCAGACCAGCTCCAGCAGCAGCCGGGGTGAGGTCGTGCCGCGCATCTCGACCAGGCCGCCGTGCACGATGTCGGCCAGCCGGGACAGCGTGGCCGGGCCGAGTCGCCGGGCCGCCTCGACCATCCGGTCGAGCTGGTCGGCCGGGGCGTCGAGCAGGCCCTTGCCAACCGCGTCGGGCACGGCGTCGAGCACCAGCAGGTCACGCAGCCGCTCCAGCAGGTCACCGGCGAACCGGCGCGGGTCGTGCCCCGCCTCGACCACCCGGTCGACCGTCTGGAACGCCGCCGCGCCGTCGCCCGCGGCCAGCGCGTCCACCATCTCATCCAGCAGGGCCGAGTCGGTGACCCCGAGCAGCGCCACCGCGTGCCGGTAGCTGACGCCCTCCGCCGCGGCGCCGGCGATCAGCTGGTCCAGCACCGAGAGCGAGTCCCGGGCCGAGCCGTTGCCGCCCCGCACGACCAGCGGCAGCACCGCCGGCTCCACGACCACGCCCTCGTCCGCGCAGATCCGCTCCAGCAGGCCCCGCAGCGTGCCCGGCGGGATCAGCCGGAACGGGTAGTGGTGGGTGCGCGAGCGGATCGTCGGCAGCACCTTGTCCGGCTCGGTGGTGGCGAAGACGAAGACCAGGAACTCCGGCGGCTCCTCGACCAGCTTGAGCAGCGCGTTGAACCCCTGCGAGGACACCATGTGCGCCTCGTCGATGATGTACACCTTGTACCGCGAGCTGACCGGTGCGTAGAACGCCCGTTCGCGCAGGTCGCGGGCATCGTCCACGCCGCCGTGAGAGGCGGCGTCGATCTCGATCACGTCGAGGCTGCCGGGGCCGTCCGGGGCCAGCGCCACGCAGGAGTCGCACTCGCCGCACGGCGTCGGCGTGGGGCCGGTCACACAGTTCAGCGAGCGGGCCAGGATCCGGGCGGACGAGGTCTTGCCGCAGCCGCGCGGGCCGGAGAACAGGTAGGCATGGTTGATCCGGCCGCTGGCCAGGGCCTGCCGCAGCGGCTCGGTGACGTGCTCCTGACCGACCACGTCGGCGAACGTCGCCGGCCGGTACTTTCGGTACAGCGCGAGGGCCACGAGAAGACCCTAGGCCATCCCGCCGACATCGCGGGTCGGCCTCCCGGCGGTCAGTCACCTGCCTGGCCCGGTTGTTGAGAAGGTGGAGGCATGGACTATCGAGTGCTCGGCCAGACCGGCGTCCGGGTGAGCCCACTGTGCCTCGGCGCCATGATGTACGGCGCCTGGGGCGGGCAGGACTACGCCACCTCGCTGCCGCAGATCCAGCGGGCGCTGGAGGCTGGCATCAACTTCATCGACACCGCCGACGTGTACTCCGACGGGCAGTCGGAGGAGATCGTGGGCACGGCGCTGGCCCAGACCGGCGTACGGGACCGGGTGGTGCTGGCCACCAAGGCGCACGCGCCGATGGGCGACGACCCCAACCAGCGCGGCAGCTCCCGGCGCTGGATCCTCGCCGAGGTGGAGAACAGCCTGCGCCGGCTCGGCACCGACTGGATCGACCTCTACCAGGTCCACCGACCGGACCCGGACACCGACATCGACGAGACCCTCGGTGCGCTGACCGACCTGGTCCGCTCCGGCAAGGTCCGCTACGTCGGCTCGTCGACGTTCCCGGCGTACCAGATCGTGCAGGCACAGTGGGCGGCGCAGCGGCGCGGGCAGGAGCGGTTCGTCTGCGAGCAGCCGCCGTACTCGCTGCTGGTCCGTGGCATCGAGGCCGACGTGCTGCCGGTGTGCGAGCAGTACGGCATGGGCGTGATCACGTGGAGCCCGCTGGCTGGTGGCTGGCTGTCCGGCCGGTATCGGGCGGGGCAGGAGGCGCCGGCCAGCCGGCGGGCGGAGCGGCTCCCGGACCGGTACGACCTCACGCTGCCGGGGAACCAGGCCAAGCTGGCCGCCGTCGAGCAGCTCGCGGTGCTGGCCAAGGAGGCCGGGCTGACCCTGGTCGAGCTGGCGCTGGGGTTCGTGCTGAGCCACCGGGCGGTGACCTCAGTGATCATCGGGCCGCGGACGCCGGAGCAGTTGGAGGGGCAGCTCGGTGCGGCGGACATCCGGCTGGACGCTGACCTGCTGGACCGGATCGACGCGATCGTCCCGCCGGGCACCACGCTGAACCCCGCCGACGCCGGCTGGCAGCCGCCGTCGCTGACCGACCCGGCCCTGCGCCGCCGTTGACCGTTGCCGGAGGCCATGGCTTGGGGGATGAGAGGGCCCCTCGCGCACCCGCCAGAGCCCGCTGACCCTTGCTGCCTTCCGGCCCTGGGGGAGTTCGCAGGGTGAGCGCCGCACGAGGGGCTGGCCGACAGTCTAGGGCATGCCGCCCCGGCCCTTGGCGGCACTTGTCGAACCAAGGTCACCGTGATCCGGCGCGCTGTTGGTGACCTGGGTACGACAAGTGGGGCTGGTGCCGGAGGCGGTGGTCGGCGGGCCGGCAGCACCCCCGGCGATCCCGTATCCTCTCTGCCGTACGCCAGGAGGATTCGCCTAGTGGCCTAGGGCGCACGCTTGGAAAGCGTGTTGGGGGCAACCCCTCGGGAGTTCGAATCTCCCATCCTCCGCCCTCCTGACCAGCGCAGACGCCGGGCGAGCGGCACTACCTCCCGAGCCCTGCGGCCCAGCAGGCGTCGGCGGGGCCTGCCGGTCACGTCGGCATCCCGGCGCCCAGGCCACCACATGCCCTTCGCCGGTCCAGATCCGCTGTCGCTGCGGTCCGCTACGGCCACCCCGAAACGCGACGTGCTTGCGTGTCGCTGCAAACCCGCCGGATGCCGGGCATACTGCCGAGCATGGACACAACGACGGCAACGATCTCCCGTGGGCGAGCTGCCGAGGAGGGCTGCTACGAGGCCATCCGGGCGGCAGCGCTGTCCGGAGTCCCACTTTCCACCGTCTATGACTGGGCGCGAAAGGGACTCGTCGTACCGTCGGTGTCGTCGGTCCGTGAGATGTTAGGGTCTTTGCGGATTTGATGGCCCTGCGAATCGTGTCTTGGCTGCGCCACCCCAAGAAAAGCGCGCAGGGAGCGCCGGTTCCCAGGAGCCCGATGCGCGAGGCGAAACGGGCTCTTCATTACCTCGACGAGCTGGATCTGGATCTCTGGCACCCCGCCACAACCGCAGACCCTTCGCCACTCTTGGTCGACTTGGCTGGCACGATCTGGATTAGGCAGAACGGCGAGCTCGCCAATGCTGGGGGCCAAGCGCCGGTCGGCAATATTGCGGAGTACCTGGAGCTTCTATCGCCATACGCGGCGGATGGACACTTGGGTCCGGATCTGCTCAGGCCCCGCGCGCACCTGCGCATCGTTCCGCTGGTGGTTGCCGGCGAGCCACACGTGTACGGGTCGCGCGTGACCTCACGGTCGCTGGCGGCTCTGGGACGGCGCGGACTCACTCCTGCTCAAATCGCGGACATGTACGAGCTCAAGCAGCACTGGGTGGAGGAGGTCCTAGACCTCGAGAGGCAGCTCGCGAATTCTGAGCGTCCGGCTGCCTGAAATGGCAAAGCAGCAACTGGCGCTGGCGCTTGATCAAAACTTTCCTCCGCTGATCATGGAAGCGGCGCCGTTCCTGCCGGAGGTGACGGTGGCCCCGATCAGGCAGATAGACCGCCGGTTGTCGACGTTGGGCGATCGTGAACTAATGATCGCCCTATACTAGCTTGGCTGGGACGGGCTCGTGACGAACAGCTACCGGATGCTGAACATCCCGTCCGAAGTTGCCGCACTGGTGAAAATCAAACTGACGTTGATCGCTGTACGGGGCGTCAGCGACGACCCGCTGAGAGCGACGGGAGCGGTTCTGCTACACCTGCCAGCCGTCGCCAAACTGATCAGGCACGGAAAGTCGAACGTATTTCTCCTGAACCCCAAAATGTCCGCCGCCCACCGATGCTTGGAACTCCATGCGCCTCCTTGCCTCGAAGCAAGGCCAGAGCCCCGAGGAGCTGTGGAATGAGGTAAAGGTGACGGATGCGGAACTAGCGCAGATCGTCCTGCCACCACCACCTGGGTGAGACGGGGCCTTCGCCCCATCCTGACCAGCACAAACGCCGGGCAGGGCGGCTGCCGCTGTGTCACCGGCCCCTGAGCTGCCTCAATCACTGACGAAAGCTGAAGTCGGTTGGGCACCCTCGGACAGACCCGGATGCATACGGCGGCCCGCCGCCGCACCTGTCGGTCGCGGAAAGGTGCTGGAGCTGACCCGGCCGGCCCGGCTAACGTCGAGACATGCCGCTGTTGCTGTCGGTCACCGTCGGTGCCGCCCGATCGGAGCCACGTACTCCCGCCGGCGTGACCGCCATCGACAAACGGCCGGTCACCGGGCCGGTCGAGGTGCGCGCGCCCGGACCCAACGGCATAGGTGGCAGCGGACTGGCCGGCGACCAGATCGGCGACAAGCGGCACCACGGTGGCACCGACCAGGCCGTCTACGCCTATGCCAGCGAGGACCTGGCCTGGTGGTCAGCCAGGCTGGGTCGCGAGCTGCCGCCCGGCTCGTTCGGGGAGAACCTCAGCACCAAGGGGCTGGATGTCACCGGTGCGCTGATCGGCGAGCGCTGGCGGATCGGCGGGCAGGTCGTCCTGGAGGTCGCCGTTCCGCGCATTCCGTGCCAGATGTTCGCCGACTGGATCGACGAGCGGGGCTGGATCACGGCGTTCATCGAGCGGGGCATACCCGGCGCCTACCTGCGGGTCATCGAGCCCGGCCGGATCCAGGCCGGGGACCCGGTGACCGTGATCCACCGGCCCGACCACGAGGTCACCATCGGGCTGACGTTCCGCGCGCTGACTAAGGAACCGGACCTGCTGCCCCGGCTGCAGCCCGCCGACGCGCTGCCGGCGGACGTCAAGGAGCGCGTCTTACGGCGGCTCCCCGATCACCCCTGACGGAACGGCAGCTAGTAAAGGATAACTACCTAAACCTAACTGGGGCGGCCCGCGAGGCAAGGAACGCCGGATCCTGATGGAGCGGTGGAGGTGGGATTTGAACCCACGGACGGCTTGCACCGTCACACGCTTTCGAGGTCTGAGACCACCCGCACCCACGCCCGCCTCCCGTCCTGCCCCGTACGCCGCTGAACGGCACCGACCCCGACCGAACGAGACGACAACTGAGACGGGGAGCGCGCCACAGCGAGCGACGACGCAGAGGGGGCGGGGTAGGGGCAACCGTCCGGACTTCCACGGCCGCCTCTTCCCCGACTCTGGCTCGTGTCGCGCGGCCGGCGAAGTCGGGCTTCCGCGTAGCCTACGAGGATGCGGCGTAGGCGTAGATCAGTAAGTTCGCTGTCAGTCAACCTGCCGGACGGATACGTACTCAGCGCCGGACGGCACTACGACTTGGCGGCTCCGTCTGTGCAGGTCACGACCTTCCACGAGATCAAGAGCCGGATCTTCGACGTGTGCCCTATCTGCGGCGCCCTCCCGACACGCGAGGAGCATGTCCCACCGCTTAGCATGGGCGGCGCATTCATGACCAAGACCTGCGAGCCGTGTAATAGCCGGCTCGGCAGCTATGTGGAGGCCGATCTGGCCGATTGGCTCAATGATGTGCTTACTTTCCCAACCTTCTCTGCCGACGGTGTACGTGGCGGTCGGCGCAGTGGGCGTGTCTTTTTCCGGATCACGCCGAACGGTGAGTTCATCTTCCTGATGGACGGGCGCTTCGACCCGGCGATCAGTATCATGCTCGAAGGTGGACGAGTTAAGATTGTCGCATCGTTCCCGGACGTCAACCGGTATCGGCTTGCATTGCTGAAGCACGCCTATCTCGCCGGATGTCTGGACTGCGGCATTCCGCAGGCAGACAATGCCGAGTTGGTACGCGGAGAGCTGATAGCGGCCCGAGACGCTCGATCTCGGCATGAGGTACCACGGAGTCCTCTGGCGTTGGGCTTGACTGTTCTAAAGCTTGACGGACACCCGTCCGTCTCCGCGTCGCCGATCGTGAAGGCTGTCGCTCAACTGGCAGACGGTCCGTGCGAGGGTGTAGTGCTGGCTGGCCGAGTCTTTGTTTCGTGGATGTCCCAACCGCCAGCGAATGATGAACTGGTGCAACCGAGTCCCCTCCGACTCGAGTTCGCTGTCGGGGGTAAGGTCGACGGGATCGTCGCTTCGGTGGAGGCGGCGTCATGAGGCTGATCATATTGGGAGGTACGGCGTTTGTAGGACGCGCCGTTGCTGTCACGGCTCTGCGTAGGGGCTGGCATGTGACTGCCTTTAACCGCGGTCGGTCCAGCTCAGATGTCCGCGCGGTTGAGTCTCGCCGCGGAGATCGCGAGGCGATTGAAGATGTAGCTCTTCTCGCTACCAGCGGCGAACATTGGGACGTAGTGATCGACACATCCGGGTATGTGCCGATGAACGTGTCGCTTGTCGCCCGGATGATGGAACCGGTGGCGGGGCGGTATGTGTTCATGTCCACGGTGAGTGTGTATGCGGGGTGGCCGGTGGAGCCGTTGACGGAGGAGTCGGCGGTGTTGCCGTGTCCGCCGGATGCGGGGCCGGAGTACGGGGAGGATACCGAGGATGGGCCGACGCGGTACGGGTACCAGAAGGCAGGGTGTGAGGCGGCCGCGGTTGAGGTGTTCGGCCAGGAGCGGGTGACCGTCTTGCGGCCGGGGGTGGTCTTGGGGCCGCGGGAGTACGTGGGGCGGTTGCCGTGGTGGCTGCGGCGCACGGCGGCCGGTGGGCGGATGGTGGCGCCGGGGCGACCGGAGCGGTCGATTCAGCCTGTGGATGTTCGGGACCTGGCGGCGTTCACGCTGGACTGCATCGAGCAGGAGCGCAGTGGGGCGTTCAACGTGGCGGCGCCGATCGGGCGGGAGACGTTCGGCGGGATGCTGGACGCCTGCCGGCAGGTGACAGGGTCGGATGCCGAGCCTGTGTGGGTGCCGGATGAGGAGCTGGTCCGGCTCGGGGTGCGGCAGTGGTCGGAGATGCCGCTGTGGCGGACTATGTCGGGCACGTGGCAGGTGGACGCGAGCAAGGCCGCCGCGGCCGGGCTGACCTGCCGGCCGCTGGCTGAAACAGTGCGCGACACCTGGGCCTGGATGGTGGAGACCGGCGTGACCAGTGAGCACGAGCGTGCCGCCGAGCTGGGGCTGAGCCCGGAGCGTGAGCGGCAGATCCTCGCCGCGGTCGGTCAGTAGTCCTCGGCCAGCGGCAGCGGCGCCGCGGCGGTGTCCGCCAGCCATTCGGTCACGGACTCGGCGAGCTGCTCGGCGGCCGGGTCGGAGCGCCAGTGCGGTTCTGCGAGTTGGTGCGCGACGTTGCCAAGCCGGCCGGCTATCGCGGCGTTGCGGCGAGCCGGTTCGAGCGCCAGGACCGGGCGCAGCGCCTCGTCGGCGCAGGCGAGGTCGTGTTGCAGCAGGCGGGCCGCGACAGTGTCGATCCGGGCGCCGGCCATCGGCGAGAACGGCTGCACCGCGGCCGGCAGCATCGCGTACTGCGCCAGCGCCTCGATGGCGTACTGCTCGGCCTGGTCGCCGTCGCCGAGCGCGAGCCAGGCTGCGGCCGCGCACGCCGCGGCCCGCGCGTCGTCGAAGCGGAATTCGCCGCGGATCTCGTCCTGCAGAACGTCCGGCTGGTCGGCGGCCACGTCACGATCGGCGCGCGCCAGCTCGAGCACCGCGGCGGCCGACTCGGCGTCTCCGCGCAGCGCGTGAGTCCGCGCGGCGATGTACCGCACCCGGAGCCGCGGTGCCCCGGCCGGAGCGATCGCCTGTGCCTGCTCGAAGTGTCGCAGTGCCTCGGCCGGCCGGTTCCGCCAGTTCGCCAGGCTGGCGCGCAAGCCGAGCGTCCACGCGAGCAACGAGGAATGCGCGGACAGGTCGGCATAGGTGCTGGCCGACTGGGCGAGAGTGACCGCGGCGTCCCAGTGCCCGAGGTCGAACGCGATCGACGCCATGAGTGCGTTCGCCTCGCCGGAGATGACGTACAGGTCCGCCAGCTCGTTCGGGCGGCGGCAGCGCTCGGCGAGCTGCTGGGCGACATCGCGCAACCGGCGGGCCGTACCGAACACCTCGATCGGCGCCCGGGTCGAATAGCACCGCGCGACGCGCAGCACCTGGTCGTGGAGCTGGCCGAGTGAGTCGGGTCCGACTTCGGCCGCCCGGAGAATTGCGTCGTTCGCTGATTCGTGCGCTGCCACCATGAACACCTCGCCGATCTCGCCGCAGGCAGATTCGGCGACGGTGCCGAGGATGGTGACAGACTCTGAGCCGGGGGCTCGCCCGTCCGGGTGCTGGTGCTGCTCGAAACTGAGCAGGTCGAACCGCAGTCGGCTGGCCTCGGATGCCCTATCCAGCAGGGTGTCCAGCGCGGCCTGTAGCAGCGGGCTCGGCTTCGAGGCCGGGCGCGATTCCCAGTAGGAGACGGTGCGTGGTGCGGCGCCGAGCTTCTGCGCAAACTCCTCGCTGGTCATGCGTAGCGCGGCACACAGGGCCATTGCCCGGCGGCCGGTCCAGCGGTCAACCACGTGCACGGCGCCTACTCAGCTCCGTGTTCACGGTAGCCCCGATCACCGGCCTGTTGCAGCGTCGTTGCAGTGCTCTTGCAGGCTGGTTTCGTGTTTGATTCGGACGTTCGGCGCTTGGCTTGTTGGCATGACGGAATCCACGGATTCGGACCCGATTCCCGAGCCTCAACCCGACCCCCTCACTTCGAGCTGGGCCACCTTCTCCGCCAGTTTGCCGACCTGGCCGCGGAGCGCTTCCAGCTCGGCACGAATGGCACTCAGCTCCGGCGCGGCGGCTGCCGGCTCCATCGAGGTAGCGACGAACGAGCCCTTGCCTTGGTGGGTGACCACGAGCCCGGCGTGGCGCAGCTCGGCCAGCGCCATCCGGATCACGGTGATGGACACGCCGTACTCGGCCACCAGCTCGGGCAGCGACGGCAGCCTGGCGCCTGCCGCGATCCGGCCATCGACGATGCGGCCGCGCAGCTCCTCGGCCACCTGCTTGTACGCCGGGTGTCCCGACCACCGGGTCATCGTCTGCGCCTTCTCACCTGAGCACTCAGTACGCACAGTGCACCACGCTGGGCTGCCGAACCTGCATCGCCTGACCAGGCGAGCCGGCTTGATTCGACAGTGCCACACTGTGCACTCTGAGGCATACCAAGGTTCGGCACTGGAACTTGGGTGGGCCCCAGCGGCGGCAACCGCTGAGGCCCTAGCGGGTCAACAGCGTTGGAAAGAGCCGGCCCGAATGGCCATCGTTGCATGCCCTCCTCAGGGCAGGAACGGACTCGCCCCGGCTGGCTGGAAGTACCCGGCAGACCGGAGGGCGGCATGAGGCCCGAGCTGCTAAACCAGCTCAACACCGATGTCGAGCTGCCGGTCCGGAACGCCGGCACGTCGCTTGGCATGTTCTACGGGCTTGGGGACTGGACCAGACTACCGGACGCCAGCCGGATCGGCGCTGCGCGGCGGGCGCTGGATGAGCTGCGCGCTGCGGCGTCGGCACTGACCGAGCTGCGGCAGCAACTCGCCCGCGACCTTGTCGACGCAGAAGACGCCGTACTCGCCGCCGACGAGACGGTGTGCAGCGCCGAGTGGGGCGTCTGCCCCGAACACGGCAGCACCCTGTGCAGCACCGGCGGCAAGTCCTGGTGCACCTCGCTGTGGTGCGGTCGGTCCTGGAACACCGACCGGGTCGGCCGGCACTGCACCGAGCCAGCCGCCGTCATCGCCGCAGACCCCAACCACGAGCTGATGCGGCTATGCGCCGGTCACTGGCTGGACGCTCAGGAACGGATCGTCGGCGTGCGTCTCGTGCGGTGGCTGCCGCAACGGCCGAAAACGAACAGTGTTCCGTCCACTGTGGACGGTGTGGCATAACTGGCCTGCTGTGGGCCGCTGACGACGACCGGGACCAGGGCGAGAACGGCCGCCAGCAACCAGCTCAGGGCCTCGATTTGACAGCCGGCCAGGCCGGCGACTGAGACGAGAACCGAGACGACCCGAGCCGAACGCCGGGCGCATCCTTGCGGAGTGCTCGGCGTTGTGGCTGGTCAGGGGCGGTGGAGGTGGGATTTGAACCCACGGACGGCTTGCACCGTCACACGCTTTCGAGGCGTGCGCCCTCGGCCACTAGGCGACTCCACCAGTGCACAGCGCAGGGTACCGGACCCGCCGTCCAGCTCGCTCACCTCAGCTCGCTCACCTCAGCTCGCTCACCGCTGGCCGGCGAAGAACTCGCGGAGCAACGCGCCGCACTCCTGCGCCAACACCCCGCCGATCACCTCGGGCCGGTGGTTCAGCCGCCGGTCCCGTACGACGTCCCACAGCGAGCCGACCGCGCCGGCCTTCGGGTCCGTCGCCCCATAGACCAGCCGCGCCACCCGGGCCAGCACCAGCGCGCCCGCGCACATCGTGCACGGCTCCAGGGTGACCACCAGCGTGCACCCGGCCAGCCGCCACGAACCTAGCCGCTCAGCGGCCCGCCGCAGCGCTACCACCTCGGCGTGCGCCGTCGGGTCACCGGTCAGCTCCCGCTCGTTGCGGCCCTCGGCGAGCACGTTGCCGGACGGCCCCAGCAGCACCGCGCCGACCGGCACGTCTCCCCACCTGAGCGCTGGCCGGGCCACCGCGAGCGCCTGCCGCATCGCCGCGTCGTACCCTCCCGCCGGGTCGGACCCGCTGGAGCTCACCCGACCCGAAGCCCCTCCAGCACGTCCAGGCAACCGGCCTTCTCGCACACTGCGGTGATCACGTCCGACGGCAGGGTGCCCTCGTGGTGCACCAGCGCGAGCAGGTCGCGGGCCGACGTACCGAGATCGGCGCACAGGCCCGGGTCGCCGACCGGCTCGTCCTCGTCCTCGGTCAGGCCGTCGGCGAGGATGCCAGCCAGGTCGTACTCGTCCGCGGCCGAGCCGTCGGAGAGGAAGACCCGCGGGTCGTCGTCGGCACCGTCGAGCCGGACGATCCCGACGTACTCGTCGTCCTCCTCGACGAAGAGCAGCGCGGTGGTCGCGGCCTCATCCGCGTCCCGGACCAGCTCGGCTACGTCGTCGATGGTCTCCACATAGTCAAGGTCCAGCTCCTGCGCGATCCAGCCGGTCGACGTCCGGGCGATGACGGCGGCGAAGTACGACACGAGGGTCCTCCCGTGACGGACAACCAGGGCTAACGGGGAAGGGCATCAACCACCCGAGAGTACGGTGCGGCAACACCGATGCGTTGGGCAACAGCAGCGAGCATCTCATCGGCATAAAGGTCCAGATCGTCGAGTATCGTCCGCAGCTCGAACTCATCCAGCCCGAGGTCGGTGAACATAGCCAGGTCGCCGATCGGCCAGACCTCGTCGAGATCCTCGTCCGGCGGGACCTCCTCGCCGAGCCGCTCCACCACCTGCCGGGCCAGGTCGTAGTCGGCCGCCGCCGTCACGTCGGACAGCAGCATCCGGACGTCGCCAGCGTGGTCGACGGCGGTCGCCGGCCGCAGCGCGACGAAGAACTCGTCGTCGACGTCGACCAGCACCATCGGCCCGCCCTCTGGCGGCTGCTGCCGCAGCGCCGCGATGCAGCTACCCAGATCGTCCATGACGGCGGGCGGGAGCAGTGCGCACTGCCATTGGCCGCCGTCGCGGAACAGTGTGACCGCGAACCCCTCGTCCGCCACCGGCACCTCCTCGTGATCCCCCACGGGCGGATCGTCGCAGGCCGGAGCCGCCACGGCAAAAACGGGCGGACCGGCAGCCGGCGCGGACCGCCGGCCAGCCCGTCCGTGGCTCACAGATGGAGCAGCATCCGGGTGTTGCCCAGCGTGTTCGGCTTGACCCGTTCCAGGTCGAGGAACTGCGCGACCCCCTCGTCGTAGGACTGCAGCAGCTCCTCGTACACCGAGTGCGACACCGGCGTGCCGTCGATCTCCCGGAACCCGCACGAGGCGAAGAACGCCGTCTCGAAGGTCAGCACGAACACCCGTTCGACGCCGATCCAGCGAGCCGTCTCCAGCAGCTTGGCCACGATCCGGCGCCCGACGCCGTGCCCGCGTAAGGCCGGGTCGACGGCGACCGTGCGGACCTCGGCCAGGTCCTCCCACATCACGTGCAGCGCGCCGCAGCCAACCACCTCCTCGTTGGCGGTCCGCTCGGCGACCCAGAACTCCTGGATGTCCTCGTACAGGGTCACGGTCGCCTTGCTCAGCAGGATGCGATCGGGGGCGTAGGTGTCGATGAAGCGCCGGATAGGGCGCACGTCACTGGTGCGGGCACGGCGAATCTCAACCTGCATGCGACGAAGCGTAATCAGCACGGAATCCGGTGCCGGCCAGGCTACGGTGATCACCGTGACCTCGGTCGCGATCATCGGGCTCGGGCTGGTGGGCGGTTCGCTGCTGCGCCGTCTCGCGGTGTCGCACGACGTGCGCGGGTACGACGCCGACCCGGCCACCCGGTCGGCCGTGGCCATGGCTGGGTTCACGATGCGGCCGAGCCTTGCCCAGGCGGTGGCCGATGCCGAGCTGGTCGTGCTGGCCACGCCGTTCCCGACGTTCGCGGCGCTGCTGCCGGAGGTGGCGGCGGCAGTCGGGCCGGGAACCCTGCTGACCGACGTGGCCAGCGTCAAGGCGCCGGTCGGCGCGCTGGCCCGGACGCTGGCACCCGAGCTGTGCTACGTCGGGGGGCACCCGATGGCCGGCACCGAGTGGTCCGGGTTCGCCGCCAGCGACTCGAACCTGTTCGGCGGCGCGCCGTGGGTGCTCTGCCTTGAGCCGGACACCGACCTGTCCCGGTGGCTCACCCTGGCCAGGCTGCTCACCGAGATCGGCGCTCGGGTGGTGCCCGCGACCGCCGCGGGCCATGACGCCGCTGTGGCCCGGATCAGCCACCTGCCACATGTGCTGGCCACCGTGCTGGCGGGCATTGGCGCGGACGGCGGCGACCTGGCGCTGAAGCTGGCCGCCGCGTCCTTCCGGGACGGCACCCGGGTGGCCGGCACCCGGCCGGAGCTGGCCGCGGCCATGTGCGACGCCAACCGCGCGGCGCTGACCGAGGCGCTGGACGCGGCGCTCGACCGGCTCGCCGAGGCACGGGCCTCGCTGGCCGTCGGCGCCTCGCTGACGGGTTTCTTCGCGACCGGGGAGGCAGCCCGGCGACGCTGGGTGGCGACCGGGATGGGCGGTGCCGACGTCGACCTCGGCCCGACCTCGGCTACGCTGGCGGCCGACCTGCTCGAGCTCGGCCGGTCCGGGGGGCATCTGACGGCGGCGCGGGACGGCGGCCTGCTGGCCTGGCGGCCGGAAGGGTAACGTGACAAACGGCGGGCCGGCCGGCACCGGCGGTTCGTGCACTGCCATGGAGTTCGACAAGGACGCCCAGCTCGACACCTCGCAGATCTCCGACCAGCGGTCCGCCGCGACTTGTCGAGGAAAAGTCGAACAAATCGGGCGCGAGAATGGCGAACTTCCCCTGACAAGTCGCGGTGTGCAGCATCGCGTCGGCGAGAAATCGTTCGCCGAGCACGTCTCGCAGCTCTGGCCTTATCTGGGCCGCGACACCACCGAATCGGCCGCGGACGCGTGGACCACGCTCGGCCGACCCGCCTGCACCCGATATGGCCTCACCGCAACACCGGACAAACAACCGCGTCTGGCTCGACCACCCCGACTCCCCAACTCCTGGCAACTCATGCCACCCTGCCGGCCGTTTCGCTGACACCGGGCAGATGACTTCCGCGAGCACGCCGGTGCTTGCACGGCAAAGCTGGGCAGTCAGGCGCCCGGGACGGCGTCCTTGGCGGTGGGGCCGGCCGGCTCGGCGTACCCGATCTCGACCAAGGTGTCGTCCGCGAAAACCAGTGAGGTCAGTGAGGCCAGCCCGCACTGCCGGTGCCGCGGGTTGTGCCAGAGCCGGCGCCCCTCGAAGTACCGGCGGGCCGTCCAGATCGGCAGCTGATGCGACACCAGCACCGCCTCATGCCCCTCGGCGGCCTTGCGGGCATCCTCGACGGCGGCCGCCATCCGGGCCGCGATCTCGACGTACGGCTCGCCCCAGGACGGCCGGAACGGGTTGCGCAGCAGCGGCCAGTTCGCCGGCCGCCTCAGCGCCCCGTCGCCGACGCCGAACCGGGTGCCCTCGAAATGGTTCGCCGCCTCGATCAGCCGGGGGTCGGAGACCACGTCCAGCCCGAACGACCAGGCAATCGGCTCGGCCGTCTGCCGAGCCCGCTCCAACGGGCTGGAAACGAGATAAACGACGTCCACCCCGGCCAGGTGCTCCGCCACCCGCGCCGCCATGGCCAGCCCGGCCTCCGACAGCCGGAAGCCCTCCAGCCGGCCGTACAGGATGCCGGTCGGGTTGTCCACCTCACCATGCCGCAGCAGGTGGACGACGGTCCGGGTGCCTGCTGGGTCGGTGCGCTCGCTGGGCTCACTCACGACGGCTCCTCCACGCTCGCGGCGGCCTGGGCAGCGTACGGCACCGCGTCCGCCACCCGGTCCAGCGCCGCGTCATCGTGCGCCGCCGACACGAACCACGCCTCGAACGCGCTCGGCGGCGGGTACACCCCACGGGCCAGCAGGGCATGGAAGAACGCCGGGTAGCGGAAGGTCCGCGCCGCCCGGGCCTGGTCGTAGCCGGTCACCGGGACCTCGGTGAAGAAGACCGAGAAGAGGTTGCCGGCGTACTGCACCCGATGCGGTACGCCGGCCTTGGTCAAGGCGGCCGAGACAAGCTCGCCGACCGCCGCGGCGGCCCGGTCGACGACGGCGTACACCTCCGGCGTACAGCCACGCAGGGTGGCCAGCCCGGCGGCCACCGCGACCGGGTTACCGGACAGGGTGCCGGCCTGGTAGACCGGCCCGACCGGGGCCAGCGCCGCCATCACCTCGGCCCGGCCGCCGAACGCCGCCGCCGGCAGCCCGCCGCCCATCACCTTGCCGAAGGTGAACAGGTCGGCCGGCACCGGTTCCAGCCCGTACCACCCGGACGGCGAGACCCGGAAGCCCGTCATCACCTCGTCGGAGACCAGCAGCGCGCCGTACCGGCTGGTGATCTCCCGCAGGCCGGCGTTGAAGCCGGGCAGCGGCGGGACCACACCCATGTTGCCGGCCGCCGCCTCGGTGATCACGCAGGCGATCCGGTCGCCGTGCCGCTCGAACGCGGCCTCGACGGCGGCCAGGTCGTTGTACGGCAGCACGATGGTGTCGCCGACCTGGGCGCCGGTGACGCCGGGCGTCTCGGGCAGCCCCAACGTCGCCACGCCGGAGCCGGCCGCGGCCAGCAGCGCGTCGACATGCCCGTGGTAGCAGCCGGCGAACTTGACCACCACGGCCCGGCCGGTGACCCCGCGGGCCAGCCGGACGGCACTCATGGTCGCCTCGGTCCCGGAGCTCACCAGCCGCACCTGGTCAACGGCCGGCACCCGCCGCACGATCTCCTCGGCCAGCTCGACCTCGCCCGGCGTCGGCGTGCCGAACGACGTCCCGCGAGCCGCCGCCACCCCGATCGCGGCCACCACCTCCGGGTGCGCGTGACCGAGGATCATCGGCCCCCACGAGCAGATCAGGTCGACGTACTCACGACCGTCGGCGTCGCGCAGGTACGGACCCCGGCCGGACACCATGAAGCGGGGCGTGCCGCCAACAGCCCGGAAGGCGCGGACCGGCGAGCTGACCCCACCTGGGGTGACCGCGACGGCGCGGCCGAACAGGGCGGCGCTGGCCGGCGCGCTGACGGACGTGTCGTGCGGCTGAACCATGGGTGCATCCTCGCAGGCCCACGCGCGTTGACTTCGGCGGATGCCAGGCGGTGTGCGCGGTGAGAGGTCTACGGTGGCGTCTCGTGAGGGGTGTCCGGATTCGTCGAGGGGTCTCGCTGGTGGTGGCGCTCGCCGCGGCGGGCCTGGCGACGGGCGCCTCAGCAGCCGCGCCGGGGCCAGTCGCCGGCTTGGGGCCGCCGGCCGGGCTGGGGCCGGACACGCTGGACCCGCCGGCCGACGGGCGGATCGGGGTCTCGGTTGCTGGGCGGCCGGAGCTCGGCCACCGGGCGGCCTGGCTGGACCGGGCCGCTGCCCAGCCGGCTGCGGCGTACGCCCCCGAGCTGGCGGCCTCCGGCATCCCGGTGGTGGCGCTGACGGCGTACCGGCGGGCCGAGGCGCGGATGGCGAAGGCGACGCCCGGCTGCCACGTCCGGTGGTACCTGATTGCCGGGATCGGCCGGGTGGAGTCGGACCACGGCAGGTTCGGGGGCGCCCAGCTCCGGGCGGACGGCACCTCGGACCCGCCGATCATCGGGGTGGCGCTGGACGGGCGGCCGGGGTTCGCCACGATTCGGGACACCGACGGCGGGCGGTACGACGGGGACACGGCGTTCGACCGCGCGGTCGGGCCGATGCAGTTCATCCCGAGCTCCTGGGCGTCGTACGCCGCGGACGGCGACGGTGACGGCCGGGCCGACCCGTTCAACCTGAACGACGCGGCGCTGGCCGCCGCCGCGTACCTGTGCAACGCCGGGGGCGACCTGTCCACCAAGGCTGGCCAGAAGGCCGCCGTGCGCAGCTACAACCACTCCGACGAGTACGTCGCGCTGGTGCTCGCGCTCGCGGCGCGGTACGAGCGGGGGGTGCGGGTGGGCGCGCCGCCCGCGCCGGGCACCGGCACGCTGCCGCCGCCCCGCCAGGGCACGCTGCCGCCGGTCACGGTCGGCCCGCCGCCGGCCGGCACGCCGACGCACTCGCCTGCTCCGACGCCCTCGCCCAGCTCGTCACCCACCGCGACACGGTCCCCCACACCCTCGCCAAGCTGCCCCACGCCGACGCCAAGCCCAACACCGAGCCCGACCGGTACGCCGACCCCTGGCCAGACCACCGGGTCGGCCACGTCGCCGGCTACCGCGCCGACCACCGCGGCCGCCGTGTCGTCCACCCCGAGTACGACGTCCGGCGCATCGACGCCAGCCGCCACGCCAACCACCAGCCCGACCGGCACACCCACCCCCACGCCGTCCCCCACCTGCGGCTGACCAGCTACTAACTACTGGGGGTTGTTAGTAGTTCGTTAGGAGTTCCGCTCGGTCCGACGGGGGCCACCGCGAGCGGTGAGCTGGCCAGGGTTGACCGCAAGCTGGGAGAGATCTACGGGGGTGGAAGTCGGACCGGCTGTCGGGTGAGGACGACTTCGCGATGCGGGCTGACCTGGAGGGCGACCGGGCGTAGCTGCGGCCGGCGGAATGTTCGGCGCGGGGTGCCCGGCTCGTGGAAGGGGCTGGTGGACGCGCGGGCGTGCTGGACCTGCCGGCCGGCGAGGGCGGCGGGTGGACGCTGGCGCGGAAGCGGACTGAGCGGTGACGGATGCGGACGGTCCGGTGCGGTGATGGGGATCGTTGGCGCGCTCCTCGCCTACCAACTGTCGTCGGTCAGCGCCCGGATCTGCCATTTTTGGTGGGACTGGTCCTCGTAGTCCCACTGTTGGATCTCGGTACCGTTGTCAGTTTTGGCGTTGCCGACGGTGAGGGCCTTGCCGCTGTGTTTGGCGATGATCTTATAGTAGTCTCCGCCGACAGGTTCTAGCCGGAACTTCTGGTTGTCGTAGTCGAGCCAGTACCATTGCTCGACAGGGTGGCCGTTGTCCTGGCCAGCGTCGGCGATCCCGAGGGCTTTGCCGCTGTGCTTGGCCAGGATCTTGTAGTAGCCGTCGCCTACCGGGGTGAGGGTGAATTTCTGCTGGTCGACGTTGGCCCAGTCCCACAGGTCGGCTCGTGCGCCGTCCTCGTAGGCGGCGCCGGAGACGTTGAGGACCTTCTCCACGTGGCCAGCCACGATGTGGGCGCGGGTGGGGAGCGCCGGGCCGGTGTCCGTGGCTCCGGACACGGTGAAGTCCATGGTGTGGCCGACCTCGATCCGACTGCCCCAGCGGCCCAAGACGTCCTTCATCTCCACGCCGTAGTAGGCGGACATGTGCCAGATCCCGTTCTGGGCGGGGTAGCGAGCATCGTCGATGATGTCCATGGTCTGGCTGTCCGACGCGCCAGGGAACGAGACGCCTTCCCCGTTGTCGGTGCCGTCCGGAAAGGTGATCTTGAAGGTGGCGGTGTAGGTGCGGCAGCCGTTCGGCGGCGCCGCCCAGAGGCCGCGGACCAGCCACGCCCACCCGCATTCCAGCCACAGGCGCGCGCGAATGGTCCCGTCGCTTTCGGCCTTCAGCCCCAGCGCGCTCGTCAGCCGCTGCGCTTCTCCGGCGGTGTAGTTGACGAACCTTTGCGACCACTCCGGTTCGATCATCATGGCGCCTCTCCTGTACGTTTGGCGGCTCGGGTTGCCGATTATCCGCCTGCCTTTACCGCGGGTCCAGTGTCTCGTCTGTAGACCCGCGCGGTTTCTTCGGGCCTGGCTCCGGCAGCTTTACGAGACACCGCGTGGATAAGGATGGCAGGCGGGGGATCTGACGCGGTCACCCTGGCACAGGTTGGGGGCCGCGTGGCCCGATGATGGGGACGACGGTGCAGGTGGCGGCCCTGCGGAGGCGCCGCTTGGATGCCGAAGACCAGGGCGATGCCGTCGCGTCGATGGCCGGTGCGCCGCACCGCAGACAGCCGAACCCTGCGCCGAAGGGCACCGACCACAGTGGGCGATCTCCCAGTGGTGCGAGCTGGCGGGATGTGGCCAGTAGCTGTTCAGAGCTGGCACGGATCTGGGCATGGAACAGCAGTGAGCGTAGCGTCAGTGCCGTTAACGGGGGTCGCTGCCCGCCTACATCCCCGGAAAGGAGAGAACTATGAGGATGCGTCGCAAGGCAGCAGCGGCCGAGGCTGGCGGCTGCGGTCTCGCCATGCATGCCGGCTGCGCCGACCCGAAAGCCGCCAACGACAGCGCAGCCAACACCTGCACCGTTATATCCATCGTCCGGCCGCCTATCCCTGACCCGCTCTGTGATCGCCGTATCGAACAGCGCACGCCCTGACCAAGGACTAAGACAAGCCCGCCCCTCAGCCCCAGCGCCCCCGGCCAGGTATGCGAGGAGCGCATGTAGCTCGAACCGAGAGATAGGACATCCATGCCATGATCCGTCACCTTCTCGCCGCTCTCACTCTCGCCATCGGCGTCATCGCCCAGACGGCCGTCGCATCCTCCCCGGCCTCGGCCAGCCTCGACCTGGTGATCTGCCCGGCCTACCTCAACACCACCTACACCCCCGGCCTGACCTTCACCGAACGGCCGACCTCCTTTAACACCAGCGGCGCGCTCGGGCCCTGCGTGTCGAGCGACCTGACCCACACCTCAGGCACCTACACAGCCGAGGGCAACGGCAGCCTGAGCTGCGTAGGCGGCTCCACCACCGGCAGCGGCCAAATCGCCTGGAACGGCAACCGACACAGCGACTTCACCTTCACCGGCGCCATCAGCCTGCGCCCCTCAGGAGAGACTGTGCTGGTCATCACCGGCACCATCACCAGCGGCGACTACACCGGCCATACCCTGACCGAAGTCATCGTGCTGGCCACCACCCAACCCACCGACTGCTTCACCGTGAGCGGGCTGACCTCGGTCAGCGGCCCACTCGTGTTCACCATCACCTGACCCGCGGGACGAATGGACGTTGCCGCACACCGTGCCGCGCCGCCGTGCCGCTGACGAGTCCGTCGAATCCATCCGACCCGACCGGTGCCGATCACGACGGAAGTGCGTGGAGGCCGCAGCCGGGCAGGCCAGGCCACAAGCTCATGGCGAGGTCGCGGGTGTGCGGGACGGCATCGGGTCCAGTCGGGCAGGTGCCGGCGGAGCACGTCCAGGCGGTCGGTGTCGTGGGTGACGACGGCCCGCCCGGCCAGCGCTTCGGCCACGTGCTCGGCGACCTGTGCCCAGGGTGGGGCGAACCTCAGGTGCGACACCGGTGGCGGCCGGTAGCCCGGTCACCGGCGCGGCAGGCGACCCGACCCCGTACGCCCGCACCCTAACGGCGGACGTGGCCAGACCACCGCCACGGCGGCTACCACGAACACCCACCACACCACCGGCTCACCTCCCGTCACCCACCGGCACCACAGCTCCGGCCGAAACGCCGGGCCTCGGAAGGGAGCGGCGCGGGACACCACCTCGACGGTGCCCCGCGTCACCCCGTCCCGGGGCACCGGGACCCGCGTGGACGGTGCCCGCCAAAGGCTGGACACCACCAAGAAGCCCACGCAAGCCCATCCCCAGGCCACGTCCCGGGGGGGCGGTGGGACACCCAGCATCCAGGGACCTTGCCGCCCACGCCCGCGAGCCCAGCTCCATGCATGCCGAGCCCACCAGCCGACAGCACCTGGACAGGACCGCACCGGCCTAACCGCAGCGGACGGGCCCCGCCACGGCCACAACCCGATCACTCCACCGACCCGGCCTCCAGCGGACCGGCTGCCCGCAACACCGACAGAACCTCCACCGGGGTCATATGCAGGTCTCGCCCGATGTCCGCCACCATCGCCCCCGCGCGACACGCCACGATCCGCGCCACGACCTCCGGCGTTACCACCGACGAACGCGAAGCGGGCCGCGCGGAGACGATCGGTTCCAACCGTCCGGTGGGCGGAGGACCTATCTTCCGAAATATCTCGATACGGCTCGCGAGTGTCATATGACTTGATCGAGCGGCCGCAGCGGCCAACAAGAGGTCACCACAACGCCGAGAGGTGACCACACCGGTGCAGGGCCGGGCGGCGCGGTGCGGGCGGCGCGGGTGCGGGCGGCATAGGGTGGGTGGCGTGGAGAGCGGGCGGAGCGAGTTCCGGCCGGATCCGGGGAGCATCCGGCGCGCCCAGGGCGGCCAGGTCTGGTGGGCCGTCTGGGCCGCGGCGATGGCCGGGCTGGGCAGCACCTGGGGCGTGGCGTACGGCGGCTCGGCCTGGAGCGTGGCGCTCACCATCGTGGTGGCCGCTGTAGGGATTGGCCTGGTCAGCGTGGCACTGTGGCGGCGGCACCGGCTCGGCCGGGTGCTGCGCGACGGTCACGGCCTGACCGTGCACGCCGAGGGCCTGGTCCTGCCCGGCGAGCCGCCCTTGGACTGGTCCCACGTCACCGCCGTCGTGGCGCACCGGCTGGACTGGGCCGGGCTGGAGATCATCCGACACGACGGCCGCCGGAGCCGGGTGCTCGCCCAGCACTTCGGCACGACCGTGGACGAGCTGGCCGCATCCGTCGGCCGGTACGTCCCCGTCGGTGACCCGGACGCCGCATACCGCCGCTGGGGCGAGCACTGGCACGGCGGCTAGCCACCAGCACCGGCCAGCGGCCCAGCCAGCCGGGCGGCTCAGCCCAGCCGGCGGGCCACCTCGACGGCCCAGTAGGTCAGCACGATGTCCGCGCCGGCCCGCTTGATCGAGGTGAGCGTCTCGGCGATGACCCGCTCCCGGTCGACCCAGCCGTTCGCCGCGGCCGCCTCCACCATGGCGTACTCCCCGGACACCTGGTAGGCCGCGACCGGCACGTCCACCGCATCGGCCACCCGGCGGACCACATCCAGGTAGGCCATGGCCGGCTTGACCATCACCATGTCGGCGCCCTCGGCCACGTCCAGCGCCACCTCGCGCAGCGCCTCGTCCACCGACCTGGCCGGGTCCTGCTGGTAGCTCATCCGGTCACCGGTCAGGGTCGACTCGACCGCCTCCCGGAACGGCCCGTAGAAGCCGCTGGCGTACTTCGCCGAGTACGCCAGGATTGCCGTGTCGAGATACCCGGCGGCGTCCAGCGCGGACCGGACCGCCCCCACCTGCCCGTCCATCATGCCGCTCGGCCCGACCACATCCGCCCCGGCCGCGGCCTGCGCCACCGCCATCTCGGCGTACCGGGCCAGCGTCGCGTCGTTGTCCACCGTCCCGTCCGGGCGCAACACGCCGCAGTGCCCGTGGTCGGTGAGCTCGTCCAGGCACAGGTCGCTCATCAGCACCGCGCCAGCACCAAGCTCGGCCCGCAGCATGCCCAGGGCGACGTTGAGGATGCCGTCCGGGTCGGTGCCGGCCGAGCCGATGGCGTCCTTCACGGCCGGAACGCCGAACACCATCAGCCCCCCGACACCCGCCTCGACCGCCTCCACGGCCGCCTTCCGCAGCGTCTCCAGGCTGTGCTGGACGACGCCCGGCATGCTGGCCACCGGGACCGGCTCGGCGGCTCCCTCCTTGACGAACATCGGCAGCACCAGGTCCGCCGGGTGCAGCCTGACCTGGGTGACCAGCCGGCGCAGCGCCGACGTACGACGCAGCCGACGCGGTCGGGACGAGGGATACGACGCGGTCATTGCGGGAGGCTCCTCAGCGCTATATCTGAACGATCTTCAGCGGACGGCCCGCCCCTTGGACTTGGACTTGCGGGACGGCGGCACGGTCTGCCCGCTCTCCCGAAGCTGCCCAGCATAAGCCGCGAGCGCGTCCACCAGAGCCGGCACCTGGGCCACCTCCGGCTGCACGTCCACCCGCAGCCCGAACTCGCGCGCCGTCGCCGCGGTCTGCGGCCCGATGCAGGCCACGATGGTCCGGGTATGCGGCTTGCCGGCGATACCGACCAGGTTGCGCACCGTGGACGACGAGGTGAAGCACACCGCGTCGAACCCGCCGCCCTTGATCGCCTCGCGGGTGTCGGCCGGCGGCGGCGCCGCCCGGACGGTCCGGTACGCCGTGACGTCGTCGATCTCCCAGCCGCGCTCGCGCAGCCCGGCGGCCAGCGTCTCGGTGGCGATGTCGGCCCGCGGCAGCAGCACCCGGTCGATCGGGTCGAGGACCGCGTCGTACGGCGGGAAGACCTCGAGCAGCCCCTCGGAGGACTGCTCCCCGCTCGGCAGCAGCTCCGGCGTGATCCCGAACGAGCGGACCGCCGCCGCCGTGGCCTCCCCGACGCAGGCGATCTTCACCCCGGCGAAGGCCCGCGCGTCCAGCCCGAACTCGGTGAACTTCTCCCGGATGGCCCGCACCGCGTTGGTGGAGGTGAAGACGATCCACTCGTACCGACCGGTGACCAGGCCCTTGACGGCCCGCTCCATCTGGGCCGGGGTGCGCGGCGGCTCGACCGCGATGGTCGGCACCTCGACCGGGATGGCGCCGTGCTGGACCAGCCGCTCGCTCATCACGGCGGCCTGCTCCTTGGTCCGCGGCACCAGCACCCGCCAGCCGTACAGCGCCCGTGACTCCCACCAGGCCAGCCGGGTCGCCTGCCCGACCGCCGCGCCGACCGTCACCACCACCGGACCGGGCAGGTCACCGGCCGCCCGCTCCAGCTCCTCCAGCGTGGTGTGCACGCTGTGCTGGGTGGCGGCGGTGCCCTCGGCGGTCACGCAGGCCGGCAGCGAACCGGCCAGGCCGTACCCGACCAGGGTGGCCGAGATGGCCCCCAGGTGGGTCGCGGTCGCGTGCAGCACCAGTGGCTGCGGCGCGGCGGCCAGGGAGGCCCAGTTCACGTCGGCCCGTACGTCGGCCGCGGTGTGCGCCGAGCCGAGCGGCACCCCGGCGTACGCCGGGATCCCGGTGCCGGCCGGCACCCCGGGCACCACGTCGAACGGCACCGAGGTGCGGGCCACCGCCATCGCCTCCTTGACCACGGCGTCCGTGGTCAGCGGGTCACCGGCCACCAGCCGGACCACGGCATGCCCGGCCCGTGCCTCGTAGACCAGCGCCTTGGCGACGTCGGCCGGCTCCCCCACAGCCGGTCGCACGTCGGCATCCGGCCTGGCCAGCGCCGCGTCCCCGACCAGGAGGGCCTCCGGCACCTCAGGGTCGACGACGACGACACCGGCGTCCCGCAACAGCTCGGCGGCTCGCACCGTGAGCAGCCCGGGATCTCCCGGGCCAGCCCCGACAAAGGTGATCCGGCCTATGGTCTTGCGCGTTCTACTCATCTCCACCCCTCGGGCCGTCGTACGGCTCGGCGTTCCCCATAAGTTCGGCCGCGCCGATGGCCAGCAGGTCAGCGGCCAGCCGCCGACCCACCCCCTCGGCGTCGGCCAGCGGTCCGGTCGCGGACAGCCGGACGGCGTCGGAGCCGTCCAGCGCGGTGACCGACCCACGCAGAAAGATCTCCGTCCCCTCGTCGCCCTCGACCACCTCGGCCAGGGCGCCGACCGGAGCCGTGCAGCCCGCCTCCAGCGCGGCCAGCAGCGCGCGCTCCGCGGCCACCGCGGCCCTGGTGTCCTCATCGTCCACAGTGGACAGAAGCTTCATGACGTCGTCGTCGCCGTCCCGGCACTCCACCGCCAGCGCGCCCTGCCCGGGGGCCGGCAGCACCTGCAGCGGGTCCAGCACCTCGGTGATCACGTCCAGCCTGCCGAGCCGGGCCAGCCCGGCCCGGGCCAGCACGACGGCGTCCAGCTCGCCGCTGGTCACCTTGCCCAGCCGGGTGTCGACGTTCCCGCGCAGCGGGCGCAGCTCGACACCGAGGCCGAGCGCCCGGAGCTGCGCGATCCGGCGCGGCGAGCCGGTGCCGACGGTGGCGCCCACCGGCAGCTCGCCGAGGGTCAGCCCGTCGCGGGCCACCAGCGCGTCCCGCGGATCCTCCCGGACCGGTACGGCGGCCAGCGCCAGGCCCGGGGCTGGCGCCGTCGGCAGGTCCTTGTAGGAGTGCACGGCCAGGTCGATCCGGTCCGCCAGCAGCGCGTCACGCAGCGCCGAGACGAAGATCCCGACGGTGCCGAACGACGCGATCGGTGCGCTGGAGCGGTCCCCGTCGGTGCTGATGTAGACCAGCTCGACGGCTACGCCGAGCCGGCCGGTCAGCGCAGCGGCGACCAGCCCGGCCTGGGTGCGGGCCAGCGCGCTGGCCCGGGTGCCCAGCCGGAGCGGACGGTCTGGCACGGTCACTGGGGAAACTCCTCGGGAAGTGCGACGCTGGGTGTGCTCACGGCCTTCGGGGCGGCCGGGTCGAGGCCGAACAGCTCCCGCAGCGCGGTGGCGTAGACATCGCCTCCGGGCGCCTCGGCGAGCTGCTTGACCCGGACCGTGGGGGCATGCAACAGGGTGTTCACGACCCTTCGGACGGTACGGCCCAGCTCGTCCCGGACGGCGTCGTTCAGGCCGGGCAGCTTCTGGTCCAGCCGGACCAGCTCGGCGTCGACCACCTCGGCGGCCCGGGCGCGCAGCGCGGTCACCGTCGGCCCGACCTGGCCGGCTCGCTGCGCCGCGAGGTACGACGCCACCTCGGTCAGCACGATCTGCCGGGCGGCGTCCACGTCGGCCGCGTGCTGGGAGCCGGCCAGCCGGTCGCCGAGCACCGCCAGGTCGACGTAGGACACCGTGGGCAGCCCGGCCACGGCCGCGTCCACGTCCCGCGGCAGGGCCAGGTCGAGGATGGCCAGCGGCTGGCCGCCGCGCGCGGCCACGGCCCGCTCGACCACGTCGTAGCCGAGCACGATCCCGGATGCCCCGGTGGACGCCACGATCACGTCCGCCGTACCGACCAGGGCCGGCAGCTCGTCCATCCCGGCACCCCGGCCGTCCACCGTGGCCGCCAGCCGCTCGGCCTTGCCCGGCGTCCGGTTGACCACCACCAGCTCACCGATCGCGGCCCGGCGCAGGGTGGCCGCGGCCAGCGCACCCATCGAGCCGGCACCCACGATCAGCGCCGGCCGGCCCACGAGCGACCCGAGGAACCGCTCGGCCTCGGCCAGCGCCACCGACACCAGCGACGCGCCGGCCGAGTCGATGCCTGTCTCGGTACGTACCCGCTTGCCGGCCCGCAGCGCCCGCTGGAACAGCTCGTGCAGCAGCCGGCCGATCGCATCGGTCTCCACCGCCACCTGGTAGCCGGCGCGGAGCTGGCCGAGGATCTGCGACTCGCCGACCACCATCGAGTCCAGCCCGGCGGCCACCTCGAACAGATGCTCGACCGCGGCGTCCTCGTAGTGCACGTACAGGTGGTTGGCCAGCGCGGACAGGTCCACCCCGGCCTGCCGGGCCAGCACCGTCGAGACGTCGGTCAGGCCGCCGTGGAAGCGCTCGACGTCGGCGTAGACCTCGACCCGGTTGCAGGTGGACAGCACCATCACCTCGGCCACATGCGGGCCGCCCAGCAGCTCGTGCAGCACCTTGGGCACCTCATCCGTCCCGATGCTGGCCCGCTCCAGCAGCGGAACCGGCGCGCTGCGGTGCGAGAGCCCGACGACGAGAAGCGTCATCCGACCTCCTCCAGGCCAGCCGCCTTCCGCTGCTCGTGGAAGGAGAGGATCTGCAGCTCGACGGCCAGGTCGACCTTGCGGACGTCGACGTTGCCCGGCACGGTGAGCACGATCGGCGCGAAGTTCAGGATGCTGGTGATCCCGACCGCGACCAGCTTGTCGCAGACGTCCTGGGCCGCGCCGGCTGGTGTCGCGATCACGCCGATGGAGACCACCTCGGC
Source organism: Mycobacteriales bacterium (assembly GCA_035476575.1). Classification (GTDB taxonomy): domain Bacteria; phylum Actinomycetota; class Actinomycetes; order Mycobacteriales; family JACQDL01; genus DATILL01. The sequence continues at coordinate 84,839 of DATILL010000040.1, forward strand.
CTGGCACACCTCGGCGAGCGCGTTCATGCCGTGCACCTCAAGCCCGTGCAGCCGCTGGCCGATCCGGGCCGGGTCGGCGTCGAACAGCGCGACGATCCGGAACCCGCGGGTGCCGAAGCCCGCGTAGCCAGCCAGCGCGTGCCCGAGGTTGCCGACACCGACCAGGGCGACGTTGCGATGGTGGGTCAGCCCGAGCGCCCGGGAGATGTGCCCGACCAGCGTGGCCACCTCGTAGCCCACCCCGCGAGTGCCGTAGGAGCCAAGGTAGGACAGGTCCTTGCGGAGCTTCGCGGAGTTGACCCCGGCGGCCGCGGCGAGCTCCTCGCTGGACACCGTGTGGGTGCCTGCCTCGTCGAGCGCGGTCAGCGCCCGCAGGTACACGGCCAACCGGGCGACGGTGGCCTCGGGGATGGTGCGGCAGCGGTCAACCTTGGGCTCACGCTGCTCGGTCACAAGTGTTCTCCTGGCTTGCACGCACGGACAGACCCCGGCGTTTCCACCGGCGCCGTCCTGTGATAAGAGGCGGAACGTCAACCACACCGTAACGACTTGTGAACGCCTGCACAAAGTCGAGCGCCCCGAGGTGCCCGGACGTACCTGCCAAAGGCGTGTCGAGACTCACATGAACGTGTCGAGACTCACAGGAACAAGGCGTCGAGTCTCGCAAGAAGTCATAAGAAGGTAACGCACGGAGCCGGTCCCGCGACATAGGCTGACACGAGTGAGCGTCGAGCTGACCCAAGCGCGTGTGCGGCTGGCCGAGCTGGTTGCCCGGGTAGAGCAGACCGGTGAGCGAGTGACTGTGACCAGGCGGGGGCAGCCCGCCGTTGTCCTGGTCGCCCCGGATGAGCTGGCCACGCTGGAGGAGACCCTCGCGGTCCTGTCCACTCCGGACATCCTGGCCGAGCTCCGCCATGCGCAGGCGCAGGCGGCAGCCGGTGAGGTGACCGAGCTGGCCGCCGCTGGCCCCGACCCGGGAGCAGGCAGACCCGGAACGACCAGCCCAGGCCGGAGGCACCGGAGCCGGCGGGCCTAGGTCAGCCAGCGAGCGCCCGGCGCAGCCGGGAGTCCTCAACGGCGAGATGCCCGTGCTCGGCACCGTCGACCAGGACCACAGGCACCCGGTCGCCATACTCCGCACGGAGCTCCGGGTCGGTGTCGACGTCGCGCTCGTCCCACGGCACGCCGAGCTCGGCGCAGACCCGTCTCACCGCGGCCCGCGCGTCGTCGCACAGATGGCAGCCCGCCCGAGAGAGCAGCGTCACGTGCCGCATCCCTCCTCGCGGGTCAGAGGTTGCCACGCAGCGCACCCTTGCGCACCTTGCCGGTGGCCGAGTGGGGTAGTCGCGGCACGAACTCGACGCTCACCGGCAGCTTGAACCGAGCCAGGGACCGGGCTGCGAAGCTCAGCACGCCCGCGGCCGTGGGAGTGGCGCCGGGCCGCGGCACGACGTACGCCTTGACCGCCTCACCGGTCAGCTCGTCCGGCACCCCGATCACGGCGCTCTCCACGATCTCCGGATGCCGGTTCAGCACCGCCTCGACCTCGGCCGGGTAAACGTTGAAGCCGCTCACTAGCACCATGTCGACACGCCGGTCGACCAGGTGCAGCGCGCCATCGTCATCGGCGTACGCGACGTCGCCGGTGGCCCACCAGCCCGCCTGGTCCGGACCGCCGGCACCATCTGGCCAGTACCCGCTGAACAGGTTGGGCCCGCGGACCACGATCTCGCCGGGGTCGTCGTCCTCCACGACCTCGCCGTCGGCGTCCCGCAGCTCCAGCTCGACCCCGGGCAGTGGCCAGCCGACGCTGCCCGACAGGGACCTGCCTCCGACTAAGGTGCTGGTCAGCACCGGCGCGGTCTCGGTCAGCCCGTATCCCTCGTGCACCGCGATCCCGGCGCTGACCATCCGCTCGTAGGCCCGCTCCGGCAGCGGCGAGGCACCGGAGATGGCCAGCCGGACCTGGGCGAAGGCGGCGAACAGCTCCGACTCGTCCCAGGCGCCCCAGGCGGCGTACATCGGGGGCGCGCCGATCACGTTGGTGACTCCTTCCCGGGTCATCGCGGCCAGCGTGTCCGCCACGTCGAACCGCTCCACCAGCACCCCGGTGGCGCTGAACCAGGCTGCCATGCCGAGCCCCGGGTTCAGCCCGTAGATGTGGAACAGCGGCAGCACCAGCAGCACCACGTCGTCAGCGGTCATCGGCGCCGGGTCGAGGGTGGCGCACTGGGCCAGGTTGGCCAGCAGCGCCCGGTGGCTGAGCATCGCGCCCTTCGGCCGGCCGCTGGTGCCGCTGGTATAGATCAGCAGGGCCAGGTCCTCGCCGCCGCGGGTCGTGGTCACCGGCTCGGCGGGCGCGCCGGCCAGCAGGTCGTCGAAGGCCGCCGCGCCCTCCGGCGCGATCCGTCCGGACACCACGAGCTGGACGCCGGGCAGCTCGGCCCGCCCGTCGATGGTGGCCACGGTGGAGGTGACCAGCACCCGGGCGGTGGAGTCGGTGATCAGATGCTGCAGCTCCGGCAGCGTGTACCCGGTGTTGGCGGGCAGCGCCACCAAGCCGGCCCGCAGCGCGCCGAAGTAGGCCATGACGAACTCCGGGGTGTTCCCAAGCTGCAACATGACCGGTTCGCCCTCGGCCAGCCCCAGCCCGCGCAGCGCCGCGGCGGCCCGGTCCACCTGGACGTCCAGCTCGGCCCAGCTCAGCCGCCGGTCCCCGCTGACCAGGGCCACCCGGTCGCCGGCCCGCACGGCCGCGCGACGGACCAGGTCAGCGAGGTTACGGACGGCGCTGTCGACGTCGAGCTCGGCCACGATCGCAGTCTGGCACACCTCCCCAATCGGCGTCGGATGAGTCACACTCGTTGCACTCCTGTGTCAGGTCGGATGGGTGACGGGCACGTGACCAGATCGAACTCCGAGCACAAATGTTCTTTCACGTGGCGCAGGAAGTCATTCGCCCTGGCTACTACAGAGGGTATGAAGATAGTGACCGTACGGAGTTGGTCGGCTGCCCGGGGAGGACCACCAAGGGGCAACCGTCATATTCCGGGCGGCCAGTGCCAGCAGTACGACTCCGCCACGGGGCCACTGCAGGCGAGCGCGGGCCGGCGCTTAGCCTTGGCTACGGCCCGTCGACCAGAGCTGAGGAACAGATGAGCGCGTACGCCGCAGGGCACCCCCTCGGCGCAGGCTTGCGCGCACTTGTGCAAGCTGTCGAGGCCATCGGCAGACAGGCCCTCGCGGCAGCCCGGCCCCTCGCCCGAGAGATCTCGTCCGCCCCCGTCGGCATGGGCGGCGTCGCCGCGCGGCCCATGCCCCGATCCCATCAGCCCCCCCAGCGGACGACGCACCCGCTGCCGCGGGTCGGAGACACACCGGTCCCCACCGCGCCGGACCTGCCGCTGGCATACCAGCCAGCGGCACCGGCCGTCATGCCGGAGCCACCGGAGCCACCAGATCCCGGCGAGAGCGCCAACTGGCTGCTCGTCGAGCAGGCCCAGTCCGGCGACGCCGAGGCGTTCGGCCAGCTCTACGACCGCTACGTCGACCTGGTTCACCGCTACATCTACTACCGCGTCGGCGACCGCGGCAACGCCGAAGACTTCACCAGCGAAACGTTCCTGCGGGCCTGGCGCCGGATCGGCTCGGTGACCAACCAGGGCCGCGACATCGGCGCCTGGTTCATCACCATTGCCCGCAACATCGTGCTGGACCACGTCAAGTCAAGCCGTTACCGGCTGGAGATCACCACCGCCGAAATGCTGGACGCGGACACCGTCCAGGAGGGTCCGGAGGGATCGGTCCTGGACCGGCTGACCAGCGCCGAGCTGCTCCGCTGCGTCAAGCAGCTCAACGCCGAACAGCAGGAGTGCATCGTGCTGCGCTTCCTGGAAGGGCTGTCGGTGGCGGAGACTGCACAGGTGATGGGCAAGAACGAGGGCGCCATCAAGGCGCTGCAGCACCGGGCCGTACGGCGGCTGGCCACGCTGCTGCCAGAGGGGCTGCGATGATCTATGGCGTAACCCGGAAGGGTAGGTGGTCGTTGTCCGGGGTGACCACCGAGGTGGTCACGGCGCGTACTTGCTTCCCCGGAGACAGGCGATGGTTGTCATGGTGAGGTCACGCCGGGCGGGGGAGTTCGCCCGTCTGGTCGATCTTGCTGTGGATCGCCAGAGCACCGAGGCGGCCAGATACTTTGCCGAAGATTCGCGCACCACGGAGCTGCTCACCGTAGCCCATGCGCTGCGTGAGGTCCGTCTCGACGCGGGGCCTGACCCAGAGTTCGCCCAGCGGCTCCGGCGTCGGCTGGTGGCGGTCGCCAGCGTCAAGCCGCCAGAGCTGGTCGATGAGGCGACCCAGCCCGTGCCGCGACCGCGCAACCCACTGAGCCTGGCCAGGGGCGGTGCCGGCCTCAGGGGCAGTGCGCACCGTCCGGCGGCACACCGCTCCAGGCCACAGCGCAGTCCGAAGCTGGCGTTCCTGGCCGGCACGCTGGCGGCGATGGTGCTGGTCACCGGCCTGACCATGTTGGCAAGCAGCCGGGCGCTGCCAGGTGACGCGCTCTACGCGCTCAAGCGCAGCAGCGAGCACCTGGAGCTGGCCCTGGTGCATGACCCGAAGGAGCGGGGGCTGCGCCAGCTCGGCTTCGCCCAGACCAGGCTGGGCGAGGTGCAGAAGCTCCTCGGCCGGGGCGGAGTCCCGCTCGACCCGCGGGCCCGGACTGGCCCGGACGGTGAGCCGCTGGCCACGGGGGACACCTCGCTGGTCAGCCAGGTGCTGCGGGACATGGACAGCGACACCCTCCAGGGCGTCCGGCTGCTGATGACGTACGCCGTGCAGAAGTCGGTCGACGCGCCGCTGGCCACGCTGTCCGGGTGGGCTACCGACCAGCGGGCCGAGCTCAGCTCGGTGCTGGCGCTGCTGCCCGAGCCGGCCAGCGCGCAGGCGCGTGAGTCGCTGGTCCTGCTGGACCGGCTGACGACGCGGATCCAGCAGCTCCGTGGCGGGCTTGCGTGTAGCTGCCTCACCGGCAGGACGGTGGACGACCTCGGGCCGGTGCCGTGCTCGCCATGTGTGCCGCTGGTCGCACCGACTACGCCTGAGGGTTCGTCGGGGCAGCGTTCCGGGGGTCCGTTGGCGCCCGTGCCAGGTGGCCCCTCCGGCACATCCACGCCGCTGGTACCAGGCCTGCCGAACGGGTCGGGCGCGCCGGCTCCCACCCGGCCGGGCACGCTGCCCACGGTGCCAGCGGGGCAGGGCACCACTCCTCCGCCGTTGCTGCCGTTGCCGCCGATATTTGGGGGATGACGGCGTTCCTCGGTCCCCCCAGGTGCGTCGCCTCCTGCATTAGGCTCGTAGCGGACTCGGTAGCACCGCGTCATTGAGCTGCGTCATCGGACCTGCGCCACCGGACCGCGCCGTCGTACCGGATGCAGCCGTGCTGGACACAGCCGTGCGGGGGCTACCGGGGTGCCAGCGAGCCGATGAGGAGGACCGCGCCGTGCGCCGACTGCCCTGGCGCGGCCGAGACAGCCGGGACGCGCGGGCGGTGCTTGCCGGAACGGCAGCAGCAGCCGTGGCCGAGGTGGAGGTCGCGCTCACGGTCCCACCGGACCGCACCGCCGCGGCGTTCTTTGACGTCGACAACACGATGATGATGGGCGCGTCGATCTTCCACTTCGCCAAGGGCCTGGCGGCGCGCAAGTTCTTCCGGACCAGCGACCTGACGTCGTTCGCCTGGCATCAGGTGAAGTTCCGGGTTGGCGGCAAGGAGTCGCGGGAGGGCATGCACGCGGCCCGCGAGTCCGCGCTCGCGTTTGTCGCCGGCAAGCCAGTGGACGAGATCGTCCGGCTCGGCGAGGAGATCTACGACGAGCTGATGGCGGAGCGGATCTGGTCCGGCTCGTACGCGCTGGCCAAGACGCACCTGGACGCCGGGCAGCGCGTGTGGCTGGTCACCGCGACTCCGGTCGAGCTCGCCTCGATCATTGCGCACCGACTCGGCCTGACCGGGGCGCTCGGCACCGTCTCCGAGGTGCGGGACGGTGTCTACACCGGCCGGCTGGTCGGCGAGGTGCTGCACGGCCCGGCCAAGGCGGCTGCGGTACGCGCGCTGGCCGTCCGGGAGGGTCTGGACCTGGCCCGCTGTACGGCGTACAGCGACTCAGTGAACGACCTGCCCATGCTGACCGCCGTGGGTCACGCGGTGGTGGTCAACCCGGATCCCAGCCTGCGCTCGGAGGCCCGCCAGCGGGGTTGGCAGATCCGCGACTTCCGCACCGGGCGCAAGGCAGCCCGGGTCGGCATCCCGTCAGTGCTGGGTGCCGGCGCGATCGCCGGGGTCGTCGCTGGCGCGGTGGCGATTCGGCGTCGGCGTCCGGCGAGCGGGTAGGGTCGGAGCGGCGCGGTCTCGGGCGCGGCCAGCACCGGGCCGACCGGTGCCAGTCCTCGCCACCGCGGTGCCACCCTGGCCGCCAGCGGTCGTCAGCGGAAGGCGGTCCGGCGCCGTTGCAGCAGGCGGTAGAGGGTCTGCTGGATGGTCTCGCGGACCTGGTCGGTCAGGTTAAAGACCAGCATCGGGTCATCGGCGTGCTCGGTCAGCCGCGCTGTCTCGATCGGCTCGCCAAACTCGATCAGCCACTTGCTCGGCAGCGGCAGCAGCCCGAGCGGCCCGAGCCAGGGAAACGTCGGGGTGATCGGGAAGTACGGCAGGCCGAGCAGCCGGGCCAGCAGCGTGGCGTTGCCGAGCATCGGGAAGATCTCCTCCGAGCCCACCACCGCGCACGGGATGATCGGCACACCGGTCTTCAACGCCGCCGTGACGAAACCGCCCCGGCCGAAACGCTGCAGCTTGTACCGCTCGGAGAACGGCTTGCCGATCCCCTTGAACCCCTCCGGCCACACCCCGACCAGCTCGCCGAGGCGCAGCAGCCGCTCGGCGTCGGGGTTGCAGGCCAGCGTGTTGCCCCCCTTGCGGGCGTACTCGCCCAGCCCGGGGGTGGAGAAGACCAGGTCCGCGCCGAGACCACGCAGGAACCGCCGGCTCGGATGCTCGTCGTGTAGCGCAAGGTGCACCATCACCGAGTCGATCGCGACCATGGTGCCGGCGTGGTTGGCCACCACCAACGCGCCGCCCTGGTCCGGCACGTGCTGCAACCCGGCCACCTCGACCCGCCACCACATCTTGTACAGCGGGCGGAACAGCGGCATCAGCACGTTCTCGGTCAGCTCCGGGTCGAACCCGAAGTCATCGACCTCGTACTGACCGGTCAGCCGGCGCCGCAGGAACGCCAGCCCGCGGGTGACCCGCTCCTCCCAGTCCTGCTCGACGGCCAGCGTCCCGGGCGTGCTGGTCATCGGCTGGCCCGGTCACCGGCGGTACCGTCCGGGTGGCCGCCGGGTCGCGGCCGACCGACCAGGCCGGCCAGGGTGCGCTCGATCCGCCCGACCAGGGCAGGGTCGACAACCGCGCGCAGCCCGGACGACTGGACGAAGTCGTCGAACGCCTCGGCGGTCGTGTACTTCGGCGTGTAGCCGAACTCGTTCTTCAGCCGGGTGTTGTCCACGACCCGGCCGTAGTGCAGGTAGCGCACGTTCTCCGGGGGGTAGGTGACCAGCTTGGACCGCCGGGTCAGCCCGGCCAGCAGGTTCATCGCCGGCTTGACCACCGGCAGCATCAGCCGGCCAGCCCGCCGGATCGCCTGGGACAACGTGAGAATGCCGTCGCCCGCGACGTTGTAGGTGCCGGGGCGGTCCTCGGTGGCGGCCAGCCGGAGGATCTCCAGCGCGTCGTCCTCGTGCAGGAGCTGGACTCGCGGGTCGTAGCCGAGCACGGTCGGCACCACCGGGCGGGAGAGGTACCGGGTCAGCGGCGAGTCCACGTGTGGCCCGATGATGTTCGAGAACCGCAGCACGGTCAGCGCGACGTCCGGCCGGCGCCGGCCGAAGCCTCGCACGTAGCCCTCGATCTCGACCGCGTCCTTGGCCCAGCCGGCGGGCAGCGGCACCCGCGGCTCGGTGTCCTCGGTGAACAGCGCCGGGTCACGCGGCGAGGCGCCGTACACCGCGGTGCTGGACTTGACGACCAGCCGGCGCACCGCGGCGGACTTCTGGCAGGCGGCGAGAAGCTGCATGGTGCCGATGACGTTCATCTCCTTGGTCGGCACCCGACCGGCCACCGCGCCCGGCGTGGAGGTGATGCTCATGTGCACCACGGTGTCCACCGCCGCGGTCGCGATCACCTTGGCGATCAAGGGGTTACGGATGTCCGCCCGGACGAACTCCGTCCGGCCGAGCATGCCGGCCACCTCCCGGTCGGGCGGGGCGGTGTCAACCCCGATAACCCGCTCGACGTCCGGGTCGGCAGCCAGCCTGGCGGCCAGCCGACCACCGAGGCTCCGGCTGACGCCGGTCACCAGGACAACCTTGGGCGGCATCGGCACTCCCCCATCCAGGCTTCGAACCGGATCGTACCTAGAGGACTGCGGGACCGGATACGGTCAGTGAGCAAATACACGCGGATTGGTGACAGACCGATCCCCCGTCCAGGGGGGCCGACTACTTCTTGTTGCGACGCTGGACCCGCGTCTTCTTCAGTAGTTTGCGGTGCTTCTTCTTCGCCATACGCTTGCGGCGCTTCTTGATGACTGAACCCATGTACGAACCCCTTGACAGTGATCGAGGACGACGTCCCCCGAAGGTTACCGGTTGATCATCAGCCGCCTCACCCGCAGCCACGGTCCGTCCACAACCTCTTTGCCCTCAAACGGCGGCCTCAACCGGCCTCGATGAAGGCATCGCGCAGGTAGTCGTGCACCGCCTTCTCCGGCACGCGGAACGAGCGGCCCACCCGGACCGCGGTCAGCTCCCCCGAGTGCACCAGCCGGTACACCGTCATCTTGGACACTCGCATCACCGCCGCCACCTCGGCAACGGTCAGGAACCTCACCTCCGCCAGGCTAGGCTCCGGCCGCGGCGCCTCGGCGGCGTCACCCCGGGTCGGCCCAGCGGACCCGGCCACCCGCCCCGGTCGGGGCGCGTCAGACGTGGACATGCGTCACCGCACCTTCGACACGTGTCGGGCCGCCGGCTTCCCCTCCGGCGAGCGTTGACGCGCACGTGCTGCCTCTGAGCGTAGCGGGACCACTGTGACCACTGCGATACGCAGTCCGAGCGGTCTTCTCGCCCTCTCGGGCCGGGCCGGCGACGGCCTGACGCTACTCGTGCACCCGGCCAAGCTCTCGGCTGCGGTCCCGGGCGGCTTCGATGGCGGTGATCAGGGCTGCCCGGACCCGGTGGTTCTCCAGCTCGCGGATGGCGCTGATCGTCGTACCGGCCGGGGAGGTGACCGCCTCGCGCAGCGTGACCGGGTGCTCGCCGGAGTCCCGCAGCATCACCGCGGCACCCAGCGCGGCCTGCACGATCAGGTCGTGCGCCACCGCCCGGGGCAGGCCAAGCAGGATGCCGGCGTCGGTCATCGCCTCGACCAGGTAGTAGAAGTACGCCGGCCCGCTGCCGGACAGTGCGGTCACCGCGTCCTGCTGCGACTCCGGCACCCGGACCACCTTGCCCACCCGGGACAGCAGCTCCTCGACCAGGGCCAGGTGTCCCTCGGCCGCGTACGGGCCGGCCGAGACCGCGCTCATCGCCTCGTCCACCAGCACCGGAGTGTTCGTCATCACCCGGACCACCGGCACGCCGTCGGCCAGCCGCTTGCCGAAGTACGCCGTCGGGATACCGGCCGCGAAGGACACCACCAGGTTGCTCGGCGTCACCATCGGGGCCAGCTCGTCGAGCAGCGCGTCGATGTCCTGCGGCTTGACGGTCACCAGCAGCACCTCGGCCAACGCGGCGGCCTGCCGGTTGTCGACCGCGCGGACGCCGTACCGCTCGGTCAGCAGCACGGCCCGCTCCGCCCGCCGGGCGCTGAACAGCACGTCGGATGCCGGGGTGCCGGCCCGCAGCATGCCGGACAGGAGCGCCTCACCGAGCTTGCCGGCGCCGAGTACCGCGAGTGTCGTCGTCATCTGGTGCTCACCATCGAACGCAGGAAGAAGGTCAGGTTGGCCGGTCGCTCGGCCAACCTGCGCATCAGATATCCATACCACTCGTCCCCGTAGGGCACATATACCCGCACCGTCTCACCCCGGCCGGCAAGCCGCTTCTGCTCCTCCGGCCGGACGCCGTACAGCATCTGGTACTCGTACGACCCCCGCTCCCGCCCGTACCACCGGGCCCGCTCCGCCGCGATCGCGAGCAGCCGTGGGTCGTGCGTGGCGACCATCGGGTAGCCCGAGCCGGCCAGCAGCACCTTCAGGCAGCGCACGTACGACCGGTCGACGTCGAACGGGTCGGCGTAGGCGACCTCGGCCGGCTCGTTGTAGGCGCCCTTGCACAGCCGCACCCGGGAGCCGGCATAGGCGAGCTCGCGGCAGTCGGTCTCGGTCCGCCTCAGGTACGCCTGCAGCACCGCGCCGGTGCTCGGGTGATCCCGGCGAAGCTCGGCCAGGATGGCCAGCGTCGAGTCGGTGGTGGTGTGGTCTTCCATGTCGAGGGTCACCGTCGTGCCGGCGGCCTCGGCGGCGGCGCAGATCTCCCGGGCGTGCTCGATGGCGAGCCGCGGGTCCAGCGCCTGCCCGATGGCGGACAGCTTCACGCTGAGCTCCGTGCTACCGGTCAGGCCCTCCACGGCGAGCCCGGACAGCAGGGCGAGGTATGCCTTGGCGTTGGCCGCCGCGTGCTCCCGCTCGGTGGTGTCCTCACCGAGCCGGTCCAGGGACACGGCGAGCCCCTGGCCGGTCAGCTCGTGGCTGACCCGGATGGCATCATCAACACCCGCGCCGGCCACGAAGCGCCGTACCACGCTCCGGCTGACCGGGGCGGCCGTGACGAGCCGTTTGAGGCGCTCGTTGCGGGCGGCCGCGAGGATCACGCTACGCAGCATGCCGTCAGGGTACGGACTAGCTCGGGACGGCGACCCGGGCGCAGGCCAGGTGCAGGCGGGTGAAGGCCAGCGCCTCGGCCAGGTCGGCCTCGCGCTCCTCCCGGCTGACCGCCCGGCGGGTGTTCACCTCGACCACGACCGAGCCGGTGAACGCCCGCTGGGCGAGCATCTCCAGCACCGCTGCGCACGGCTGGCTGCCCCGTCCGGGGATGAGATGCTCGTCGCGCAGCGCGCCGGTGCCGTCGGCCATGTGTACGTGGCCAAGCCGGTCACCCATCAGCTCCAGCATCCTGATCGCGTCGGACCTGGACACGGCGGTGTGCGACAGGTCCAGGGTGTAGCGCTGGTGGTCCTCCATCATGGGGTCCCAGTCCGGCGCGTACGCCGAGACCTCCCGGCCACGCACCCGCAGCGGAAACATGTTCTCCACCGCGAAGATCACGTCGGTCTCGCCGGTCATCCGTTCGATCCCGCGGGTGAAGTCCCGAGCGTAGTCGCGCTGCCAGCGGAACGGCGGGTGAACGACGACACACCTGGCGCCGAGCCGCTCCGCGACCTGCCTGGCCTTGACCAGCTTGCCCCACGGGTCGGTGCCCCAGACCCGTTGGGTGATCACCAGGCACGGCGCGTGCACGGCCAGGATCGGCACGCCGTAGTAGTCGGACAGCCGGCGCAGCGCCTCAGGATCCTGGCTGATCGGATCGGTCCAGACCATCACCTCGACGCCGTCGTACCCCAGCCGCGCGGCGATGTCGAAGGCCGCGGCGGTGGACTCGGGGTAGACCGACGCGGTCGACAAGCCGACACGAGCGGACGGCACCAAAACCGGGGGGGTCGGGCGGGGGCTCACAATCGGCCAGCCTACGCCGAGTTACCAGCGGGTACCGGGTCAGCGCGTGAACGTCACACGATGTGCTCGGATCCGTAACACGCATGCGCAGGACCGTGGCCGCGTTAACAGCAAGGTGGGTTTCATCCCATTTTGTAGGTGTATCTGTGGATGACCATCCAAATCGATCTCTGGGAGCCGCCGTGAGCCAGACCCGTGAGGCGATCGAGGTCACCGCTGCCCACACGTCGATCGTGCTCCGCCGGCTGCTGGCCAGCCCGAACCCACCCAACCCGGACCTGGGCACCCGCTGAGGCGGGCGGACCTCGTCGTCGAGGGCTGCTCCTGGCGGCAGCAGGTCACCCGAGCTGATCGTCGACATGGCACCCTCGCCAGCTCTCGCCCCGCTGGAACGACCGCACCACCGGATGGCCGGTCATTGCTCCATGATCGCGCCTTCTCCTCGCCTTACCCTCATTTTCTTCGGTACGGGCGACTCTTTGGCACGGGCCGACTCTTTTGCCACCGGACGACGCAGGAGGAGGTGGGCCACGGTGCATGGGCTCGAAGGTGGGCTCGGCGTGGTGCTGCTGGTGGCATCCGCCGCGATCGTGGCCGGGGTCGCCCGGAAGCTGAGCTGGTCTGCGCCCTTGCTGTGTGTCCTGGTCGGGCTGGCCGCCTCGATGCTGCCCGGCATCCCGGAGGACCGGATCCGGATCGCCCCGGACGTCGTACTGTCGCTGGTGCTGCCCCCGCTGCTGTTCTCCGCGGCGCTGGACAGCTCGTTCGTGAACTTCCGTAAGAACCTGCGGCCGATCGGGCTGCTGTCGGTCGGCTTGGTCCTCTTCACCGCGCTGAGCGTGGGCGTGGTGATGGCCGCCGTGGTCCCCGATATGCACTTCGTCGTCGCCTGCACGCTGGGCGCGATCGTCGCTCCGCCGGACGCCGTCGCGGCTACCGCGATCGCCCGCAAGCTCGGGCTGCCGCGGCGGATGGTGGTGATCCTAGCCGGCGAGAGCCTGGTCAACGACGCCACGGCGCTGACCGCGTACCGGGTGGCGGTGGCCGCCACGATGGGCACCGGGTACTCCTTCGCCGACGCGGCCGGGGTCTTCCTGCTGGCCGCGGCCGGCGGGGTGGCGATCGGGCTCGTAGTGGCCACCGCCGTCAACTGGCTGACCAGGAGGCTGCGTGACGCCGTGCTGGAGAACACCCTGATCCTGCTGGCGCCGTTCCTCGCCTACGTGCCGGCCGAGTCGCTGCATGCCTCCGGCGTGCTGGCCGTGGTGGTGGCCGGGCTGAGCATCGGGCACCACGCGCCGCGCACGGCGACGTACGCCGGCAGGCTGCAGGCGAGTGCCATCTGGAAGATGGTCGACTTCCTGCTGGAGTCGTCGGTGTTCCTGCTGATCGGGCTGCAGTTGCGTGCGGTGGCCCGGGAGGGGACGGTGGGGGTGTCCGTCGGTGAGCTCGCGACCTGGGTGTCGGTCGCGGTGCTGGTGGTGATCGCGACCCGGTTCATCTGGGTTTTCCCGGCCACGCTGGTGCCCCGGCTGCTGTCCCGGCGCCTGCGTGAGCGAGACCCCGCGCCGCACTGGCGGTTCATGGTGGTCGAGAGCTGGGCCGGCATGCGTGGGGTGGTGTCGATCGCGGCGGCGTACGCGCTGCCGGTGAGCTTCCCGGAGCGCAACCTGATCATCTTCCTTACCTTCGGGGTGGTGATCTCCACCCTGGTGCTGCACGGGTTCACGCTGCCGTGGCTGATCCGCCGGCTCGGTGTGGTCGCGGACAGCGAACGCAAGGCGGACGACCTGGCCGAGGCGGCGGCCCAGCATGCCGCGATCGGCACCTCGCTGTCCCGGCTGGACGAGATGCTCGCCGCGGCCGGTCCGGAGGTGCCCGAGGAGGTGGTGGCCCGGCTGCGCGAGCGGGCCGAGCTGCGCAGCTTCGGGGCCTGGGAGCGGCTGGGCGGCGGCGCGGACACTTCCACCCCCGAGCCCCCGACCGCGACGTACCGCCGGCTTCGCCGGGAGATGCTGGAGACCGAACGCCAGGTCTTCGTCGAGCTGCGCGACGCCGGCCGGATCGACGACGAGGTGATGCGCCGGGTGCAGCGCGAGCTGGATCTGGAGGAGGCCATGATCGCCCGCGACTGACGCGGGCTGGCCTCGGCCGGAACGGCCCTCGGCCGTACACGCCGTCGGGGGCCGTACACACCTTCGGGGGAAAGGCGCCGAACCGCGGCCTGCCTGGGCGCGGCGGCCGCCGTCGGCGTACACGATGGACGTATCGCACCTACCCTCGTTTCCGGAGCCGATTGTGAGCCGCTTGGTCCTTGCCGTCGTCACGAGCCTGGCCGCGCTCGCGGCCAGCGCGGCCTGCGGCGTGCCATCCGAAACGACGCCGGGCGGCACGACGACGGCCGGTCCCACGGGAAGGCCCACGTCGAAGCCGCTGCCGCGGATGCCCAACGTCGTCGGACGAAACCTGCAGGATGCTCAGGACGCGCTGCAGGCTGCCGGGGTGGGCTTGCTGTCCCAGTCGCACGACGCGACCGGCCAGGGCCGGCACCAGGTTCTCGACCGCAACTGGCAGGTGTGCGACCAGAAACCCAAGGCTGGCCAGCCGGTGCCCGCCGATGTGCTGCCCGACCTCGGCGTCGTACGGGTCACCGAGACATGCCCCTGACACTGGATGGGCCGGCGGCTAGGTGGGCCGGCGCTAGGTGGGCCGGATCGCGAACGCGGCGGGCAGCACCGTGATCGCCACACCGACCGCGACTACGACGGCGGAGGTGAACAGGTCCAGCTCGCCGCCGGTCTGCCGACGCCGGATCCACGATGCCCCGGCGTGCAGGCCCACCAGCACCACCCCCGAGCCGGCCGCCGCGACGTACGGCTGGGTTTCCCACAGCGAGTGGAACCCGAGCCACAGGCCCAGGCCGAGACAGGCCGCGAACACCGTCTCCACCACGAACATCAGCCAGTCGCGCGCCAGGGACCGGCTGGCGCGCTCGTCGTCCTCGTCGTGGTTGGCGGCAGGCCGGCTCGGCCGGTCGGCCAGATCCGGTGGCTCTGGCCTGCGTGGCGACGCTGTGCCGGCTGCGGGCCTGGCGCTCTGCACCGGCCGGACCGCAGCCGGTTCGGCGAGGTTGGGACGGGCCTGGACGGGCCTGGAGTCGGCCGGACCGGGCAATGCCGGCCGTACCGGCGCGGAGCCGTTGGACACCGCGCCCTGTGGCGTCGGGCCCTGTGGCATTAGGCCCTGTGGCGTCGGGCCCTGTGGCGTCGGGCCCTGCGGAACGGCGGCAGGCCGGATCGGCGTGGACTGTACCGTGCGCGGCGAGACCGAACCATTGCGTGGCCCGGTGAGCCGGGCCGACTCGGCCAGATGCGGCCGGTCTGACGGCACGGCGGCCGGCTGCGGTAGGAACGGTTGCTGCGCTGGCCGGAGCCGTTCCGCGACCAGAGGTGGCACCGGGCTGGCCGGCTGGGGACGGGCAGGGGCGCGCGTCGGCGGGGCCGGCGGCTCGACGGGCGCTAGCGGCGGCCTCGTCGGCCCGTCCCGGGTCAGCTCGGTCCGCGACGGCCCGGTGCGCTCCGGCACACGCGACGGCTCAGTGCGTTCCAGCGCGTGCGGCGGCTCGATATGCTCCCGGGCCGGCGGGGGCTGGGTGCGCTCGTGGGCCCGTCCGTCGTCGGCCGGCCGCCGGTAGGGAAACATCATCCGCTCCGGTGGCGGCGGGATGGTGGGCTCCTCGGTCCGCTCCCGTCGCCGTCGCCGTCGGGACTCAGGAAGTTCTATGCCCGCCTCACGAAGCAGATCGGAGGCCGGGCGCGAGCTGGCCGGTTCCTCGTCTTCGGACCTCGTATGTCGCGCCATATGGGTGTCCCTACGTCCCATCCAGCCAGTCAAGGCGCCGCAGGATGATACCCTCCCGCAGCGCCCACGGACAGATCTCCACGTACTGCACCCGGCATTGCCGCATAACCGACTCGGCAACGACCGCTCCGGCCAACAACTGATGTGCCCGCGCGGCGCTGACACCATCCAGCTCCGCTAGGTCGGCCGAAGACATCCGCGAGATGAACCCGATCACCTGCCTCAAACCGTCGATGGTCAGCACCCGGGAGGCCCGGGGCCCCGCGCTTGATGGCGCCGAACCGGTCAGCCGAGCCAACGAGCGGAACGTCTTGGAGGTCGCGGCCACCCGGTCTGGGCGGTCGACCTCCCTCAGTCGGGGTACAACGGTACCAACCAACTCGTCGACATAGTCCCGCAGCATCCCGAGCGCGGCTCTGGTAGGCGGGTCTCCGTCCAGCCGCTCGCGGGTCAACCGGCCGGCGCCCAAGGGCAGCGACTCGGCGATCTCGGGCTCCTCGTCAATCCCGCAGGCGACTTCGAGCGAGCCGCCGCCGATGTCCAGGACCAGCAGCTGCCCGGCGCTCCAGCCGAACCACCGGCGCACCGCGAGGAAGGTGAGCCGCGCCTCCGCCGTGCCGGTCAGCACTGCCAGGTCGACCTGGGTCTCCTTTCGGACCCGGTCCAGCACCGCAGTCGAGTTGCCCGCGTCGCGCAGCGCCGAGGTGGCGAACGCAAGCAGGTCATCGCAGCCGAGCCGGGCGGCGCTGTCCCGCGCCTGTGCCACCGACTTGATCAACGCCTGGGCGCCGGCCGGCGCGATCAGCCCGGAGGCATCCACATGCTCGGCGAGCCGGAGCACCGACTTCTCCGAATAGGTCGGCGTCGGGTGCGCGCCACGGTGGGCGTCGACGATGAGCAGGTGCACAGTGTTCGAGCCAACATCGAGCACGCCGAGCCGCATGCGCCGACGGTAGCGTCCCCTGGTCTCGCGAGCAGCCAGTCACGCTCGACCGTGGCCCGTGTGGTCACCTTTCGTTGCCTCCGTCCCCCGTGTGGTCACCTACGCACGTTGTGGTGACCTGTTGGGGGCTGGAGGCAACGATAGTCACCACAACGTGCGTAGGTGACCACACGGGGGACGGACGGAACGAAAGGTCACCACAACGCGTATAGGTGACCACACGGGACGGCGGGCGCTGGCCGGGGTGGCCGGCGGGCAGCGCCTATGGTGGTTATCGTGAGCACCACAGAGGTGGGTCTTGACTTTCCCCGCGAGTGGGTGGAGTTCACCGACCCGGCCGACCCAGCGCACCTGATCCGTGCGGACCTCACCTGGCTTTGCTCGTCTTGGTCCTGCATCTTCGGCCGGGGCTGCCACGGGATTCTGGCCGACCGGCCGGACGACGGCTGCTGCAGCCACGGCGCGTTCTTCTCCGACCCGGCGGACGAGAAGCGGGTGCGCGCCGCGGCGGCCGAGCTCACCGCGGACATCTGGCAGTACCACCCCGGCCGGCGGGCCCGCCGGCTCACCGTGACGGACACCGTCGGCGAGAACACCAACCGGCGGCGCACCCGGACCGTCGAGGGCGCCTGCGTCTTTCTCAACCGGCCCGGCTTCGTCGGCGGCGCGGGCTGCGCGCTGCACCTGCTGGCGCTGCGCACCGGCCGCAACCCGATAACGACCAAGCCGGACGTCTGCTGGCAGTTGCCGATCCGCCGCGAGCAGGACTGGATGGACCGGATCGACGGCACCCGGGTGCTGCTGTCCACGCTGACCGAGTTCGACCGGCGGTCCTGGGGGGAGGGCGGGCACGACCTGCACTGGTGGTGCACCTCCTCGCCGGAGGCGCACGGCGGCGGCGAAAAGCTGTACGTCTCCTACCGGCCGGAGCTCACCGCGCTGGTCGGCCCCGCGGCGTACGGCGAGCTGGCCCGGCTGTGCGCCGCCCGGCTGGCCCGCGGCGGGCTGGTCGCCGTACACCCCGCCGAGCCCCACCGTGCCGGCGATCATCGAGCTGTTGCCCCGATCAGAGATCAACAAGCGGCAACAGCTCGATGATCGCGGGGGACGCCCCGGGCGCTCAGGAGGTCTCGAACTTGTAGCCGAGACCGCGGACGGTGAGCAGGTGCCGCGGGTTGGACGGGTCCGGCTCCAGCTTGGCCCGCAGCCGCTTCACGTGCACGTCCAGCGTCTTGGTGTCGCCGACGTAGTCCGCACCCCAGACCCGGTCGATGAGCTGTCCACGGGTCAGCACCCGGCCGGCGTTGCGCAGCAGCAGCTCCAGCAGGTCGAACTCCTTCAGCGGCATCGGCACCCCGTCGCCGTTTACCGTGACCACGTGCCGGTCCACGTCCATCCGCACCGGCCCCGCCTCCAGCACGGCCGCGACCAGCTCCTCGGGCTCGGTCCGGCGCCGCAGCACCGCCCGGATCCGGGCCACCAGCTCACGCGAGGAGAACGGCTTGGTGACGTAGTCGTCCGCACCGAGCTCCAGCCCGACGACCTTGTCGATCTCCGAGTCACGGGCGGTCAGCATGATGACCGGCACGTTCGACCTGGACCGCAACATGCGGCACACCTCGGTGCCGGACAGGCCGGGCAGCATCAGGTCGAGCAGCACCAGGTCGGCACCGCTGCGGTCGAACTCCGACAGCGCGTCCGGCCCGGTCGGCGCCACCGACACCTCGAAGCCTTCGCGCCGCAGCATGTAGGACAGCGCCTCAGAGAACGACTCCTCGTCCTCGACCACCAGCACGCGGGTCACGCGGTACCTTTCAGGTTGGCCGCCGTCCGACGGTTGGCGGAACGGGTCTCCGGCGCGGGCAGGTCGGTGGGGCCGGGCACGGCCGCCGGCAGCCGGAGGGTGAACGTCGAACCGGAGCCTTCCACGCTCCACACGCTGACGCCACCGCCGTGGTTGCTTGCGATGTGCTTGACGATGGCCAGGCCGAGACCGGTGCCACCGGTGGCCCGGGAGCGGGCCGGGTCGGCCCGGTAGAACCGCTCGAACACCCGTTCCAGCTCGGCCTCCGGGATCCCGATGCCCTGGTCGCTGACCGAGATCTCGACCGTGTTGCCGCCGTCGGAGTCACCCTGGCTGGTCCGCCGCAGCCGCATGCCGACCGCGATCCGGGTGCCCGCCGGGCTGTAGGCGACGGCGTTGTCGACCAGGTTGACCAGCGCGGTGACGAGCTGGCGTTCGTCGCCACGCACGGCCAGCCCGCGTTCGCCGCCAGAGACCACGGTGATGCCGGCCTTCTCGGCGGCTAGCCGGGTGCGGTCGACCGCCTCGGTCACCACCCGCTCCACCGAGACGATGTGCGCCGACGGCAGCGGGTCGGCGCCCTGCAGCCGGGACAGCTCGATCAGCTCGGTGACCAGCCGGCCGAGCCGGCCGCCCTCGTGCTGCATCCGCTCGGCGAACCGGCGCACCTCGGCCGGCTCGTCCGCGGCGTCCGCCACCGCCTCGGCGAGCAGGGTCAGCGCGCCCACCGGGGTCTTCAGCTCGTGGCTGACGTTGCCCACGAAGTCCCGCCGTACTGCCTCCAGCCGGCGCGACTCGGTGACGTCCTCGACCAGCAGCGCCACGTGGCCCTCCTCGTCCAGCGGCACGACGTGCGCGACCACCGCGAGCGGCCCGCGGCCGAGCCGCCCGCAGGGCAGATCGACGACGACGTTGCGCTGGGCGTGCTCGGCCCGCACCTCATCGGCCAGCCGGCGCAGGTCGTCGACGGCGAGCCGGCCGCCGCGTACCACGGCCATCCCGCGGGCCGCCGCGTTGGCCAGCACGACGTCTCCGGAGCTGTCCACCACCACCGCGCCGTGCCGGATCACCTCGAGCATCCGGCGGGCCAGCTCGGCAGTCACCGAGGTGGTCCGGACCGGGGCGAGCGGATCGGCCAGGTGTGCCCCGGCCAGCTCCGTCTGGGTGGCCGCGGTCAGCCGGGTCGCCGTCAGGCGCGCCGCCAGCCGGGGAGCCACCCGACCGGCCCCACCGGTCCGGGCGAGCGCGCGCCGCGACCCGACCGCGTACGCGGCGGCGATCCCGACGAGCAGCGCGACGGCGGCAAGGGCAAGGTCCACGGTGGCGATGGTATGCACCGCATGGCCGTTCCCGGCATCATCGAACCGGGGCCGGCAGGAAGGGTCACACCCGCACCGCGAAGTGTTCACCGTTCATATGGTGAGTGTTCACCGACCGTGAGAAGACTGCCCGCGGCGAGATAGTCTCCGCAGCACAAACACGACCGGGAGCTCTCTCATGCGCCAGATGTTTCATGCGGAGCTGGACAGCATCTCCGCCGCTGTGGTGGAGATGACCACGATGGTGTCGGCCACCTTGGAGCGGGCCACCGAGGCCCTGCTGGAGGCGGACGTGTCGCTGGCCGAGTCGGTGATCTCCTCCGGTCCCGCGATCGAGGACGCCTACGAGGCGCTGGAGGACAAGGCGATCGACCTGCTCGCCCGGCAGTCGCCGGTGGCCGGCGACCTGCGGATCA
Organism: Mycobacteriales bacterium; assembly: GCA_035476575.1. Lineage (GTDB taxonomy): Bacteria > Actinomycetota > Actinomycetes > Mycobacteriales > JACQDL01 > DATILL01. The sequence continues at coordinate 104,977 of DATILL010000040.1, forward strand.
TCGTGGCCGGGCTGCGCGGCGTCTCGGACCTGGAGCGGATGGGCGGCCTGGCCCGGCATATCGCGAAGATTGCCCGGCTGCGGTACCCGCAATGTGCGGTGCCCGAGTTGATGCGCGAGACCATTCAGGAGATGTCCAGTGCCGCGCTGTCGATCGCGCGGAAGGCGGCCGAGGTGGTGGAGTCCCGCGACACCAAGCGGGCGCTGGAGCTGGAGGTCGACGACGATCGGATCGACACCCTACGGCGGTCCCTGTTCGAGACCATGTTGTCGCCAGACTGGGCCTACGGGGTCGAGCCGGCAATCGACATGGCACTGGTCGGACGGTACTACGAGCGCTTCGCTGACCATGCCGTCGAGGTGGCCCGGCTGGTGATCTACATGGTCACCGGCGAGAAGGCCCGCCTCCTGCTGGCCGAGACCCGAGCGGCCACCAAGTAGCCGCTGTCACAACCGGGGCATCCCTCGCTTACCCCGTTCCTGGGGTTGGGCCTGCCGAGCGGCTGCGGGATACTCCCTGCACAGCACCATCGACCTGTACGCGGGAGGACCACCATGCCCATCGCAACGCCCGAGGTGTACGCCGAGATGCTGGACCGGGCCAAGGCCGGTGGTTTCGCCTATCCAGCGATCAACGTCACCTCCTCCGAGACGCTGAACGCCGCGCTCCAGGGCTTTGCCGAGGCCAGCAGCGACGGCATCGTGCAGGTGTCGACCGGCGGCTCGGAGTTCCTGTCCGGCCAGTACGTCAAGGACATGGTCACCGGCTCGGTGGCCTTCGCGGAGTTCGCGTCCGTGGTCGCGGCGAAGTACCCGGTGAACATCGCGCTGCACACCGACCACTGCCCCAAGAACAAGCTGGACGGATTTGTCCGGCCGCTGCTGGAGATCTCGGCCGAGCGGGTGGCGTCTGGCCAGGAGCCGCTGTTCCAGTCCCACATGTGGGACGGGTCGGCCATCCCGCTGGACGAGAACCTGCGGATCGCCGCCGAGCTGCTGGACAAGTGCGCCAAGGCCCGGATCATCCTGGAAATCGAGATCGGCGTGGTCGGCGGCGAGGAGGACGGCGTCGTCGGGGCCAGCGACGAGAAGCTGTACTCCACGCCCGAGGACGCGCTGCTGACCGCCGAGATCCTGGGCACCGGGGAGAAGGGCCGGTACATCGTCGCGGCGACGTTCGGCAACGTGCACGGCGTCTACAAGCCGGGCAACGTCAAGCTCCGGCCGACGATCCTGGACGACATCCAGCGCACGGTCGGCGCGAAGGCTGGCAAGGACAAGCCCTTCGACCTGGTCTTCCACGGTGGCTCCGGCTCACTGCTGGAGGAGATCCGGGAGGCGCTGACCTACGGCGTGGTGAAGATGAACGTCGACACCGACACGCAGTACGCCTACACCCGCCCGATCGCCGATCATGTCCTGAAGAACTACGACGGCGTGCTGAAGATCGACGGCGATGTCGGCAACAAGAAGCTCTACGACCCCCGTAGCTACGCCAAGAAGGCCGAACAGGCGATGGCCACGCGGGTGCAGCACGCCTGTGAGGACCTGCTCAGCGCCGGCACCACCCTCGGCGGCTGACTCCCGCTCGGCCCGGGCTAGGGCGTGTCCTGTAGATCTTGGTGGATGCGGACGGCGATCCGGGCCGCTGAAGATCTGCAGGACACGCCCTAGCGCACGGGCAGCCGGCGGAACGCCGTCACGAACAGCGCCGCGGCCACGAGCTGGATCGGGAAGACCAGGATGAAACGGTGCACGTCCGCGGCGTTTGCCACTGCCGTCCCCACCACCGCAGCGACGATGCCGATCAGTATCGTGAGCAGCAGGCCGAGCTGCGCGCCGCCCCGGCTCTTCGGCGCGATGACCCGCCCGAGGTACCCGATCACGATACCGACGAGGACCGCCGAAACCCATCCACCGACTGTCATGCGTCGAGCGTACGGCGGATCCGCGTACGGCAGGATGGTGCACATGAGCGAACAACACAACCTGCTGGACGGGCCGCCGACCCTGCTGCCGGAGAACGTCGACGCCGCGGCGGCGCTGGCCACCGGTGTCGACCCGGTCGAGGTGGCCGCGGGCTGGCCGACGTACAGTGCCGCCTGGGCCGACCTGGCCGACCAGGCCTTCGACGCCGACCGGGTGCTGGAGTCCTATGCCTACGCCCGGGTCGGCTACCACCGGGGGCTGGACGCGCTGCGGCGCAACGGCTGGCGCGGGCACGGCCCGATCCCGTGGTCGCACTCGCCGAACCGGGGCTTCCTGCGCTGCCTGCATGCGCTGGCCCGGGGCGCGGCCGCGATCAACGAGACCGACGAGGCCGAGCGGTGCGCCCAGTTCCTGCGGGACAGCGACCCGGCCGCGGCCGCCGTCCTGGGCTGACCCCCTCCTCCCGGACGATCATCGAGTTGTTGGGGCTTGTTGATCTCCATCAACCCCAACAACTCGATGATCGTCCGGGAGGAGGGGGTGGATGGGGCGCGGGCGGACGAGCTGCCAGCGGCCAGGCTCGTACCACCACGTCCGGCGGGTCTGCGGGCGCGGCAGGTCCACGCCGTCTACGGTCAGCCGGGCCTCGGCGCAGCTCACCGTCACGGCCCGGCCGCGTAGCGCCCGGGCCCGGCGCAGCCCTGGCAGCAGGCCAGGTCGCGGGCGTACGGCGGCGACCAGCGCCCCGTCGGCCGGGTGCACCACGAGTGCCCGCACTGAGCCGTGTGCCAGCTCGGCGTCCTCGACGTACGCCCGCAGCCCGACCGTCCGCCCAGCCGTCCGCCCGGCCGGCGCCCACGGCCGCAGCACCGCCGAGCTGAGCACGATGCCACCGTGGTCGTCACGGACCAGGCCCATCGGGGCCGGTGCCCCGGTCGCGGCCACCTCCGCCGCAGCGGCGGGCGCGGCCGGCAGCCCGGCCGCGGTCATCCACCGCGGATCGCCCAGCACCACACCGACCGGGGTGTCGGCTAGCAGCGAACGGCGCAGCAGCCGCAGCACGACTATGTTGAGCCCGGCCGTTCCAGGTGCCAGCACGACCAGCCGCCGGCCGCCCACCCTCCCCAGCACGGCGTCCACCGCGGACGGTTCGGCCGCGGCGGCGAGCCCGATGTGCTCGACCGAGCCGAAGCCAGCCAGGACGGCGAGCGCCGCCCGAGGCCGGTAAGCGTCACCCACGCCGAGCACGAGCAGATCCACCGTCGGCTACCCTTGGTCCGCAAGAGGCCCGACGCATTCTTGCGGTCCGGGCCGTCGTCGTTTCCGACGGGAGTGTTCCATGCCCGCCAGCGCAGTAGTCCTGATCGGTGCCCAGTGGGGTGACGAGGGCAAGGGCAAGGCTACCGACCTGCTCGGCGAGCATGTCCAGTACGTCGTCCGGTACCAGGGCGGCAACAACGCCGGGCACACCGTGATCACCCCGGACGGCGAGCGGTACGCGCTGCACCTGATCCCGTCCGGCATCCTGTCGCCCGGCGTCATCTCGGTGATCGGCAACGGTGTGGTGGTCGACCCGCAGGTGCTGATCGCCGAGCTGACCGGGCTGGCCGAGCGGGGCGTGGACACCTCGCGGCTGGCGCTCTCCGCGGACGCGCACCTGATCATGCCGCACCACCGGGCGCTGGACCGGGTCACCGAGCGGTACCTGGGCCGGGCCCGGATCGGCACCACCGGGCGCGGCATCGGTCCGGCGTACGGCGACAAGGTCGGCCGGATGGGCATCCGGGCGCAGGACCTGCTCGACCCGGGGATCTTCCAGGCCAAGCTGGAGCTCGCCATGCGGGAGAAGAACCAGGTCCTGGTCAAGGTCTACAACCGCAAGGCCATCGAGGTGGCCGCCGTGGTCGAGGAGTACCTGGGCTACGCCGAGGTGCTGGCGCCGCGGATCGCGGACACCCGGCTGCTGCTCAACGCCGCCCTTGACCGGGGCGAGAACGTGCTTCTCGAAGGCTCGCAGGGCACCCTGCTCGACGTCGACCACGGCACCTACCCGTTCGTCACGTCGTCCAACCCGACCGCCGGGTATGCCGCGGCCGGCTCCGGCATCGGGCCGACCCGGATCACGGGGGTGATCGGCATCCTGAAGGCGTACACCACCCGGGTCGGCACCGGCCCGTTCCCGACCGAGCTGTTCGACCAGTGGGGGGAGTACCTGCGCCAGGAGGGCGACGAGGTCGGCGTGACCACCGGGCGGGACCGGCGCTGCGGCTGGTTTGACGCGGTGATCGCCCGGTACGCCGTGCGGGTCAACGGCATCACCGACCTGTTCCTCACCAAGCTGGACGTCCTGTCCGGGGTGGACCGGGTGCCGGTCTGCGTGGCCTACGACATCGACGGGGCGCGGCACGACGAGATGCCGATGACGCAGACTGCGTTCCACCATGCCAAGCCGGTCTACGAGTACCTGGACGGCTGGTGGGAGGACATCTCGGGGGCCAAGACGTTCGAGGACCTGCCCCCGAACGCGCAGGCCTACGTGCGGACGTTGGAGGAGCTGGCCGGCGCCCGGGTCAGCGCCATCGGCGTCGGGCCCGGCCGGAACGAGACCGTCGTCATCAACGACCTGATCTAGCCGACCGCCCGAGCTTCCCGTGTGGTCACCTATGCGCCTTGTGGTGACCTCTTGGGGTCCGCAGGCAACGAAAGGTGACCACAACGCCGAGTGGTGACCACAATCCCTTAGGCTCGGGCAACGTGCGATTTCTCGTCATCGGGTCGGGCGCCCGCGAGCACGCCCTCTGCGTCGCGCTGGCCGCTGACCCGGCCGTCACCCACCTCCTCTGCGCGCCCGGCAACGCTGGCACCGCCGACCTGGCCGAGCAGCATGCGGTCGACGTCGCCGACCCTGCCGCCATCGCCGCGCTGGCCGCCGGCAACGCCGTGGACCTGGTCGTGATCGGCCCGGAGGTCCCGCTGGTCGCCGGCGCGGCCGACGCCGTCCGGGCGGCGGGCATTGACTGCTTCGGCCCGTCCGCCGCCGCCGCCCGGCTGGAGGGTTCCAAGGACTTCGCCAAGCAGGTCATGGCCGCGGCCGGCGTACCCACCGCGGCCGCCCGCACCTGCACGGACGCCGCCGAGGTCGCCGCGGCGCTGGACGAGCTCGGCCCGCCGTACGTCGTCAAGGACGACGGGCTCGCCGCCGGCAAGGGCGTTGTGGTGACCACCGACCGGGCCGAAGCGCTGGCACACGCCGCGCGCTGCGCCCGGGTGGTCGTCGAGGAGCACCTCGCCGGACCCGAGGTGTCGCTGTTCTGCCTCACCGACGGGCAGGCCGTCGTACCGCTGCTGCCCGCCCAGGACTTCAAGCGGATCGGCGACGGTGACACCGGCCCGAACACCGGCGGCATGGGTGCGTACGCGCCGGTGTCCTGGACCCCGCCCGGCCTCGTCGACGACGTGCTGGCCCGGGTGGTCCGGCCCACGCTGGCCGAGCTCGCCGGGCGCGGCACGCCGTTCGCCGGGCTGCTTTACGTCGGCCTGGCGCTGACCAAGGACGGGCCGAAGGTCATCGAGTTCAACTGCCGGTTCGGCGACCCGGAGACGCAGGTGGTGCTGGCCCTGCTGGACAGCCCGCTGGCCGAGCTCCTGCGCGCGGCGGCCACCGGCCGGCTGGCCGGGCAGCCACCGCCACGCTGGGCGGACGGCGCTGCGGTCACCGTCGTGCTGGCGGCGGCCGGCTACCCGGGCCCGCCGCGTGGCGGGGACCCGATCAGCGGCGCGGACCTGCCCGGCGTGCTGCACGCGGGCACCCGGCGGCGGGCCGACGGCGTGGTCGTCACATCCGGCGGGCGCGTGCTCTCGGTGACCGGCACGGGCCCGGACCTGGCCTCGGCCCGGCACGCGGCGTACGACCTGGTCGGCAAGGTCGGCTTCGCCGGCGCGCAGCACCGCACCGACATCGCGTTGCGGGCGGCCGAGGGGGAGCTCGCCCTGCCGTAGCACGGTACCCTCGGGCATACGCCGGCAGTGCCCATCCGCCGGACGCCGGCAGCGCGCCCTTGCCACCGGGTCACCCGACCACCCGGGAGCCGGAGATGGTGATTCGCAAGACCCCCGACGAGATCGAGCAGATGGCCCGGGCCGGCGCGATGCTGGCCCAGGTGCACGAGGTGCTGCGTGACGCCGTCCGCCCTGGCATCAGCACCGCCGACCTGGACCGGCTGGCCGAGCGGGAGATCCGGCAGCGGGGCGGCGAGCCGTCGTTCCTCGGCTACCGTGGCTACTCGGCCACCATCAACGCCTCGCTGAACGACGAGATCGTGCACGGCATCCCCGCGCCGGACCGCCGGCTCGTGGCCGGTAACGTGCTCAGCGTCGACTGTGGCGTGCTGCTGGACGGCTTCCACTCCGACTCGGCCTGCACCTGGGTGGTTGGCGGCGACGAACACGCGCCGGCAGCCGTCCGGGCGCTCATCGACGCCACCCGGGACGCGCTGTGGCGGGGCATCGAGCAGCTCCGGCCGGGGCGCCGGGCCGGCGACGTGTCGGCCGCCATCGGTGCGGTGGCCGACCGGCACGGGTACGGCGTGGTAGCCGACCACGACGGTTGGCAGCTCGGCGGGCACGGCATCGGCCGCAGCCTGCACGAGGACCCGCTGCTGCTGAACCGGGGCCGGCCCGGGCGCGGGCTGCGGATCCGGCCGGGACTGGTGTTCGCGGTGGAGCCGATGTTCACCCTCGGCTCGCCAGCGTTCCGGCTGCTGGCCGATGGCTGGACGATCGTCGCGACCGACGGCTCGCTGGCGGCGCACTGGGAGCACACCGTCGCGATCACCGAGGACGGGCCGTGGGTGCTGACCGCCCGGGCCGGCGAGCCGGTCAACCCTGGCATGGACGCTACCGTGACCGGGTGACATCCCACGTTTTCGGAGCCCTGGCGGCGACCGCCGTAGCTGCCCTCGACCGGCCTGACCTGCTCGCCGACCCGGTCATGGTCGCACTCAAGGCCTGGTCGCCGGCCGATCGGGTCACCGTGGCCGAGATCGACCCGGAGCTGGCCGACACCGCGGCGTTCTGCGAGCGGTACGGCGTCGCCCCCGAGGCGTCGGCGAACTGTGTCGTGGTGGCCGGCCGGCGCGACGGGGAGACCCGGTACGCCGCCTGCCTGGTGCTGGCCACGACCCGGGCCGACGTCAACGGCGTGGTGCGGCGGCAGCTCGACGTCCGGAAGGCGTCGTTCGCGCCGATGGCCGACGCGGTGGCGCTGACCGGCATGGAGTACGGCGGGATCACCCCGGTCGGTCTGCCGGCGACATGGCCGATCCTGTTGGACGCCCGGGTGGCCACCGCGGACGGGGTGGTGATTGGCTCGGGCGTACGCCGGTCCAAGCTGGCGCTGCCCGGCGCGGCGCTGGCCGAGCTGCCCGGCGCCGCCGTACTCCCCAACCTCGCCCGCTGACCCCCGCTGTGGTCACCTCTCGGCGTAGTGGTCACCTCTTGTTGTCCGGACCGCCCATGTGGTGACCTACCGGCGTTGTGGTGACCACACGGGGTCAGGACCGCCCATGTGGTGACCTACCGGCGTTGTGGTGACCACACGGGGTCTGGCGGCGACGATAGGTCACCACAACGCCGAGAGGTGACCACAGTCAGGCCGAGAGGTGACCACAGCCAACGCCGAGAGGGGCCACAGTCAGGCGTCGCGGGCTTCGGTCATGATCACGGCGACCACGAACAGCACCACGGCGTAGACGCAGAACAACGTGAACCCGCCCCACGGCGAGAGCTGTGTATCCGGGTCGATCGGCTGGGTGATCCGGGCGCCTGCGTTGAACGGCAGGTACTGCGCGAAGTCCCGGGTCTTCGGCACCGCGAGCAGCGTCTTCTCTACCGCCAGCGAGAGCAACGCGAGGATGGTGATCGCGGCCGGGCTGTTGCGCAGGATTGCCCCGACCGACAGCGCCAGCAGGGCCGACGCGGCAAAGAACAACGCCAGCCCCCACACCACCCGCTGCGCGCCGTCCGCCGCCAGGTCCAGATGCCACTCGGCGGGCAGCAGCGGCTTGGCCAACAGCACGCACAGCCACGCGGTCGCCGTACCGATCACGAACGCCGCCACCACCGTCACGACGGCCTTGGCCAGCAGCACCTGCCAGCGGCGCGGGGTGGCCGCAAACGTCATCCGGATCTGCCCAAAGCGGTACTCCGACGTCGACACGATCACCGCCATCACCATCACCGCGATGTGCGCAAGCTGCGCGGCGACTAGGAGCAGGATGGTGATGATCCCGACGGCGTCGGTCTCGGTGCCGTTGACGTTGGCCGCGATGAGCAGGGCGCTGGCCAGCGAAACGGTAAGCGTCGTCGCGGTCGTCCACCAGGTCGACCGCAGCGTGGTCAGCTTGATCTGTTCAGCGTGGATCTGGCGCAGCATCGTTCACCCCTGCCCGTACGGCGCCGGTGGAGCACCGGCCGGCGGACCATAGCCGGGCGGCGGACTGTACGGAGGCGACGGGCCGAAACCCGGCGCAGGTTCATAGCCTTCGTAGCCGGGCGGGCCGTAGCGGGACGGGGGTGGTCCATAGCCGGACGGCGGCGCACCGGAACCCCGCGGCGCACCGGAACCCGGCCCATAACCCGCCGGCACCGCGGCCGACCCGCCGGCCTGGAACTCCTGCGCCCCGCGGGTCAGCGCCAGGAACGCCTCCTCCAGCGACGCCCGCTGCGGCGACAGCTCGTGCAGCACCACCCCGTGCTCGGCAGCCAGCTCGCCCACCACCGCGGCCTCCACCCTGCGCGCCGCCAGCGCGCCGTCGGCCTCCCGCTGCGTCTCCACGCCCTTCTCGGCGAGCAGCGACTCCAGCTTGTCGAGCTGCGGGCTGCGGATCCGGACGAAGCTCTGCGCGCTGCGGTTCAGGAACTCGGCGGTGGGCACGTCCGCGATCAGCCGGCCGCGGCCGATGATGATCAGGTGGTCGGCGGTCTGCGCCATCTCCGAGAGCAGGTGGCTGGACACGAACACGGTCCGGCCCTGGGCGGCGTAGTTCTTCATGAACTGCCGGACCCACTGGATGCCCTCCGGGTCCAGCCCGTTCACCGGCTCGTCCAGCAGCAGGATCTTGGGGTCGCCGAGCAGCGCGGCGGCCAGCCCGAGCCGCTGCGACATGCCGAGGGAGAAGCCACCGGCCCGCTTCTTCGCCACCCCCGCCAGCCCGACCAGGTCGAGCACCTCGCCGACGCGCCGCCTCGGGATGCCGTTGCTGGCGGCCACCCAGCGCAGGTGGTGGTACGCCTTGCGTCCCGGGTGGAACGTCTTGGCCTCCAGCAGCGCGCCCACCTGGGTGAGCGGCTGCCGTAACTGGCGGTACGGCAGGCCGGCGATGGAGACCGACCCGGTGGTTGGCCGGTCCAGCCCCAGCATCAGCCGCATCGTGGTGGACTTGCCAGCGCCGTTCGGCCCGAGGAAGCCGGTGACCCGACCGGGCTGGATGGCGAAGGACAGGTTGTCGACGGCCAGGGTGTTGCCGTACCGCTTGGACAAACCGCGCGCCTCGATCATTGGGTCACCCTACCGGCATCGGGTCACCCTATCGGGCGCTGAGGCCCGTTCCTCTCACACCTGATCACGCCTGGACTCCGAGGCCGAATAGAACCCTTTCGAGTGCTTGAGCGCGCTTTCGCGGTGGTAGATCCTGCTGTTGGACGGGTGCCGGCCGGAGGGGACGAGGCCGTTGGACATCAGCATGGGCGCCGGCACTGTGGGCAGCGTGTTTGTCGGCTGCGTAGGACTCTTCGGGCTGCTCCTGGCCTTCGTCATCGGGCGCGCCTTCGTGACGGCGTTCGCCGTGTCCAGCAACGCCTACTTTCACCGCACGTACGGCGAGGTCGTGCGCGTGACCGGCCCGCTCCTGGCCCGCGGCCCAACCGGCCGGATCCGGGGCGTCTACTACGAGACGGTCGTCCAGCTCACCACCCGTACGGGGTCGCGGGTGGTCTTTCGGGAGCTGGTGCCGGCCGCCCGGAGCCGCCCGGTCGGGTCAACCGTCACGGTGACCTACGACGTCTCGTACCCGACGAAGGCGCGAATTATCGATCCACCGGAGCCAGCGCCGGAGCCAGCCCGGGCAGCGGCGCCGACACCCGCACCGGAGATTCTCACCGGTCGCCGGTGGCTCCCGCTGGCGCCCCGCCCGGAGCCGCGCGGTTAGGGCAGAATCGACCCGGTGATCGAGCGATACACGCTGCCCGAGATGGGCCGGGTCTGGTCCGAGGCGCACAGGTACGAGCTGTGGTGCCAGGTCGAGACGCTGGTGCTGCGGGCGCACGCCGCCGCCGGGACGGTGCCAGCAGACGCGGCCGGGCCGGTCGCGGCCGCCGCGCCACCCACCCCGGAAGCGGTCGCCACGATCGAGGCGGTCACCCAGCACGACGTGATCGCGTTCCTGTCCGCGTGGGCGGACAACACCGAGCCCCGCTCGGCCGCGGCGTACGTGCACTTCGGGATGACGTCGTCCGACCTGTTGGACACCGCGCTCGCCGTCCAGCTCGTCGAGGCGACCGACCTGCTGCTGGCCCGCGCGGACGCGCTGGTCGCCGCGCTGCGCGATCTCGGGCTGGCACACCGGGGCACCCTGCGGGTGGGCCGCACCCACGGCGTGCACGGGGAGCCGGACGTGTTCGGGCACCGGGTCGCGGACTTCGCCTTCGCCATGGCACGGTCCCGGGACCGGCTGCGGCGGGCGCGCCAGGCGGTCGCGGTGGCCAAGATCTCCGGGGCGGTCGGCACGTACTCCACCATTGACCCGGCGGTCGAGCGGTACGTCGCCGCCGAGCTGGGCCTGCGGCCGGCCGACGTGGCCACCCAGGTGGTAATCCGCGACGGCATCGCCGAGTGGGTGAACGCGCTGGGCATCATCGCCACCGTCTGCGAGGCGGTCGCGCTGGAGGTGCGGCACGGGCAGCGGACCGAGGTGCGGGAGCTGGCCGAGCCGTTCGGCCAGGGCCAGAAGGGCTCCTCGGCCATGCCGCACAAGAAGAACCCGATCATGTCGGAGCGGATCTGCGGGCTGGCCCGGATCGTACGGGCGCAGGCGGTGCCGGTGCTGGAGGGCATCCCGCTGTGGCACGAGCGGGACATCTCGCACTCCTCGGCCGAGCGGGTCGCGCTGCCGGACGCCGCCACGGCCACCGACTACCTGCTGCACCTGACCACCCGGCTGGTCACCGGGCTGGTGGTCGACCCGGCCCGGATGCGGGCCAACCTGGGGGCCACCGGCGGGCTGATCTACACCTCGGCGGTGCTGCTGGACCTGGTCGAGGCCGGGATGTCCCGGGAGGACGCCTACGCGCTGGTGCAGGCCGCCGCGATGCGGACCTGGACCGACGGCACGCCGTTCCGGCAGACGCTGCGCGAGCAGGCCGACGCCGCCGGGCAGAAGCTGGACGACGCCCGGCTGGACGAGGTGATGCGGCCGGAGCGGTACGTCGCCCGGCTCGGCGCCGTGTTCGACCGCCTCGCCGCGTTGCGCTGACCGGGACCATCGGACGGCGGGACTTGGCGGGGATAAGTCGAACAAAACGGGCGATCCAATGGCGAACTTCCCCGACAAGTCCAGGCTCTCAGAGGTCGAGGCACCAGCAGCAGTGGCCTGGACCGCTCCCGCGTGACCAGGCGGCTGGCTTCGAACCGGCTCAGGATCCGGCTCAGGTAGCCTGCGTTGAGACCCAGCGCGTGGCACGGCTCCACGGCCGCGGTACGGCCATGCTGGGGCAGCTCGAGGAGCACCCTGGCCTCGGTCGGCGTGAAGGACGTGTCCAGGACCTGCCCAGAAAGACGCCGAGCTGGCTGGTGCCGACACGGTTGAACTCGCAGACAGCGGCGACTGTCATCCGAACCCAGCTCTCGGCCCGTATTCTTGACTTTGTCAAGGGATACCGCCCAGCCGTCGGTCGGTCAACTGTCACCGGATTGTTGCCTGCCGCTCATGACCAGTACGGACGCTGCTGCCAGGGTGTGAGGGTGCGCGTGGCAGTCGTCGCTGAGACGTTCCACCCCGATGTGAACGGCGTGTCCAACTCCGTGAGCCGGGTGCTTGAGCACCTGGCCAGGAGAGGGCACGACGCTGTCGTCATCGCTCCCGAGACCAGGAGCGGCCATGGGTTGGGCCGGGACACCCACCGTGGGTTCCCCGTCATCCGGATGCCGTCGTTCCGGCCCCCCATGTACCGCTCCGTCCAGATCAGCCGGCCGGGTGCCGAGCTCGGGGAGGTGCTGGCGGCGTTCCGGCCGGACGTCGTCCATCTCGCCTCACCTGCCCTGCTCGGGTACGCCGGGGCCAAGGCGGCGCGGGACATCGGCGTGCCGGCAGTTGCGGTGTTCCAGACCGACCTGGCCGGCTACGTGGCTCGCTACCACATGCGCGCCGCCCGGCCGCTGGTCTGGCGGCTCCTGCGCAAGCTGCACGGGCTGACCGCGCTCACCCTGGTCCCGTCCAGCGCCGCGGCCTGGCTGCTCGGCAGCAACGGCATCGCGCCGGTCGCCCGATGGGGGCGTGGCGTCGACCTCGACGCCTTCCATCCCCGGCACCGCAGCACGACGCTGCGCCGGATGCTGGCCGACGACGACTCCCTCTTGGTGGGATACGTCGGCCGGCTGGCCGCGGAGAAGCGGGTGCACCTGCTCGCTCCGCTGACCGACCTGCCCGGGATCCGAGTGGTCATCGTCGGCGACGGCCCGGCCCGGCCTGCGCTGGAACGGCGGCTGCCAGGCGCGGCGTTCCTCGGCTTCCGGCACGGCATCGAGCTGTCCCAGACCATCGCCAGCCTGGACGTCTTCGTCCACCCGGGCGCGGACGAGACGTTCTGCCAGGCGGTGCAGGAGGCGCTGGCCGCCGGGGTGCCGGTGGTGACCTCCGCCCGCGGCGGGCCGCTGGACCTGATCCGGCACGGCGAGAACGGCTGGCTGTGGACCGACGACGACCCGGGCCAGCTCCGCGCCCAGGTGGCCACCCTGGCCGCCGACCCGGAGCTGCGTGCCAGCATGGCCCGCAACGCTCGGACCAGTGTCATCGGCCGGACCTGGGCGTGTCTCGGCGACGAGCTGCTCGACCACTACCGCTCCGTGCTGCGCCCGGCCGGACAGATGACACCGGTCCCCGTTCCGCGCCGGCCCGGTGCTGCCAACCCGAGCCCGGCCGCATGAGCCGGCTGGTGAGCCGGCTGGTCGTCTCGGTGCACGACGTCGCGCCGGTCACCGCGGCCGAGACCCGGCGGTGGTGCGCCGATCTCGACGCCCGCGGCGTACCGGCCACGCTGCTCGTCGTACCGGGACCGTGGCGGTCGCCGGCCCTGAGCGCCGACCCGGCGTTCGCGGCCTGGCTGCGGGACCGGGCGGCAGCCGGCGACGAGCTGGCGCAGCATGGCTGGACCCACCGGGCTGATGTCCACAGTGGACGGATAGGGACCCGGCTGGCTGCTCGGCTCGCAGCCCGGGGCGCGGCCGAGTTCGCCGGGTTGACCGAGAGCGAGGCCATGGCCCGCCTGCTGGCCGGCCGGAGCGAGCTGGCCGCCCTGGGCCTGGTCGCACCCGGCTTCACCCCGCCCGGCTGGCTGGCCTCGGCGGGCACCGTCCGAGCGCTGCGCACGCTGGGCTTCCGGTACACCACGAGCCACGGCGGGATCCGCGACCTGGTGACCGGCGGCTGGCATCCGGCGTTCGCGCTGTCGCACCGGCCGGCAGGCGTCGGCGAACAGCTCGGCGCCTGGCTGATGGTCACCGGCGCCCGGTACGCAGTGCGCACCGGCCGGGACGTGCGGATCGCGCTGCACCCGGCCGACCTGGCCAGGCCCGGGCTGCGAACGGCCGCCCTGCGGGCCATCGACGACTGCCTCGAGCGTGGCGCGCGCCCGCTGACCTACCTCGGTCTGCTGGCCGACGAGGCCAGAGTGGCCGGATGAGAGTCGTCCAGCTCGCCAACTTCTACACCCCCACCTCCGGTGGGCTGCGCACCAGCCTGGAGGAGATCGGCCGCTGCTACGGCGAGCTCGGTCACGAGCGGATCCTGGTCGTGCCGGGCGGGATGGACGCCGACGAACAGACCCCGGCCGGTCGCCGGGTCACGGTCAAGAGCCCCCGGCTGCCCGGCAACGCCGGCTACCGGCTGCTGGTCAACCGGAGCCGGGTGCTGCGCCTGCTGGCCGCCATCGGCCCGGACAGCCTGGAGGTCAGCGACAAGCTCAGCCTGGGCTGGCTGGCGCCGTGGGCCACGGCACGTGGCATCCCGGTGGTGCTGTTCAGCCACGAGCGGCTGGATGCCATCCTGGCGCCGCGGGTGCCCAACTGGTTCTCGCTGGCAACCGCCGCGGACCGGGTCAACCGCCGGCTGACCAGGCTGGTGGACACCGTCGTGTGTGCCTCGGCGTTCGCCGCGGCGGAGTTCGACCGGATCGGGGCGCCGGACGTACGGCGGGTGCCGCTCGGGGTGGACCTGGACGTCTTCCGCCCGGCCGCCCGGCCCCGGCCGGGCGGCGACCGGGCCCGGCTGCTGGTCACGGTCGGCCGGCTGAGCCGGGAGAAACGGCCGGAACGGGTCATCGAGTGCCTGCGCGCCCTGGACCTGGCCGGTGTGCCGGCCGGGCTGCTGGTGATCGGCGACGGCCCGCTGCGCGGCGACCTGGAACGCTCCGCGGCTGACCTGCCGGTCCGCTTCCTCGGGCACGTGCCGGACCGGGAGTCGGTGGCGCACCTGGTCGGTGCGGCGGACGCGATGGTGGCGCCGTGCCCGGCCGAGACGTTCGGCCTCGCGGTGCTGGAGTCCTTGGCCTGCGGCACGCCGGTGGTGGTGCCGGGCGAGGGCGCCGCGGCCGAGCTGGTCGGCGGGCACGGCTCCGGCGTGGTGACGGATGGGACGCCGGCCGGCCTGGCCGAGGGCGTCCGCCGGCTGCTCGCCGTACCGACGGCGCAGCGCCGGGCCGCCGCCCGGGCCCGCGCGGAGCAGTTCCGGTGGGACAGCACGGTGGCGGGCCTGCTCGCCGTACACCGGGAGCACCTGTCCCGGCGCCGCCGCACCACCGCGGCCTGAGCCGTCGCGACCCCGTCGCGACCCGTCAGGCACCCGGCCGATACGCTCGCAGGCGGCGTACCGGTCCGTCCCACCAGGGAGTGCACGTGGCGCGTGTCGTCGTCGACGTCATGCTCAAGCCGGAGATCCTCGACCCGCAGGGTCAGGCGATCCTCGGGGCGCTGCCCCGGCTCGGGTTCGCGGGCGTCGACAGTATCCGGCAGGGAAAGCACTTCGAGCTCGAGGTCGCCGACGGCACCACGGAGGAGACCGTTCGCAGGATCGCCGAGACCCTGCTGGCCAACCCCGTCATCGAGGACTTCACCGTCCGCACCGGCTGATCTCGCCGTCCGTTCGTGTTGCGGTGACACCGTGAGGCTTCCCCCAGTTGAGGAGGCTTTCGGATGCTCCGCTCCCGCATCGCAGCCGCCGTCGGCGTGCTCGCGGTCGGCCTGACCGCCGTATCAGTTACCACCCTGGTCACCGTGGTGGACGGCGCGGTACGCCCGTCCGTCGCCGCGGCCGCTGGCGTCCCGCGCCCCGACCACGTGGTCATCGCCATCTTCGAGAACCACAAGTACGGATCGGTGATCAACAACCCGAACGCGCCGTACATCACGTCACTGGCTAGCCAGGGCGCCAACTTCACCCAGTCGTTCGCGATCACCCATCCGAGCCAGCCGAACTACCTGGCGCTGTACTCCGGCTCGACCCAGGGCATCACCAACGACTCCTGCCCGCACACGTTCAGCGGCGGCAACCTCGGCCAACAGCTCATCGTCGCGGGCGACACGTTCACGGGCTACTCCGAGTCGATGCCGTCGGACGGCTACACTGGCTGCATCAGCGGCAGGTACGCCCGCAAGCACAACCCCTGGGTCAACTTCACCAACGTGCCGGCGGCTAGCAACGTACGGTTCTCGACGTTCCCCACAAACTTCGCAAGCCTTCCGACGCTCTCGTTCGTCGTCCCCAACCTCTGCAACGACATGCACGACTGCTCGGTCAAGACCGGCGACACCTGGGCGCGCAACCACCTCGACAGCTACGTGCAATGGGCCAAGACCCACAACAGCCTGCTGATCCTGACCTTCGACGAGGACGACTCCTCAGGAAACAACCTGATCCCGACGGTGTTCGTCGGCCAAGGCGTCACCCCCGGAAACTACGGCGAGCACATCGACCACTACACGGTCCTGCGCACGCTTGAGGACATGTATGGCCTGGCCGCGCTGGGCAGCGCCGCCAGCCGGACCGCGATCACCGACATCTGGGCCTGACCACGGCCCGGGGCACCAGTACCCGCGTGCGGGTCACGAGCCCGCGCGCGGGTACTCTCGCAGCCGGTCCTGGTCCGCCAACCGCCCGCCGACCGTCCGGAGCTCGCATTGACCGCCGCCACCCGAGCGCGGATCGGGGTCGTCACCTTCCCGGGCTCGCTGGATGACCGCGACGCCGCCCGCGCGGTGCGGCTCGCCGGGGCCGAGCCGGTGCCGCTCTGGCACGCCGACGCCGACCTGCGCGGGGTGGACGCGGTGATCCTGCCCGGCGGCTTCTCCTACGGCGACTACCTGCGGTGCGGCGCGATCGCCCGGTTCGCCCCGGTGATGGAGCCGGTCATCGCCAGTGCCCGGCGTGGCCTGCCGGTGCTGGGCATCTGCAACGGCTTCCAGATCCTCTGCGAGTCGCACCTGCTGCCCGGCGCGCTGATCCGCAACGCGCGGCGCAGGTTCGTCTGCCGCGACCAGCGGCTCCGGGTGGAGAACGCGGGTACCGCCTGGACGTCGGCGTACCAGCCGGGCGCCGAGATCGTCGTCCCGCTGAAGAACGGCGAGGGCAGCTACGTCGCCGACCAGCACACCCTCGACGCGCTGGAGGGCGAGGGCCGGGTCGTCGTCCGCTACCTCGGCGGCAACCCGAACGGCTCCTACCGCGACATCGCCGGCATCTGCGACCCGGCCGGCACGGTGGTCGGCCTGATGCCGCATCCCGAGCACGCCGTCGACCCGCTGACCGGCCCTAGCGAGGATGGCCTCGGCTTCGTCACCTCGGTCCTGGCCAGGCTGGTGGCGGCCTGATGGTCGACACCGTCGAGACGGCCGCCGGCACACCTGACGAGCCGCAGCCGTACGCCGAGCTCGGCCTCAAGGACGACGAGTACGCCCGGATCCGCGCCATCCTCGGCCGCCGGCCGACCAGCGCCGAGCTGACGATGTACTCGGTGATGTGGTCCGAGCACTGCTCGTACAAGTCCAGCAAGGTCCACCTGCGCCAGCTCGCCGAGAAGGTCCCGGCCGAGGCCGGTGAGATCCTGCTGGCCGGCATCGGCGAGAACGCCGGCGTGGTCGACATCGGCCAGGGCTGGGCGATCACCTTCAAGATCGAGTCGCACAACCACCCGTCGTACGTCGAGCCCTACCAGGGCGCCGCGACAGGGGTGGGCGGCATCGTGCGGGACATCATGTCGATGGGCGCCCGACCGGTGGCGGTGCTGGACCCGCTGCGGTTCGGGCCGGCCGACGCCCCGGACACCCGCCGGGTGCTGCCCGGCGTGGTCGCCGGCATCGGCGGCTACGGCAACTGCCTCGGCCTGCCGAACATCGGCGGCGAGCTCGTGTTCGACCCCTCGTACGCCGGAAACCCGCTGGTCAACGCGCTGTGCGTGGGCGTGCTGCGGAAGGACCGGATCACCCTGGCGCACGCCTCGGGGGTCGGTAACAAGATCATCCTGTTCGGCGCGAAGACCGGCCGGGACGGCATCGGCGGCGTCTCGGTGCTGGCCTCGGCGACGTTCGACGACGACACGGTGCTGGCCGGCGACACGGTGCTGGCCGGCGTCTCGGTGCTGGCCGACGGCGGCAAGCGGAAGCAGAAACGGCCGAGCGTGCAGGTCGGCGACCCGTTCGCCGAGAAGGTGCTGATCGAGTGCTGCCTGGAGCTGTTCGACGCCGGCCTGGTGGTCGGCATCCAGGATCTCGGCGGGGCCGGCCTGTCCTGCGCCACCAGCGAGCTGGCCAGTGCCGGCGCGGGCGGGATGACGGTCGACCTCGACCAGGTGCACCTGCGCGAGGCGTCGATGGCGCCGGAGGAGATCCTGGCGAGCGAATCGCAGGAGCGGATGTGCGCCGTGGTCGCCCCGGAGCGGGTGGCTGACTTCCTTGCCGCCTGCGCCCGGTGGGACGTCACCGCCCGGGTGATCGGCGAGGTCACCGCGCTGTCGCCGGAGGAGGCCCGGCGGGGCGGCCGGCTGGTGATCACCTGGCGGGGCGAGACGATCGTCGACGTGCCGCCGCGCACCGTGGCGCACGAGGGTCCCGTCTACGACCGGCCGGTCCAGCGACCGTCCACCCAGGATGCGCTGGCCGCTGACGACCCGGCGCGGCTGCCCCGGCCGTCCACCCCGGAGGAGCTCCGGGAGACCCTGCTGCGGCTCGTGGCCAGCCCGAACCTGTGCGACAAGAGCTGGGTCACCGAGCAGTACGACCGGTACGTGCAGGGCAACACGGTGCTCGCCCAGCCCGAGGACGCCGGGATGGTCCGGGTGGAGGAGTCGACCGGGCTCGGCGTCGCGGTGGCCACTGACGGCAACGGGCGGTACTGCCGGCTCGATCCCTATGCCGGGGCACAGCTCGCCCTGGCGGAGGCCTACCGCAACGTCGCCGCCACCGGCGCCCGCCCGCTCGCGGTCACCAACTGCCTGAACTTCGGCAGCCCAGAGGACCCGGGCGTGATGTGGCAGTTCGCCGAGGCGGTACGGGGGCTGGCCGACGGCTGCCTGGTGCTTGGCACGCCGGTCACCGGGGGCAACGTCAGCTTCTACAACTCCACCGGCGAGACGGCGATCCTGCCCACCCCGGTCGTCGGCGTGCTCGGCGTCCTGGACGATGTGGCCCGGCGGGTCCGGCACGGCTTCCAGGCGTACGACGACACGGACAGCGACACGGACAGCGACACGGACAGCGGCGCGGCGATCATCCTGCTCGGCGAGACGCGGGACGAGCTCGGCGGCTCGGAGTGGGCCTGGGCGCTGCACGGCCACCTGGGCGGCCGACCACCCGCGGTGGACCTGGCCCGGGAACGGCTGCTCGCGGAGGTGCTGGTCGACGCCGCCCGCGAGCGCCTGCTGGCCAGCGCGCACGACCTGTCCGACGGCGGGCTGGCCCAGGCGCTGGTCGAGTCCTGCCTGGCCGGCCGGGTCGGTGCCCGGATCGGGCTGCCCGCCGGTGCCGACCCGTTCGTCTGGCTGTTCTCCGAGTCGGCCGGGCGGGCGGTGGTCTCCATCCGGGCGGGCGACGAGCAGCGGTTCATCGACCTGTGCGCCGAGCGGGCGCTGCCGTGGGCCCGGATCGGCACCGTGGACCCCGGGCTCGGCGCGCTGGTGGTCGACGGGGCGCTGGCCATCTCCCTCACCGAGCTGCGCACGGCCTGGGCCGGCACGCTGCCCGCCCTGTTCGAGTAGCCGAGGTCGAGCAGCCGAGGCCCGGTCGCCCCGGTCGCCCATAGGGGCAGGACCGACGGCCCGTTCCGCCGTCCGCTGGTTCCTTGTCCGGGATCTGTCCACACCAGACATTGGGGTGGCAGCCTCAGAAAGGGGATTGTCGATGCCGGAGCATCCGGGGCAGGACTACGGCCAAGACTATGGCCAGAGCTACGGCGGCCAGGACTACGGCGGCCAGGACGGCTCGGGCGACGAGAACGCGGAGGTCACGATCGACTACGAGTACGCGACCGAGGAGAGCATCGAGGTCTCGATGGACGAGCTAACCGCGTCCGGTTACCAGCCAGAGCCCGACGACTCGTCGCAGTACAACGCGTAGGAGCGTGCCATGCCCGATCCCAAGGTCAGCATCTCCGGCGGCTCGTTCACCGTGCAGGGCTACGCGCCCGGATGGTCAATCGGCAACCTTGGCCAGTGCCGGCTCGGCGACAACTTCCAGATCACGCCCACTGGCAGCATGAGCGACCCACAGCTCAAGCTCGGCCTGCACCTGATTGACTGCGTGTGGGGCAGGCGCGGCAGCATCTGGCTGGAGCAGTCGCTGTCCGCAGGCGGCACGTTCAGCCTGGGCGGCACCCCGATGGGCAGCCTGCAGCTCAACAACCAGCTCCTCTGGCAGCCGATGAAGGATCTGCGGTTCACCCTCACCTTCGTGCTGAACGGCCAGCTCGACCAGCACGGCGCGACCGGGTCGGTGAGCTTCGGCAGCCAGTTCAAGGTGACGGACAGCAAGGCGACGATGCTCGGCCTCGGCTTTCACTTCTGACCCCTCCGACGATCATCGAGTTGTTGGGGTCCGTGGAGATCAACTCGCCACAACAACTCGATGATCGTCGGGGCAGGCTGACCGGGTCGGGGACACTGGGCGGGTGGTCCGACGCCGGTACGACGAACAGCGGCTGCGCGCGGCGCTGGCAGCCACCGGTGAGGTGACGCCGCCCACCGAGGTCACCGGCGCCGTGCTCGCCGGCGCCGTGCTGGCCGCCGTGCTCCGGATCCACGACACGGCCGCCGCGCGGGGCGATGAGCCGGCAATCGAGCGGGTAGCCCTGCGGGCCGCCGTGGTTGAGCTGGCCCAGCGTCTGGCGGACCGGGCGCCAGGCCGTTCGGTTGAGCTGCGGGTGCCGCCGTACACCGCGGTGCAGGCCGTTGCCGGCCCCCGGCACACCCGCGGCACCCCGCCCAACGTGGTGGAGACCGATCCGGTCACCTGGCTCCGGCTGGCCACCGGCCGGCTGTCCTGGGTCGACGCCGTCCACAGTGGACAGTTGACCGCCAGTGGCGACCGGGCCGATCTTTCCCCCTACCTCCCGCTCGCCTGAGCCTGCGGCTGCGCCAACCCGCCGGCCGGCGGGGCGAGCGAGGGCACCCGGTCGGCAAGCCGATGCCGACCCACCAGGCCCAGCACACCGAAGAACGCGCCCACGACCGCCAGCCGACCGGCGGTGAACGCCAGCGGTGAGCCCCGGCCGGTCAGCGCGACACCCAGCATGAGGACACCCACACCCCACCAGTACACCGACGCCACCAGCACCATGCGGCTGATCGCCCTGAACCACGAGTCGCAGGCACGCAGGTAGGCGGCTGGTGTGCGCCCGGACCACAGCAGCACCAGACCATTCACGATCACGAGTGCAACCCCACCCGCAAGCGCCCACTGGTAGACGGCCCACCCAAGCGGGTGGGGATGACGGCCGGAAGACGCCGGCACCACCACCAGAAAGAGCAGCAGGACCCCGCCCCCGACAAGCGCACACACCATGCCGTGCACCAGCATCCGGGCACGGGTGAGTGGCCGGGCCGCCCGCGCCGCGGTGCCCACCCACGGTGGAGGACCGCTGGACCCGCCACCGCTGGACCCGCCACCACCCGCCGGCAGCCCGGCGTCGAGGTTGTGCCATGTCACCAACAACCCAACGCCCAGCAGCGGGGCCAGGATGGCACAGAAGCCGGCCATGATCGCCAGGCCAGAGCCGCCGGTGCTCACCGCCACGCCGAGCGCCAACCCGGTCACGGCGAAGCAGTACAACCCCAGCCCCAGCAGCCCCCACCGCAGGCCCTGAAATCGGGGACGCGCAGGCAGGACCATCGCGAGGCCAAGCACCATCAAGCCCATGAGGCCGACCACAATCGTCCCGGTGAGCAACCCCGCCGCCAGTGGATGCCCGCCATCACCGTCCGACAGCCGGACGACCGTGCCGAGGATCAGCGCGCCGCACGCCAACGTAACCGCGCCGGTGATCCTCGGGTCGGGGCTCGCCGGCTGGCGGCGGGTCACCGCGGCGACCATTCTGTGCTGCCCGGCCGGCTGTCCCCGAAGATGCCGATGGCCCCACCAGCGGCCAGGCTGCCCAGCTCCGCCCGACCCACCGCGACCTGCCGCGCCGCTTGCTCCAGCGTCGGCGTGAACTCATCCACGAAGCTGCTCAGCTCGGCAGCCAGCGCGAACACCACGAACGCGGCCACGACAAGGCTGGACCCACCCGTGACCGAGGTGAAGACCAGCGCGCCCGTAATCGTGGCGAGCGCCTCGGTGGAGTGTTTCGCGACCTCACCCCAGAACTGGCGGAGCACGCTCGCCGCCTCGTTGAGCTGGTCACCGACCCGCTTGACCAGCTCGGTGAGCCGGTCGATCCGCTCGGACACATCGCCGACGTAGGACTCGTAGGCACTACAGGCGTCGCCATGCCAGTGCTCTTTCAGCAGCAGCAGGTTGCGACCGAGCAGGTCCCGCGCATCCGTGAGACTCGACCGCACGGTGGCCAGCCGCAGCGCCTCGCCCTCCAGCGCGTCCGGGTCGCCCGGCGTTGCGCATGCTTCCCGCAGCACCACGTGATAAGGGACGCCGAGCCAGTCGGCCGCCTGAAAGAACGGCCCAAGATCGGGAGCCAGGCCCATCACAGGCCGCCTTCGAGCCGGCGGAAGCTCGCCCCGGTGACCACGTCGGTCGAAACATACTCGGCCGCCGTGGCCCGCAGCCGGTCCGCGATCGAGAACACCAGAGCCGGAGCCTCGTGCAGCACGCGACCCAGATCGACCGCGAAGCTGGCGTACTCATCGGCGAGATGGTGGCCGAACCTGCTGTAGGCAGCCCGGTCCGGACCATCGGGGTCCCGCGCCATTAGCAGCCGGGCCAGGTTCAGCGAGGCCGCCGCGGCGTCCACATCAGCGGCGGAGCCGAGCATCGCCCGGGCGTCGGCCTCCAGCCGGGCCTGGTCCGTCATCGGCCCGCCACCTCCTGCCCGGTCGCGCCCCGGACGACCTCGTGCCCGAGCTGCCACCACCCGGCCGCCAGCGCGGAACGCAGGCCAGCCGCCAGCTCCGCGGCCGAGCGCTGCTGGCCTGTTTCGGGGTCGAGCTCGATCCGCCGTACGCCGGACCGGCCGACCGTGACCCGCCAGCAGCCAGCCTGGTCGGTGCCCGTGCCGGTCAGGCCGCTCGGCAGCCGTAGGTCGGCGCGCAGCGAGCGCAGCGTGGCGGGCCGGAGGTCGAGCCCGAGCCCGGCCGGCGCCACCTCAGCAAACGCCGCCACGGCCCGCTCCTGCGCCGCCACCAGGGCTGCCAGGACATGCTCGCCAAGCGCCTCGGCCGGGAGCGAGTCCCAGGCTCGTGGCGAGACCTCGGCCCGGGTGACCCGGCCGGCGCCGTCCAACTGGAGCGTAACCAGCCCGGCCGGGTCCTGACCGGTCACGTGCTCGCGCTCCAGCGTGCGCAGCACACCCTCGACCTCCCGCCGCCGCCGACGCATCCGGTCCGGCAGGTCCGGCCCGACTGCCTGCGTTGCCATGGGCTGTGTTGCCATGCGCCACCCTCCATGATCGCGCTCCGAAGACGCCGGCTAGCTTAGACAAACCGGGACACTGGCCTCGCAAGTTATCCACAGGCGCTCGTCAGATGTGAATGGGACAGCTTGCCTGAGTTGTGGCAAGTAGCTACATTTGCCTTGCCGGCCAGCCGCAACCCCCCAGCGGCTGGCCGGGTACGTGAAGTGCCCCGCGCATGGAGTCGATCTCGGACATTCGTCCCACTAGACTTCGCACCGTGCCAAAGTTGGTTGACCACACCGTCCGCCGTCGTGAGGTAGCCGACGCCGTCATCCGGCTGATCCGCCGGGACGGCGTGGAGGCGGTGACCATCCGGCACGTCGCGGCCGAGTCTGGCTGGTCCCCCGGCGTCCTCGCGCACTACTTCGCGGACAAGGACGCGCTGTTGCTCGCCGCCTTCCAGCGGGTCGCCGACGGCGTGCTGGAGCGGACCGCCCGGCGGCACGTCGTCGGCCCGCCGATGTCGGTGCTGCGCTGGGTCCTGCGTAACACCCTGCCGATGGACCAGGAGCGGCACGCCGAGCTGCGGGTGTGGTTCGCGTTCCTGGGCCACGCGCTGGCCCGGCCGGCCCTCGCCGCGGCCCAGCGCGCGGTGTACGACGAATGGCGTCAGGCCATGGCTGCCGTGCTCCGCCAGGCCGAGCAGCGGGCCGAGCTCGCCCCCGGCACCGACCCGGACGGCGAGGCGGCGGCCCTGGTGTCCTTCGTGGACGGGCTGGCGTTACAGGCCGTCTTCGACCCGGACCGGTTCCCGCCCCGGCTCCAGGGCGAGCTGCTGGACGCGAGGTTGGTGACCCTGAGGGCCGCCGAGCCGGTCACCACGCCCGGCTAAACTCGCCCACGTGCAACCCCTGGACAACCCGCCCCGCGAGGAGTGCGGCGTCTTCGGCCTCTGGGCCCCTGGCGAGGACGTTGCCAAGCTCGCCTACTTCGGCCTGTACGCGCTGCAGCACCGCGGCCAGGAGGCGGCCGGCATCGCCGTCAGCGACGGCTCCAGCCTGGTAGTCTACAAGGACCTCGGCCTGGTGGCGCAGGTGTTCGACGAGGCGACCCTGAACAGCCTCAAGGGTCACATCGCGATCGGCCACGCCCGCTACTCCACCACCGGCTCGTGCACCTGGGAGAACGCGCAGCCCACGTTTCGCACCACCAAGGCGGGCACCGGCCTGGCCCTCGGCCACAACGGCAACCTGGTCAACACCCACGAGCTGGCCCAGCGGGCCGCCGCGGCCGGGCTGACCGGCACCGCCACCACCGACTCCGACCTGATCACCGCGCTGCTGGCGGACCAGCCGGACCTGTCCGTGGAGGCGGCGGCGCTGGAGCTGCTCCCCACCCTGCGCGGCGCCTTCTCGCTGGTCTTCATGGACGACCACACCCTGTACGCCGCCCGCGACCCGCACGGGGTCCGCCCGCTGGTGCTGGGCCGGCTGGAACGCGGCTGGGTGGTGGCCAGCGAGACCGCCGCGCTGGACATCGTCGGCGCGTCGTTCGTCCGCGAGATCGAGCCGGGCGAGCTGCTGTCCATCGACGACGACGGGCTGCGCTCGGAGCGGTTCGCCGTGCCGACCCCGAAGGGCTGCCTGTTCGAGTACGTCTACCTGGCCCGGCCGGACACCCACATCGCCGGCCGCAGCGTCTACGCCGCCCGGGTCGAGGTCGGCCGCCGGCTGGCCCGGGAGCACGCCGTCGACGCGGACCTGGTCATCCCGGTGCCGGAGTCGGGCACCCCGGCGGCGATCGGGTACGCCGAGGAGTGCAAGATCCCCTACGGCCAGGGCCTGGTGAAGAACTCCTACGTCGGTCGGACGTTCATCCAGCCCTCGCAGACGATCCGGCAGCTCGGCATCCGGCTCAAGCTGAACCCGCTGCGCGACGTCATCCGGGGCAAGCGGCTGATCGTCGTCGACGACTCGATCGTGCGCGGAAACACCCAGCGGGCGCTGGTCCGGATGCTGCGCGAGGCCGGCGCGATCGAGGTCCATGTGCGGATCTCCAGCCCACCGGTGCGCTGGCCGTGCTTCTACGGCATCGACTTCGCCAGCCGGGCCGAGCTGCTCGCCAACGGGCTGGACAACGACGGCGTCCGGGCCTCGATCGGCGCCGACTCGCTCGGCTATGTCTCCCTGGATGCGCTGGTCACCGCCTCGGAGCAGCCGAGGAACCGGCTCTGCCGAGCCTGTTTCGACGGCGACTACCCGATCCCGCTGCCGGACCCGGCGCTGGTAGGCAAGCATGTGTTCGAAGGCATCGGCCACCGGGTTCGCGGCGTGTACGGCGACGCGGCGCCGGTCGCCCCGGCCGGCTACGGCGCCGAGGACGCCCTGCGCCGCCCATGAACCTCGAGGAAGGCATGACGTACGCCGAGGCCGGTGTGGACATCTCGGCCGGCGAACGGGCCATCGAGCTGATGAAGGCCACGGTCCGGCGGACCAGCCGGCCGGAGGTGGTTGGCGGTCTCGGCGGGTTCGCCGGGCTGTTCGAGCTGGACCTGTCGAAGTATCGGCGGCCGCTGCTGGCGTCGTCCACGGACGGCGTGGGCACCAAGCTGGCGATCGCCCGGCGGCTCGGCATACACGACACCATCGGCATCGACCTGGTCGCCATGGTGGTCGACGACCTGGTGGTGTGCGGGGCCGAACCGCTGTTCCTGCAGGACTACATCGCCTGCGGCCAGGTCGTGCCGGAGCGGATCGCGGCGATCGTGGCCGGCATCGCCGCGGGCTGCGTACAGGCTGGCTGCGCGCTGGTGGGCGGCGAGACGGCCGAGCACGGCGACCTGATGGAGCCGGACGAGTACGACGTGTCGGGCACCGGGGTGGGCATCGTGGAGGCCGACGCGGTGCTCGGCGAGGACCGGGTCCGGGCCGGCGACGTGCTGATCGCGCTGGGCTCCTCGGGGCTGCACTCCAACGGCTACGCACTGGCCCGGCGGGTGCTGCTGACCATGGCCGGGCTGCCGCTGGACGCGACACCGGAGGAGCTGGGCGGCCGGCGCACGCTCGGCGAGGAGCTGCTCACCCCGACCCGGATCTATGCCAAGGACTGCCTGGCGCTGGTCGCGGAGACCGACGTCCGGGCGTTCGCGCACATCACCGGGGGTGGCATCCCGGGCAACCTGGCCCGGATCGTGCCGCCTGGGCTGGCGGCCGTGGTGGAGCGGGCGAGCTGGACCCCGCAACCGATCTTCCGGCTGATCCAGCGGTACGGCCGGGTGGCCGAGCCGGAGCTGGAGCGCACATTCAACCTGGGCGTCGGGATGGTGGCCGTGGTCAGCCCGGGCGACGCCGACCGGGCGCTGGCCATCCTGCTCGGCCGCAAGGTGCCGGCCTGGGTGCTCGGCGAGATCTCAACCGGGTCCGGCGGGGTACGGATGACCGGCGGCTACCCGACCGGCTGACGGCGCGGCTACCAGCCGGCTGACGGCCGGGCGCCGCCGGCAACCGGCGCATGAGGTGCGCCTGTGCCCCTCAAGGCCCCTGAAGGCCGTGCCCGTGCGGGCCGTGCCGTGAGACCGATGCCCGTGACCGGGCGGGTGATGCCATGTGCCGCGTCTGGACCGTGCTCGGACTACGCGTACGGAGACTAGCGCCGCTCGCGACGTTCGTCGTACTCGTTGTAGTCCTCATACTCGTCGTCAAGTTCGTCGTCTTCTCCGACGTCCTCGACGGGCTTGCCGCTGAGCTCGCGCTCCAGCTTGGACAGATCGGTGCTCGGCGAGCTGTACTTCAGCTCCCGAGCGACCTTCTGCTGCTTTGCCTTGGCCCGGCCGCGCCCCATCGGCTCGACCCCCTCGCACAGAACAACGGGGCGACCTGCGCTCGGCAGCCCCGACACATGGCTTATGTCTCGTGTCTTCCACCGTACAGGGCTGGTGGCCCGATCGGCACATCGGGTTTGCCAGATCCGGGTGTCCCACGCCCCTGTGGTCCCGGCCGCGGCGGCGCCGGCTCAGCCGAACAGCCTGATGGTCTGCAGCCAGCCGACCTCCGCCATCCGCCGCTCGGCCAGCCGGTCGGCGGCCACCACGGGCGGCACGCCCTCGTCAGCGGCCAGCGCGAAGATCCGTTTGGCGGTGTCGAAGATCCGCGCCGTCTTGGCCTTTGCCCGCTCGAAGCTGAAGCCCTCGATCTCGTCGGCCACCTGGATCACGCCGCCGGAGTTGACCACGTAGTCCGGGGCGTACAGGATGCCGCAGTCCTCCAGGATCTTCTCGATTCCCGGGTGGGCGAGCTGGTTGTTCGCCGCGCCGCAGACAACCTCCGCGGACAGCACCGACACGATCGAGTCGTCCAGCGCGGCACCCAGCGCGCACGGTGCGTACACGTCGAGGTCGGCCCGGATGAGTGCGTCGGTGTCGGCGGCCACCTCGACGCCGGGGTAGGCGACCCGGACCCCTTCGACGGCCAGAGGGTTGATGTCGGTGACCACCACGTCGGCACCGGCCCCGACCAGGTGCCCGACCAGGTGGTGCCCGACCTTGCCGACACCGGCGACCCCGACCCGGCGGCCGGTCAGGGTGGGCGCACCCCACCGGTGCTCGGCCGACGCCCGCATCCCCTCAAACACGCCGTACGCGGTGAGGATGGAGGAGTCGCCCGCCCCGCCGTGCTGCACGCTGCGCCCGGTGACGTAGCGGCACTCGCGGGCCACGAGGTCCATGTCCTCGGTGTAGGTGCCCACGTCGCAGGCCGTGTAGTAGCGCCCCCCGAGCGACTGGACGAACCGGCCGTACGCGCGCAGCAGCGGCTCGGTCTTGTCCCGCGCCGGGTCGCCCCAGATGACCGCCTTGCCACCGCCGTGGTCCAGCCCGGCCAGCGCGTTCTTGTACGCCATGCCCTTGGACAGCGCCAGCACGTCGGCCAGCGCCGCCTCCTCGGAGGGGTATGGGTAGAACCGGGTGCCGCCGAGGGCGGGACCCAGCGCGGTCGAGTAGATGGCGACGATGGCCCTGAGCCCTGAGCGCGGGTCGTGGCAGAACACGACCTGCTCGTGGCTGGCGGAGAAGACGGTCACGAGCTTCCCTCCGGTGAGTATGGGTTGGCCCACCACCCTGGTGAGGAGGGGGACCAGGGGCCGGGCGGGTAGGCCCGACGTGTCGAAACGATAGTCGGGCCGATCCGCGGCCCGTTCCCCCGGGCCGCACTGGCCGGGGCCGAGGCCAGCCAGACAGTGGTCGCCAGGCCCCGACCGGACGGCCAATCGGGCATCCTCCCCACATTCGTCACGCGGGCGGGCACACGGCGTGCGACGATCGGCCAGTGAGCCCGCCGTACGTGGCATACCTGCGGGTCTACCAGCCACTGTCCGCGTTCGACGATGGTGAGCGTGGCTGGTGGACCCGGTACGTCGCCGAGCGTCGCGCGCCCGGCCCGCTGGACGGTCCGGCGGTCGAGCGCGACCTCGGCCTGACCTGCCTGCTAGCCTCCCCGCCCCGGCTGCCCGGCGCGGAGCTGCCTGAGCACGCCTTCGTCACGGAGTCGAACGGAGCAACCCTGGTGTGCCCGTGGCGGACTGCGGTGCGCTGCTGGGGAGCCGCCATCGAGCTGGCCAACATGCTGCCGGCGGGGCTCTCCTCGCTGGCCCTGCCCAAGGAGCAGATCGCCAAGGCGACCACCGCGTACGCCGGCTGGCGGGCGGAGCACCCAGACCGCCGGATGCACATCCAGAGCCACCGCTGGGCTATCCCGGTGCGCTGGTTCCTGCTGTTCGACAGCCCGGAACGCCGGGTCGACCTGGGCCAGCGGGTCGGCCGCGCGGGCCAGGCCAGCGGCCGCACCAGGGTCGGCCGCTCGGTGGTGTACCGCACCGAGATGGCCCAGGCCAGGCGCCGGGTCGCCCGCGGGCTGGCCGTGCTACGCCGGGCCATGCGCAACGCCCCCGCCGTAGCCGGGGTGGAGGAGATGGGCCGGTGGCTGGAGGAGTTCCACCCGCGGTCGCTGGTCGAGCTGGACTACGGCGGGCTGGTCTACCTGCTCGACGACGACGCCCTCCGGGCCGACGAGTCAGCCCGGGACGTACACGACGCGATCGCCGCACTAGCCCGAGGTGACGCATCTGGGGCAGCGGGCGCGTACGATCGGATTATCACCCGCTGGCAATCTGCGAGCTTCGTCGAGTCCGCCAACTGATGCGGAGTACGTACCCTGGCCGGCCGGTCCCGGCCAGCCAGGGGTGACTAGACAGTGAATAGCACGATCGGACCATTTGATCTATGCGGGAAAATGGTGCAATATGGACGACGATCGGCTCTGTTAGACGGGATAGGGCCTGATCGGGAAGAAAGGACCAGCCATGACCACGCGCCAAGCCACCGAGGCCGAGCCGCTACTGACTCCGGCCGAAGTTGCCTCCATGTTCCGCGTTGACCCCAAGACGGTCACCCGCTGGGCCAAGGCAGGCAAGCTCACCTCGATCCGGACGCTCGGCGGCCACCGCCGCTACAAGGAGTCCGAAGTGCGCTCGCTGCTCGACGGCAGCTCGCCACACGAGGGCTGACCGAGGGTCCGCAGGCTCCCCTCCTCGTTACCGGCGCCGTGCCCCGCACCCGGGGCGCGGCGCCGCGCCGTTGTCACGTGAACGTAACCGTGACGCAGCCCGGGTGTCTGACTTTGTGGCGCAGAATGAGGCAGGCGGACGCTTCCGGAGGTGACGCCCGGTGCCGACCCTGGCGATCCATGCCCTCGCGATGCTCGAGGAGCTGCGCAAGGATGGCCTGCCAGTGCGGTCCACGGTGATCTACACCCAGCTCACCGACCCCGACGGCCTGCTCGGCACCACCGACGGCCCCGCCGAGAAGGTCGCCTTCGTCGACGCCCGGATCAACGCCGGCCGGGTCCACGACCGGTCGTACGGCAGCCTGGAGCTCGGCGGCACCATCGAGGTGTACGACGACGCCCGGACGGCGACAGCCATGGCCGCGCAGGCGGCGGCGCGCCCCGGGTCCGGCCGGGTCGTCACCTGGGACGGCGTGCTGCTGGTCCTGTCTCAGCACCTGACCAAGTTGCAGGCTGATGGGTATGTCGTACCGATTACTTATCGTGACGACATTGACACGAGCTTTCCTCGTCTCCAACGTTATGAACAGGTTAATCCGGTTTTAGATGTGTCATAGGTGGATTTTGTCCGGCTCGTGTGATCGGTCTGAGTGTCACTCGACACTCCTTCCTGGCCGGGGTCGGTTGCTGTCCGTAGTCTTAACCTGTGCGTGCCGGACTGACCGAGCTGCTTCGCGACCCTGCCCGGCTTGACGCCCTGCACCGGCTCCGGCTCCTCGAGCCCGACACGGCGGGGACCTTCGAGCGGGTTGGGCGGTTGGCCGCCCGGTTGCTCGGGGTGCCGGTCGCGGGAGTCAACTTCGTGGACGCCGTCCGGCAGTTCGCGCCCGGCACGGCGACCGCCACCACCGTGTTCGCGGCGGCCCAGGGTGCGTCGGTGCCGGCAGGGGAGGGGTTCTGCCCTGTCACGCTGGTCCTGGGCCAGCCGCTGTGCGTGCCGGACGCGCGGGCGGACCCGGAGTTCGCCAACGACCCGACCGTCCGCAGGCTGGGCCTGGTCGCCTACGTCGGGGTGCCGCTGTTCAGCGCCGGCCAGCCGGTGGGGACGCTCTGCGCGGCCCACACCGGGCCCATGCCGTGGACCGCGCAGCAGCGGTCTTCGCTGCAGGACCTGGCCGGGCTGATCATGGACGAGCTGGAGCTGCGGACGCGGCTGGCCGAGCGACGGGTCGAACGGGCCCGCGCCGAGGCGACCGACCAGGCTCGGCTGTTACGCGCGGTGATGCGGCAGATGCCGGAGGGGCTGGTCGTCACCCGAGCCCCGGACGGTGAGGTGACCGCGGCGAACGACGAGTTCCGCCGGTTGGTCGGCCACGAGCTGCTGCCCGCGGTGACCATCGAGGACTACCAGGCATACCCGCTGCTGTACCCCGACGGCACGCCGTACCCGCCGCGGGAGATGCCGGTGGCCCGCGCCCTGCTGAACGGCGAGGTCGTGGCCGAGGAGGAGGTGCGCTACCAGCGGCCCAACGGCGAGGTGATCGACCTGCTGATGCGCGCCGCACCGGTCCGGGACGAGCGGGACGACATCGTCGCCGCGGTCGGCATCGTCACCGACATCAGCCGGCGCAAGCGGGTGGAGCAGACGCTGCGGATGTCCCAGGAACGGCTCGCCTTCCTGGCCGAGGCGAGCTCGCTGGTGGCGTCCTCGCTCGAACCGCAGGTGATCATCGACCGGCTGGGGCGGCTGGTGGTCGACCGGCTGGTCGACTGGTGCGCGATCGTCGAGCCCGACCCACATGGCCGGCTGCGCCGGGTGGCCATGACGCACCGCGACAGTGCCCGGCGGGCGCTGGCTGAGCGCTGGCTGGCGCTGCCGCCGTACGACGTCGGCTCGGACTCCGGGCTGGTGGTGGCCTACCGGGAGCACCGTACGGTCCGGCTGGTCGTCAACCCGGCGCCCGGCAACCCGTGGCCAGCCGGTCCGTTGGCTGGGCCAGGCGGTGACTCGGTGGTGGCCGTCCCGCTGGTCGCGGGCGGTGAGCGGCTGGGTGCGATGGGGTTCGGCCGGCAGGCCGGGCAGCCGGCGTTCGACGACCAGGAGCTGGCGCTGGCCAGCGAGGTGGCGGGGCGGTTTGCGGTGGCGCTGGCGCATGCCCGGCGGTTCGAGGCCGAACGGGGTGCGGCCGAGATCCTGCAGCGCAGCCTGCTGCCGGAGCTGTCCGAGCTGGACGCGGTCGAGATCGGCGCGGTCTACGTGCCGAGCAGCCGGACGCTGGCCATTGGTGGCGACTTCTACGACGTGCTGGACCTGGGTGGCCGGCGGGCCGGGCTCGCCGTCGGCGACGTGATGGGGCACGGGGTGCGGGCCGCTGCGGTGATGGGCCAGGTGCGGGCGGCGCTGCGGGCGTACGCCCGGCTCGGGCTGCGCCCGGCCGCCATCTTGGCCACGCTGGACGAGCTGGTCACCGAGCTGCCGGACGGGATGCTGGTCACCTGCCTGTACGGCGTGTACGACGTACCGGCCGGCGAGCTGCGGCTGGCCAGCGCCGGTCACCTGGCGCCGTTCCTGCGGCTGCCGCCCGGCGAGCCGCGGGTGCTGGAGGTGGCGCCCGGGCCCCCGCTGGGCGTGGGGCGTTCGGCGTACACCGAGTCGGTGCACGCGGTGCCGGCCGGGCGCTGCTCGCGCTGTTCAGCGACGGGCTGGTCGAGGACCGGGAACGCGATCTGGATCTCGGGCTGGCGGCGCTGGCCGCGGAGCTGGGCCGGCACGGCTCCGGTCCGCTGCCCGCGGCTGCGGACGCCGTCCTGCGTGATCTCGGCCGCCGGGACCACAACGACGACGACGTCGCCCTGCTGCTGGTCCGCGCCCGCCGATAGGCGCCAGCCCGCCCCCGATGTGGTCACCTACACGCCTTGTGGTGACCTCTCGTTGCCTCAGCGCCCCAACAGGTCACCACAAGGCGTACAGGTGACCACACGTGGTGCGGCGGGACGAAAGGTCACCACAGGGCGTGGGTACAAAGGCCGGACCGAGTAGCCGGGCGCCGGCGGTCAAGCCGCCGTGGGCAGGGCGCAGGGGCAGGCGAGACGGTACTCGACGGTGGTGTAGCGCGGGTCGTCGATGTCACCCTGGTCGCCCTGCGAGACGGCCTGGACCGAGCGCGAGTACCACGTGGTGGGCGCGCCGCACGGGCAGTCGGCGTCCCAGCTCACCCAGTCGTTGGGATCGCAGTGGATCCGCGAGGCGATCGCGCCGAGGCTGGAGGCAGGCTGGGTCGACGTCGGCGCGCGGTTGATCGACGGGTCATCATGAACCATGGGAGCCTCCCGAACTCGGGTTTCCTTCCACCAGATCCCGGCAAGGTGCACATCAGGAGACCCCCATCCGCTGGGCGCTTGGTCCAGCCAGCCTTGACGCCGTGACGGACGTGCTGTGGCACTCCGGAAGATCCCGACAAACGCGGCAAGGAGCCACTCGATCATGGCCGGCACCTGGGCGATCCCTGGCACTGCGGTGTCACGGGCCCCGGCTAGTTACGTGGCCGCAGCGGGTGCCGGTACCAACCCACCGGCATCCGGACGAACGACCGGCCCCGGATCTCCACCTCGTTCGCGTCGGCGAAACGCGCGCCCGGGTCGAGCCCGTCCTCAACCGCCCGGATCCGGCCCGACTTCAGCAAGCCAAGAAAACACCCGTAGTCAATCACGTACACGTCGTAGACCTCGGCCGGGTGCTCGGGGTCGAGTGAGACGCCCTGGCGGACTCGATGAATGAGGCGGGCGTCGTACAGCCGTTGGATGATCTCCTCGTTCGACTCACCGTCACGGCGTAGCGGGATAATTCGGCTGCGCTGCCGGGCACATTGTTCGATCAGGTTGGCGAACACCCGGTGCGCCGGCTTCGGCAGGCTCCCCTCCTTGTCGCGGAGAAAGAAGTCGCGCGTCGCGGTTGCGACGTGCATCGAGCCGATCCGTTGGTTGTGGGCGGCGCCGGCCGCCAGCCCGGCAATTTGCAGGGCGTCCCGCGGCACGCCCTCAGCACCGAGCACCAGGTTGTGGAAACTGTCATGATCGGCGAAAAGTCGCTTGGTTAGGTCGCCGGGGCAGTTGATGCCGCGCAACGCGGCCAAGGCCGGCCGGTCAGACCGGACCACGATCGCGGTCAGATGCCGATGCAACAGCGTCGCGTAGAACTCGAGAGTTGATGCGACGTCGTTCCGGAACAGCAGGAAATCATCGAGGTCGAGGCTGGCGGCGGTGTCGGCGCCGAGCTCGAGACCGACCGGCGACCCGAGGGTCTCGATGTCGCTGAACCGCGACCTGCCGTGGATCGCGCTGATCTTGACCACGACTCCCGTGGTGGCGAAGAACGTACGTCGCAGCAGGTCGGCCATCAGCGGCTGCAGGTCCAGCGGCAGCGCGGACCACTCGTCGATCAACACCCACAACTGCCGCCCTTCCAGCGCGCGGACGAGGGCTTGAATCGCGCTGGACAGCGGTCCGAGCAGCAGATGGTGCCGCACGCGGCCGCGGCTGAGCCGACGTTCGAATTTTCGTTTGTACTGTTGGTTCTGACTGTCTCGGTGCCATGACGCGTGGAAGTCCCTGCCTACCGCCACCGCGACGCCGCGGGACCGCTCGGCCTGGGCCGCGACCTCCTCCTGCCGTTCCACCTCGGTCTCACCGATCACCCGGATCTGGGTTGCGGCACCGGCCAGTGCGTCCAGCCCCTCGCTGATGCCGGACAGCAGCGGCGTCCACCGGTCGGTCAGGACCTCGTCGTAGACCTCGTTGTGGATGTGCTCGACGACGTCGACAAGCAGCCCGGTGGCTCGTTCGGAAAAGCTCTCCGGCTCAGCCGAGATGATGTCCTCGGGTGAGCCGATCTTGCGCAGGTCGAGGTAGATCGCCAGACAGCCCTGAGCCGCCTTCTGGTCCTGCAGATAGCGCAGCAGGTGCGTCTTTCCGGTGCCGCGGCGGCCGAATAAGACGTGGTGTTCAGGAGCCTCAAGGTGTGCCATCAGCGACCGAACCGGGACAAATGTGTTTCTCAGTAGTTCACTCGCCATATTCTCCGCGCGCTTGGCGACTTGCGTGACCAACCTGTTCAGTTGCGCATCGGGCACCGCGTCCCCCTCATCGGCCGCCTCACCGCCGATGGGATCCACGACGGTCGCTACCCGATCCTGCGCCGATCCTGGCAGCGGGCCCAAACGATATCCGCCATCCAGGCCCCGCTGGCCGCAATCTAACCTGTTTGGGTGACCCCCGCGCCATGGTCGCCGACTGAGCTCTGCCAGCCTCAGGCCGACAGCCGATCGGCCAGATCCGCTTTCGGCCATTCCCAGGTCCACCCGTAACCGCCGGCCAGCGGGTTCTCCAGACTGATCCGGTCACCAAGACCGCTGACCGGCTGGGTCCGGACCGGATTGTCGTAGTTGCCGTGCACGGTGTCCCACCGGCAGCGGGTGAGCACCGCGGGCGGCATCTGTGGGTCAAAACCGATGCTGATCTGCAGCTCGCGGGCGGCGAGCGAGCTGAGGACCCGCTGGTAGCGGCGGCAGCTGTCGACGTAGCCGGCCTCGTGGGTATAGCTCACCGTGTAGCTGAGCCGGTGGGTCTCCATCGCCCCCAGCGGCTCGTCGAAGATCAGCTCGGTCGCGGTGAGGTACTCCGGCTCGTGCGGGTACTGTCGCTGGTCGGTGATGGTGGGGCCGACCTGGCAGCCCTCCTCGGCGTGGATGGTCAACCGCGTCCCGTGCTGGGCGGAGACCATGTACCAGTAGCTCTCGATACCGTCCCGCAGCGCCGTCACGTCGATGGTCAGCCTGCTGTGATGCGGTCGTTGGTCGGCGCCGACGACGTAGTGCTCTCGCTGCCGGACCACAATCAGCGCCTGCCGGCTCTCCCGCCCCCGGCCGCCCCGCTGGCTGTAGACCCGCCGCTCCAGGCGGGCCCGGCGATGGGCGACCGAGTGGACCGGCGCACCTCGCGGCGCCGTGACATATCTGCTGGCGGGCGCGGTCCGATGCAGCATCTGGCGATGTTGGTACGTCTCGAGCAGCGTGACGACGAGATGTCCGGCCGGCAGCTCAAGGACCCGTTCCAGGGCGAGCACCAGGTTGGTCCCGTGCGACGTGGCGTGCGGTCTGCAGCGACCGTTCTGCCATTGGCTGATGGTTGACCGGGTCAGGTGGCGCTCCTGCTCGGCGAGCAGGTCGGCGATCCTCTGTAAGGACAGCCCGCGAGCGGCGATCGCGGCCCGCACTGCCGCGGCGAACGGCTCCGTGGCCGGTGGCGGCCCTAACTTGGCGCGCTGCCGTCGGGCGCGCGACCGGCAGGTGCTGTCAC
This sequence comes from Mycobacteriales bacterium, assembly GCA_035476575.1. GTDB lineage: Bacteria > Actinomycetota > Actinomycetes > Mycobacteriales > JACQDL01 > DATILL01. The sequence goes on from DATILL010000040.1 coordinate 141,136, forward strand.
AGTAGTGCTGTACCCGCCCGGCCCCACGCCGCGACTTGAGCACGCGGCCACAGGACAGGCAGGTCCGCGGACCGGGCTGTGGTGTACCAGACATGGGCGACGGTCCCCTCTGCCGCGCTGTCGCGCACGTTCCAAACTGCAAGTGAGTTGAGTACTGCATGGCGCGCCGTGGATTAGCTCATCTCGGGCCGCGCCGCTTTCCTTCCGCCACGCCATTGTCGTAACAGTGTGGCGGTGCTGTTCCCTGTCGTTTCAATTGGCTGCCTGGCCCTTACCCGCGGGGAGGCAGTTTACTCGCGGTTAGACCAGTCGAGTAGGGGTCACCCCAACGAATGAAGATGGCCAGCGTGCTGCATGCAGAGCGTGACTGCCGCTGCGCGCGGTGTCCAGTCCAGCCGAGCCCGGAGCACCGTCGCAATAGCGTGCGCAACGCTGGCCAGCCACCCAGAAGGTGTCACACTTAGGTCGATCAAGACATCAAAGGTGTATAATATCTCATACTTCTCGTAGATCATAACGCTCGGCCAGGATCGACATCCGGCCCTAACCTAGATTTTAGAGGTGTTATCATCCTTTTATGCCTAATGAGTGGTCATTCATCCGTTACAGTGAGTGACAGCCAACCTCGCTCGACAGACTATTGACCCGACACAGGTCTTCCACAAGTCATACGGGGAGGGGAGGTCTTGTCATGTCGGATACCACGTCGTGGGAGTAGGAAATCGAAATCGTGCCGACCCTGGTGGGTCGCGGGTGGAAGGGCGCCGCGAGCCGCCGATGGTAGGCCGCTGGCTGGGCAGCAGCACACACAGCGCGATAATCCGTCCACGCCACACATCACCCGAGCTGCCCAACCGAGAGACGCGGCAGCCGGGCCGGCCGACCCCACATCCCAGGCTTCCCAGGCCCGGCCGGCCCGGCTCGACGGTGCCCGGAGGTCTCCTCCGTCAGCGCCGGAGAAACGCTGCCGTCTCCCAGTGATCCGGAGTAGCGTCCGGCGGGTCAGAGCTGCCGAGGGGGCAGCGGCCGTGCCAGGGGTCGCCGTCACTGTGCCATCCCCGCACGGAACCGAAAGGGGATTCGGCATGATCTCTGCAACGCGACGGGTGGGGAGACGGCCACTTGCCGCGCTCTCCACGTTCGGGCTGCTCGCTGCGTTACTCGTCGGCACCCCGACGGTGGCGAGCGCGGTTCATGGCATGATGCATCCCGCAATCGGGAGCCGCCCGCACTACACCCTTGCCGGCCGAGCCGACACCAAGCCCGGCGTGGCCACCTTCAACTGCCAGCTCACCACACCGGCAGGCTGCTACGGCCCAGCCCAGATCCGCGCGGCGTACGGCATCGACAAGCTCCCCGCGACCGGCGCCGGCCGCGGCATCGTCATCGTCGACGCCTTCCAGAGCCCGACGATCGGCCATGATCTCGCGGTGTTCGACCAGTTGTTCGAGCTGCCCGACCCCACCCTGTCCATCGTCGCGCCGGACGGCCTGACGCCGTTCGACCCGAACGACGGCAACATGGTCGGCTGGTCCGCCGAGATCACCCTGGACGTGGAATGGGCGCATGCCATCGCGCCCGCGGCCAAGATCGTGCTGGTGCTGGCCAAGAGCAACGACGACGCCGACATCCTGTCCGCCACCCGCTACGCCGTCGACCACAACCTCGGCGACGTCATCTCGCAGAGCTTCGGCGAGGCCGAGCAGTGCATGGACCCGGCATTGCAGGCGCGGCAGCACGCGCTGTTCGCCCGCGCCACCGCGAAAGGTATCACGCTGCTCGCGTCGTCCGGCGACCAAGGCGTGGCCCAGCCGACCTGCGACGGGAAGAGCTTCTTCGCGGCGGCCAGCACGCCGGCCACCGACCCGTACGTCACCGCGGTCGGCGGCACCATCCTGGACGCGAACGGGCTGACCGGCGCCTACCACAGCGAGACGACATGGAACGAGCCGGACTTCGCCTCAGCCGGCGGTGGTGGGTTCAGCGTGCTGTACGGGACGCCGGCATACCAGCGGTCGCCGCGGCTGCCCGCCCGCGGCGTGCCGGACGTGTCGTACAACGCCGCGATCATCGGCGGTGTGCTGGCCGTGTGGAGCGGCTCGGGGCTCGGTAGCGACCTGGTCTTCCGCTTCGGCGGCACCAGTGCCGGGTCGCCGCAGTGGGCTGGCCTGGTCGCGTTGGCCGACCAGCTCGGGCGGCACCGGATCGGCGCGCTGAACGGGGTGTTGTACGCCACCGCGCGGGTGCCGTCGGTGTACTCGCGGCTGTTCCACGACATCACGACCGGCGACAACACCTACCACGGTGACGTCGAGATCTCCGGCTTCCCCGCACACCGCGGGTGGGATGCGGCCACCGGGCTCGGCACCCCGAAGGCCAGCACACTGGTGCGGCTGCTCGCCCTGACCTGACCCGCGCAGCGCCCGCGTCCGGGCCGCCGTCCCGACGGGTCGGACCCCGAAAGCACCGATAACCCAAGCATCGATAACCCTCAAAGCACTGGTCTCGTGGCATGCGACACGAGACCAGTGCCTTCGAGGCCAGGAGCCCGGCCGGAGCGCTCGCGGCCGCCACTCAAGCCGGCACCGATAGGGTTACGCAGGTGGACATCATCGAAGGCTTGGGCCAGGTTACGACCGACTTCGAACGACGTGCGGCCGGGATCGCGCCGGACCAGTGGGGGCTGCCGACGCCGTGCGAAGACTGGGCCGTGCGGGACCTGGTCGACCACATCATCCGGGGCAACCGGTTCGCCGTGCTGCTGCTGGCCGGTGCCCAGCCCGCCGCGGCGTTCGCCGAGGTGAGCGCCGGTGACTTCGGCGAGCCGCTGTCAGACCTGCGGTCCAGCGGTGCCGAGCAGCTCGCCGCGTTCCGCCGGCCGGGTGCGCTGGACACGCTGTGCCACCATCCGCGCGGCGACATGCCCGGCGCGGCCTTTGCCCGGCTCCGGCTCGGTGACCTGCTGATCCACGGCTGGGATCTGGCCCGGGCCACCGGCGGCGACGAGACATTGGACGAGCGGCTGGTCCTGGCCGCGTACGAGGCCTACGCACCGGTGGCGCAGACCATCGCGAAGAGTGGCAACTTCGGTGCCGGCCCGAGCGGCACCCTGCCGGCCGACGCATCCCCGCAACTGCGCCTGCTCGATCTCACCGGCCGTCGCCCCTGACCCGCCCACCGGCAACGAAGATCGAGCATCGCCCGCGGGCCCGGCGGCGCGTCTCGTCGCGGTACGTAGCAAATGCGCTGATGATATGAATTGATCTTCCGGCTCATTCGCTTCTCATTTCACCCGATCTGCTGAGCCAGAAACGGAACCACTGCGCTGTAACATCGGGTAACGGGGAGCATAGAGTTTGGGGGGAGCCGTCACCCATGGTCGACTTCATGGCCCTGCGTGAGGCCAATCCGGAGCTGTGGAAGACCGCTGCCGACGACTGGGTCGATCTGGCCAGGCGAGCTGAGCAGTCCGCGAACGACATCTACCAGCGGGGCGTCGGCGCTCTTGACGAACATTGGACAGACGCCGTCGGCGAGCGGGCCGGGCAGAAGCTCAAGGAGCTCGCCAACTCCTACCAGGTCGCCGCCGCCACGATTCGAGGCGTGGTCAGCACGCTGGACGGCCTCGGTGAATCCGTCGATGCGGTCCGCGGGTCTCTCCAGTCGGCGATCGACTACGCGCACCGGTACGGGCTCGTGGTGGACGGCAACGGGCGGGTGAGCCAGCAGCCCGGAACCCACTGCGCCGAGGACGAACCAAAGATCAGCCAGGCCAACCGGCTCATCACCGAAGCCATCGAGTCGGCGAGCCGGATCGACGACGAAGCGAGCGCCGAGCTCGACCGGCTCAGGGATGCCATCAGCAACACTGACCTCAGCAAGGCATTGGACCAGATCCAGCAGTCGGCGTCCGAGAACCAGCTCGCCCTGCTGCGCGAGAGCCTGCCGATCGGCGCGGACGCGGCCACCGTCCGGATCTGGTGGAGCTCGCTCACCCCTGCGGAGCAGGCGGCGTACGAACGCGCTCTCCCGGTTGATCTTTATGATCTCGACGGTGTCCCGGATGACGTGAAGCAGCGGATGCGCGGCACCGATGGCTACGACCGGATCGAGATGCTCCGGTGGGCGCGACAGAACGTCGACAACACCGACATCGACATCTTCGACAACAACTGCGCGAACTTCGTGTCGCACGCGCTGGAACATGCCGGCCTAGACCAGAAGATGGGTTGGGACGGCACCTTCGGGGGCAACAGCTGGGGGCACGGCAGCCAGACCGGATGGGACTGGCTGGACGCGCGCGACTCTTCGCACACCGCGAGCTGGGCGCAGGCTGACGCCCAGCACGACTTCCTCGTCCATAACGGCGGACAGCAGGTTTCCGTGCCGCAGGCGCAGCCTGGAGATGTCATTTACTGGGAGCAGGCCGGCGCTGGTGGGCCGACCGAGCCGGGCCAGGTACACCATGCAGCGGTCGTCACCTCGGTCACGCCCGACGGCACCATCCACTACACCCAGCACAGCAGCTCCCGACTCGACGCGAGCCTCGACGGCAGGCTGCCGGCCACTGAGGTCCGCGAGGGAAACCAACGCGTTGCCATCGTGCGTCCGAGGCAGACCTGGTAGGAGCCCGCATTGAGCATCGACATGAACCCTGGCCCGGTTCGGGAGGCCGGGCGTGATCTGGACCAGCTTGCGGACGACACACGGGAGAGCATCGCGGCGCGGTTTCGGAGCAGCGACGCCGCGGCCAAGGGCAACAACGGCTGGAAGTCCGCCACCTCGCTGCGCGGCTGTGGGCGGGCGTGGAGCGACCAGCTCGCCCTACTGGTCCAGCAGACCAGCCAGACGAGCCAGGATCTGACCAGCTCGGCGGCCGCCGTCTCCGGCGCGGACACCGAGGCCGCCAGTCGGCTGGACCGCGTCCTGAACGACCTGGCCGGCTGATGAGCGTCATGCACAGAGCGCGTCCGGGGGCTCACTGGAAGCCCGCCGCGGCCATTGTGATGCAGGCGGTCGCGGGAGTCGTGCTAGCCGTGCTCGCAACCGGAGTCAGCCAGGACCTGGTGCGGGACCGGGCCAGGGCCTGCGACGGCGGGCTGCGGATGCCGGCGACGGGCTTCTGGCTCGGCTGGCTGGGGGCCGGGCTCACGGTCTCGGCCCTGCTCGTGGCCACGCTCCGGCTCAGGCACCGGGACCGCTGGTCGGCCCTGGACTACGCGCTCGCCATGCTCACGGTGTTGGCCCTGTGTTTTGCCGGGTTCGTGCTCTACACCATTTACCAGGACGCGCGGCCGCTCCGCTCGGTCTGCTTCGGCTAGACCGCCAGCACGACCTCGCCGGTGGTCCGGCGGGCGCGCGGTCGGCGTGCGCCCGTCCCGCGTCGGCCAGCGGGTACGCCGGCCATCTCGAGCACCAACGGCAGGGCGTTAGGGCGCCTTGTCGCGAAGGTCTGGTGGGACACGCGGGCGTGTTGTACAGGATCTTCGCGACAAGGGCGGGTATGGTGACAACGGCGCTTACCATGACCGGCCAGCGGCTTCACCAGCGGGTCTGCTCCCATGCCGGGACACGAACTGTTGCTCGATGTCGCGAGAGTCACCCTCCGCCCTCAGCGTCGTCCTGCGGAGGCACCAGAGGGTGGGAATGCGCCCGGGAGCGCCACGGCCTGTTACTGTTGGAAGACGGTATGTCACTATACGGTGTCATAATGACGGCAAGTTGCGCCGATTCGCGTATTCAGATGGTCAATCAGCGAAAGTTACGTAACAGGCAGTCGCGGTTCGGACGGTCGATCCGTACCATCGGGTGTCGCCACTCGCCCGTCAGGTGACCATGAGCCGACGGAGCCAGGTGACGGTGGCAGTGATCTGGTTCGCATTGTCCGTTCGAGCAGGAGGGATGCGTACGTCGTGACTGACATGCAACACGACAAGCGCTCCAGCTCCTGGCGCCCCCAGGTCAGCGACGACGACTACATCCGGTTTCTCCGCGGGGAGAGTGTGCTCGGGCTGTCGCAGCCGCCCGAGACCGATCCCGAGCCCGAGCCGTCGCCCCGCCGGCTGGGTGTGGGTCGGCGGCCGGGCCAGCATGGCACGGCTCGGCGCGCACGGGGCCGTAACGCGCCGCCGGCCGGCCCGAACCCGCGGCGACCCGCCGAGCCGGACCCGTCCGCGGAGCACCGCCACCAGGTGCCCGGCCGGCATGCCGCCGCACCCGAGCCGGTGTTGCCGCCCGAGCCGCCGCCCTGGTCCGAGCCGCCGCGCCTCCCGGCGGCACCACAGACCCCCGCCGTAGCGCATGTCCCCGCGGTACCGCATGACCCCGCCGTGGAGCCGGACCGGCGCACCGAGGCGCCGAGCTGGTCCTCCTACGACGAGGCCACCACCTACTTCGCCCAGTCGTTCGGGACCACCGACGATCCACTCGAGGGGCCAACGGTCCAGTTCGCCCGCCCCGCCATCCCACCGGACGACGAGCCGCCGGCCGGATCGGGCGCCCGGACCGCCGATGGCCACGAACCACCCTGGCAGCCCCGCGCCGCCCGCCGGGCCGAGGCCGCCCGGGCGGGCCGGGCCGCGCAACCGCTCGGCCTCCGCCGGCCGCGCTGGCTGCAGGTTGTCGGCTGGACCGGCGTGCTCCTCGGCCTGCTGGTGATGGCGCTCGGCGGCTACGGGTACTACGAGTACCGGAAGATCAGCGGCAACATCAAGCGAGTTGACGTGCTCGCCACCAACGACCCGTCGATCAAGAACCGAGAGCAGCAGCTCGACGCGGAGAACTTCCTGCTGATCGGCTCCGACACCCGGGCCGGCGCCAACAACAAGTACGGCGGCCCAGCGGTCATCGGCCAACGCTCGGACACCACGATCCTGGCCCACCTGTCCCCGGACCGGCAGCACGCCACCCTGATCAGCTTCCCGCGCGACTCATGGGTGACCATCCCGGCGTGTGCCGGGGGCGACGGTGCGACCATTCCCCAGCACGATGGCATGTTCAACTCGGCGTTCGAGTCCGGCGGGCCGCAGTGCACCATCCTGACCCTGCAGCGGCTCACCGGGGTGGAGATCAACCACTACGTGCAGGTCGACTTCACCGGCTTCAAGACGATGGTGGACGCGCTCGGCGGGGTGCCCATCTGCTCCACCGAGAAGGTGTCCGACCACGACAGTGGGCTGAAGCTGCGAGTCGGGCCGCAGACTCTCGTGGGCGAGCAGGCACTGGCGTTCGTCCGGGCCCGGCACGCGCTCGGCGACGGCTCGGACATCGACCGGATCAAGCGCCAGCAGCAGTTCCTCGGCTCGATGATCCGGGTGGCCACCGGCAGGGGCATCCTGCTCAACCCGGTCCGGCTGACCCGGTTCCTGGACGCCGCGTCGCGGTCGGTGACCCTGGACCGCCGTACCTCGCTCGGTGACCTGCGCAACCTGGCCAGCCAGCTGCACGGCTTGGACCCGCGCAAGGTCACCTTCCTCACCGCCCCGATCGCCAACCGCGACTACGATCCGACCGGACAACGCGCCACCGGTGGCGGCCGGGTGCTGCTGGACGCCGCGCAGGGCGAGGTGCTCTGGCAGTCGCTGATCAACGACAGGCCGGCGGCCAGGGCCAGCTCGGCACCCGGTGGGTCCGCCGCGCATGGCCCCACCACGGCCACCGTTACGGTGCCGCCGGAGCAGGTCTCGGTGCGGGTGCTGAACGGCGTCGGTACGCCGGGGCTGGCGAGCAGGGTGGCCTCCGCGCTCGGCGGCGGCGGCTTCGCCATCGCCTCGACCGGCAACGGCCCCTCCCGCGGCACGGCGTCGCTCATCCGGTACGGCCCGGCCGGCACCGCTCAGGCGGTCACCCTTGCCGCGGCGGTGCCCGGCTCGGTGCTGGTCCGGGATATGTCGCTAGACCAGAGCCTGGAGCTGGTGGTCGGCTCGTCGTACCAGGGTGTCCGACCGGTGCGGCTCGGCCAGTGGGTGGCGACGCGAACCGGTACGGCGCCGGCTGCCGGCCCGGCTGCACGGACCCCCAGCCCGCAGCCCCCGATCAACGCTGGCCAGGCAAGCTGCGTCTGACCGCCACCCGGGATCCCTGCGCCCCGGCGAGTCCGAGCCCCCTTGCGCCCCGGACAAGAGGACCAGGAGGTACCAGGAGGCTCAGCCGAACCGGCCGGTGATGTACTCCTCGGTCTTCGGGTTGGCCGGGTTGCTGAAGATCTTGGCCGTGTCGTCGAACTCGACCAGCTTGCCCGGCTCACCGAACGCAGGCAGGTTGAAGAACGCCGTCCGGTCGCTGACTCGGGCCGCCTGCTGCATGTTGTGGGTGACGATCACGATGGTGTACGTCGTCTTGAGCTGGCCGATCAGGTCCTCGATGGCCAGCGTGGAGATCGGGTCCAGCGCCGAGCACGGCTCGTCCATCAGCAGCACCTGCGGCTGCACCGCGATGGCCCGGGCGATGCACAGCCGCTGCTGCTGGCCGCCGGACAACCCGGCGCCGGCCTTGGTCAGCCGGCCCTTCACCTCGTTCCACAGGTTTGCGCTGGTCAGGGATCGTTCCACCACGTCATCCAGAGCGGCCTTGCGACGTTCCCCGGCCAGCTTCAGCCCGGCCGCGACGTTGTCATAGATCGACATGGTGGGGAACGGGTTCGGCCGCTGGAAGACCATGCCGATGGTGCGGCGGACGTTCACCGGGTCGACGTTGGAGCCGTAGATGTCCTCACCGTCGAGCAGCACCTTGCCCTCGACCCGGGCGCCGGGGATCACCTCGTGCATCCGGTTGATGGTGCGCAGCACGGTTGACTTGCCGCAGCCGGACGGCCCGATGAACGCCGTGACCGTACGCGGCTCGATCTCGAGGGACACGTCCGACACGGCGAGGAGGCTGCCGTAGTAGACGTTCAGCCCGGAGATGTCGATTCGCTTAGCCATAGCAGGGGCCTTTCATCGGACACTGGTGAAGCGGGCGATGAGCCGGGCAAACAGGTTGAGCAGCCCGATGATGACGATGAGGACGAGCGCTGCACCCCACGCACGCTGGAACGCTGGCGACTGGGTGTTGCCGACCGCGACCTGGAACTGCTCGAAGATGAACGTCGGCAGCGACTCCTGGGGAACCTGTTGGGTGTGGCCCGCGAACGGGTTGAGCTGAATGCGCTGGTTGATACCGACCAGCAGCAGCAACGGCGCCGTCTCGCCCATGATTCGGGCGAGACCGAGCATCACACCGGTCATGATGCCGCTGGCCGCGGTGGGCAGCACGATCCGCATGATGGTGCGCCACTTCGGCACACCCAGCGCATACGACGCCTCCCGCAGCTCGTTCGGCACCAGCTTGAGCATCTCCTCGGTCGATCGGATGACAGTCGGCAGCATCAGGATGAACAACGCGAGCGCGCCGGCGAATCCCGACTTCTGGAAGCCCAGAACCAGAATCCACGCGGCGTAGACGAACAGGCCCGCGACGATCGACGGCACCCCTGTCATCACGTCGACGAAGAAGCTCACCGTACGGGCGAACAGCCGGCGTCCGCCGTACTCGACCAGATAGACAGCAGCGAGGATACCGAGCGGGGCCGCGATCACGGTGGCCAGCAACGACTGCTCGAGCGTGCCGATGATCGCGTGGTAGATGCCGCCACCCGGGCCCTCCGGGTTGACCCGGAACATCGACGTGGTCAGAAACTTCGCGGTGACCGAGCCGATGCCCTTGCTGACCGTGTACCAGGTGATCGAGATCAGCGGAAGCGCGGCAAGCACGAACGCGAGGTAGATCAGTGTCGTGAACAGCCGGTCGACCGCGTGTCGGCGTCCTTCGAAGGAGAAGCTGACCACCGTCTGGCTGACGGCGTACAGCAACACCGCGAACACCACATACCCCGCCGTGCCCTGGAGTGGCGTGAGGGCGAACAGCAGCGCGGCAACGGCCAACGAGGACGCCGCGATACCCGGCAGCGCGTATCCGGGCAGCCGGCGCCCCCGCAGCATGCTGTGCGTCGACGGCGCCGGCGGAGCCGGGCTGGTGGCAACCGCCATGGGTCAGCCCACCTTCTTCCTGCGGATGATCACGCTGGCGCCGAAGTTCACCGCGAGTGTGATGACGAACAGGCACAAGCCCGCCGCGATCAGTGCGCCGGTCCCGATGCTGCTGGCCTCGCCGTACTTCAGCGCGATGTTGGAGGCGAAGGTGACGCCGCCCCGCTCGGTGATGTGGATGTTGATGTCATACACCGAGGCAAGGATGATCGTGACCGCAAGCGTCTCGCCGAGCGCTCGGCCCAGCCCGAGGATCGACGCGGCCAACACACCCGCCCGGCCGAACGGCAGCACTGAGGTGCGCACCATCTCCCACCGGGTGGCACCCAGCGCGAGCGCGGCCTCTATCTGGTCGCGGGGCACCTGACGGAACACCTCTCGTGAGATCGACGAGATGATCGGCAGGATCATGATGGCAAGTACGACGCCCGCGGTGAAGTCGGAGAGGTTGTTCGGGCGGCTCTCCAGCCGGTAGTCGAACACCCCGGTCCAGCCGAACCACCGGTCCAGCCAGAGCACCAGCCCGGTCAGGTGCGGTGCCAGCAGCGCGAACCCCCACAGGCCGTAGACGATCGACGGGACGGCGGCGAGCAGGTCGACGAAATAGCCCAGCGGGGAGGCGGCTCGCCGAGGCGCGTAGTAGGTGATGAACAGGCCGATGCCGATGGCCACCGGGACCGCGATGAGCATCGCGATAATGCCGGTGACCAGCGTGTGGAAGAGCAGCGCGGCGACTCCGAACGTCGGCCTGCCGCCTGACGTGGCGCTTTCCGGCAGCCATATGGTGGTGGTGAAGAAGTTGGTCGAGTCGACCCTCAGGGCCGGGACGGCCTTGGCGATCAGGAAGATCGCGATGCCCGCCATGATCGCGAGCACGGTCGCCCCGGCCGCCATCGAAAGGCCGCGGAAGAGCCGGTCACCGGGGCGCAGCGCACTCCCGCTGATCCCGGCGCCTGGCACGATGACCGGGCCGCTGACCGAAGGTGTCTCGGATCCCGAGAGGGTCGGCTCACTCACACGATGTCCTCGTTTGTACTAGGTCCTCGTTCGTGCTCACCGCGGGATTGATGTCGTGCTGGTGCGCCCCGCTGTCGTGGCAGTGGGGCGCACCAGCACGACGACGGGTCAGGCAGCGCCCAGCGCCTGGACCGCGGCGCGCACCTTGGTGATGAGGTCGGTCGGAAGCGGCAGGTGCCCGATGGGGGTGAGCAGGCCTTGGCCCGCGTCGCTGGCGGTGTAGGTGAGGAACGACTTCACCAGCTTGGCCTGGTCTGTCGGCAGGCCTTTGGTGCAGGTGATCTCGTACGTGACCAGGATGGCCGGGTACGCGC